>NZ_JBWKFG010000008.1:0-620413 GCF_056434405.1 Streptomyces sp. NPDC044044 | reverse complement strand
CCCTCGATGTGGAAGGCGTGAATGGTCCGCCCCTCCAGCACCTTCAAGGTGTCCTCGACGGACAGACACTCATTCAACCCATCGCTGTGCAGGGCGACTTGGACGTCATGCTCCTCGGCCACCCGCAACGCCGTATCGAGCGCGCGGGTGTGCGCACCGAGATCTTCATGCACCTTGAAGCCGCAGGCACCGCCCTCGGCGAGTGCCTCGACGAGAGGCGCGGGGTCCGACGACGAACCACGGGCGAGGAAGCCGATGTTGACCGGCCAGGCGTCGAAGGCGTTGAACGCATGCCGCAGCGCCCACGGGGAGTTGACCCCGACGCCCCACATGGGCCCGAACTCCTGGCCGATGATCGTGGTGACGCCGGAGGCCAGCGAGGCCTCCATGATGCGTGGCGAGAGCAGATGGACATGCGTGTCGATGGCGCCCGCGGTCGCTATCAGCCCTTCACCGGAGATGATCGTCGTCCCCGTGCCGACGACGACGTGGACGCCGTCGAGGGTGTCGGGGTTCCCGGCCCGCCCTATGGCGTGGATGCGGCCTTCCCTGATCCCGACGGACACCTTGCGGATGCCCTGCACGGCGTCGATCACCAGCACGTTGCTGATCACCACGTCACAGGTCTCACGGACGGCGGCGGCCTTCAGATGCAGCCCGTCACGGGCCGTCTTGCCGAACCCGGCCAGGAACTCCTCGCCGTACATCTGCGAGTCGGACTCCACCCGGACCACCAGGCCCGAGTCCCCGAGCCTGACCCGGTCGCCGACCTGCGGGCCGTGCACCGTGGCGTACTCGTGCGCGTCGATGTGCCGACTGCCCGGCGCGCAGTGATCGCTGTGCCTGCTGGGTCTGCTCATGCTTTCGTTCCTTCCGGATCTCCGACGGCGTCGGCACCCAAGTAGCCGCAGGACGCCGCCCTGTGCAGCGCCGCTTGCCGTGCGCCCGGGGCGTCGAGCGGCCCGTCCACGAGGCCTGCGAAGCCGATCGCGATGCGGGCGCCGCCGATCGGCACGAGCCCGACCTCGACGCTCTCGCCGGGGCCGAAGCGCACGGAGGAGCCCGCAGGAACCGCGAGCCGCATGCCATAGGCAGCCGAGCGGTCGAAGTCGAGCCGGGGATTGGCCTCGAAGAAGTGGAAGTGGGACGTGACGCTGACCGGCACGGACGCGGTGTTGCGTACGGTCATCGCCTCGGTCGGTTCGGGAGTGGTCATGTCCTGCGACACCGGGAGTACGGCGCCGGGGGCGTCGTCGCGCCGCGCCCATGCGCCGAACGGGTCGCTGACGACGGCCAGTCGCGTGCCGTCGTCGAAGACGGCCTCGACCTGGATCTCGGTGACCACGTCGCCGACGCCCGGCAGGACGTCGTCGGGGCCCAGCACGGTACGACCGCGCTCGACGGCCGCGGCCAGGCGCAGACCGTCCCGCGCCGCCTCGCAGACGGTGTCGGCGATCACCGCGGTGGCCTCGGGGACGTTGAGCCTCAGGCCCCGCGCATGGCGGGACCGCGCGAGTTCGGCGGCGGTGAACAGCAGCAGCCGGTCACGTTCGGTGGGAGTCAGCGGCATGGGCTCAATTCCTCGCTCCGGGAAGTTCGGCGGCGCCTCGACGCTCGGTGGCGGAGGCGGGCAGCGCCCTCACTGTGGCATTGACTGAATTTTCAGTCAAGAGTCCGGGCGTGAGGAAAGAACGGGTCGAGAGAGGAGGGAACAGCAGGCGGAAGGAGTGCGGCAGGGGTGCGGCAGGAAGCGTCCCGCGGCAGCCGGACCTACTTCTCCCGCAGGAGCGCCAGCTCGGCGTTGATGGCTCCGCGCATCAGGTCACGCGCGTGGTCGATCTGCAGTCCGCCGCTGAGCCAGCGCATGCTGAGCCCTTCGAGCAGGGCGGTGAGGCGCTCGCCGGCCGCGGCCAGGGCGGGCGCCGGGGCCGTCGGCTGCACCTGCCCGAGCAGGGCCGCCACCTCCTGCACCCACACCAGGGTGGCCCTGGCGAGATCGTCCCGCAGCACTTCGTCGAAGACGGCACTGGCGCGCAACTCGCCCCAGGCCGAGCTGTTCTCCCTGACGACCGGGGTGTCCTGGAGCTCCAGGAGGAGGATCTCCTCCAGCTCGTCGCGCGGAGCGAGCGGCTCGGCGTCCGAAGCGTCGCCGGTGGTGTAGCGCTCGGCACGGTCGTTGATGAACTCCAGCGTCTGGCGCAGGATTCCCGTGCGGTCCTTGAAGTGGTAGTAGATCAACCCCGTGGAGACACCCGCCTCGGCGGCGAGCTCCTCGACGCGCAGGCCGCGGACCCCGCGACGGGCGATCAGCCGTGCGGCCGCTTCAAGGATCTGAGTAGAGCGAGGCGCCATGAATCGAAACCCTACCGGGCCGTACCCGGCCCGTTGATCTCGGTCGGCCGACAGCCGAACCGCACGGCAGGCCCACCGCACGGCCCCGGGTCAGCGGCCCTCCCGATGGCCGCTCATGACCACCGTGACGGTGGCGTCGGCCGCTCGGGCGATGCCGAAGTCGATGAACCACAGCGGGATGGGCGCGCACGGCGTCGATCAACTCGCTCGGGGCCGGCCGGTCTCCGGGGTGCTTGGCCAGGCAGCGACGCAGCAGGTCGGCAAGGTCCGTGGGCACCAGGGAGGGGACGCGGGCGGACTGCGCCCCGGAAGGGTGAGTGGACATGGGATGGCTCTTTCGGCGAGGGGGGCCAAGGTGCGGGGCAGGTCGGTTTCCGCACGCGCACCCGCACGCGGTCAGCGCGACGGCCAGGGGCCGCCTGAGGGATGATCGTGCCGCTAACTAAAGTTTCAGTCAATGCAGGCCGGACGAGACGGCCACCGGCCGCTGCGCGAGGAGGAACGACGTGAGGGCTGACCGCAGGAGAACCATCCTGGAGGCGGCGGCCAGGGTGATCGCCCGGCGCGGGGTCCGCGGGCTGCGGGTGTCGGAGATAGCCGCCGATGCGGGCGTGTCCACGGCGCTCGTCTACTACCACTTCACGGATCGCGCGGGCATCCTGCGCCGGACCATGGAGTTCATCAGCGATCGCGCGGAGCGCTACACCGCCGGGCACACCGATGCCGAAGGCACCGGACGCGCCAAGGACGGTACCTCCGGCCGCACCGCCCGGCAGGAGCTGGAGCGTTCCCTCCTGCTGGAGTTCCAGGACCGGCCCGAGGTACGCGAGAACAGCACGGCGTGGGGCGAGCTGCGCGCCACCGCGGTCTTCGACCCGGACCTCCGGGAAGCGCTGGCCGATGCCCGCCTGATCTGGATCGGTGAACTCACCGAGAGCCTCGGGCGCATCCACCGGACCGCGCCCGCCGACGCCCTCACCGCGTCCGCCGAGCGGCTCACCGCCGTACTGGAGGGCCTCAGCATGCGGTGGCTCAGCTCGGTCCTGTCCCTGGCTCACGCCCGCGAGCTCATGCGGGAGGCCATCGCGGTGGAGCTGGCGCATCTGCGGAGCACCGTCGCTCTCTTTGACTGAATTTTCAGTTCGTGTCAGAGTCGGGACAGCGAGCGGCTCCGTCCGTATCGCGCCCTTCACGTGTCACGCCCGTCCACGCCCCGCTCGTCGAGCGTCCCGCCGTGCCGACGGATAGCTTGATCCCCATCACGATGATCGGAACCCACCGTGTCTCTCTCCCTCCCCCCCCGTCGCTCAGCGCTCCGCGCGTTCGCCGGAATCGGCGCCGTGGTCCTTGGCGCATCGGCTTGCGGCCCCGGCGACGAGCTGGCGGGGGCCGCAAGCACCGCCGGTGACGAGGAGACAGCGGCCAAGGGGTTGCGCATGGGTGCCGAGTGGGAGAGCCACGCGCGCACCTTCATGTCCTGGCCCGCCCTGGAGTCGGTGTGGGCGGAGGACCTCCCCTACGTACGCAAGGACATCGCACGGATCGCCCGCACCATCGCGGAGTACGAGTACGTCGTGATGATGGCAAGGCCCGACCAGCAGGCCGCCGCCCAGAAGGCCTGCGGGCGCGACGTCGAGGTCATCCCGCTGGCCGTCGACGACCTGTGGGCCCGCGACACCGTGCCGGTGTTCGTGGAGCAGGACGGTGACGTCGTCGGCGTCGACTTCAGCTTCAACGGCTGGGGCAACAAGCAGGAGCACACGAACGACGGCCGGGTGGGCCGCACCCTCCTGGCGGAGTACGACATCCCCCGAAGGAAGGCCCCCCTGGTCGCCGAGGGAGGCTCCTTCGAGACCGACGGCGAGGGCACGCTCCTCATCACCGAGAGCTCGATCGTCAACGACAACCGCAACCGCGGAAAGAGCCAGGACCAGATCGAGGACGAGCTCAAGCGGACCCTGGGCATCAAGAAGGTCATCTGGCTGGCCGGCGTCCGCGGCCAGGACATCACCGACGCCCACGTGGACAGCCTCGTCCGCTTCACGGCCCCCGGTGTGGTGCTCCTGGACAGGGCGCACCCCGACACCCCCGCCGACTCCTGGTCACGCGCGGCCGACCAGGCGAAATCCGTACTGAGCAAGGCGAAGGACGCCAGGGGCCGATCCCTCGAGATCATCGATCTGCCGCAGCCCGACCTGTACGAGATCACCGGCGAGGGCGACGACTTCGTGTCGACCTACGCCAACTTCTACGTCGCCAACGACTCCGTGTTCATGCCCAAGTTCGGCGACCGGAAGGCCGACAAGCGCGCCCGGAGCATCCTGCAGGAGCACTTCCCCAAGCGCGACATCGTGCCCATCCAGATCGACACCATCGCTTCCGGGGGCGGCGGCATCCACTGCTCCACCCACGACGAGCCGGGCAAGCCGGTCGACTGATCCGGCCCGCCCCGAGAGCGACTGCGGCCATGATGCGACGCCTCCCCCCGTCCCGCGGCAGACCGCTGCTCGCGGGTCTCGTCCTGCTCGCCGTGGCCGTGGCCGCGGCCGTCGGGGTCTGGCTCCAGTTCGGTGAGCGCCATGCCTTGGACACCCGGTACCGGGCGGGCGCGTCGGTCCGCGACCGGGTGGACATCGAGGCGTCCGTCCAGCGGGTCGACGCCGCGAGTCGCGAGCTCGTCCTGCGAGTCCTGGTCACCCCGCGCGGACACCTGGGCGAGGCGGGAGGCATCTACCCGGTGGAGACCCTCACCCTGCAGACCTCGTCATCGATCCGCAGTGATCTCACCTTCCCGGCCCACAGCCGGATCGCGACCGTGGACGTACCCGTCACCCTTACGGAGGGGGCGAGACCGTTCCCGTCCGCATGACGCTGTCCAACAACGACGCGCTGTTCTCGGCCCAGGTCGACGCGTCGAGGCGGACGGTGTCGCGGTGTTCGCCGCCGACCTCACGCGCTCCACCAGCGTCCTGATCTTCACCGTGTTCATGATGGCCGCCATGTGGGCGCTCGCCATCGCCGTACTCATCGGCGCGTGGTTCCTCGTCAGCCGGCGCAAAGGCCTCACCTGGCCTGCCCTCGGCTGGATGGCGGCCACCCTCTTCGCCCTCGCCGCCTTCCGCAACACCGCGCCCGGCGCACCGCCCATCGGTTCGCTGCTCGACCACATCGCCTTCCTCTGGGCCGAGACACTCATCGCGTTCTGCGTCATCACCGTGGTCGTGAGGGGAATACGGGCAGAACCTCACCCTTCGGAGACACTGGCTCCCTAGGTGGGGGCGGACCGGCCGGCCGGTGGGCGCACAGCGGTTGTGCCCGCCCCCGGGACGGCGGATTCTGTAGGGGATGAACGGGGCTGGTGTGTCGCCATGACGGCATCGAACGCGGAGCAGAGCGCTGACTTTCGTGGGCCCCTCGACGTCACCAGGGCGGCCACGGTGGTCGTCGACGCCCAGGACACGGTCATCGGGTGGAGCCCCGCGGCGGAGCGCCTCCTCGGACATCAGTCGCAGGAGGTCGTCGGCCGGTCCCTGGCCGCCTTCCTGGCACCCGGGCCGACGCCCCCTGTTCTCCCGATCGCGCCCCGGTTCCAGGGAAACGAGATCCGCGTCGCCCTGCACCGGGACGGGCGTGAGCTGATCGTCGCCACCGCGGAGTGCCCCCTGCCGGGCTCCGGCACGGCGGCGCGCGTCATCGTCGCGACGGAGCTGAAGGACCTCCGGATGTGGGAGTCCCAGCTTGCCCTGTTGCACGGCCTTGCCACCCAGTCGCCCGTCGGCCTGGGCATCTACGACACCGACCTGCGCCTGACCTGGTGCAACGCGGCGTACGAACGGGAGATCGGACGGCCCTTCGCCGAGTTCCGGGGCCTTCGTGCGGACCAGCTGTACTCCGAGGGAAAATTCGTGACCAAGGGGCACCCGCCCACGCTCGAAGCGGTCATGCGTCATGTGATGGACACCGGAGAACCATTTCTGGACCTCCACTTCCAGGGCCGGCCGCCCAGCGACCCGGAGACGGACCACCTCTGGTCCTGTGCCTACTACCGGCTCCAGGACGCCGACGGACACGTCATCGGCGTCTGCGAGGACGCCTTCGACATCTCCGACCGCTACAAGGCCCAGCGGCGGCTTGCCCTGCTCGTCGAAGCAGGCCGCGGAATCGGGGCCGCCCTCGATGTGAGCGTCACTGCCGAGAAGATCACCGAGGTCGCCGTACCGGAGTTCGCCACCACGGTGACGGTCGATCTCGCCCAGGCGGTCCTGGAGGGCGAGGTGCCTTCCACCAGCGGCGCGGCGGCGACCTCCCTGGTGCGGGTCGCCCGCTGCTCGGCCGACCAAACCGGCCGGGCGGAGCCGGGAGAGCGGCCTTCGCGCTGCGGGCCCGCCGATCGCGGGCGCGCCGCTCCCCGTCCCCCCGTGGACCACCCTCCCGTCGAGTACCCGCCTGGTTCGCCGCAGCATCGCTGCCTCTCGTCGGGCGGGCTCGTGCTCGACGACACGGCGCTGGTCGTGCCGTTGCGGGCCGGGAACAGCACGCTGGGGCTCGTCACGTTCCTTCGCGGGCCCGGGTCGGGTTCGGCCACCTTCGACAGCGGCGAGGTGGCACTGGCCGACGAGCTGGTCGCCCGTACGGCCGTGTCCATCGACAACGCCCGCCGCTTCACCCGTGAGCGCACCGCGTCCCTGGCCCTCCAGCGCCAGTTGCTCCCGCAGCACGTGCCGGAGCAGTCGGCGGTCGACCTGGCCTTCCGCTACCTGCCCACGGACGATGTGACAGGCGTCGGCGGTGACTGGTTCGACGTCATCCCGCTGTCCGGAACCCGGGTCGGGCTCGTGGTCGGGGACGTGGTCGGCCATGGTCTGCAGGCGGCCGCCACCATGGGACGGCTGCGGACGACCGTGCGCGCGTTCGCCCAGATGGACCTGGACCCCGTCGAGCTGCTCTCCCGGCTCGACGATCTGGTGGCGCAGTCGGCGGAGGAGCAGCGCAGCGAGCCGGGAACACCCGACGGCACCTACACCGATGTGACCACCGGGGCGACCTGTCTCTACGCGGTCTACGACCCGGTCTCGCGGCGCTGCGTCATGGCCAGGGCCGGGCATCTGCCGCCCGCGGTCGTCGACCCGGACGGCCTGCTGTCCTTCCCGGACCTGCCGGCAGGACCGCCGCTCGGCCTCGGCGGCCTGCCGTTCGAGTCGATGGAGATCGAACTGCCGGTGGGCAGCCTGCTCGCTCTGTTCACCGACGGCCTCGTCGAGGCACGCGACCGCGACATCGATCACGGACTCGACATCCTGGGACGTGTACTCAGCGAACAGCACGCGTCGCTCGAAGAGCTGTGCGACCGGGCCGTGGCGCAGCTGCTGCCGGGCGGCTCGACGGCCGACGACACCGCCCTGCTGCTCGTCCGTACCCGCGAACTCGACGCTTCGCAGGTCGCCGAATGGGAGCTGCCCCCGGAACCGGTCGCCGCGGGCCAGGCCCGGGACCTGGCCACCGAGCAGCTGCACCGCTGGGGCCTCGAGGAACTGGCGTTCGCGACCGAGCTGGTCGTCAGCGAGCTGGTGACCAACGCGGTCAGGTACGCCGAAGGGCCGATCCAAGTACGCCTCATCCGTGACCGCACCCTCCTGTGCGAGGTCGCGGACAGGGGCCACACGTCACCGCACCTGCGCCACAGCGGCGACGACGACGAAGGCGGGCGCGGCCTGTTCATCGTCGCCCAGCTCGTCCAGAGGTGGGGAACGCGCTACACCCGCTCCGGCAAGACCATCTGGACCGAACAGGCCTTCCCGAAGACGGGCTGAGCGGGCTGGGACGGGATGCGGCGGTCGGTCCTCAGCCGTTGAAGCGTTCCGGGTCGGGGCCGGTCCGCTCGTCGCGGTTCAGTGCGGAGATCTCACCGATGTCGCCCTCGCTGAGCTCGAAGTCGAAGAGGTCGAAGTTCTCCTCGATGCGCTTTTGGGTCACCGACTTGGGGAAGACGATGTCGCCCCGCTGGATGTGCCAGCGCAGCGTCACCTGGGCGGGCGACTTACCCACCCGCTGCGCGATGCGGTTGATGGTCGGGTCGTCGAGCACCTTGCCCTGCGCGATGGGCGACCAGGCCTCGGTGGCGATGTCGTGCTCGGCACCGAAGGCCCTGACGTCGTCCTGGGTGAGGTAGGGGTGCACCTCGATCTGGTTGACCGCGGGCACCACGTCGCTGCCCTGCAGCAGCCGGCGCAGGTGGTGGGGCTGGAAGTTGGAGACCCCGATGGCCTTGGACCGGCCCGAGCGGTAGATCTCCTCCAGGGCCTTCCACGTCTCCACGAAGTCGCCCTTGCCGGGCAGCGGCCAGTGGATGAGGAAGAGGTCCAGGTGGTCGAGGCCGAGGTCCTCCAAGGTGCGGTCGAACGCCTTGAGTGCGTCGTCGTGCTCATGGGCGCCGTTGTTGAGCTTGCTGGTCACGAAGATGTCGGCGCGGTCGAGACCGGAGTCGCGGACCGCCTGGCCGACCTCCTTCTCGTTGCCGTACATCTGTGCCGTGTCGATGTGCCGGTAGCCGGCTTCCAGCGCGGCCAGCGTCGTCTCCCGGGTTTCCTCCGGCTCGATCTGGTAGGTGCCGAAGCCGAGCTGGGGGATCTGCACGGCGTTGTTGAGGGTGATGGCGGGTACTGCGGTCACGGTGACTCCTTGTACTGATCGTTTCGCGTGCAGAGGGCGGTGTGTCGGGACTGCTCTCCGTTCACTCGCCCGCAAAACACTCGTATGGACACCTTTTGTCCCGCTGTCCATCCACGGTGCGTACGGGGACCAACCACCGCATGCGGACGCCCGACGGGAGGGTCATCCGGTCATCGCTGGTTTCCCGCCCTCGTCGCGGGGGCCACATGGATGCGCAGATCGCCGAACGGGTGGGACGGCCAGCCGCGCGCGTACTCCGGGGGCCCGTCCTTCGCCGTGGCGAGCGTGGCCGTCGGCGTCCGCTCCGCGGTCCGCAGGAGGTCCGCCCGGGTCGTGCTGGCGTTGTGCCCCTGCGTCTGGGCGGAGGAACACCCGGCGTAGAAGGCGATCGGCAGGGCCTCGAGCCCGGTCACCACGCACGGCGGCCGTACACCGAGACGGTGCAGCTCGGACGCCGTGCGGGCCCAGTCCTTGCGGCCGGCGGCGGAGCGGCCCACGGCGTCCTCCAGGACCGCGTACTGCACGGCAACATGCCCGGCGAGTGCCAGCGCCACCAGCGTCGCGGCCACCGGTCGCCAGGCCCGGCGAGGCGTGGTGACCAGATGGACGAGGGCGTCGGCGACCGGGATGGCCAGCAGGGCGTAGAACGGCAGCAGGAAGCGCGGCGCGGCGTATCCGATCATGAACAGGTACGGGATGCCCGCCGTCGTGGCACAGGCCAGCGGCAGCAGCGTGCCCGCGGTGCGCCGGGCCCTGACCGCGACCACGAGACCCAGTGCGGCGAGCAGCGGCAGGGCGAACCACCACGCGATCAGCTCCGGCGCCGGGACCGAAGCGGTGCACGGGCGGCACAGCGTCTGGCCGCGCAGGCTGCGGAGCTGATCGAGGACGGCGATGTTCCAGCCGAGGCCGCCCTGGATCCGCGAGGCGTCGGCCAGGCGTGCGCCCAGACCGCCGAAACTGACGTACGCCTCGACGACCCACCCGACCGCCCCTGTCCCAAGACCCACGACGAGCGCCGCCAGCAACCGCGGCCGCCGCCACCGGTGGGCGCACACCAGCAGGACCAGGAGCGGAAGGACCACCCAGACGGTGTCGGTGGGCCGCATCCACGCCATCAGGGCCGCGCTCGCGCCCGCGCCCCACAGCGCCGCCCGGTCGCGGCGGTCCGCCTGGACCCGCAGGAAGCACCCGACACCCGCCAGGGCACCGATCGCGACCCAGTAGTTGGGCATGACCTCCGGGCCGTAGAACACGGTCACCCAGAGCGTCGCGAACAGAGCGCCGGCGAGGGCCGTCACCCGTACGGGGAACAGGCCGCGCCAGGCGCGCAGCGCCAGGAAGAGGCCGAGACCGGACAGCAGGGCCAGATAGACCCGCAGGAGTTCGGTGGACGACGACCACGAGGCGATCGGCGCGACCAGCAGGGAGATCCCGCGGGAACGAGGTGCGCTGAAGAACGCGGCGGGAGCGTGGCCGCTCACCTGGCTGACGTACACCGCCTCATCCCAGCCGAGCCCCATGTCGGGCCGTACGAGGACCAGTTGGGCCAGCGTGAAAGCCACCGCCACGGCGGCCAGCCAGCCCTGCCCTCCGGTGCGTCGCGGGGCACGCACGGCCGGCATCGGGCCGCGGTACTCCATTCCGGCGAGCGGGACGCTCAAGGTCTTGGCCATCGCCTGCCTTCCCCCTACACACTGCAGGGCATTAATCGGTAGAAATGGGGATAAGTTATCCCGACTTCTCCGAGAGCGCAGGGCGAAGATCAGGAGGGCCCGGTGGGCGCTCACCGGGGCTCGTACGCCGTCCGGGGCCCCTTGGGGCGATGAGGTTTGGGACCGTCAGAAGCGGCCTGGTGCACCGCGTTCGACACCGCCGGTGCCCTCCACAGCCGCTCAGCTGACTGGCCCGTCTCCCGCCCCGGCGGGCCGAGCGCCGGGGCGGAGGTTTGCAGCACTTCAGTACTTCAGCACTTCAGAAGCTGCGGACTTCAGGAGCTGAGGACTTCAGGGACGCCCGCTGAACCCCCACGTGCCATGCGGGGCCCGGTACACCGCGTAGCCCGGTTCGGTGCGCACGAACTCAGCACCCTGCGGCGCCCGCACCTCCTTGCGTGACGCGGCGGGGACATGGATCTCCGCCGTCGCGCCCACCGGCACCCGCACCGTGAGGCGCACGGTCTGCTCGACGCGCGACCAGGACACCTCGGCGGGGCCCCGCACGGTGTGGAACTCGGTGCGCGCCCAGGTGACACCCGTGCGCGCGTCGGGCCGCACGGTGAAGGTGCGGTACCCCTCGTCGCCGGGACGCAGCCCCGCCACGTTCTCGTAGAGCCACTGCACCACGGTTCCCTGGAAGTAGTGGTCGCGGGAGCGTGAGTCGAGCGGCCACATCTCCCACATGGTGTCGGCACCGTTGTCGAACCAGTGGCCCCAACTCGGGTAGGTCCGCTGGGTGGCGATGGCGTGGGCCACGTCTGAGTGGCCCTGCGCGCTCAGGCAACGGAGCAGCACACTGGTGCCGAGGCAGCCGGTGTTGAGGTGGTTGCCCCGCTTCTCGATGTCCGCGAGGAGCGACGCCGTGACGCTCGCCCGAGCGCCGGGCGGAACGAGCCCGAAGGCCAGCGGAATGCAGTTGTTGGTCTGCCGGTATTCGGGGTCCTTGGCCGTGCGGTAGTGGCCGTCGGGGGCGAGGAACGTCGCGTTGAGGCTCTTCTTCATCTCCTCGGCGGTGTTCAGGAAGCGCCGGTGGACATCGTTGTCACCCGCGATGCGCGCCATCTCGGCGGTGTCGGTGAGCGCCCGGTGCAGATAGGCGGTCGCGGTCAGCCGGGTGTCCTCGGGCGGGTTGCCTCCGTAGCCGGGCGACAGATAGTCGCCGAGCGCGGTCACCGCCAGGCCGTCCTTCAAGCGGTCGATCTCCCAGTCCAAGTACCGGACCAGGGCGGGCAGATGCTCCCCGATGACGCGCTCGTCGCCGTAGACCCGGTACATCTCGCGCACCAGGAAGGGATAGACCGTGGTCCACTCCGGAGACGGCCCCAGGTCCCCGTACCCCCAGCCTCCGCTCGGCACGATCACCGGCAGCTGGCCGTCCTTGTTCTGGCTGTCCCGCAGGTCACCCAGCCACTTGCCCAGGAACCGGTGCATGCCGAGGGCGTACATCATGACGGGCGCGCCGACCTGCGCGTCACCGGTCCAGCCGTTCTTCTCGTACATCGGTGTGTCGGTGGGGATGCCGTGCAGGTTGTTCTGGATCGTGCGCCGCATGGCCTGTTCGAGCCGCTCGTAGAAGGGCTCGGAGCACCTGAAGGTGCCGGTGTCGTCGACGGGAGTGTGGACCACGACGCCGGTCACGTCGTCCGGATCGGGCTTGCCGGGCAGCCCGCTGATCTGCACATAGCGGAAGCCCTTGTACGAGAAGCGGGGCTCCCACACCTCGTCGGCCCCGCCACCCGCGCAGATGTACTCGTCGGTCTGGAAACGGCCGGGCACGTGCCCCGTCTCGGCGTGCACGCTTCCGTCGTCCTTGAGTTTCTCGCCGTGCGCGAGCCGGACCGTCGTACCGGCGTCGGCCCGCACGCGCAGCCGCGTCCACCCCGCCAGGGTGCGCCCCATGTCGACGATCCAGTCGTCGCCGTGCGCCTTCACCGCCACCGGCCGCACGGTGTCGATGGCCTCGATCGCGTCGTGGGGCTGCGCGCGCAGCGCTCCCTTCGGCGGGTCCTGCCGCACGGGCCGCCGCCAGTCGCGGTCGTCGAACCCCGGCTCGGTCCAGCCCTTCTGGTGCTCGCGGGCGTCGTAGGTCTCCCCCGCGTAGAGGGAGTTGGTCCGGGTCGGGCCCTCCGCGATCCGCCATGAGCCGTCGGTGGCGACGGTGGTGCGGGAGCCGTCCGGGTGCTCGATCTCCAACTGGCCGATGAGTTGGGGTTCCCCGTGCCACGGCGGCTTGTGCCAGTTCCATACGTTGGGCGTCGTCATGCCGTAGAAGCCGCGGCCGAGCGTGACACCGACGGCATTGGAGCCCCTGCGGATCTGGTCCGTCACGTCGTGCACGGCGTAGAAGACCGTCTGCTCGTAGTCCGTGAAGCCCGGGTCGAGCACTTGGCTGCCGATCCGGCGGCCGTTGATGTGGGCCTCGTAGTAGGCGAGACCACTGATGTAGAGGCGAGCGCGCGTCACGGACTTGCGTACGGTGAACTCCCGGCGCAGCAGCGGCGCGGGCTGCTCGGCCGCGGGGACCTGGGCGTCACTGCCCCAGGGGCCCTCGCCGAACGGCGCGAGCACCTCCGCCTCGGGCCACCCGCTGTCGTCGAAGTCGGCTCGCTGCCAGCCCTCCTGCTCCGACTCCGCGCATCGCCACCCCGCCCCGGTGGCCAACTCGTGGTCGCCGCCGCCGGATCGCACCAGCAGCCGCACGAGCAGGCCACCGGGGTTGACCGCAGCGCTGCCGCGGTTCGTCGCGCGAGCGGCGATCACCACGCGCCGGCCCGCACCTCGTACGCGCTCGGTCACATCGGCAAGACGAGCGGTGCGCCAGCCGTCGGTCTGCTCCGGGGCGTGCAGCACTTCCTCGCCGTCCAGGTGGAGGGTGAAGTCGTCGTCGGCGGTGGCCACGACCTGCGCAGCGGATATCTCGACGCCCTCGGGCAGTTCGAGCACGCCACGGAACCACCTCGCGCCCGCCGGGGCGTCCTGCGCGGTGGAGCCCGGCGACCAGATCCAGGAAGCTCCCTCGAAGCCGGGTGGCTTCGGCGCGGCTTCCGCGCCGATCCAGTGCCCCTGCCAGCCGTCCTTCGCCAGCGCGGTCTCCCACCAGCGAGGGGTGCTCCAGGCGGAGGCCCGTCCGTCGGCGTCCCAGACCCGCACCTGCCAGTGGTAGCGCGTACGGGGCTTCAACGCGGGCCCGCCGTACGGGACTCCGAGAGTCCGCGAGGAGGCGACGCGGCCGGAGTCCCACACCGCCTTGGTGCTCTTCTCCCCCGAGCCGAGCCAGACCCTGATCTGATACGCGCCCTGCCGGGCGCCATGGCCCGGTGCCGACAGTTCCCAACTCAGCCTCGGCTCGGCTGTGTCCGTACCGAGGAGGGTCGTCGCGTACTCGACGGTGGTGCGCTCGATTCTCAGTTTCCCAGCCCCCTCCCCCTTGTCCCCTCGATCCGCCGCGGCGGCTGCGTCCACGCCCTGGCCCAGCCCGATGACGCCCACTCCGGCACCGGCCGCGGAAGTCCTCAGAAAGGCCCGGCGGTTCCACGCACTGCCGCGCCTCGTCTCACGCTCTTCGCTCATCACACGTCCCTTGGATGATGAATTCGAGTGCCCACAACGTAAATGAAACGTTTCATTCACGACCCGGCAAGCCTAGGTCGAGCATTGCGGGCAACTCAAGAGGTGTGCGGAGGTGCGACGGATCTCCCTCTCCCCTCCCGTACCGCCGACGTGACCGGCGGTACGGGAGGGGAGCGGAGGCGTGGTTCAGCGGCAGAGGGCCTCGTCCACGACCTTCTCGACGCGCTTCATGGTGCCCTTGTCGCTCGGCTGTACGGTCACCGCGACGTTGGCGGTGCGCCCCTTGCCGGTGACGCCGCCCCGGGTCTCGTAGCCCGTGGTGCTGCCGCCGTGGCCCCAGTAGACACCGCCGCACGACAGCGGCGTACTCACGAGCCCCAGTCCGTAGCCGGCGCCCGAGGCGAACGGCTCTCCGGCGGGGACGGTGGTGCGCATCTCGTCGAGCTGGGCCTTGGGCAGGAGGCGGCCGGAAAGGAGCGCGGTGAAGAAGCGGTTGAGGTCGGTGTTGGTGGAGATCATCTGGCCTGCGGCCCATCCCCAGGAAGGGTCGAGCTCCGTGCCGTCACGCAGCGGCGCGCCCGCCGCTTCCTGGTAGTAGCCCTTGGGGTGGGGCTCTCGGATGGTCACGTCACCGGGGGCCGGGAAGTAGGTGTGGCGCAGCCCGATGGGTTCGATGATGCGCCGGTCCAGCTCTTCGGCGAGGGTGCGGCCGGTGATCTTCTCGACGAGCAGGCCCGCAAGCACGTAGTTCGTGTTGCTGTACTCCCACTTCTTCCCGGGGTCGAAGCGGGCTTTGTGCTGCAGCGCCATGTCGAGGAGCTGGCGGGGTTCGTAGTGCCGGATGTCCTCGCCGAGGTAGTTGACGTAGTTGGGAAGTCCGCTGGTGTGCTGCAGGAGGTGGCGGACGGAGATGCGGCTTCCGTCGATCCCCTCTCCGCGTACGAGACCCGGCAGATAGGTGTCGATCGACGTGTCCAGGTCGATCTTCCCTTCCCCCACCAGTTGCAGCACGAGCACCGCGGTGAACGTCTTGGTGTTGCTGCCGATCCGCACCTGACCGTCCCTGGGCACCTTCGCACCGGTGGCCAGGTCGCCGACCCCCGCGGTGTAGGTGCGGGTGCGGCCGTCACGCTCCTTGACGCTCGCCAGCGCGGCGGGCACTCCGTCGGAGTGCACCAGCGCGTTCAGGCCCTGCCGGACGGGGTCGTGCCCGGCGGAGGCGGACGCCGCGGTCGGCGAAAGGGCGCCCATCGTCATGACGCCGACGACCACGGCGGCCGCGGCCGGCACGGCTCCGCGTCGACCGCCCCGCTGCCGCCCGGATGTACGAGACGTCTGCCATACCTGCTCACGCACGAGCCAACTCCTACGGAATCATGGGGAAACCAGCGATCTTTGCCGGACCCAGCATTTCCGTCGCTGACCTTCCGGGACGATCCCGCTAACCGCCCAGCTCCAGGTAGGGGTAACCCCCGCGCCAACCGGGGGATCCGCCGCTCAGCCCGCGATCGAGTCCAGTTGCTCGGCCGCGGGGCGCAGCGCCCACAGGTCCCCGCCGGGCGGCCTCTCCAGCTTCGGGACCGCCTTGCGTGCGGCGGCGCCCCCGGCGTCGGCCGCCGCGTGCACGACGTCGCTCGCCGCGAACCGGTGGAACTCCAGCTCGGGATGCGGCCACTTCGCCGCACCCGTGGCCGCGGGCAGGAGGTAGTCGACGGCCTTGAACAGGCTCTGTCCGTCGGGTCCCTGGTGCGACCAGAGGTCCACGCCCACGTTCCGGCCGATCGCGGCGAGCCGGGTGTAGGCGACGAGGTCGAAGGTCGAGTAGTGCCAGCTCCGCGTCCGGGCGAGCTCCTGCGGCTGGCTTCCGTCGCCCGCGATCTGGGGGTCGATGCGTCGGGCACGGGCATCGAGGACGGTGCGGCGGGCCAGGGCCGTGTCGCCGGTGGAATAGGCGAGGGCGGCGACCTGCAGGTCGTAGAACGTGCCGTGGTTGTTCTGCGCGGCGCTCTCCTGCTTGCCGAAGTCGCTGTCGACGAGCCAGCCAAGGAAGTCCTTGTTCCACTTCCCCATCGCGGAGCGGTCGCCCTTCGACCAGCCGGGTGCGCCCGTGCCGAGGACCGCGATCGCGTCCACGACGCTCGTGTACGACTGCGAGAAGTCGATGATGCCGATGGCCCGGCCGTCGTATTTGCAGGGGATGAACTGCGCGTGGTCCAGGTTCGGGTTCATCCTGGTCGCCGGGTCCAGGAACCAGGTGCGCAGGACCGATGCGGCCTTCTCGGCGTATTTCTTCTTGCCCGTGTAGTACCAGGCGAGCGTCAGGTCGTACGTCGAGTCGAAGACCTTCTCCACGTCCTGGCGGTCGGTCCCGGTGTCGACCTCGGGATTGCGCTGCCCGTCCCGCTGTTCGTACGGGCAGCCCCAGGGATTGTCCGCGGTCGGTGTCTGCGTGGGCCACCAGTAGGGCGCCTGGCTCAGATAGTCGTGCACGTCGCCGCCGGGCGCGGGCTTCGGCTTGTCTACGACCGTCCAGGGCCCCTGGTCGAGCCAGCCGTCGGCACGGGCCGTCAAGTCCCTTACGGAACGCTTCAGTTCGGGATCTCCGTGGTCCAGGCGGAGCTTGGTCTGCTGGAGCCGGCTGCCGTCGAGCACAGCGGTTCGCGGGGCGCCCTCACGGGCGGTGGCGTTCGCGGCCGGCATCAGAACGGAGGCGAGGGCCGCCACCGCGGTGAGCAAGGCGCCGAACCGTACCCGGGATCTTGCGCGCATCACACACTCCAGTCACGGATGAGTCATGGATGTGAACGTCGTTCGCCATGTGGACCGGGTGAGCGTAGAACCATCTGGGTCACACGGGCAACGGATGTGACGAGAAGCGACGAGAAGCGACGAGAAGCGTTCCTTCATCTAGGACAGGATCTGACCTATACGACGCATAGCGTCTTCCTTGTACGACGGAGCAGGAACACCGGAAGGCGGAGACCATGACTGCGAACGAGCTGACCACCCGCGACCTGGCCGAGGGCCCGGACGTCACCGGCGAGCGCGCCGAATGGCTGCAGACGCTGGGCAAGCACCGGCACTTCCTGCGCTTCACCACCCGTGACCTCACGGACGAGCAGGCCGGCCTGCGGACCACCGCGAGCGAGCTGTGCATCGGCGGTCTGATCAAGCACGTCACCGGGGTCGAGCGATCCTGGACGGACTTCATCCTGAACGGCCCTTCGGCCATGCAGGACTTCACATCCATGACCGAGGCCGACTGGGCCCAGCGCGGCGGCGAGTTCCGGATGCTGCCGGGCGAGACGCTGGCGGGCGTACTGGCCGACTACGCCGAAGTGGCTCGCCGCACCGACGAACTGGTCGCCGATCTGCCCGACTTGGACGCCTCGTGGCCGCTTCCGAAAGCCCCGTGGTTCGAGGACGGCGCGCGGTGGTCGGCCCGCCAGGTGCTGATGCACGTCGTCACCGAGACCGCTCAGCACTCCGGTCACGCGGACATCATCCGTGAGTCGATGGACGGTGCCACGAGCATGGCCTGAGTCCCTGGCGCCCTGACATCCGTCTGGCGCTGATCCAGTCGCTCTGGACCGGCGTCGGCGGGATGTCGGCCGCTCGGCGAGGCCGACGGTGATCTGTAGCCGATGTGTCGGTGACCGGTGGGAATGTGAGGGCGTCGAGCTGACCCGCTGCCCAGCGGCAGCCGCGTTCACCGCAAGGGAGACCCGCCACCATGTCATCCACGTCCCCCACCCCGCCCTGGAGTGTCGAACGGCTGCCTCGTGCCGACGGCCGGATCTTCCTGGTCACCGGCGGCAACGCCGGTATCGGGTACTTCGTCGCGGAGCAGTTGTCCGCCACAGGGGCCACCGTCGTGCTGGGCAGCCGGAATCCCGCGAAGGCCGACGTGGCGAGGGCGTCGATCCGCGCCCGCGTCCCCGGCGCACAGGTGCGGACCGTCCGGCTGGATCTCGCGGACCTCTCGTCCCTGGAAGCGGCGGTGGAAGCACTGGACGTGGATCGCCTCGACGCGGTCGTCCACAATGCCGGTGTCGCGCTCGACGACCCGCCGCGCAGGGAGACCGGGGACGGTCACGAGCTCATGCTCGGCACGAACCACCTGGGGCACTTCGCGCTGACTCATTGGCTGATGCCACTGCTGTCGGCAGCGCCCGCGGCCCGGATCGTGACCATGGGCAGCTTCGCGGCGAAGACCGAGCGGCTGGACCTGGACGACCTGCAGTCCCGCGAGGACTACCGGCCCAAGCGCACATACGGACGCTCCAAGCTGGCGCAGATGTACTTCGGCCTCGAACTCGACCGGCGCCTGCGTGCCGCCGGCAGCACGGTGGCCAGTGTCGTGGTCCACCCCGGCGGCGCGCTTGACTCCCTCACCCCGTCACGGCCGCCGGTCCATGTGCGGACCACCGGCACGCTGATCCTCAAGGCGCCGGCCGGCCTCATCCTCCAGGGCAAGCATGCCGGTGCGTGGCCCGCGGTCCGTGCCGTGCTCGACCCGGCCGTGCGGGGAGGCGAGCTGTGGGGACCGCGCGTCTTCGGCCTGCGCGGCAGACCCCGACGCGAACCGGTGTGGGGTCACCTCACTGACGCCTCCGCCGCGGCTCGGTTGTGGGACGCGACGTGCGACATGACGGGCGTCGACCCCCGATAGCGCGTTCCCCCGGAGCGGCAGTGGAGGTTGACCCTGACCCTGCGTCAGGGTTGGAGTCTCGGCGCATGACGAACAACAGCACTTCCCCTGCTCGGCTCGCCCCGCCGGTCGGAGGGTTCCAGGAGATCGACGGCCGCCGCGTTTTCGTGCACCGGGCGGGCAGCGGCGGGCCCGCCGTGGTGTTCCTGCCGGGCGCCGGTGCGGTCGGCCTTGACTACTTCGGTGTTCAGCAGAGTGTCTCGCGGTTCACCACCGCCGTGGCGTACGACCGCGGCGGCACGGGCTACAGCGATCCCCTCCCGCTGCCGCGCACCGCCGCAGCGGTGGCCACGGAGTTGCGTGAGCTGCTGCGCGCCCAGCACATCCCCGCCCCGTACGTCCTGGTGCCGCACTCCCTCGGCGGCTTCTACGCGCATCGGTTCGCGCAGCTGTACCCGCAGGACGTGGCCGGTCTCGTCTGGCTGGACGCCTTCCACCCTGACTGGGACGACTTCATGCCTGCCGAGGCGAGCCTGGCCGCGGTCGAGCGGATGGCACCTGATCAGGAGCAGCTCGACGAGATGCTCCCGGCCCTGCGCGCGACGTATGCCGAGTTGCGCGCGGACTACCCGCGGGACATCGGGCAGGCGTTGATCGAGGCCAAGGTGAGCGACACATGGATCCGGGTCGGCATCGCCGAGCGCACCGAGCTGGCCGAACTCGCCGCCGAACTGCGGGCAGGGCCGAACATTCCCGACGTCCCTGTGGTCGCCCTCACCGTGGTCGGCACCGACCCCGCCCAGCAGACGCTGACGTCGGAGCGGACGCTGCGCGAGATGCACGACGGCCACACGCGCATGGACGCGGCCCTGGTGAGCTCGGTGTCGTACGGCGAACAACGCGTCCTCTCCGACACCGTCCACCACCGGCTCTGCTTCGACCGCCCCGATGCCGTGGTCCAGGCGATCCGTGACGTCATCGACCGGGCGGCCCGCCGCTAAGCTCGGCACCAACCCCTTCACGAAGATTTCAGGAGAACGGTGCTCACGATCAGCCAACTCGCGGCGACCGCCGGGGTGACCGTGCGCACCGTTCGCCACTACCACCACATCGGCCTGTTGCCCGAGCCCGAGCGCGATGCCTCCGGCTACCGCCGCTACAGCGCGCAGGCGGCCGTGGATCTCATCCGGATCAGGACCCTCGCCGACGCGGGTGTGCCGCTGGCCCGTATCGACGCGCTGCTGCACGCGCAGCCTGCCGAATTCGCCGCGGCCGTCACCGACATCGACGCCGCATTGCAGCGCAAGATCGACCAGCTCACCGAGTACCGCTGGAGGATCGCCGAACTGGCCGGCGGCGAAAGGCTCGTCCTGCCTCCCGAGGTGGTCGCCGTCCTGGACCGGATGCGCGGTCTTGGGATCAGCGAACAGAGGGTGCTCCTGGAGCGCGACTCGTGGATCCTGATGCAGGCGTTGGATCCGCACGTCATGCCGCAGCGGGTACGGGACAAGAACGCCGGTCTGGACGACCCCGAGACGGTGCGCCTGCTTCTCGCCTGTGATCAGTCGGTCGACTGGAATCCGCACGATCCACGCCTGGACCGGCTCATCGACGACCTGGACGCGTGGGAGATCGAGCACGAACAGGACGGCAGCCCGCCGGGGTATCTCAAGCTGGTCTCCGCCCGGATCTCCGAGGCATCACCGGCCTGGCAACGCATCATCGACGCGCTCGCCCACCGCGCCAAGCAGCGCCGGACCGCCGTGCAGGAGCGCTGAGTCCTTGGCCGGCCGACCGCCGTCGGCCGGCCAAGGGCGCTCTGGATCCGCGCGGACCTCACACGCCGCGCGGACCTCAGTTGCCGCCGGCTCCGATCTCGGCGCCGACCGCCTCCAGCGCGGTGGTCACGGGCTGGAAGAAGGTCTCGCCGCCCGCCGTGCAGTCGCCGCTGCCGCCCGACGTGAGGCCGATCGCGCTCCCGTCCGCGGTGAACAACGAGCCCCCGCTGTCTCCCGGTTCGGCACAGACATCGGTCTGGATGAGGCCGCTGACCGTGCCTTCCGGATAGTTCACCGTGGCGTTGAGGCCGGTGACCACGCCGTCCTGGAGGCCGGTGGTGCTGCCCATGCGGGACACCTCGAGACCGACCGCGGCCTCGGCCACCTGCGCGATCTCCGTGGTCTGCCCATCGCCCGTGTTGACCGCGCTCGGGGCCTCGGTTGCCGGGTCGTCGTACGTGACCAGGGCGAAGTCGCCGTCCCCCGGGAACGTCGCGGCCTGGACCGTACCGATGGCCGCGCCGTCCTGGGCGTCCGACCAGCTCTCGGCGGCCACCCCGCAGTGCCCCGCGGTGAGGAAGCCGGGGCTGCCGTCCTCGGTCGTCACGTTGAAGCCGAGCGAACAGCGTGCGCCGCCGCCGAAGATGGCGTCTCCGCCCGCGGCGAAGGTCTTGAACTCGCCCGTTGACTTCTGGATGCGGGCCATTCCTGTGCCGAGCGAATCGACGGTCGACTCCAGCTTGTCCCAGCGTTCGCCGGTGACCGTGCGGTCGGCCGTGACCACGATCTGATTGGTCCTGGGGTCCGTGGCCCACGCGGTTCCCGCCATGGTGGCCCGGTTGGCCAACGTCTTGGTGGCCGCGCCCAGTTCACCCGTGCTGTTGTCGACGCTGCGCGCCACCGCTCCGGCTCTCTTCACCTGGACGTTCACCGCGTTGTTGTCACCCACGACGTTGACGACGAGCTGCTGCTTGTTCTCGTCGTAGTACGCCCCGCCGTAGGCATCGCCGAGCTGCGATGCCAGCGGCTCGACGAGCTTCGTCGCCGATGCCGCGCTGAGCCTCTTGGCAGCGGACTCCGAGGCGCTCTCCGTCCCGGACTGCGAGGCGTTCGCCTGCTGCAGCAGGACGGCCGTCGCGACCATGCCCATCACCGCCGCCCCGGCCAGAACGGCCTTTCGCTTGGGTATTCGCTTGTGCCTCAACTCGTCGCCTCCTGTGCGGATGCCGAATGCGATCACCGACCGAAGCCGGGGACATGTCCGGCCCTAGATACGGGTGCGACGGGAGTTGTGTTCACCGATGACTGCCGTGGGCGTCCAACTGCGATCGGTTCACGGCGCGTTCGGGCCACAGAGTGGCGAGCGGAACGGCGGCGAGCGCCGCTCCTAAGGCCGTGCCGGTGAGGAAGGTGCGGCGTCGCATGGTGCCTCCAGATACAGCTCGATGACGGGTACGGGCGTCTCGGGCCGCTGGACCGGGAGCTGGAGGGTGAGGGTGCCTGCGGGCTGCCCGCCCATCTCGGTGCTGAGTGAGGGTTCCCCGGGGGCGATCTCGATGCGCGTGATCTCGGAGGCGTCGTTGAGGAGTTGGGCGTAGCGCACCCGGCCTGCGAGGCCCGGCAGGTGCAGATGGCGCAGCGGCCAGGCGAACAGGTGGACGTAGAGCCGGTCGCCGCGCTGGGTGTACCGGCAGTCGGCGGGGGCGGTGAACGGGGACGGGCCGCAGCCGCGGACCGACCGTTCGTGCAGGTCCGTCCACCGGCCGAGGTCGCCGAGCACGGAGACGGCGCGCGGGTCGAGGTCTCCGCGGCCGGTGGGGCCGACGTTGAGCAGCAGGTTGCCGCCCTTGGACACGCCGTCGACGAGCATGCGGATCAGCAGGTCGGCGCTCTTGTGGTCGAGGTTGTCGCGGTCGTAGCCCCAGCTGCCGTTGAGTGTCTGACACGCCTCCCAGACCACGGGCAGCCCGTCCTTGGTCATCGGTCCCGCGGGCTGGTACTGCTCGGGGGTGACGAAGTCGCCGGGAAGGCCGGTCCTGTCGTTGACGAGGACGTGCGGCTGGAGTTCACGGATCATCGCGAGGAGGTTCGGCGAGTCCCAGTCGTCGGGGCCCTTGCCGCCCCACCAGTGGCCGTCCGCGTACGAGAAGTCGAAGAAGAGGTAGTCGACGCGTCCGAAGTCCGTGAGCAGCTCGCGGACCTGGCCGTGCAGGTAGCGCCGGTAGTCGCGGATGTCACGGTCGGCGGTGGCGGCCTTGAACTCCTCGTCGTCGCGCTGCGGGTGGGTGCCGTCCACGGGGAAGGACGGGTGGTGCCAGTCGATCAGCGAGTAGTAGAAACCGACCTTGAGCCCCTCGGCGCGGCACGCCTCCACGAACGGCTCGACGAGGTCGCGGCCGTACGGCGTGTTGGTGACCTTGTAGTCGGTGAGCGCGCTGTCCCACAGGCAGAAGCCGTCGTGATGCTTGGTGGTCAGGACGACGTACCGCATGCCGGCCGCCTTCGCCGTCCTCGCCCACCGGACCGGGTCGTAGCGGTCGGGGTCGAAGTGGTCGAAGTAGACCTGGTACTGCTCGTCGGACTGCTTCTCCCGGGTCTTGACCCACTCGTGCCGGGCGGCCAGGGAGTACAGGCCCCAGTGGACGAACATGCCGAACCGGTCGGTGGTGAACCAGGTCGTGTCGGGGCCGGCGGCCTGGGTCATGAGGTCTCGCTCCTCGTCGTGGGCGGGCTTGCCGGGGACGCTAACGGGGCATCAAATCCCGGGTCAATACTCCGATGAATACAAACCACCCGGCATCACGGCATGCGCGTACGCCGCCAACACCCCGCCAGGACCGACCAGTCGTCCGATGCGTGGTCGGCCGCGAGAGACGAAGAGCCGAGATGCGCTCTCCCGGTCAAGGCTGTTGCGTGTCCGCCACCGCGGCGGGCGGCGCTCCGGCCGACCGCAGCCTCTCCGCCAGTTCGCGACAGCGCTCCCCCAGCTCCGGAGGGTCGAGCACCTCGAAGGCGTGCCCCAGCAGGAGCACGTGCATCAGCACGGCGTCGAGGCGTTCGGCGCCGCTGAGCACCTCGCAGCGCCCGCTCCCCCGCGGTCGTACGACGGCCGCCGACGCCGGGATCTGTGCGCGTACCGTGTCGGCCGGCGCGTGCACGAGGAAGCGCGCCCGGTGGGTGTAGACCCGACTCGCCACGCCCTCCTGCACGTACGTCGCGGCGTCGGGCGCCTCGCGCGGGCGAAAGCGCCAGGTCCGCGCGGACGCCTCGGTCATCCGGTCGACGCGGAAGGTGCGCCAGTCGTCGCGATCGAGGTCGTAGGCGAGGAGGTACCAGCGCCGGTCGGAGGCGACCAGGCGGTAGGGCTCGACACGCCGGCGGTGCACCTCGCCCCCGGAGGGGTAGTCGAAGCCTGCCTCGACCTCGTCGCGGCAGGCTCTGGCCAGCTTCATGAGCACCTCGGGGTCGACCGGCGTGCGGCCTCCGCCGAAGAACTCCACCGAGCCGGAGAGCGCGCGCACCTCGTGCCGAAGCCGGGCGGGCAGCACCTGGTCGAGCTTGGCCAGCGCCTGGAGCGCGGCGTCGCCCGCACCGGCGACCGCGCCTCCCGCACCGGCGAGCAGCGAGACGGCGGTGGCGATCGCCTCCTGATCGTCGAGGAGCAGCGGCGGCAGCTCCTGCCCCGGTCCGAGCCGGTAGCCGCCGCCGACGCCCTGGCCCGCGTGCACCGGATAGCCGAGCGTGCGCAGCCGGTCGACGTCACGCCGCACTGTGCGAGGCGTGACCCCGAGCCGCTCGGCGAGCTCGGGGCCGGTCCAGACCCGGCGCTGCTGCAGCAGCCCGAGCAGGGTGAGCACCCGCTCCGTCGTACCCAGCTCGTCATCGCGCACCCCGTCCATGGCGCCCACCCTGCCAGAAATAGCGGACCGATCCTGTCCGCCAGGGGTGTCACGGTGGCTCCATGAACGCAGACGGACTCGACTGGAACCGGACGCGTGGTGTGTGCGGCGTGCTCGCCGCGCGCGACGCGGCGCACTTCGGCGCGGCGGCGTCGTCGTACGAGAGCTGGGAGTATGCCGACAGCGCGGCCACCGCGCTCGAACAGCTCGAGACCCGGCTCGACGTCTGGCACCTGTCCGAGGTGTGTCCGCTGCGCGACCTCTACCCGCACACGCATCCCGCTACGAACGGAGCAGTCCGATGAGCCGCGACATCCAGATCACCTTCGACGCCCACGACCCGCGGGCCCTGTCGTCCTTCTGGAGCGACGCACTCGACTACGTCATCCCCGGCCCGCCCGGTGTCGATCTGCCCGAGGGCGCCGACGCGTTGGCGGCGTGGGACGACTTCCTCGCGCGGATCGGAGTACCCGAGGACCAGCGCAACTCGAGATCGGCCATCGAGGACCCGTCCGGCCACGGACCGCGCGTCTTCTTCCAGCAGGTGCCGGAGGACAAGGTCGCCAAGAACCGCGTTCACCTGGACGTCCGCGCGGCTCCCGGGCTCGACGGAGAGGAGCGGATGGCCGCGCTGGAGGCCGAGTGCGCCCGCCTGGTGGCCCTGGGCGCCGAGCGGGTACGCCGCGACGAGCCCGCTCCCCCGCTGAGCAAGGGCCACATCGTGATGACCGATCCCGAAGGCAATGAGTTCTGCCTGGACTGACTCCGCTCGGCCCCTCGCCGTGACGGTGAGTGACGGCTGGACGGGCGGGGTCTCCAAGTCCCGCTTAGGTTGAAGGCAGAGGCCCACACCGTGCGTGAGACCAGTGGGCGCTGTACCGACAAAGGAGTGGTCATGGCTGACAAGGGCGGCATGGACAAGATGAAGGGCAAGGCCAAGGAGATGACCGGCAAGGTCACGGGCGACCGCGGCAAGCAGGCCGAGGGCAAGATGGACCAGGCGAAGGGCGAGGCCAAGAAGGCCATGGGCGACGCGCGCGACCGCGCCCAGGATTCCGTCAAGCGCCGCGACACCTGACCGGCTCCGCCGAAGCCCCCGCCCCTTCGCGTGCGGGGGCTTCGGGCGTTCCCGCCGCGTCGGCCGACGCTTCGCCGCTCACCGCTCACCGCTGCCCGCTCTCCGGCGCGTACGGCGGAATGTCCGCATCGCCCGCGGCCTCCCGCAGGACGTCCTTGAGCATGTCCGGAGTCAGCCGGCCCGTGAACGTGTTGCGCTGGCTGACGTGGAAGCAGCCGTACAAGGTGACCGGACCCGGCCCCGGGCCGCCGGATTCCCCGGGGGCAGCGGGAGTCGAGGACTCTCCAGGTCCCGGCAGGCTCTCGCGCTCCAACGTCACCCGCGTGCCGTGCGCGAACCGCGGCCGTGGCTTCGGCAGGCGCCACCCCGCCGCCGCGAACGCAGGCAGCGCCGCCTGCCACCCGAACGCCCCCAGGATCACCGCCGACCGCAGACGCGGCCCCAGCAACTCCAGCTCCCGCACGAGCCATGGCCTGCACGTGTCCCGCTCACCCGGGGTCGGCTTGTTGTCGGGCGGGGCGCAGTGCACCGGCGACGTCACGCGCACCCCGCGCAACGTCAGGCCGTCGTCCATGGACACCGCCAGCGGGCTCGAGGCAAGACCCAAGTCGTGCATCGCCTTGTACAGGACGTCTCCGGAGCGGTCCCCCGTGAACATCCGGCCCGTCCGGTTCCCTCCGTGCGCCGCGGGCGCGAGCCCGATGACGAGCATCGAGGCGTCCGCGGGACCGAACCCGGGCACGGGCCTGGCCCAGTACGTCCAGTCCTGGTAGGCGGCCCGTTTGACCCGCCCCACCTCCTCCCGCCACGCGACAAGGCGCGGGCAGGCGGTACACCCCGCGATACGCGCGTCCAGCTCGGAGAGCGCGTCCAGCTCGGAGAGCGGGTTCAGCTCGGAGAGCGGGTTCAGCTCGGAGAGCGCGTTCAGCTCGGAGTGCGGGTTCATGCGGGCCCGAACAGAGCCGTCTTCACAGCCATGCCCCGAGTCCATCACGCGCGTCACGCGGATGCACGGAGGCCCCGCCCGTCCCTAAATCGCTGGCGCGGCGTCCGGACGCGGCGGGATGCTCCCCAGTGTCCGGAGCCGCATCCGCTTCCGTGTCCGCGGGAAGCCTGCGATCGCGTTCCCGCCCGGCCACAGAGGGAGTTGTGATGAACGATGCCGTGTCGGAGCCGTCCGGGCCCGACCCCGAGGTCCGCGCGGTGGCCGGAGCGCTGCGCGGCACGCGGGAGGCGGGGGTGGCGGTCTTCCGTGGCATCCCCTTCGCCGAGCCACCCGTCGGCCCCCTGCGGTTCGCCGCGCCGCGGCCGGTGCGGGGATGGGACGGCGTGCGGGCGGTGCGGGAGTACGGGCCGCCGCCCCCTCAGGGCGGCCACTTCGGCATGGACGCGCTGGCCCAGGAAGTGGTGGGCGACGACTGGCTGACGGTGAATGTCTGGTCGCCCGAGCCGGACTCGGGCACGGGCACGGGCATGGGCGCGGGTACTGGCACAGGTACTGGCGCTGGCGCGGACCCGGGCGCGGGGCTGCCGGTGATGGTGTGGATCCAGGGCGGCGCCTACACGATCGGCATGTCCGGTCTTCCCGAGTACGACGGCTGCCGCCTCGCACGCGAGGGCGGCGTCGTCGTGGTGACGTTCAACTACCGCGTGGGACTTGAGGGGTTCGGGCAGATCGAGGGGGCACCCGCCAACCGGGGGCTGCTCGACCAGGTCGCCGCCCTGGAGTGGGTGCGTGACAACATCCGGGCCTTCGGCGGCGACCCGGCCCGCGTCACCGTCTTCGGCCAGTCGGCGGGCGCCGGATCGGTCGCCGCGCTCCTCGCGATGCCGCTCGCCGCCGGGCTCTTCGGCCGGGCCATCGCCCAGAGTGTGCAGGGCACGTTCTTCTCGCCGGAGCTCGCCGCCGACATCGCGTCCGCCTGCTCCGCCGAGCTGGGGCTGAGGCCCACGGTGGCCGACCTGTCCGCGGTGGACCCGGTCCTGCTGTCGGCCGCCGGTGACGCGGTCGGCGCCAAGATGGGCCAGTGGGCGGAGCGCTGGGGGCAGCCGGCGCACAGGTCGATCGCGTTCTCACCGGTCGTCGTCGAGGGCGATGCGCTGCCGGTCACTCCTTGGCAGGCCCTTGCCGACGGCGCGGGCCGCGGCATCGATCTCCTCGTCGGCCACACACGCGACGAACAGCGGCTGCTCACGGCCCTCGACGGTCTGCTCGGCCAGGTGACGCGGGAACAGGCGGAGACCGCGCTGCACGTCTTCGGCCCCGGCCAGGACGGCGCGCGCCGCTACCGCGACGGATTCCCGGCCGCGGGCCCGGACGAGTTGCACGAACTGGTCCAGTCCGACTTTCTGTTCCGCATGCCGAGCCTCCATCTCGCCCAGGCCCAGGCTGCCGCCGGTGGTCGCGCCCATGTCTACGAACTGACCTGGCCCGCCCCGGGCATGGGCGGCGTCCTCGGAGCCTGCCACGGCCTCGACGTGCCGCTGGTCTTCGGCAACCTGGACCGCGGGCAGCCTGCCGCGCTGATCGGCGAGGGCCCGCCACCGGAGGCAGAGGCGCTGTCCGCCCGCATGCGCGCCGCCTGGACGTCGTTCGCCGCGCACGGCGATCCCGGCTGGCCCGCGTACGACACCGGGCAACGCCTCGTGCGGCTCTTCGACACCCGGCCCGCTGTCACCACGTATCCGGAGGAGTCCTCCCGCCGGATCTGGCAGGACCACACCTTCTCCGTCCTGCCCCTGCAGTGAACGTCAGCCGACGGCGACCGCCACGACGGCGAGGTGGAATTCCAGGCGTCGGCCGGTCATGCCCTTCGCCGTGGTCACGCCGAACGCGTACCTGTCGACGGTGGCCGTGCCCTCGACGGTCAGCCGCTCGCCGTCCGGCACGATCGCGCCGACGGCGACGGCGACGGGCTGCGTGACACCCCGCACCGTCAACTCCCCCTGCAGCGCTGCCGTCCCCGTCCCGGACTCCGCCAGCCGCAGGCCGCGGAACGCGATCTCCGGATACGTGGCCGCGTCGAGATAGTCGGCGGACGCGACGTGCCGGTCACGACGCTCCAGACCCGAGTCGAAGCTGTCCGCCCGGATCGTCACATCCGCCGAGGACTCCTCGACCGGATCGGCCACGGTGATCTGCCCCTGCCCGATGTCGAAGGTGCCCTGCACCGGGAAGAGGCCGAACACCGTGCGCGTCCGGAACCGCACCTCCGAAGCCTTCGCGTCGATCTCGTACGTGCCGCTCTGAGGCACCGTCTGATCCCTTTGAGTCTTCACACGGACCATCGTGCCCACGGCGCGAGGCGGAGGGCAGATCCGGATGTCGCCGATCCCCCGGTACAAATGTCATCGGCTTCTGGGGCCGCCTCAACCGCCCGCCAGCACAGCCGCCCGCCGGTAGATCCGCGAGGTCGGTCAGTGGCCGCCGGTCAGTTCGCCGCTGAGCTTCTCGTGGATCTGTGCGCTCGGCTCGTTCAGACCGATGATCTCCACTGTCTTGCCGCGCTGGGCGTACTTGGTCTCGATCGCGTCCAGGGCGGCGACGGAGGAGGCGTCCCAGATGTGGGCGGCCGTCAGGTCGACGACGACCTTGTCGGGGTCGCCCGCGTAGTCGAACTGCCCGACGAGGTCGTTGGCGGAGGCGAAGAACAGCTCGCCGGTGACGGAGTAGGTCACACGGCCTTCGGCACGGTCGGTGACGGCCGTGACCTCGGCGACGTGGGCGACGCGCTTGGCGAAGATGACCATCGCCGTGACGGATCCCGCGACCACGCCGACGGCAAGATTGTGTGTGGCGACCACGCACGCCACGGTGACGACCATGACCGCGATCTCGCCTGCGGGCAGCCGCCGGAGCGTCTTCGGCGCGATGGAGTGCCAGTCGAAGGTCGCGAAGCAGACCATCACCATCACGGCGACCAGGGCGGCCATCGGGATGTCGGAGACGACGGGTCCGAAGACGATGCACAGGACCATCAGGAAGGCGCCCGCGAGGAAGGTGGACAGGCGGGTACGGGCCCCTGACACCTTCACGTTGATCATCGTCTGGCCGATCATGGCGCAGCCGCCCATACCGCCGAAGAAGCCGGTGACGATGTTGGCGATGCCCTGGCCGACGGACTCGCGGGTCTTGGAGGAGCGGGTGTCGGTGATGTCGTCGACGAGCTTGGCGGTCATCAGGGACTCCATCAGGCCGACCAGCGCCATGGCGAGCGCGTAGGGCGCGACGGTCGTCAACGTGTCCATGGTGAAGGGCACATCGGGCAGACCCGGCACCGGCAGGGAGGACGGCAGTTCGCCCTTGTCGCCGACGGTCGGCACCGCGATCCCGGCCGCCACGGTGATCGCGGTGAGGACGACGATGGAGACGAGCGGAGCGGGGACCACCTTGGTGACCTTCGGGAAGAACACCATGAGGCCGAGGCCGGCCGCCATCAGCGGGTAGACGGGCCAGGGCACGTCGTGCATCTCGGGGACCTGCGCCATGAAGATCAGGATGGCGAGCGAGTTCACGAAGCCGACCATCACGCTGCGGGGCACGAACCGCATCAGCTTGGCGACGCCGAGCGCGCCGAGCGCGATCTGGAAGACACCGGCCAGGATCACGGCCGCGACGAGATACCCGAAGCCGTGCTCGCGGTTGAGAGGCGCGATGACCAGGGCCACGGCGCCGGTCGCCGCCGAGATCATCGCGCGGCGGCCGCCGACGACGGAGATGGTCACGGCCATCGTGAAGGACGCGAACAGACCGATCGCGGGGTCGACCCCGGCGATGATGGAGAACGAGATCGCCTCGGGGATCAGCGCGAGCGCGACCACCAGACCGGCGAGCACCTCGGTGCGCCAGACCTTCGGGTCGGACAGCCAGTCGGGGCGCAGGCCACGCAGCCGGGCGGCCGGGGACGGTGCGGACGTGGACAAGAGAGGTACCTGTCGTGCTCGGGCAGCGCCTGGCATCACCCGGGGCGTGCGGAAGGGGGCCGGAAGAAGCGCTGCGATCGGCGGCTGCCACACGGCTGAGGTCGCGGAGGGTGTCCCGCACCATGGAGCGGGGGCGGCACGCGAGCCGGTCCCGGCACCCGCAGACCCTACCCTAACGTTACGGTAGAGATCGAAGGCGGTCAGCCAGGACCGCGACGAGCAACAACCGCCAAGCGACAAACGCCAAGCGACAAGCGACAAGCGACAAGCGACGAGGAAGGCAGCCGCGTGGGCAGCGAGCACATGCAGATCGGTGAGGTCGCCGCACGGACCGAGCTGTCGCTGCGCACCATCCGCCATTACGAGGACACCGGCCTGGTCATCCCGTCCGCCCGCTCCCAGGGCGGTTTCCGCCTCTACACCGAGGCCGACGTCGCCCGCCTGATGGTCATCCGCCGCATGAAGCCGCTCGGCTTCACGCTGGACGAGATGCGCGATCTGCTCGCCACCACCGACCGCCTGGACTCCGGCGACGACCTGTCGGCCGAAGAGCGCGATGAACTGGTGGAGCGGATGCGCGGCTTCGAGCAGGCCACGCAGCAGCGGGTGCGTGACCTGCGTACGCAGTTGGCGCGGGCCGAGGAGTTCGCCGCCACGCTGCGCGAGCATCTCCCCCGCGCCGAGCCTCAGTTGCCGGCGCCCTTCCCGATGTAGAGCTCGGCGAACGCGGCAGCGGCGGCCGGCGAGCGGAGGATCCTGCGCAGCCGTGCGGCAGCGGTGCCCGCCTTGAACGGGTCACCGGACGACGTCCCGTGCAGCAGTTCCGAGAGCCACTGGGAGAACTCCTGGTACTGCCACACCCGCGGCAGGCAGGCCTCCGAGTAGCCGTTCAGGTCGCCGTCGTCGCCTCGGGCGCAGTAGGCGACGAGTGCGTCGCCGAGCAACAGCGCGTCGTGCAGCGCCAGGTTCATGCCCTTCGCGGCGATCGGGGCGGCGAGGTGGGCGGCGTCGCCCGCGAGATACAGCCGCCCGTGGGACATGGGCTCCACGACGTAGTTGTGCATGTCGAGGACGCGCTTCTCGATCAGTCGCCCCTCGGTGAGCGGCGGCGCCCCCGCCACCGAGAGCCGGGCGTGCAGCTCGGACCAGACACGCTCGTGCGGCCAGTTCTCGGGGTCGTCGCCGGGCGGACACTCCAGGTAGTAGCGGGTGACCTCGGGGCTTCGGGCCATGTGGGCTGCGAAGCCGCGTGGGTGGATGCCGAAGACGACGCAGTCCGATGACGGCGGCGCCTCGGCGAGGAGAGCGAGCCAGCCGATGCCGTAGTCGTGCCGGGCGACGGTGGCCCGCTCCGCGCCCATGTACGTGCGCGTCACGCCGCGGGCGCCGTCGCACCCCGCGATCGCGTCGCAGTCGATGCGGAGGCGCTCACCGGTCTCCGGGTCCGTGTACGACACCGCGGGGCGGTCGGTGTCGACGCCGTGCAGTTCCACGTCGCGTACGCCGAAACGGATGTCGCCGCCCGCGCGGTCGGCGTACGTACGCACCAGGTCCGACACCAGAAGGGGCTGCGGGTAGACGAAGTGACGGTTGCCGGAGAGCTCGCCGTACGAGAACCGGTGACGCTCCCCCGCCCACCGGAACTCGCATGCGCTGTGGGTCTGCGCGTGCGCGAGGAGACGGTCGGCGAGACCCCGCTCTTCCAGGGCGCGCACCGCCCACTCCTCGATGAAGCCCGCGCGGGGCCGCTGTTCGATGAACTCTCTGCTCTCCGTCTCCAGGACCACGCAGTCGACGGAGGCGGCACGCAGGATGTTGGCGACGGTGAGCCCCGCCGGTCCGGCTCCTACGACGACGATGCGGGCGCGCCGTCGCGGCGCGGGTGGCTCGGGAGTTGAAGCGAGGTTCATCCGGGAATTATGACGTGGGCACGACGAAAGGCGGACCACCCCGGGGGCCACCTCGGAGACCACTTCGGAGACCACCCCGGAGGCCACTCCGAGACCACCCCGGAGCCCGTCCCGCACGGTCCGCGCACGAAGGGGCAGGCGTGGGAGGTCGCACCTGGCCGGACGGCGTGCCCCTGATGTGGTGCGACAATCTGCCCGAGACCACGCCCCGTGCCCGATCTCCGGCGCGTCGGTCTCGTTGCGGTAGGCGCCGGTCACGGACGTCCCCGGGGCAGCGGCGCCCCGGCGGACCGGCGGTGGGGAGGAATCGACGGTGGTGGAGTGGCGATACATCGCCAAGGGCGTGCGGGTCGTTCCGGAACCTGTGGCCACGCCCTTCATCTGGACAGGCGCGTACGCGGGCGCCTTCGCGCTGGTGACGGTGCTCGATCTGCTCGGCGCGCTCGACCGCACGGGGCTCGCGCTCGCTGCTCTCTCGGTCCTTGCCGCGCTGCTCGGAGTGCGGGGCCGGTACGTCGCGGCACCGGGGACTGCCCTGTTGTGCTGGATGCTCCTGAACTTCTTCGCCGCCCATCCCATCGGCGAGATCTCCTGGGCAGGGCACCGGGATCCCGAGTGGATGGCCTGCCTGTTGGCCGCGGCGCTCATCGGCACGACGGCGGGCCGCGTCCTTCACGCGCGCGCCGCGTACCGCCGCGTCAGTCCGTACGACGGAGCGGGCTGAACCGCCGATATCCGTTTTCCGTGGCGCGGTGATGCTCCTACTGTGGCGCCGTGACGACTCAAGTGATCGTTCTCAATGGTGGTTCCAGCTCGGGGAAGTCCGGCATCGCGCGCTGCCTGCAGGCGGTGCTGCCGGATCCGTGGCTGGCTTTCGGATGCGACACGCTGGTCGACGCGATGCCCGCCTCGATGCGGAGCGCGTCGGAGGGAATCGATTTCGCCCAGGACGGCTCGGTAAGCGTCGGCCCGGAGTTCCGGACTCTGGAGGCGGCGTGGATCGAGGGGATCGCGACCATGGCCCGCGCGGGCGCCCGGGTCATCGTCGACGAGGTCTTCCTCGGCGGCCCGGCATCCCAGGAGCGGTGGCGGAAGTCCCTCGGTGATCTGCGGGTGCTGTGGGTCGGCGTCCGCTGTGACAGCGCGGTGGCCGCGGGCCGGGAGACGGCGCGGGGCGACCGGGTCGCCGGAATGGCTGCTTCCCAGGCGGAACTGGTCCACCGGGGCGTGCTCTACGACATGGAGGTGGACACGACGCACACCGAGTCCTTGGAGTGCGCGCGAGCCATCGCCGCCCGCGTCGACCGCCCCTGATCTCCCCCTAGTTCCCCCTAGTTCCCCCTAGTTCCCCCGCCGACGGTACGGAGCCAGGAACCCGGTCAGGGCGGAGAGCATCGCCTCCGGCGCCTCCTCGGCGGGGTAGTGGCCGCACGCGGCGAGGACAAGGCTCTCCACATCGTCCGCGGCGAGCTTCATCGTCTCGCCGACCGATGCGCCCAGGTTCTCCGCTCCCCCGATGGCCAGGACGGGGAGCGACAGACGGCGAGTGCGGCGCCGCTGGTTCTGCGCGACGGTCGTGTCGAGTGCGCGGTAGAACTCGAAACTGGCGCGCAGGGCTTCCGGGTCCGCGGCGAGGATCTCGACGTAGTGCCGGACGGCGTGGTCGGGCAGGGGCTTCGCGGACTTCGTGGCGAACTGATGGCCGAAGTAGAGCTGTTCCCGCCCGCTGACCAGCTGCTCGTTGATGCCGCTGAGGCGGTTGAAGGCGAAGTGCCAGAGGCGGTCGTTGGCTTCCCGGCTGCCGAAGAGGGGCGGCGTGGGGGAAAGCCCCGGGATCGCGGCCTCGGCGACGGCCAGGCGGTCGAGCCGGCCGGGGTGGTCCGCGGCCAGGGCGTAGCCGGTCCACATCCCGACGTCGTGACCGACCATGGCGAAGCGCTTGTGTCCGAGCGCGTCCATCAGAGCCACCATGTCGCGCGCCAGCGTGCCGGTGTCGTACCCGTCGGCAGGCTTGTCGGAGAGCCCCACACCGCGCGGGTCGACCGCGACGACCCGGAAGTCCCGAGCCAGCTCCGGCATCAGAAGGCGCCAGGCGAACCACGTCTGGGGCCAGCCGGCGAGGAGCAGGAGCGCGGGACCTTCGCCGCCGGTGACGGCGTGCAGGCGCAGTTCGCCGGTGTCGACGTACCGGCTGGTGAAGGTGTCGGTGAATCCGGCCGGGAGATCCGGCACCTGGGAGACGGAGCCGAGGCCTTCGGGCGCGGGCGGGTGGGGCAGGCTCATGATCATCCTCTGTCGCGGAACCACACGGACCTTGGCCACGCTAACCATCTTGGATCGATCGGTCAAAGATAGGCGACCGATCGGTCCAAGATGCGGGTAGGCTCGCCTCGACGACACGAAACGGGAGGTGGGGGCATGGCCGGCCGGAAGCAGTTCGACACCGGCGCGGCCCTGGACCAGGCCATGCGGGTGTTCTGGCAGCGCGGGTACGCGGACGCCTCACTCGACGCGCTCGGCTCCGCCACCGGCCTCGGCCGCGGTTCGCTCTACGGCGCCTTCGGTACCAAGGACGCCCTGTTCGGCCAGTGCCTCGACCGCTACGCGTCGATCTACGGCGCCCAGTACGAGCAGGCGCTCACGGCACACCCCGGTGATCCGGTGCGCGCGGTCGAGGCGTTCTTCGACGTCGTCCTTGCCCGCATCGCCGACCCTTCGGTCCCCGTCGGGTGTCTCGTCGCCCAGTCCGCCGCGCAGTCGGTGACGCTGAAGGACGAGAACAGAGCTCAGGTGCGCGGCCTGCTCGACGCACAGCACCGGCGGGTGCGCGCGGCGCTGGCGGACTCCCCTGCCGACGCCCGGACGCTCGACGAGCTCGCCACGTTCGTCGTCGCCGTCAACCAGTCACTGGCCGTCCTCAGCCGCGCCGGCACCTCGGACGCCGAGCTGCGCTCCGTGGTGCGGCTCGCCTGCACGACCGTGGCGGACACCCTCGATCGGGCAGAATTCGAGAAAGCGCACAACGCTGACGAATAACGGGAGGGTGGACACCGAATCCGCCCGGGGTCGGCCTTTTGCAGTACGCGCGCGCATCGAATGCGATCGAGGGAAGAAATTTCCCCAAAATAACGGAGCAGCGCCGGAATGCCTGATGGCGCCCGAGGCACCTCGTGCCTCGAACGCCATCGGCTTCGGTGCGGCATTCAGCGCACCGGCGTGGTCACACCTTCGCGAGGATCAGTGGCCCGGACCGCTGTAGTAGCCGCCGAGCTGGTCGCGGTAGGCGGGGTCGCCCAGGTGCTTCTCCTTGTCGAACTCCGGCGCGTTCTTGATCTGCTCCTTGGTGCGCGAGACCAGGATCTTCCGCGCTTCGTGGTCGATGGCGGTGACGGTGCTGGCAGGCAGCAGCACCTCCTTGCCGAAGATCCACACGCCGGTGTCGACGACGATGTACTGGTTGGCGACCTCGCTCGAGTGCTTGTCGACCTTGCCGATGTGGCCGTCCGCGGCCTCGACCTTGTAGCCCGTCAGGTCGTTGTCCGGGCCGTGCCCGGCGGTGGGAGCGTAGCTCCAGATTTCGTTGCTCATCGAGAACTCCTCAATTGGCTTTCCCTGAAAAGCAGGGATTCAAATAACGGGAGGGGATGATCAACCTCCAACGCACCGGGTGCCCTGCCGGAAAGGGGCCAAACAGAAATTCCGGCCTTCACTTGAGAGTGACGTACTCCGTGACTCTCGGCAGGTACTTCAGGTGTGCCTCACGGGCCACCGGGCACCAGGGACGGCACAGTCGCGGGAGCGAGCCCAGAGCAGCCGAGGAATTCATGAGGCCAGACGTGCACCCAGCCGATCCGGAGCGTCGCTCTGCGTCATCACCCAAGTGGTGGCAGGTACCGGAACAGCGGAGTGTGGTGAGTGTGCGGCGCGGGAACCGGCTGTGCCCCGTGACGCCCACGACGACTGGAGGTGCGTGATGGCCGCCGAAACGGTCGCACCGGCCGCCCTGGGACGCCTGATGACCCTCCCCGGGGTCTACGCACCGCAGGATGACACGGGCCTCCTCGCACGCGCCCTGTGCCGCGAGGCCATCGGTCCGGGCACGGACGTACTGGACCTCGGCACCGGAAGTGGCGCGCTGGCCGTCCACGCGGCGCGGCTCGGTGCCACGGTGACGGCGGTGGACATCGCCTGGCGTGCCGTCCTGACCGCCCGCCTCAACGCGAGGGTGGCGCGGCAGCGCATCACCGTCCTGCGGGGCGACCTCACAGCCCCCGTTCCCGGCCGGGCCTACGACTTCGTGGCGAGCAACCCGCCGTACGTGCCCTCCCCCTCCGCCCGGCTGCCACGGCGCGGCGCGGCGCGTTCCTGGGACGCGGGACGCGACGGCCGAGCGGTGGTCGACCGCATCTGCGACGCCGCTCCCCGAGCGCTGCGCCCCGGAGGCGTGCTGCTCATGGTCCACTCGGCCATGTGCGACACCGACGCCACGTTGCGCCGTCTCTCGAAGGCCGGTCTGGAGACCACGGTCGCCGACCGCGCCCTCGTACCCTTCGGGCCCGTCCTGCGCTCGCGCAGGGCGTTCCTGCGCAGGCAGGGGCTGCTGGGTGCCGGGAACGCCGGGAAAGCCGGGATCGACGACACCATGGAAGAACTGGTGGTCATCCGTGCCGAACGCACCTGACCCCGCGCCGGACGCACGGGAGGACCAGCGCCCCCGCCGTGTCACGATCGACCCCGAAGGGCCCCTGCTCGTCGAGGGGCCTGTCGAAGTGGTCGGGGACGACGGCGTGGTCGTCACTTCCCGGCGCTTCACCGTCGCGATCTGCACCTGCCGCCGCAGCCGGACCTACCCGTGGTGCGACACCAGTCACCGCCGCCGCGTCAAAGCCGAGGACGAGACCTCGACCCACGCCGAGCCCGAGCCCGAGCCCGAGCCCGAGTCCGCCACCGAGAACGCGAACGCGAACGACGAGAACACCTAGGGGGAAGAAGCAGCCGATGCCCACCGAGAACCATGAGCCACCCCCCGCCGACGGCCACCGCGAGTCGCGCCGCACGAGCCCCGCCCTGCCCGAGCCCCGCGGCGTGCTGTCCCGCCTCGTGGTCACCACCCTGCGCGCCGGAGGCAGTCCGGGACCCCTGTCCCTCGACACCCACGACGCCGACCCTTACGGAGACGATCTCCAGCTCGCTCTCTACACGCTCTACGAGCTGCACTACCAGGGCTTCGACGGCGTCCGCGAGGACCTCGAATGGGACCCGGAGCTCCTTGGACTGCGCCGTGCGCTCGAAGGGCGCTTCCTCGGCGCCCTGCGCGCCAACTGCCGCTCCACGGACACCGCCGAACGCGCCCTGGCCGACCTGCTGCTGGAGCCCATCGGCGACAGCCGCACCAGCGTCAGCCACCATCTCCAGCGCGACGGCGAGCTGTGGCAGTTGCGGGAGTACGCGGCGGCGCGCTCGCTGTACCACCTCAAGGAGGCCGACCCGCACGCATGGGTCATCCCCCGGCTGCACGGCCGGGCCAAGGCGGGCATGGTGGCCGTCGAGTTCGACGAGTTCGGGGCAGGGCGCGCCGAGGACATCCACGCCCGTCTCTTCGCCGACCTCATGGAGGACCTCGCACTGGAGACGGCGTACGGCCACTACCTCGACGCCGCCCCGGCAGAAGTGCTCGCGACGGTCAATCTGATGTCCCTGCTCGGCCTGCACCGGGCGCTGCGCGGCGCGCTGGTGGGGCACTTCGCCGCCGTCGAGGTGACCTCGCCCCCGGGCTCCCGGCGGCTGGCCAAGGCCATGCGCAGGAGCGGCGCCGGGCGGGCGGCCGAGCGGTTCTACGACGAACACGTGGAGGCCGACGCCGTGCACGAGCAGGTGGTGCGCCGCGAGGTGATCGGCGGCCTGCTGGCGAGCGAGCCCGGTCTCGAGTCCGACGTCGTGTTCGGCATCGAGGCCACGGGGTTCCTGGAGGACCGCCTCGGCGCGCGGCTCCTGGCCGCGTGGCGTGACGAACGCAGCGCTCTGCGCGTGCCGTTGCCTGCGGCGGTCTGACGGCCGCCGAGGCGTCAGGCGGGCACGCTCTCCCCGCGCACCCGGCTGATCTGGGCCAGCGCCTCCCGCAGGCTGGTGGGCCGCAGCGCACCGCGCACCGCGGGGCCCGCCCAGCCGGGGCCGCCCAGCATCACCACGGAACGGCCCCGGGCGCCCCGTACCCCCCAGCGGGTGTCGGCGATGTGCCGGGCCAGCGGGACGCTCGCGGTGGAGCGGGCCTGTGCCCACAGGACGACGACGGCCGGGCCCGTCCTGCGCACGGCCGCCGACACCGCCTCGACCGGTACGGCCGCGCCGAACATCCGCTGCGGCACGCCGAGTTCGCCCAGCGCCGCGCTGAGCGCCTCCAGCGGCAGGGAGTGCTGTTCACCCGGCACGCAGGCCAGGACGAGGGGTGCGCTCGCGGCAGGGGAGCTCGGCGGGACGGGGGCGACCGGTGCGGTGGCGCTGCGGTGCAGGGTGCGGGAGACGTGCCAGGACAGCAGGTGCTCGACCTCCACGTAACGGTCGCCGGCCTCTTCCCACCTGCGCCCCACCGCGTGCAGCGTCGGCACCATCACCTCTTGCCACGCGGTGACCAGACTGTGGCTCTCCACCGCGTCGGTCAGCAGGTCCTGCATGGTCGGGGCGTCGAGCCGTACGGCGGCGCGCGAGAGGCCGCGCCGCCGGCGGACGAGCGTGTCGGGTGACGGCGCCGGGGCGGCGCGTGCGGGCCCCCGCTGCCGTGGAACGGCGGCCGGTTCGGGCCCAGGGCGGGAAGCGCCATCGGGGTCGAGCAGCTTGAGCGCCTGGTGTGCGGCCTCGGCCGGCGACACCCCTGCGGTGGTGAGGCGCCCCATCTCCTCCACCATGGCCACGTCCTGCTCGGACCAGCGCCGGTGGTGACCGGGATCGCGCCGGGCGGGGCCCAGGCCGTACCTGCGGTCCCATGTGCGCAACGTCGTCGGCGACACCCCGAGGCGTCGCGCCAGAGCCCCCGTCGTCACACCTGTACCTGCGGACTCACTGTCCTGACCGCGGTGTTGCCCCTCGCTCATCCGGCCACGATACGACGCACAACCGATGCGAGTTGCCGTCCGCGAGCAACTGTTTCCAGGATGACCGGATCGTGGCCGCGGCCACGACGTGACTGCCCTTTTTCCTTCGGTCGTACGGCGATTGTGATCACCACGAGGAGCTGACGAAGCGTCGATGAGCACACTGGTGCCACACCCGGTGCGTGCCCCCGGCGGGGAGCGGACCGCAGATCTGGCCAGGGGCATTGCCGACGGAGACGAAGCGAGCCTCACAGCGGTGTACCGCCGGTGGGGTCCTCTTGTGCAGGCCCTGGCCCAGCGCGCGCTCGGTGACAGCCGTGAGGCGGAGGACATCACGCAGCAGGTGTTCCTCGCCGCCTGGCGGGGCGGGTCCTGCTACCGCCCCGAACTGGGCAGCCTCGCGGCCTGGTTGATCGGCATCACCCGGCACAGGATCGCGGACGCGCTGGCGGCGCGCAGCCGCAGGGCCGCTCTCGTCGAGGGCGCCGGGAAGCAGTACGCCGCCATGGATCACCGCGCCCAGGAGGGGATGGACCCGACGGTCGACCGGGCGCTGATGACGGAGGAGCTGGCGAGGCTCCCGATCCCGCAGCGGACGGTACTGCGCCTGTCGTTCTACGAGGACCTCACGCATCCGCAGATCTCCGAGCGCACCGGGTGGCCGCTGGGCACGGTCAAGAGCCATGCGCGGCGCGGCATCCACAGTCTGCGCCTCCGCCTGGAGGACGTGCGGGACGGTCGCTGAGAAATTCCTGGCTCCCGGTGCATCCGCACACCCGGTTCGGGCGGAAGCAAGGGGTAGCTACACATGACCCTGAGGTCGGCAGGCTCGCCCGGACCCTGCATCCTGTTCGGCCTCAGCGGAGTCGGTGCCGCTGAGGCTGCCGTCGTTGCCCCCCGGAACGGCGGCCGAGCGGGCTGTGGGTGGCGCACGTGGTCGTGCGGCGCCACCCACGGCCACCGCTGGTGTCCCGGTCCCTCCGGCTCAGGCCGCGTACCCCTTCGGCGGGATCAGGGTGGCGAGCTGGTCGAAGGAGAGCCAGTAGATCTGGTTGCCGCTGAAGGAGGCGGGATCGGCGATGAGGACCGTGCGGTTCGCGTCGTCATAGCCGATGACCGTGAAGTAGTGGTAGATCGTCTGGTCCGACGGATAGCCGGGCGGCTGATTGCCGGGCGGGGCCACGATGTTGGTCACCAGCGGGTAGTTGTTGTCGATGTCCAGGACGATGTCGTTCCACAGCAGGTCCTTCTGGGCCTGGGTGGGCGGGTCGTTCGGCATCTCCTTGGTCTCGTACCAGCCGGTGCCGAGGTTCGCGTTGAGCACGCCGGTCACCTGGCTGATGTGGTCGGTGCCCGCCTCGGTGGTACCGAGCTGCGCGGCCAGCGCGCCCTGGCTCGGCGGGGCGATCCGTGCGGAAAGGGCGATGCGGGTGGCGGCGGGTCCGCACCAGTAACCGGTCTCCTGGACCTGGTAGTCGACGGGGAGTGTGTGTGCGCTCTTCGTCCGCGCACCGCCGACGCTCAGTCGCGTGCCGGGTTCGTTCTGTCCGCTGACGACCGCGGTCCCGGCCTTCGAGCCGTGGCCGAGCACGGACACGCTCTGCGGGTGCGCGGGTTCGGCCTGGGCGGCGGCCGGGGTGACGAGGGCGCCCACCGCGGCTACGGCGATCGCTGTGGAGACAAGTCTCTTGCGCATATGGGCTCCTGGGGTGAGGGGGGTGATGCGTGCAGGGGCGTGCGAGATGCGAGGACCGGTGCCTGGGATCAGGGGATCGGCGGGACCGAGGGCCCTTCCTGGGCGAGCAGGTCGCGGGCGAACTGCTCCCACTGGGCGTAGCGGTCGGGATAGGCCGACACCTGGACGGCCTGGCAGACGTCGCCCGGGGGCATCGTCTGCCAGCCGTCGATCTGGATCAGCCCCGGGTTGCTGCCGAAGGGGGCCACTCCGTAGAAGGACTTGGACGAGGTGGCGACGTCGGTGATCTGCTCGGGAGTGCCCCAGCCGGTGCTGGGGCGCTGCTGGAAGATCCCCAGGGAGTCGTGGTCGACCGGCGTCAGGTAGTTGACGAACTTCGACTCCTGCATGGCTGTCATCAGCGCGATGACCAGGCCCTGTTCGGGAATCTGCGCGCCCTTGCCGACACCGATGACGGTGCGCGCGTTGGCGAGTTCCTCGGGCCCGAGGTCGGCCGCGGTCCGGAAGGTCCGGAGCAGTTCGGCATCGGGGGCCTGGCGCAGGGCTCTGGCGGTCGCGCCGTCGACCGAGCCGGTCCTGGGCAGCCCGTGGCGCTCCTGGAACCACTTCAGGCCGTGCCCGGAGGACGCCGCGGAGGCCGCGGAGGCCGTGGGGACCTCGGAGGCCTGGGCGACGCCCGGCACGGCACAGAGGGTGCCGACGACGGCGAGTGAGGCGGCCACGGCCGCGCGGCGGGTGAGGATGCGAGTAGTAGTAGTGCGCAACGCCACTCCTTCATCGGATCGTCGATGCGTCCCTCGTGCCGTGCCCGGAAATTCTCAGGTGGACGCGCGTTGAACACGCGTACGGCGGGGTGTTGGGACGCAACGCGGTGGGGGGATGCGTGTGCAACAGCCCGGTCAGCTTCCTTGCATGGCCATGCCAGACGCAATGAATGAAAGCCCAGACTTACGACCCACTGCTGCGCAGCAGCGCGCGCCCTTCCGCCGTGGCGACATGGAGGGACCGCCCCGCCCTGCGGACCGTGGTCACAAGGCCCGCCGCGCGCAGCACTTTGACGTGCTGGCTTATCGCCGGGTGGGTGACCGCAAGGAGACGGGCGAGCTCGACCGTGGACGAGCCGGTGCGGACCGCCCTGAGGACGGCGGCCCGCGTGTGCCCGATGAGCGGTCCCAGGGCGCCGTCGGCCGGACGGTCGGGGGACGTGGGGCGGGTCCAGTCCAGCGCGTGGTCGATGGGATAGACCAGGACAGGGGGCAGTTCGCCGTCGGCGAGCGTGACGGGCGTGGGCCAGCAGAAGAACGAGGGCTGCAGGGTGAGCCCCCGGCCGTCGAGCCGCAGGTCCTGGTCCACGGGATAGTCGACCTCCAACACCGGCTGCCGCCAGCGCAGTTGAGGGCCAAGGCCCGCGAGCAGCCCATCGGTCCCGCCGTCAAGGAGGCTGTGCAGCCGGATGATGCGGTCGGCGTCGATCTGGGCGTGGATGCGCGGCCAGAAGGGCGCGAGCGCCTCCAGGTGGTACGTGTGAAGGGCGTGCCCCAACTGCCGCAGAGCTGCGACGTCACCACGCGCCAGCGACTCCGTCCAGCCCGGAAGGCGACGTGACGCGGCCACCCGCGTCAGATCCGTGCGCAGCCGCATGCGGGGAGTGCGCACGAGGGTGTCGACCGCCGCGTGGAGGGTCTCGCCTTCTCCGTGCGTGGGGGTGAGGAAGTCGGGAGAGCAGCCGTGCGGCGGCAGGAGCGGAGACAGGAGCCGGCAGCTGTCCGAGAGGCGCGGCCTGGCCCACCGCCGCCATTCCCCGAACACCCTTGCCCCGTCCCGCCGTTGCAGCGTCTGTACGCTGTTGCTGATCTCCCAGAGGAAGTCCGGACCCGAGGCGACCCGCACCCGTGCCAGGTCCTCGGCAGTGAAGTACACCCGCAACATGGCCTGCCTCTCCCCCGTGTGTCCCGGCGCCGCCGCGCGGCAGGGCTCCAGGCGATCGTCGCGAGGCGGTTGCTGTCAAGACACCTGAGACTGTCGGGGGTTGAGGGACGCCGTGACCGCGTGCCCGTCAGTCGTAGTCGCCGGACGGCAGCGGCCAGGTCCGCACTCCCGTCGTGAAGGACGCCGCGGGGCACACCCTGCTCCACGCCTCCTGGAAGCGCGCACGCCGCCGTGTGTCCATGCCAGCGAAACGGCAACGGTAGCGGCGGCCCTGACGGGTGCGCAGATGCAGTACGGCCGTCCCGTCGCCCGGGGTATCGGGCTCCTGGAACGGCGTGCTCACCAGATGCACGCGGCTGACCGATCCCGCCGGAATGTCCACGATCCCTCCGACGGCCCTCCGCAGCCGCAGCACCGACCGGTCGCCGCCGCCTGCCGCGTGCACCTCGACGACGGCGCGGCTGTCACGCAGCCAGTGGAAGGCCACGGGCAGCCCGACGAGCAGAACGCAGCCCGTGATCACGGCGGCGACGCCCCGCTCCCCTGCGGCGAGCAGCAGCCCGCTGAAACCGAGCCCCACCACCACCGTGACCCCGGCGCGCAGCATCCGGCTCCACAGATGCGCATCGGTGTCCGCGGCGGACCAGAGGGCCTCGCCGTCCGCGCCGGCAGCATCGACATCCACACTTTTCCGCATGCCGTCATGATGGCCGCGGGACCGGACGGCACCAATGGGGCCGGGACCCTCAAGTTTTGCTCTGAAGGAGCGAGGAAGAGGGATGTGCGCTCCTGCCATCGGGCACCACAGCCGAAAGACGGGGTGTCCGAAGGGGGTGGGGGCATGCGGATGTACTTCAGGCGGGCCACGACGGCGGTGCAGGCGCGACAGGCCCTTGGTGTGTACGACGTCGCGTATCTGGCCGGTGGGCCGCGGCGGGTGGTGGAGTGCGCGGTGATCGCGCTGGCCGAGGGCGGGCTGCTCAGGCTCAGGGCGTCGCGGGTGCGGGCCGTGGGCGATCGGCTGCCCGAGCACCCCGTCGAGCGCGCCCTGGCCACGGCCTGCCCGCAGAGCAGCAGCACGGAGTCCGTGTGCGGTCGGTTGCGGGAGTCCCCCGAGGTGGCGGAGATCGGTGACCGGCTCGCGGACCTGGGCCTGGTGACCAGGGCCCGGCAGCAGCTGACCCGGACCGGCAGGCAGCGGCTGCAGGCGGCCGAACAGGAAGGAAGCCTGCCCGCCCATGTGTTCGGCGGACCCGAAGTCCTCCCGAAGGGGACGGTCCGACGCGGTGTCATGGAGGCGCAGTTGATTCCGTCCGGCCTCGGCCGGGCGATGGTCCGGTTGGGCAAGGCCCTTGACCACGACTCGGGCTCCGACCACGCGGACTCCGGCTTCGGCTGTGGAGGTGGCGGAGGCGGCAGCGACTGAGGAGGAACGGCACGGGCCCGCGCCAGGGGCGACGATCCGTCGTCCCCCGCCCGCGGGCCCGCACTTGAGCCGCTTCGTTCCTAGCGCAGGGTGCTGCCGAAGAGCGCCGCGGCGTCCGGAGCCCCGACGTCCTTGGGACCGAAGGCGACGGAGGCGGTGGCGGTCAGGCCTGTGGCGGTACCACGCAGCGACCAGAGGGCACCCGCCTGGGCGTTCTCCCTCGCGGATGACGCCGCGAGGTCGCGGTGGCCGTCACCCGTGACATCGAGCAGGGCCGTGGCAGCCCCGAACTGGTCGTCCGCCTCGGCGACTCCGGGCACGTCCGCCGTGTCCTGGTGGAAGGCCTGGGCGCCCGTGCCGGTCACGCCGTTCGCGCTGCCGTGCACGAGGACGACGGCGCCCGCGTCGCGAACGGTCTTGACGTCCTCGCCGACGACACCGAGCGCGATGTCCGCGTAACCGTCGCCCGTCACGTCGCCGACGGAGACGGAGCTGCCGAAGCGGTCGCCCACCTCCTCGGCGCCGGGGATGCCGGGCAGGTCCTGGTCGAACTTCTGGGACTCCGGCTTCAGACCGTCCGCCGAGCCGTAGGCGACCTGGACCTTCCCCTCGGCCTCGTCGTAGTCACCCTCGCCGACGACCAGGTCGTCGTAGTGGTCGCCGTTGATGTCGCCGAGGCCCAGCTGCCCCCTGGAACCCGCCCCCTCACCGCGCTTGAAGCCGGTGGGGCTGCCGTACAGGATGCTGTTGGTCCAGGTGCCGTCGCCGGTGTAGTCGTTGATGGCGATGTCGGCGCGGCCGTCGCCGTTGACGTCACCGACGGCATCCGGGATCACCGGGCCCTGCACGGAGAGCGGTCCGTCGACACAGTCCTCGGGCTTCTCGCGGCACGCGGGGTAGGGGCGCTCGTCGCTCTCGTAGCTCCACCACTGCGACTTGTCCATGAAGTCGAGCGTGGCGGCCGGGGTGCCGGTGCGCGCGATGGGCCCCTTCCACAGGCGTGCCTTCTGGTCGACCGGGTCGTCGCCGTGCGAGCCCACCAGGTCGAACAGGGCAAGGTCGGTGGTGCCGTCACCGTCGAAGTCCGCCGCCTGCGGGGCGAATCCGAAGGTGTCGATCGCGGTGCCGCCTGCCGGGCCGCTCGCGGAGCCCCACAGGATCACCGAGCCACCGCCCTTGACACCGGTGCCGATGACCAGGTCCCCGTACCCGTCCTGGTCCAGGTCCGCCTTGGTGACGTGCCTGCCGAACTCCTGCTTGGCGGTGGCCGCGCCGGGCACACCGCTCGTGGAGCGGCTGATGATCTTCTTCTTGGCCGGGTCGAGGCCGTCCTTGGAACCGTAGGTCACCACGACGTACCCGGCCTTGGCCTTGCCGGACACGGTGCCGCCCGGGGCGCCGACGACGAGGTCGGCGTAGCCGTCGCCGTTCAGGTCGTCCGTCGCCTTCGCCGCGGCGGCGCTCGCGCGGCCCGCGTCGGTGGCCGGTGTGGCCGCCTGGGCGCTGCCCGCCCCGAGGGCAAGGGCCGAGAGGCCGCTGCCCACGAGCAGGGAGGCGGCCATCAGGGGCAGGGTGCGACGGGCTGTGCGGCTGGCTCGCGACATACGGGTTCCCTTGATTCAGAGTTCGGTGGGGCGGCCGCCCGGTGGAGTTCACCACCGGTTCATGCCGGCCGATCACTTGACCCTCCGCGGTCACCAAAGGTTGTACGCGCCCCTTACGCGCCCCTTGCCGCTCGGCCGCCTCACCGGGACGCCGAGCGGCAGGCCCGTCTCCGGTCAGGGCTGCTGCGGCACGTTCAGGACGAAGTCGAAGTCGGCCTCCTTCGCGTTCCCGACGGTGCGTACGTTCATGAGCAGCCGGGCGTCGAAGATCGGGTCCGTGTTGTTGCGCGGTTCACCGGGGAAGTACAGCTGGGTCGTGAGGACGGGGCGCCCCGGGGCCTGCACCTTGACGTGCAGGTGCCGGGTGCGGCCCGGATAGAGGCCGGGCACGACCGTGGTGAGCCTGAACGCGCCGTTGGCGTCGGTGAATTGGTGTCCCCGGAAGCGGAATCCCGTGTTGTCGTACGTCCCGTAGGTGTCCGCCTGCCAGAAGTCCATCAGGACCCGGGGAATCGGCCGGCAGACACGCCCGAAGACATAGCCCGTGACGGTGAGCCGCACGCCCGGCGTGCCGGGCTGCAGCAGCGAGGTGCGCTGGGGGGAGTTGGGTTTGAAGTACGGGCCCTCCATCTGCGGGGGCGTCGGATCGTCGCCGTCGTCGCAGGCCGGGGTCGCCTCCGGCACCACGCCGCGCTCCCCCGCCGTGCGGGCGAGCGCGGGGACTCCCATGAGGGCCACGGGCAGGGCCATGCCCACCGCGGCGGCCGCTCTCAGGACGGCCTTGCGGCTGGGGCCGCCACCCTGGTGCGCCTTCGGTTCACTGGTCACGCCATGGTCACCGGCGCCGTCGCGTATGCCGTCCCCGGTCGTGCCGATCTCGTGCTCCATCGCTCCTCCTGAGGGGGTGGGGTGGGTTCCGGATCGGCTCCGAAGCTATGCGGACGGCCGAGTTCGGGCGATGGACTCAAGTCGGTGGTCGTGGTGAATATCGCCACCGCCGCGCCGGAAGTCCCCCGGGCTCGCGCCGGTCTCCCTGCGGAAGAAGCGACAGAAGTAGGCCGGGTCGCCGAAGCCGACCCGGAGCGCGATCTGACGGACCGACAACTCCGTGCGCAGCAGCAGGCGTTTGGCCTCGTGCACCCGGGCCTGCCGGATCAGTTCGCCGGGCGTGCGGCCGGTGGACGCCTTCACCGCCTCGCCCAGATAGCTCACGGAGACTCCCAGGCGCCCTGCGCACGCACGGACGGAGCCAAGAGCGCTCTCCGGGGCGCCGAGCAGGGCCACGAACTCCGCGGCGACCGAGCCGGGCCGCGAGCGCGGTGCGGGCGGCGCCGCCGTCGGCTGGTGTGCGGGCAGCCGCGCCGCCCGCACCACCAGGACGTGCAGCAGGGCCCGCAGCACGCTCTGGAATCCGTCGGCACCCGACTGGTACTCGCCGTCCAGCTCGGCGACGAGGCGCGCGGTCGGCTCGGCCGCCTCGTCGGGAAGTTCGAGCCAGGAGCGCCGCCCGAGCCCTCGCAGTGCGTGGCGATCCGCGGGGTGGTCCAGGAGGAAGTCGTCGGTGAAGAGGATGACGCGCCCGTCGAGGCCGGTGACGTTCTCCCAGTGGTGGACCTGGCCAGGCGCGATGAAGCACAGGTTCGGCGGCCTCAGCCCGAAGCGGGTCAGGTCGACGACGTGGCTGCCGGTGCCGCCGGTGACGTGGACGATCTCGTGGAAGGTGTGCCGGTGCGGGAACGACGCACGTGACATCGGCCCGATGGTGTCGAACGTGCCGATGGCGAACGGCAGCGCGTTGGGCATGGGAACCTCCAGACGGTGCGTCGGCATGCCCTCCTCGCCGGGTGGCCCGCTGCCCGGTAATCCGCTGTTCCCCTCGCCGGGCAAGACCGTTGTGCCGCGCATGCGTACGCTCCTCCACCACGACCGGATACTGGTCCGGACCAGCCGGATCCCTCACCATGGCACGGCGTGGTCACCGCGGGGCAGAGGGTGGCCACGGTCCGCCACTGAGCCGAGGGAGGCTCCCGGCGTGACAATGGTGGTGCGGAGCACGCCTGGCCGTTGCGGAGAGGCGGGACAGGGATGCCGTACATCACGGTCACCGCGCTGAGCCACCCCGGGCTCGTGCGCGATCACAACGAGGACAGCCTGGCCGTCGGCCCATGGACGCTGTGCGGGACCATGACCGAGAACCCGCAGACCCTGGGGTTCCCGCTCGGCAATCCCCTGGTCGTCGCGGTCGCCGACGGCATCGGCGGCCAGCCCGGCGGCGAGGTGGCCAGCGGTCTCGTCGTACGGCAGCTGGCGGCGGTCGGCTCGTCGCTCGACGGCGAGCAGGCCGTTCATGACGCGCTGAACGCCTGCAATCACGCCGTGTACGCGGCCGCCGAGCACGACCCGGAGCTGGCCACCATGGGGACGACGGTCGCGGGTGTCGTGGTCCTCGGCAAGGAACTGCTGGTGTTCAACGTCGGTGACAGCAGGGTGCTCGACGTCAGCCGCAGCGGCACGCACGGGACGCTGCGCCAGGTGAGCGTCGACGACAGCCCGCCGCCCGCACCGGGCAGGCGCACCACGTCGATCGTCACGCAGGCGCTCGGCGGTGCGCTCCGGTTCAGCGCGGTCACACCGCACGTCAGCACGTTGCCGCTCGTCGGAGGTGAACGCTATCTGGTGTGCTCCGACGGCCTGACCGACCCCGTGCCCGAGGACACCCTCGACGACATCCTCACGGCCCACGACGGCGGCCGTGCGGTCTTCGAGCTGTGGAAGGCCGCCATCGACGCCGGCGGCCCCGACAACGTCACGCTCGCGCTGGTCAGCGTGGTCGACGACGACTAGCCGCGTGCGGCAGTGCGACCGCCGAGAAAACAGGGACTCCTGATGCGATCCCGTAGGCTCGGCGGATGGCGAAGTATTTTGACGTGCACCCCGAGAACCCCCAGCCGCGCAGCATCAGCACCGTGGCCGACAGCATCCGCTCCGGGGCGCTCATCGCGTATCCGACAGACTCCTGTTTCGCGCTGGGATGCCAGCTGGGCAACCGCGACGGCCTCGACCGGATCCGCAAGATCCGGAACCTCGACGATCGCCACCACTTCACCCTGGTCTGCGAGAACTTCGCGCAACTGGGTCAGTTCGTGCAGATCGACAACGACGTGTTCCGGGCGATCAAGGCCGCGACGCCGGGCAGCTACACCTTCATCCTGCCCGCGACGAAGGAGGTGCCCCGCCAGCTCCTGCACCCGAAGAAGAAGACCGTCGGCGTCCGCATCCCCGACCATGTCGTCACGCAGGCCCTGCTCACCGAGCTCGGTGAGCCGCTGCTCTCCAGCACGCTGCTCCTGCCCGACGAGGAGGAGCCGCTGACGCAGGGCTGGGAGATCAAGGAGCGGCTCGACCACGTGGTGGACGCCGTGGTCGACTCGGGTGACTGCGGCACGAGCCCGACCACGGTCATCGACTTCTCCGGCGGCGAGGCCGAGATCGTGCGCCGAGGGGCGGGCGACACCTCGCGGTTCGAGTAGCCGCCGGGGTCACCCGGTGAGGCCTGTGACCCGCATCGTGATGTTCAGGCGGCCCGAGGTCAGGCCGGTGGCGGGGTCCGCGGTGCCCTCGTGGACCTTGGGCACGCCGTGGAAGACGTAGCGCGAGGGGCCGCCGAAGACGAACAGGTCGCCGGAGGCCAGTTCGACGTCGGTGTAGGGCTTGGTGCGGGTCTCGGTGTTGCCCACGCGGAAGACGCACGTGTCGCCGATGGACAGTGACACCACCGGGGCCGACGACCGCTCGTCCTTGTCCTGGTGCATGCCCATCCTGGCCTGCCCGTCATAGAAGTTGATCAGCGCCGTGTCCGGGGTGTACGTCTCTGGGGTGTACGTGTCCGGGGTGCGGTCGGCCGCGACCGACGCGTCCCCGTACGCCGCCGTCAGCGCCCGGCGGCCCAGGTCGACCATCCAGTCCGGGAGCGCGGCGACCCGCCTGCCGTTCACGTCACCGGCGGTGCGGGTGTACTGGTACGGCTGCCAGTGCCAGCCGAGGCACACCGTCTGCACGGACATGACCCCGCCGCGCGGCAGCCGCGTGTGACGGATCGGCACCGGCCCGGAGGCCCAGCCGCGGCACGCCGTGACGAGTTCGCGCTGCTGCTCCAGGGTGAGCCACTGGGGCACGTGCACCGCGCCGGGGGCGATCTCCGTGGTGGGGCGGGGGATCAGGGCGCTCACTCGATCACCTCGGCGGACAGGCGGGTGGTGACCCAGCGGTGGCGCACGTCCCAGGTGTCTCCGTCGGCGGTGGCACCCCGCAGGCCGTGGAGCACGTCGTCTCCGGCGAGCGCGGGGACGCGGGAGTCCTGGAGGGAGGCGAAGGCGTAGGTGCGGGCCGGGTCCCAGTCGGTCGAGTGGCGCAGCCTGCGGGCCAGCTGAACGAAGCCGAGAGGGGCCGCGGCCATGATCCAGGCGTCCGGGATCTGCGCGGTCAGGCGGCGCGCGGGGCGCAGCCAGGACGCGGCCGTCTCGGGCCAGCTCACCGTGGTGAGGACCGTGCCGCCGCGGGCCGTCCACGCGGCGGCGAAGGCTTCGGCGGCGGCCCGGGAGGCCGCGTCGCGGCTGTGACCGATGGTGACGGTCTCGATCCGCGCCTTCGGGAGGGTCAACAGACGTACGAGGGCGTCGAGTTCGGCTTCGGTGTGCGGGGCCGGCGCGGGCAGGTCCGCGTGGGCGGCGGGCCCGGCGGCGCCGACGAGGGGCGAGCGGGAGGACTCCCGCTCCTTCAGGATGCTCATGGTGTGCCGGTGCTTTCTGTGTCTGCTTTCCAGCGAGCGTACTGAGCGGGCAGGCAGACCGCACAGGGGCGGTGGCCGGCCGCGATCGCGGTGGCCTCGTCGGGGAAGAACACCCGGTGGGTGGCGTAGGGGCCGCGCGCGACGGCCCGCAGCGCGGAGGGGCAGTCGAGGCGGCCGTACAGGCGCCCGCGGCGGTGTCCGCCCAGAGTGCCCGGCGTACTGCTCGGGTACGGCTTTCCGTCCGGGCCGCACAGCGTGTACGTGGGCGGGTCCTGCCGCCCGGCCTGGGCGGGGGTCACGCCGCGTCGTGGAAGACCAGGCCGAGCGTGTGCCGTCGCCCGGAGCGGACGGTGCTCACGCCGTGCCGCATCGGCCCGTTCGACCAGCCGCGCTTGGAGGCCACGGGCCGGTCGCGGGTCGTGAAGACGATCCCGTGGCCTTGCGGCAGGGTGGTCGACGATCCGCGTGACTGGGCGCGGGGGCGCTGCTCGGTCATGATGAACTCGCCGCCGGTGAAGTCGGTTCCCGGGGCGTCGAGACCGACGACGACCTGGAGCGGGAAGAGCATGTCCCCGAAGACGTCGCGGTGCAGGGCGTTCCAGTCGCCGGGCCCGTAACGGAGCAGGATCTGCGCGGACTTGGCCTGCCCGGCGGCGTGGCACATCTCCAGCCACTCCCCCAGGGTGTCGGGCCACGGGGCGGGCTTGTCTAGCTTCGCGGCCCAGTCACGGGCGACGGGAAGCAGCCGCGGGTAGAGCGCCTCGCGCAACTCCCGCACGACATCGGGCAGTTCGTGGGTGAAGTAGCGGTACTGGCCGGAGCCGAAGCGGTAGCGGGCCATGTCGATGGTGGCGCGGAAGCGGTCGGCCTGGTCGTACAGGGCGGAGATGTCGCGGCAGGCTTCGGGGGTCAGGAGCTGACCGGTGAGGGCGTTGCCGTGCTCGTTCAGCTCGGCGGTCAGCACGTCCCAGTCCCCGGCGGCCACGCGTTCGCCGACGCGGGTGTCCACGCGGGTGTCTGCCGGACGAGTGGTGTCGATCATGGTGAGGGGTCCTTCGCGGCGAGGGGTCCTTCGTGGTCGTGCGGGTCAGATCAGGGCGGGCTGCAGGGCGCCCTCATGGGTGAGGAGCTGGACCTTGCGCTTCACGCCGCCCGCGTACCCGCGCATGGAGCCGTCGGCGCCGATCACGCGGTGGCACGGGCGCACGAGCAGCAGCGGGTTCGCGCCGATGGCGGCACCCAGGGCCTGGACGCGCCCGCGTTCGACGCCGAGGCGCCCGGCGAGCTCTCCGTAGGTGGTCGTCGTGCCGTACGGAATCTCCTCCACGGCACTCCAGACGCGCCGCTGGAAGTCGGTGCCGCTCGGGGTGAACTCGATGTCGAAAGTGGTGAGTTCACCGGCGAAGTAGGCGTCCAGCTGTCGGGAGATCTCCGCGAAGGGGGCGGGGTTGCTGACCCAACTACCTTGCACAGCAGGGGCGTTTTTCTGTCCGGGCATGGACAGCGACGTGAGCGAGACGCCGTCCGACGCCGGCTCTCCCGCCAGCAGCAGTTCGCCGAGCGGGCTGGTGACGATCGTGTGGACAGTCATCGTGGTGACCTCCCTCTTTCCTTTCCTGGGCTCTGCTTCCACCTTCAACACTGAGGTGCGGCGACCGCCCGTGCTGGCGGGATTCGGACGTCACACTGTCGTCAGTGGGCGTTGTGGAAGATCACGCCGAGGGCGAGGGTGGGCTGGTGCATGATTCCGGGTCCTTCGTACGGTGGGGCATGCTGGCCCCGGCGTACTCGATGCTCGCGTGGCGCGTGAGCGCGTGCTGGCGGCATTCGGACATGGCGTTCATGAGTGTCAGGCGTGAATGTCAGACGTGAATGTCAGACGTGAACGTCAGGCAGGCGTTCACGCGTCCAGTCGCGTGCGGAACGCCGTCACCGCGTCTCCCCGGATGGACACCAGGAGAGTGCCGTCTTGCTGCGCCTCGACCCGCACGGCGACCTCGCCGGGCCGCCCCATGGCCACGCCCTGGCGCCCGGTGAAGGTAAGCGTCCCGTCGGGCGCCGGGACGATGCCGTGGTGCACCAGGTAAGCGCCGAGCGGGCCGTGGCCGTTGCCGGTCACCGGGTCCTCGGTGATGCCGATCGCGGGCGCGAACATCCGCGCCCAGGTGAGGAGTTCGGGATCGGCTTCGGCAGTGTCCCGGGTGAAGACGAAGAATCCGTTGCTGCCCACCTCGTGGCTGAGCGCGGTCAGCGCGGCCGGGTCGGGGCGCAGGCCGTCCACCACGGCGCGGGCGCGCAGCTCCACGACGACCTTTGAGTGCCCGGTGGACACCACCTGGACCGGACCGCCGTCCGCCAGGTCTCCGGCCGCCACGCCCAGCGCACGCAGCAGACGGTCCACCTGTGTGCCGTCCAGCTCGGGCCCGAAAGCCGCCGCCCCTTGCCGCATGCCGATGCGCACCCGGTCACCGTCACGGTGGATCTCCACCCGTTGCCGCAGCCCGCTCCCCGTCTTCTGCACCAGCTCACCGGACGGCAGTCCGTACTCGACGGCCCTCGCGAAGTGCGCACCCACGGTGGCGTGCCCGCAGGTCGGAACCTCCGTCGTGGGGGTGAAGAAGCGGACGCGTACGTCGTGGTCGGCTCCGTCGGCGGGCAGCACGAACGCCGTCTCGGAGTTGTTGAGTTCGCGGGCGACGGCGAGCATGTCGCCCTCCGTCATGCCCTCCGCGTCGAGGATCACGCCCGCCGGGTTGCCGGTGAAGGGGGTCGTGGTGAAGGAGTCGACTTGGTAGAGGGTCCGAGGGCTGGTCCCAGCCCTCCGGCCGCGCGCCCCGGCCCACGCGCCCGTCACAGCCGTCCTTCCGATCGCTCGTCGCGCACCCGCCAGGCGACGGCGTCCGCCGCCACGCTGAACCCGTGGTGCAGGCCCCCCACTTGGAGCACGGCGCGCGCCGGGCAATGGTTCCCGAACACCTCGCCGAAGACGGTGTCGACGGTTTCCCACTCGGACATGTTCGTCAGCCAGAGGGTCACCTTCGCGACGGAGTCCGCACGCCCGCCGGCAGCCTCGACGATGGACAGCACGTTGGCCAGCGCCTGGCGCGCCTGATCCGGGACGGTGGACACGGACGAGACACCGTCACCGACCGCAAGCTGCGCCGAAACCCGGATGGTGCCGTCCGGCGTGACGGTGGCCTGCGCGTAGTGGCCGAACGGCCGGGGTGCCGCGGTGGTCGTGACGACGTCAAGAGCGTGCATCATCTGCGGCATCCTCCGCCAGAGCTACGAGAGTTCGGACCGCGGACCCGGTGCCGCCCTGCGGGGTGTAGCCGTAGGGAGCGCCCTCGTGGAAGGCCGGTCCCGCGATGTCGAGGTGCGCCCAGCGGATGCCGTCCGGCACGAACTCCTTGAGGAACAGACCGGCGACGAGCCCACCGCCCATCCGCTCCCCCTGGTTGGCGATGTCGGCCACCGAGGAGTCCAGGCTCTCGCGCAGCTCGGCGGGCAGCGGCATCGGCCAGGCCTGTTCGCCCGCCCTTCCCGCGGCGTCCACCACTCGCTCGCGGAAGGCGTCGTCGGTGGACATCACGCCGAAGACGCGGTTGCCGAGGCCGAGCCGCATGGCGCCGGTCAGCGTGGCCACGTCCACGACGGCGTCCGGCTCCTCCTCGCCCGCGCGCACCAGGGCGTCCGCGAGGACGAGCCGTCCCTCGGCGTCGGTGTTGAGCACCTCGACGGTCTTGCCGCCGTACATCCGCAGCACGTCACCCGGGCGGACTGCGGAGCCGGACGGCATGTTCTCCGCGAGCGCGAGCCAACCGGTGACGTTCACCCGCAGACCGAGCCTCGCGACGGCGGTGACCGCGGCGAACACCGCCGCCGCACCCGACATGTCACGCTTCATGATCTCGTTGAAGCCGACCGGCTTCAGTGAGATGCCGCCCGAGTCGTAGGTGATGCCCTTGCCGACGAAGGCGAGGTCCGTCCGCGCCTCGGGATGGGTGTGGGTGATCCTCACGAGCCGCGGCGGCCGGGCCGAGCCCTGTCCGACACCGAGGATGCCGCCGAAGGACTGCTCGGCCAGCTCCTTCTCGTCCAGCACATCGACCATGAGTCCGTGCTCCGCACCGACCGCCCGCACGGTGGCGGCGAACGTCTCCGGATACAGGTCGTTCGCCGGTGTGTTGACGAGGTCGCGGGAGCGGTTCAGCTCCTGGCCGACCACCGTGGCGCGCCGCACCGCCACGTCCGCGCCCTCGATGCCGGTGAGGATCGCGAGCTCGCCGACGGGCGGCTTGTCGTGGCCCCCGGTGCGGTAGGCGGTGAAGGCGTACGCACCCAGCAGACCGCCGAGCGCCACCGCTTCCACGGCATCGGCCGTACCCGCCGGAAGGGCAAGCACCGCCCGCGCCCTGCCGGCCAGCGTCCGGGCCGCCACACCGGCGGCGCGGCGCAACGCCTCCGCGCCGTGCCCGCCGGCGCCGTCGGCTTCGCCGAGCCCGACCGCGAGGACCAGGGCGGCGTCGAGGCCCTTCGGCGCGGGGATGGCGACTGCCTCGCCCGCGGCGCCGGTCATGCCGAGAGCGTCGAGGATCCCGGCCTGCGTCCCGTCGAACGCCTCGGCCACGGCCTCCGCTTCGGGTGTCGGCAGCGGCCCTTTGGGGCCCTGGGCGACACCGATGACGTACGCGTCCGCGGGCGGTGTCGTCACCAGGGAGGTGGTCACGGTCACTTCGGTCATGTGAGTGCGCCCTGTTCCTTCTCGGCCGCCGGGACAGCCACGGCTTCCGTGGTCAAGGGATCCGGCTTCCGCTTCTGCCGACGTGTCATGCCGACCCCGACGAGGACGACCGCCATGCCCGCGGCCACCCGGAAGCTGAAGGCCTCGTCGAGCACGATGGCGCCCAACGCGACGGAGACCACCGGCAGCAGATACCCGACCGTCGCCGCGTTGGTCGCACCCTCGTCCGCGATGATCCGGTAGGTGAGGTGGAAGGTGACGCCGGTGGCGAAGATCCCCAGGATGACGACGGCGACGAGAGCCGTGTGGTCCACGTGGATGGTCTCCAGGCCGCCGACCGGCAGGGCAAGGGCCGTCAGACCCGTCGCCGCCATGAGCTGGGCCGCGGAGAGGGACAGGGTGGGCATGCCCTTCCCGACGAGGTGGTGCCCCATGTACGCGAAGCCGACGGCATAGCTGGCCGCCGCGCCCACGATCGCGAGAGCGCCCCAGCTCGTCAGACCCGACTGCTGCCACGGGGCGAAGATCAACGACGTACCGGCGAACCCGAGAAGGAGTCCGGCGAGGCGGATGGGGCGCAGTCCTCGTTCCGTGCCGATGGCGAGGCCGATCAGGACCGACCACAGCGGAGTCGTCGCGTTCAGCGCGCCGGCCACCCCGGAGTCGACCGTCTGCTGGCCGACGCTGAAGAGGCCGAAGGGCAGGGCATTGCAGAAGAAGGCGGCGACGAAGATGTGCTTCCACACCGCTCGGCCCTGCGGAAGACGGTTGCGCGTACTGAAGAGCAGGACCGTCAAGGTCGCCGCTCCGAGGGTGCAGCGCAGGAGCGTGACCTGCACGGGCGACAGACCCTCCAGGGCCAGTTCGATCCAGAGGAAGGTCGATCCCCACAGGAGGGCGAGCACACCCACCCTCGCCACTGCCCACGTTCTGCCGGGGACGCCGTTCACTGTGGTTCTCCTCGCTCTGGCCGTTGTCAGTGAACGATGCCGTCACCGACCAGGAAGGACAAGCAAAGAGTTTTGAATCTCTTTTAAGCTCAGCTACATCCTCAAGGTCCGCGTCCTCCGGCCCCGCACCGTCCTCTAGGGTGAGAGGCGGGCCGTGACTGGCGCTGAGGTGGAGTACCACCGGGGAGCGGCCTGACATCGTGTCGATGCCGCGCGCCTGGGCGACTCACCCTGAAGTCCAGGAGTGGCACATGCCCCAGACGCAGACAGCTCGCCTGATGGACGGCACCGGCCTCGCCCGTCAGATCGTCGAAACCAGCTCCGCGACAGCCGCAGACATACTCCACCGCACCGGGACGCGCCCCTGCCTGGCGACCGTCCTGGTCGGCGAGGACCCCGCGTCGGTGACCTACGTACGCATGAAGCGCGCCCGCTGCGAGAAGGCGGGCATCGAGTCGCGACACATCGCGCTGCCCGCCTCGATCGGCACCGAGGAACTGGTCACGACGATCACCGGCCTCTCCCAGGACCCGACCGTGCACGGCATCCTGCTGCAGCACCCCGTCGGGCCCCACATCGACGAGCGCGCCGCCTTCGAGGCGATCGCACCGGCCAAGGACGTCGACGGCGTCACCATGCACTCCTTCGCGGCGATGGGCTTCGGCCTGCCCGGCTTCGTCTCCTGCACGCCCGGCGGCATCATGCGCCTGCTCGACGCGTACGACGTCGACCTCTCCGGCAAGCACGCCGTCGTCGTGGGACGCAGCGCCATCCTCGGCAAGCCCGCGGGCATGCTGCTCCTGGGCAGGGACGCGACGGTCACGTACTGCCACTCGCGCACCGCCGACCTGACGTCGATCGTGCGGCAGGCCGATGTCCTGATCGCGGCGGTCGGCAAGCCGCGCTTCATCTCCGGCGCGGACATCAAGCCCGGGGCCGTGGTGATCGACGCCGGATACAACGCGGGGAACGTCGGTGACGTCGACTTCGACTCCGCCCGGGAGCGCGCGAGCCTGATCACTCCCGTGCCCGGCGGTGTCGGCCCCATGACCATCGCCGTCCTCCTCGCCCAGACGGTCGACGCGGCGGCACGGCAGCTCGGCCTCGGCTGATCGCGGCCGTCTCGGGGGTCAGCCGGTCACCTCAGGACGCTGACCCCGTTCGCCGTCACGATCGCCGCGATGGCCGTCCACTCCACCCAGTCCAGGGACTGCCCCAGGACGACCATGCCCACCAGCGCCGCGAGAACCGGGTTGACGCTCATGAAGACCCCGAAGAAGCGGGCCTCGACCCGGCGCAGGGCGAGCAGGTCGGCGAGGAACGGGACCGCGGAGGAGAGGATGCCCGCGGTGGCCGCGCAGGCCAGGGCGGTGGCCGTCGGCGGATGGTGGGCGAGAACCGCGATGCCGACGGGCAGGTAGAGGAGCCCCGAGATTCCCGCGGCGGCGGCCGATCCCTCGACGCCCGGCAGGCGGGCGCCGACCGTGCGGTTGAGCAGGATGTACGAGGCCCAGCAGACCGCGGCGAGCAGGCCGAGCGCGATGCCCGCGTAATCCGTGCTGGGCTGCGGGCGGGCCAGGGCGACCACCGCCGCCCCCGCCACGACCGCGCAGCCGAGGTCCACCGCACGGCGGGAGGCAGCGAGCGCGACCGCCAGCGGGCCCAGGAACTCCAGGGTCACCGCGAGGCCGAGGCCCACACGGTCGATCGCGGTGTACAGGGAGAGATTCATGGTGGCGAAGACCGCGGCCAGGCACAGCAGCGGCCACCACTGGCGCCAGGTGAAGGCGCGCACCTTGGGCCTGCCCACGGCGATGAGCACGGCTCCCGCGACCCATTGCCGCACGGCGACGACACCGGCGGGACCGATGGCGCCGAACGCCAAGGCGCCCGTGGCGGCGCCGACTTGGTTGGACAGGCCACTGCCGAACATCATCGCCATGCCGGGGAGGCGGCCTCGTGGACCGGCATCCCCCCGATCGCCCGGGACGGCAGAGGGCACGGCGGGGCTCTGAGACGTTCTCATGCACCGCAGGATGCGTCACGCGCGAGCATACGAAAAATGCATGCGAGCACTCATCCATACGCTCTGGTCATCGATGAGTTCCGGTCGCCCGTACGCTGTGGTGATGGATCTGGAACTGCGGCATCTGCGCTGCCTGGTCGCCATCGTCGACACCGGCGGTTTCACCGACGCAGCAGCCGAGTTGGGTGTCTCCCAGGCCGCCGTCTCGCGAACCCTCGGCGGCCTCGAGGAAGTGCTCGGGGTGCGCCTCCTGCACCGTACGAGCCGGAGCATCACGCCCACGACGGCGGGCGTGCAGGTGCTCGCACGGGCCCGGCATCTGCTCGCGGAGGCCGACGACCTCATCCGCGAGGCGACCACCGGGCACACCCGGCTGCGCATCGGCCACGCCTGGTCGGCGATGGGCCGCCACACTGCGGAGTTCCAGCGCCGCTGGGCGGCCGGGCACCCCGATGTCGAGCTGTACTTGATCCGGACGAACTCCGCGACGGGCGGCCTCGCCGAGGGCCTGTGCGACCTCGCCGTCGTCCGCACCGACTTCAACGAGGCGCGATTCACCAGCGCCGTCGTCGGTCACGAGCGGCGCTTCTGCGCCCTGGCGAGCGACGACCCGTGGGCCAGACGGCGCTCCATCCCGCTGGCCGACATACGGGACCGGACGCTCCTCATCGACCGGCGCACCGGCACCACCACCGCCGAGCTGTGGCCCGAAGAGGCCCGTCCCCCGGTGGAGTACACCCAGGACATCGACGACTGGCTGGCCGTCATCGCCTCGGGCCGCTGTGTCGGCCTCACCCCGGAGAGCACCGCCAACCAGTACCGCCGCGACGGCGTCGTGTTCCGGCCGCTGCGCGACGCCGACCCCATCGCGGTGCATCTCATCTGGCGCCGCCACGACCCGCACCCGATGACGCACGCGGCCGTGGCGCTCCTGACGGACCTCTACCGCATGTGAACGGACCTCTACCGCATGTGAGGCGGCGGCTCACCCGTGCCGAGCTGCAGACCGGGCCGCCCCGCCACCGCGCCCACGGGCGCGGCGCCGGGTCCCTTGGGTCCGCCGCCCGCGAGGATCCGCTTCCCTGCCGCTCCGTAGAGGTGCTTGACGTGCAGCCGGATCACCAGGCGCCGCTCCTTCACCATCGCGGCGCGAAATCCCTCCCAGTCCGGGTGCTCGCCCTGGAACCCCCGGAAGACCAGGGCCAGTTCATCGGCGACCGCGTCATGCGGGTCGGTCACGACCGGCGTGAGCTCGGCATCGCCCTCGGCGATCATGTACGAGAAACCGGCGCCGTCGGTGACGAGGAAACTCGCGCGCGGATCGCGGCGCAGATTCCGGGTCTTGGCGCGGCTGTCGGTCACCATGAGGCGGATGACGCGCTCCTGCGGGTCGAAGGCATAGCCGACGTTGGAGAGCTGCGGGCGGCCGTCGCGTTTGAGGGTGACGAGCGTGCCGATGCGCTGCTCCTGGAGCAGATCGAGCAGGGCGCTTTCGTCGACTTTCCCTAAGTGCTCAGTCATGCGGCGAGAATACGAGAAGGGGTGGCCGTCCAGGCAGCGGAATCACCCCTTCATTGGACAGCGTCCCTCTCGGAATGCGCCCGCTAGAATCGAAGGGAATATGCGCACCGCCGTGGTTGAACTCGCTGTGGTTGAACTCCCCGTGGTTGAACTCCCCGTGGAGACAGTGGAGTTCAGGGCTTTTCTGGGCACAAAGCGATGCCCTCGTCGCCCGCGGGGGATTTGGGCTGACGAAGGCACCGCGTCTGTTGGGTGACGGATTGCGGGGGTCACGTCGTGGCGAGCGCCTCCGTGGGAGGCAGCCGCGCCGCGCGCACCGCGGGATAGAAGCCGGCGAGTCCGCCGATGACCAGGGTCGCGCCGACACCGCCCGCCATCGCCCAGACCGGCACCACCGAGGGCCATCCCTGGTAGGTGGAGTAGCCGGAGGTGACGGCGATGCCGAGCAGGACCCCGCCGACGCCGCCGAGCGCCGACAGCAGCAGGGCCTCGCAGAGGAACTGCGTACGGATCTGGCCGCGTGTGGCGCCCAGCGAGCGGCGCAGGCCTATCTCGGAGCGGCGTTCCAGGACCGAGATGACCATCGTGTTGGCGACGCCGACCCCGCCGACGAGCAGGGCGACCGCGCCGAGGCCCAGGAGCAGTCCGCTGAGGGTGTCGTCGGTGGCCTCCTTGGCCTCCAGGACGTCGGAGGGGCGCGAGACGTTGGCCTCGCTGGGGTTCTCCGGGTTGGCGGTGGCGCCGAGCACGGACTGGACGTCGCTCACGGCGGATTCCTCGGCGCGGGTGTAGACCGTCGTGGGGTAACCGTCGAAGTCCAGCTCCTTCTCCGCGACGGGCCAGCCGACCAGCGCGGCCGAGTCCAGGTCGGGGACGAGCTCGTTGGGCGCGAGGATCCCCACGACGGTGAACCACTGTCCGCCCAGCCACACCAACGCGTCGGGTCCGGCCCGGAAGACGCCCAGCTGTTCGGCGGCCTTGGGGCCGAGCACGACGGCCGGGTATCGCTGGTTCGCGGCGTTGAGCCAGCGGCCGTCGACGATCTCCGCGCCCGCCGTCCTCGGCAGATCCGTGCGGGCCGCGTAGACGTTGAGGCCGCCGGTCTCCTCCTTCTTGATGTGGTCGTTGCGGTAGACCTTGGCGCTCGTCTTGCCGATGGCGGAGACCGACTCGACGTCCTTGATGTTGCCGATCATGTCGACGGAGGAGTCGGGCAGATGGGCCGCGTCACCGGCGAAGGACTGGCCGGGCGAGACGGTCAGGAGGTTCGTGCCGAGCGCGGCGAGCCGCCGGTTGAGGTCCTCGCTGCTGGAGGTGGAGATGCCCACCACGCCGACCATCGCGGCGATGCCGATGGCGATGCCGAGCGCCGAGAGGAACACCCGCATGGGCCGCGAGCGCAGCCCCGATCCGCCGACCCGCAGCACGTCTGCCGGGCCCATCCGCGCCGGCTTGGGGCGCGGTGGCGACGCGGGACGGGGCAGTTCGCGCGCCGTGCCCCGCTCCCCTGTCGTACTCAACTCCTTGGTCGGGCTCATCGCAGGGCCTCCTCGGGGAGCAGGTCGGCCGCGTCGGTCGAACCAGTCACGCCGCTCGCCTCGATCGCCTCGATCGCGTCGATCGCGTCTTCTTCGATGCGGCCGTCCTTGATGCGGACCTCGCGCGGCAGGGAGCCCGCGATGTCCCGGTCATGGGTGATGACCACGACCGTGGTCCCCGCCCGGTGCAGTTCGTGCAGGAGCTCGATCACCACCGCGCCGGAACGCGAGTCGAGGGCGCCGGTCGGCTCGTCGGCGAGCAGCAGCGGCGGGTCGCCGAGGACCGCGCGCGCGATGGCCACGCGCTGCTTCTCGCCTCCGGAGAGCTGATGCGGCTCGTGGTAGAGGCGGTGGCCGAGGCCGACCCGGCGCAGGGCACGCTCGGCGAGTCCGCGCCGCTCGCTCCGCGGCCTGCCGCTGTACAGCAGCCCGTTCGCGACGCTGTCCAGCGCCGGGACGCCGGGGGCGAGGTGGAACTGCTGGAAGACGAAGCCGATCGTCCCCGCCCGCAGCGCGGACAGCTCCCGGTCGCTGAGCCGGTCGATGTCGTGCCCGTCGATGTGCACGGTGCCGGTGGTGGGGCGGTCGAGGGTGCCCATGATGTTGAGCATCGTGGACTTGCCCGAGCCGGAAGGGCCGACGACGGCGAGCAGCTCCCCGCGCCGGATGACGAGATCGGCGCCCTTGAGCGCCTCGACCTCTCCGTACGTCTTGGAGACTCCGGCCAGTTCGACCACCGGGTGCGCCGCGGTGGTCACTTGGGGACCCCCACGACCGTGCCGTCGGTGATGCCCGCCCCGGACACCTCCACCATGCTGTCGGCGAACATGCCGACCTTGACCGTCCGCACCTTCACCTCGCCGTCCGCTTGGACGACCTCCACGGCGTAGCCGCCTCCGCGCTGCGCCACCAGGGCGTTGACCGGGACGACGAGCACGTCCTTGCGCGTCTCCGCCTTGAGGGAGATCTCCACGGCGGCCGCCTGGTAGCGGCCCAGGCCCTTCTGGTTCCCGACCTTCAGCTCCACGGGCAGGATGGGCTTGTCGTCGCCGCCCGACTGGCCGCCCGAGCCCTCGGATCCCGCGTCCTGGGACGGCGTGGAGGGGGTGCCGACGTCGGTCACCTCGGCCTGGACCGTGGTGTCGTCGGGAAGGGTGACCGTCGCCTTGGTGCCTTTCTCGACCATGTCCTCGTACTGCACGTCGAGGTCGACGGTGACGGTGCGTTCGGTGCCGGTCCAGGTGAGGACGGGACCGTTCGACGGGGCGCCTGCCGTGGCCTTCACCTCGGCGACGCGCCGGGCGCCCGGGGCGACCACGGCGTCCGACGGCTGCACGGTCCCCGTCTCCGCCCGGCCCAGGTCGTCCTGCCAGTCCTTCACGGCCTCTGCGGTTGCGGCGTCGTACGTGTCGTCGACGGTGAAGCCGGTGTAGCCGAGGGCGGAGAGGTTCTTCTCCAGGATCTCGACGTCCCTGCCCTCGCTGCCCGTCTTCAGCGGGCGGTAGAAGGGGGTGGAGCCGTAGAGCAGCGGGACCTTCTGCTCCTCCACCTTGTAGGCACCCTCGCCGCGCTTGATGGTGTCGCCGTCGCCGGGCACCCAGGTGATGATCCCGGCGCCCGCCTTGCCGACCGGTGGGGCCTGTACGGCCGTCGCGTCGCCGTAGCCGAGGTTCCCGTCCACGGTCTCCGTGCGCGTCAGCGTGGTCCGATCCACCGTGGCGGTCTTCGGCGGCGCTGAGGGGGCGTCGCCCGCCGATCCGGAGCCGTCGTCCCCGAAGACGCCGGTGGTGGCGGCCCCCGCGGCGGCGACCACCGCGATCGCGGCGACGACGATCAGCGACATCCGCAGCGGGCGGCGCCTGCGGCGGTCCCCCGGGCGGGTCGTGGTCGTCTCTCCGCCGTCGTCGTCGCCCCCTGCGGTGGCGGTCTCCTCAAGAGAAGTCTCCTCACGGGCGGTCTTCTCAAGCGCGGTCTTCTCGCGCTCAGGTGCGAGGCGGTCGGGAGGCCGCTCGGACACCTCCCCCGGCGTGTGCAGTTCCAGGGCTCCGGAGACCTCGCCGGAGCCGCGGGCGGGCTCCACGGGGCTCTCCGACTCGGGCTCCTCGAACTCCCCTGCCTCCGTGTCACGTTCCCTCGCGCCGAGCGCACGCTCGCGTGTCTCGTCCGGTGCGGTCATCAGGCGCCGCCGCCCGAGCCGGTGAGGCCGCCGCCGGGCCACTTGTCCTGGCAGGCGATCCGGGCCTTCTGGAACTCGTCGCTGCCGGGGTCGATGCCGCTCGCGCCGAAGTCGAGCGACATGTTGCCGCCGTTGATCTCCGGGTCGGGCAGCTTGGGCAGGCCGTTCTCGCGCATGCACTTGGCCCAGGCCGAGACCTTGGCCGAGTCCAGCGGTTCACCGCCGCCTCCGCCCCCGCCGAGCTGACCGCCCTGGGGCATCTTGTCGCGGCAGGCCTCGGACGCGGACTGGAACTCCGCGGAGTTCGGGTCGACGTCGCCGCCCGGGGTGAGCGCGATGCCGCCGCCCGCGTCCTTCTGCGGGTCGGGGAATCCGGTCACGCCGTTCTCGCGCATGCACTGGGAGAAGGCGAGGGCCTGGTCGAAGGGGCTGGTGGGCGAGGCGTCCGGCTTCTTCGGGTCGTCCTTCGACGCGGCCGACGAGTCACCGGAGCAGCCGGAGAGGAAGACGCCGGCGACGAGCGCCGTCGCCGCGATCAGTGTCTGTGCGGTTCGCTTGTGTGTGGTGGACATGGGGCCAAGTTCTACGCGGGCACCGGTCACACGGCGGATACAAGCGGCGCCGTCCCTACAGGCTCGCCCGGCCCTCGGGCGCCGACGGGGACGGCACCCCAACTCACCTGCGGTTACGGGGACTTCACCTCGGGCGGCTAGGGACGGTCTGTCCAGGAACGCCTCCGGGAGCGGCTGCAGGAACGGCTCCGGCCACGATCCCGGGAACCCCTCCACGAAGCGGCCCGTCGAGGCGTGGTGGCCCGTCCAGCTCCCCCACCCCGGCCGCCCCCCGGTCGAGGAGGTCCACCAGGGTGTGCCTGCTCTTGCCGGAGAGCTCCCTGCCCCGCTCGGGGTCGGCGAGGTCGTACAGGGCGGCGACGACACTGGCGAGGTCCTCCTGGAGCCGGGTGAGGATGTCGGCGACCGCCGCCGCGTTGGACTCGACGATGTCGCTCCACAGCCGGGAGTCGCCGCGGGCGATCCGGGTGGTGTCGCGCAGCCCCTGCCCCGCCAGATGGGCCGCCTCCGCGGGCCCCTCCCCCAGGCGTGCCGCCATCAGGCTGGCCACCAGGTGCGGGGCATGGGAGGTCAGCGCCACCGCGTCGTCGTGGGCGCGGGCCCGCATCACGCGTGGCACCGCGCCGCACAGCGCGATCAGGTCCAGGGCGCGGCCGAAGGCGGCCCTGGAGGTGAGGCGGGTGGGGGTGAGGACCCAGGGGCGGCCCTGGAAGAGTTCCGCGCGGGCCGCGAGCGGGCCCGAACGCTCGCGGCCCGCGAGGGGGTGGCCGCCGATGTAGCGGGACGGGTCGGGGGCGGAGTCCAGGATCTCCCGCTCGGCGAGCGCCTTCACGCTCGCCACGTCGGTGTAGCTCGACGCGAGGCCCCGCGCCTGCAGTTCTGCGAGGACCGGGGCGATCTGGCTGGGCGGCACCGCGAGCACCGCCAGGTCGACGGGGTCCTGCGGGGCCTCAGGCCGCCCGGCCCCGAGCACCGCTGCGGCGCGCACGGCGGACTCGTCCCGGTCGGAGAGGTAGACGGTCACGTCGCGCAGGCGGGCCGCGAGGGCCACGGAGGTGCCGATCAGGCCGGTGCCGACGACGGCCAGGGTGCGGAGCGTCACGCGACCTCACCCGGGAGCGGCTCCCCGGTCCCCTCCCGCGCACCGGGCGCGTCGGACTCCCCGAGCCGCTCATCGATCAGCGCGGCGAGGCGGTCAAGGCCCTGGTCGATGCGGTCGCCCGTCAACGTACTGATCGACAGACGGAGTTGACGGAACCCTGCCGACGCGCCGTAGAAGTGGTGCATGGGCGTGAACAGCACGCCGTGGCGGCGCGCCGCGTGCTCCAGGAGGGCGTCGTCGACGGTGAACGGCACGGTGAGCACGATGAAGAACCCGCCGGTCGGTACGTTCCAGGTGACGGAGGCGCGGTCGCCGAGACGCCGTTCGAGGCCGTCGAGCACCTGACGCAGATTGCGCCGGTAGACCTCCGTCTCCTGGCGGTTGGCGGCGACCAGGCTGCAGTCGTGGGCGAGGAGCTTGCCGCCGATCACGGCCTGGGCGATCGGCGAGGTGTTGACGGTGAGCATGCTCTTGAGCTTGGACAACTCGTCGGCGAACAGCGTGTCGCCTCCGCCCGAGCCGGCCACCCGCTGGTCGGCGACCACGTAGCCCACGCGGGCGCCCGGCATCCCGGTCTTGGCGAACGACCCCAGATAGACGACGCGTCGGTCGCGGTCGAGGGCCTTCAGCGTGGGCGGACGGTCGGCCGCGCTGTTCAGGAGGCCGTACGCGTTGTCCTCGAGGAGCAGGAGGTCCTCGTCGGCGGCGATGTCCAGGAGGCGGTGCCGGTCGGCTAGCGGCAGACTGACGCCCACCGGGTTGGCGAAGTCGGGCGTCACGTAGCAGGCGCGGACCCGCCGTCCGTCGGCGCGCGCCCGGCGCAGCTGGACCAGGAGGTCGTCGAGGTCGATGCCGTCCGCTCCGGTGCGCACCGGGAGTACGGGCATGTCGGCCAGCAACGCGGCCCCCGTCAGGCCGACATAGGTCGGGCTCGGGGCGAGGACGGCATCGCTGCCGTCGGCGCGCAGCGCGCGGAGCAGCAGGAACATCGCCTCCTGGCAGCCGACCGTGACGACCACGGACGAGGGGTCGGCGTCGATGCCCTCGTCCACGGCGAGGCTGCGTGCCACGAGGTCGCCGATGATCCCTTTCGTCGCGCCGTACTGGAACAGCGTGCGGGCGGTCTGCGTCTCGCTCAGGCCGAGCCGGGTGCGGAGGTGGTCGCAGAAGACCTGGAGGTATTCGTGGATCTGGGTCACGTCGTAGAAGCCCTCGTAGGGGCGTCCCGCCGCGAACGAGATCGCGTCCGGGTAGGTATCGGCGACCTGGTTGAGGAGGTTCATGGACTCCATCGACACATCGCCGAGCGACGCGTGCAGCGTGGCCGCGTTCAACTCGGCGACGGCGATTTCCGTTTGCAGGATTTCCATCGCTTCAGCGTCTACCCGGAAGAGATCCACGGCAATGGCTTGACAGGTGCGGGAACCACGAAGTCGGTCGTACCATCGGGGCCGCAAAGAGAATTCAGCCTCGCGGCCCGGCGGCAATGTCGTGGATTTCCGCAGCACCTTTCGCGGTCCGGCATTCCGCGATCCGGCGCGAGGGCATGAATCCGCATTCTTCTTCCCACGAGGACTCCAATGACGGATTTACCCGCAACGGCACCGAACAATGATCTGGCGGATCTCGCGATCGACCATGTCGAGATGTACGTCGACGGCCTGGAGGAGGCGGTGTTCGCCTGGGTCGACCAGTACGCCTTCACGGTCGTAGGCACCGGCGGTTCCGCCGACCACCGCAGCATCGCCCTGCGCCAGGGGCGGATGACCCTGGTGCTCACCGAGGCGACGGCGGAGCGCCACCCCGCCACCACGTACGTCACCACCCATGGCAACGGCGTCGCCGACATCGCCCTGCGCACCGCGGACGTGTCCGCGGCGTTCGCCGCCGCGGTGGCGGGCGGGGCGCGTCCCGTGCAAAAGCCGACGCGGCACGCGGGCGAAGGCCCCGCGGTCACGGCGGCCGTCTCGGGCTTCGGCGACGTGGTGCACACGCTGGTCGAGCGGCCCCCGGGAGAAGGCCCTGGCCTTCCTCCCGGATTCGTTCCGGCGCTCGGCTCGCGCGAGGCGCGCACCAGTGAGGTGGGGCTCCTCGACATCGACCACGTCGCGGTGTGCCTGAACGCCGGAGATCTCGAATCGACGGCCCGTTTCTATCAACAGGCCCTCGGTTTCCGCGAAGTCTTCAAGGAGCACATCGTCGTCGGCGCCCAGGCAATGGACTCCAAGGTCGTGCAGAGCGCGAACGGAGCGGTGACGCTGACGCTCATAGAGCCCGATCCGCTGGCGCAGCCCGGTCAGATCGACGAATTCCTCAAGAGCCATCATGGAGCGGGCGTGCAGCATCTGGCCTTCTCCAGCAAGGACGCCGTCCGCTCGGTGCGCACGCTGTCCGCGCGCGGTGTCGGATTCCTCCAGACCCCGTCGACGTACTACGACCTGCTCGCCGAACGGATCGGGCTCAAGTCCCACACCCTGAACGAACTGCGCGCGACGAACCTCCTCGTCGACGAGGACCACGACGGCCAGCTGTTCCAGATCTTCACCGCGTCGACGCACCCGCGGGGCACGATCTTCTTCGAGGTCATCGAGCGCCAGGGCGCGCAGACCTTCGGCAGTTCCAACATCAAGGCGCTGTACGAGGCCGTGGAGCTGGAACGGACCGGGCAGCGTGCGGCGCGCTGACCCCGCGGCCGCGCGTGATCTGGGCGACGTCGAGAGAGCGGCTGCCGCGGCCCTGCCACCCGAGGTGTGGGACTTCATCGCGGGTGGCAGCGGCCGTGAGCGGTCCCTCGACGCGAACCGGGAGGCGTTCGACCGCATCTTCGTCGCCTCCCGGGTGCTCAGGGACGTCTCGGGGTGCGCCACGGACGCGACGCTCCTGAAGCGTCCGGTGCGGATGCCGGTGGCGGTCGCCCCGGTCGCGTACCACCGACTGGTGCATCCCGAGGGCGAGTTGGCCACCGCTCGGGCGGCGAAGACGGCAGGGGTGCCGTTCACGGTGGCCACCTTGAGCAGCGTCCCCGTCGAGGAGATCACGGCGGTCGGCGGCACGGTGTGGTTCCAGCTCTACTGGCTGCGCGAGCGGCGGCGCACCCTGGACCTGGCCCGCCGGGCCGAGGACGCGGGCTGCGAGGCGCTGATGCTCACCGTCGACGTGCCCTGGATGGGCCGCCGCCTGCGGGACGTGCGCAACGGCTTCGCGCTGCCGGGCCATGTGCGGGCCGCGCATCTGGACGGCGGTGCGGCATCGGCGGCGCACCGCTCCGGCGGGAACGGCTCGGCGGTGGCCGCCCACACGGCCGAGGCGTTCTCGCCTTCGGTGACCTGGTCGTGCGTGCAGGAGCTGCGGGCGGCCACCCGTCTGCCGCTGGTGGTCAAGGGCGTCCTCGCCCCCGAGGACGCGGTTCGTGCGGTGGAACTGGGCGCGGACGCCGTCGTGGTGTCGAACCACGGCGGACGTCAGCTCGACGGCGCGCTGCCCGGCATCGACGCCCTCCCCGAGGTGGCCGAGGCGGTCGGCGGCCGGTGCGAGGTCATGGTGGACGGCGGCGTGCGCGGCGGCACGGACGTGCTCAAGGCGCTGGCGTCGGGCGCGGACGGCGTCCTGGTGGGGCGGCCACCGGTGTGGGGGCTCGCCGCCGGCGGTGAGGCCGGTGTGCGGCAGGTCCTGGATCTGCTGGCCGACGAGTTGCGCGACGCGCTGGGGCTCGCGGGCTGCGCCGGTGTCGGCGCGGCCCGGGAACTGCGTACGGTGCGGCTGCCGCGGGGTGGCCTTGCGTGAGTGAGCGCCGAGTACGTGAGCGCCGCGTACGTGAGCGCGGGCGTGGGCGTCAGTGGCCGGCGGGGTCGTGTTCGTGCAGCGTGATCGCGCCGGACGGGCACCGCGCGGCCGCCGCGCGCACGGCGGCGGCCAGTTCGAGGGCGGGGGCCGGTGCGTTGAGCAGGACCTTGCCGTCCTCGTCCGACTGGTCGAAGACGGCGGGGACCTGGGCCATGCAGAGCCCGGAACCCGCGCAGCGGTGGCGATCGACCCGTACGTCCATCTGCTCCTCCTTGGCCTTCTCTTTCACCAGGTGACCGGCAGCCGGTCCACGCCGTGGGCGAGCGCGTGCACGCGGAACGGCACCTCGGCCTCGGGCACGGCAAGGCGCAGGCCTGGGAAGCGTCGCAGCAGCGCGGGGTAGGCGATCCGCAGTTCCATCCGGGCCAGTGCCGCGCCCAGGCAGTGGTGGATGCCGTGGCCGAAGGCGACATGGGCCGCGGGCTCGCGCGTGATGTCGAAGCGGTCGGGCTCGGCGAGCAGCGCGGGGTCGCGGTTGGCCATCGGCAGCGAGCACAGGACGTGCTCGCCCGCCCTGATGAGCTGCTCCCCGATCGTGACGTCCTCCAGGGCGGTGCGGGGTGTCGGGGCGTGCGGCACCGACAGGTGGCGCAGCAGTTCCTCGACCGCGCGGTCCACCGCCTGGGGGTCGTCGCGCACCGCGGCGAGCTGGTCGGGGTGGCCGAGCAGCAACAGGGTGCCAAGGCCCAGCATGCCCGAGATGTTGTCGAGACCGGCGAGCACCAACAGGACGCACACGCCCCGCAGTTCCTTGTCCGTGACCTCGTCGCCGTGGTCACGGATCAGCATGCCCAGGAAGCCCTCGTCGGGGTCCGTGCGCTGCCGGGCCACCATCGCGGCGACGTACCGCGAGAGCAGTTCCCCGGCCGCCGCGCGCCGCTGCCGCCCCCGGCCCGGCGCGAGGAAGGCGTGGCAGCGGCGCAGGAAGTCGCCGCGGTCGTCGCGCGGTACGCCGATCAGCTCGCACAGGGCGGCGCCGGGGACCGGCGAGGCGAAGGCCGCGACGAGTTCGGCGGGTGGGCCCGTGCGTTCCATGGCGTCGAGGTGCTCGGTGACGATGCCGGTGATGCCCGGCTCGAGCCTGCGCATCCGGCGCAGGGTGAACTCGGGCGTGAGGATATGCCGCAGCCGGGTGTGCTCGGGCGGGTCGTAGTCCATGAGCTGCCCGATCAGTTCGTCGGGCCGCGGTCCCTCGCCCCGGCCCGCCGCCGAGGGCGGCCCGAAGCGGCGCCGGGTGGAGAACCGGCGGTGGTCGCCGAGGACTTGGCGCACCTCGGCGTGGCCCGTGACCAGCCAGACGGGCACCCCGTCCGTTCCCGGACCCACGTCGATCCGGGTGACGGGCCGCCCCGCGGACAGCCTGCGCAGCTCTTCGGCCGGGCCGAAGCGCGCACGGCGCGTGTGGACGAGGCCGGGTCCGGCCGTGGATGTCGTCACTGTCATCGCTCCCCTGCCCATCGCTCGCTACCAGGTGACCGGCAGTGTCTCCACGCCGTACGGCGCCTGCGTCCGGAAGCGGATCTCCTCCGGCGGCACGGCGCAGCGCAGCTCGGGAAAGCGGCGCAGCACCGCCAGGTAGGCGCTCCTGAGCTCCATCCGCACCAGGGATGCCCCGATGCAGTAGTGGATGCCGTGGCCGAGCCCCACATGGGCGGTGGCCTCACGGGTGATGTCGAGGACGTCCGGCGGCGCGCCGGGCGGCCGGACGCGGTTGGCGGCCAGCAGTGAACAGGCCACCTGATCCCCGGCCTTGATCACCTCGCCCGCGAGGGTCACGTCCTCGCGGGCGGTCCTCGGTGACGCCGTCGGGATGATCGACAGATAGCGGATGAACTCCTCCACCGCCTGGTCGATCAGGTGCGGGCACTGCCTGAGCAGGCCCAGCTGATCGGGGTGTTCGAGGAGGGCCAGGATGCCGAGGCCCAGCATGCTGGCCATGTTCTCGACGCCCGAGCCCATCACGAACGCGGTGAGGCCGACGAGTTCGTCGTCGTCGATGTCGTCGCCGTGCGTGCGCACCAGCCTGCCGAGCAGGTCGTCGCCCGGTGCGCGCCGGTTCCTGGCCACGAGCTGGTCGACGTACGCGAGATAGGCGGCGCCCGCGGTCATCTGCAGCTTCCGGCCGCGGAAGGCGGGCCTGCTGACCTTGAGCAGCCGCGCAAGCTCCGCCCGGTCGTCGCGCGGCACGCCGAACAGCTCGCACATGACGAGGCCGGGCACGGGCCAGGCGACGTGCCGCATGAAGTCGGCGGGCTGCCCTGTCTTCTCCAGGGAGTCGAGGCAGTCCGCGACGACGGACTCTACGGCGGGCTCGAGGCCGCGCATCCGGCGGACCGTGAACTCGGGTGTGAGCAGCAGCCGGAGCCGGGAGTGGTCGGGCGGGTCGTACTGGATGAGGTTGCCCGCCTGGACCGGCCGGGTGCCGCCCGCCGGCGGGGCCGTGCTGAACCGCTCCGCGTCGCCGAGGACCGCGCGCACCTCGTCGTGGCCCGTCACGAGCCAGCCCGTCGACGAGCCTGGGCCCTCGCCGAGTTCGACCTCGGACAGCGGTGCCCGCTCGCTGAGTTCGCCGAGCTCGGGCAGCGGGTCGAGGCGGTCCCTGCGGTTGTGCATGGAGAGGTCTGACGGCCGCGCCATGCGCGGACCTCCTTCTACTCGGCCGGGCTCTTGGCGGAGACGGGCGACTGCCAGAACATGCCGTCCTGCGACGGCACCAGACCGCCGCTGAACAGGGGGGATTCGGCTTCGGCCGCCTCCCCGAGCAGGGCGCGCATCTGGACCTGGCCGCCCTCCTGCATGACCTCGCGCACCACCGAGGACTTGAACAGCGGCACCATGCTTCCGTCGCCGCTGCCGGCCAGTTCGTCGACCGCGGCGGCGAACTCGGCGGAGCCCGAGGAGAAGCGCTTGGCGAGGATCTCGGCGTCCGTGAGGACACGCTCGCCGGAGGAGACGCCGCCGATGAGCTCGACGAACGACTGGAGTTCGGGCTGCTCGGTCCGGGTGACCTTCTTGGCCTGCCAGAAGTAGGAGTCCTCGTCGTGGTGCATCTCGTAGAAGGACAGGAGGAATTCGTAGAAGACGCCGTACTCGCGGCGGTAGCGGGCCTCGAACTCCTTCAACGCCCGTTCCTCGTCGACGCGTTCGGACAGGACGCTGTTGATGGAGCGTGCCGCGAGCAGCGCGCTGTAGGTCGCCAGGTGGACGCCCGACGAGAACACCGGGTCGACGAAGCACGCCGCGTCGCCGATGAGGACGAGGCCGGGGCGGGAGAAGGTCGTCTGGTGGTACGAGTAGTCCTTGCGGACGCGCAGTTGTCCGTACTGCCCGGTGGTGACCCGCTTGGCGTTCGCGAGGTACTCACCGATCAGGGGGCACTCGTCGACGAGTGCCATGAGCGCCTTCTCGCGGTCGCCCTGGATCTTCTCGGCCATCTCGCGCCGCACCACGGCGCCGACGCTCGTCAGGGTGTCGCTCAGCGGGATGTACCAGAACCAGCCGCTCGGGAACGCGACCGAAAGGATGTTGCCCGAGTTGGGTTCCGGCAGCCGCTTGCCGCCTTCGAAGTAGCCGAACAGGGCGAGGCTGCGGAAGAACTCCGAGTACTCACGCTTGCCTCCCACCCGCTGGTGCAGGCGGCTCATGTTGCCCGAGGCGTCCACGACGAACGTGGCGAGCGCCCGGCGTTCGTTGCCGTCCGCGTCGGTGTACGTGACGCCCCGGACCCGCTCGTCGTCGGCGACGACGTCGAGCACCGCGCACCCTTCGCGCACCTCGGCGCCCACCTTGCGGGCGTGCTTGAGCAGGATGTCGTCGAACTTGGACCGCTCCACCTGGTAGGCGAACGACGTCGGCCCGCTCATGCGCGGGGAGACGGAGAAGGAGAAGGTCCAGGGGTCCGGGTTGGCCCCCCACCGGAAGGTGCCGCCGCGCTTGCGCGGGAAGCCCGCCTTGGCCAGTTCGTCCGCGACACCGGTCAGCCTGCACACGCCGTGCACGGTGGACGGCAGCAGTGACTCGCCGATCTGGTGGCGCGGGAAGAACTCCTTCTCCAGGACAAGCACGCGCCTGCCCTGCATGGCCACCAGGGCGGCCAGTGTCGATCCGGCGGGTCCTCCGCCGACCACCACCACGTCGAATTCCTCGGAATCCGGCAAGGTCATCACTCCTCCCCTGTTCTCCCGGCCGGGCTTTCGCATGGCGTAAAGCGCGGTACCCACCCAGGGAGCCTTATTGCTCAATCGAGTCTGAAATTGCCCTGACCGGGCGTCAAGCTTGTCCATCCGTCAGCGCGGGAACGACCTGCTTTTCCGGGCCGCGCGGAGTTTCCCGCTTGTGCCTGCGCGCCGTCAGGGACAACAAAGGCCCCGTCATGAAGGTGGTGACCAAGGCCATGAGTACGAGAACGGTGAAAAGCGGGGGGCCGATGATCCCGGCGTCCAACGCGACGTTCAGGACGATCAGTTCCGTGAGCCCGCGGGTGTTCACCAGCACGGCGACGGTCGCCGACCGGTGCGTGTCCATGCCGCTGATCCGCGAAGCCGCGTACGCCGGTCCCAGCTTGCCCAGAATGGCGATGGCGAGGATCAGCAGGAGCAGCAGCCCTCCGTCGCCGTCCAGCGAGCCGATGTTGAAGGAAAGGCCCGTCGTCACGAAGAACAACGGCAGGAGCAGATCGGACGTCTGCTCCATCGGCCGCAGCACATCGGCGTCCGGTACCCCGTCCCTGCGGGGCATCGTGAGACCGGCGAGCAGACCGCCGAACACGGGGTGCAGACCGAGCTCGGCGGTCACCCAGGCGCTGCCCAGGGCGAGGCCGAGCGCGATCGTGAGCTGGTTGGCAAGGACCACCCTGGACCGCCGGAGCCACCGTCCGAGCACGGGACGCACCACCAGGAACATGGCCGCCACGAACAGGGAGATCAGGAGCAGCGTCAGCTGCCACGACCGCCCGGTGGCGTGACCGGTGCCGGCGAGGGCGGCGGCGAGGACCAGCCACGCCACGACATCCATGAGCCCGGCGGCCGTGGTGGCCACCGTGCCCTCGGGGCTGCCCGCAAGCCCTCGCTCACGGACGATGGCCGCGAGCACGGGCAGCGCGGTGACGGAGACGGCCACGGCCATGAACAGCCAGAACGCCCTGCCGTCCGCCTGCCCCGGCTGGACCGCGTCGAAGGCCCCGTGGAACACCCCCACCGCGCCCACGCCGAGCCCCGCGGGAACCAGGAACGCGAACAGCGCCACGGTGGCCGCCGCTCTGCCGCCCTGGCGCAGCTGCCGCCCGTCCATCTCGTACCCCACGACGAACATGAAGATCACGATGGCGATCTGCGAGAGCACCGTCAGGAACGGCAGCACCTCCGGCGGGAAGAGCCGCGAGGTCGGATCTCCCGGCAGCCGGCCGAGGAGCGTCGGGCCAAGCGCGATTCCGGCGACGATCTGGCCGATCACCACCGGCTGCCCGCAGCGGCGGGCCAGCGCGCCGAGGAGACGGGAGACGATGACGATGACGGCCACATCACCGATCGCCACCGTCACCAGTGCTTCGGTGTCCACCTAGGGCACCTCCGTCTCGTTCCTGCTCATGTCCGCGACGAGGCTCTTGGGGCGCATGTCCGTCCAGTTCTCCTCGATGTACGCGAGGCATTCCTGCCGGGTTCCTTCGCCGTGCGCGGTCGTCCAGCCCTCCGGTATCTCGGCGAATGCGGGCCACAGGGAGTGCTGTCCCTCGTCGTTGACGAGAACGAGGAAAGTGCCGTCTTCGTTGTCGAACGGATTGGTCATCGTTCAGTCCTTTTCGGTTGCTGTCCGCTGTTCCGGATTCTTTTCCTTCGCCTTTCCTGTCGCGGCGCCGAGTTTCCGCGCGACGACGGGCGCGATACGCGTCAAGGCTTCGGCCTTGAGCATGTCGTAATGGCCGACGGGCACTTCGTGCGCTTCGATGTCGCCGCCGATGAAGGGCTGCCAGCGCGCGGTGGCATCCGGCACGGGCCGTTCCGCGCTCGTGCCGGCGGCCGCCACGAAGAGCAGCAGGTCGCCGCGGGTGGGGCGGGGTGTGTGGTCCGGTGCGAACCCCGACATGTTGCGCACGACCGTCTCCAGGTTCGACAGGGCCTGCTCGCTCATGCCCGACGAGCGGTAGAGGGCGGCCACGTCGGCGCCCTGCCCCTGCCCCCGCTCTCCCTGCTGCCCTTGCTGTCCTTGCTGTCCTTGCTGCAGCACGCTGTAGCCCTCCGCCTCCTGGCCCTCCTCGCCGCGGAACCGCGACTTGGGGGCGGCTCCGCTGCCGGGATAGGCGTCGAGCAGCGCCAGGAGCGAGACCTCTTCGCCCAGTTCCTCCAGGCGGGCGGCGACGGCCTGGGCGATGGTTCCGCCGACGGACCAGCCCAGGAGCTGGTAGGGGCCTGCGGGTTGGACCGTGCGGATCTCGTCCGCGTAGTCGGCCGCCATCTCCTCGATGCTGCCCGGCAGTTGCCCGGCCCGCGCGATCCCGCGCGCCTGCACGCCGTACACCGGGAGATCCTGCGGGAGGTACGGCAGGAGAGCGGCATACGTCCAGCTCAGGCCCATGCCGGTGTGCACGCAGAACAGCGGGGGGCGGCTGCCTTCCGGCCGCAGGGGCAGCAGAACGCCCAAGTCGCCGCGGTTCCTGCCCATCCGCCGCCCTGTACCGGTGTCCCGGTGCCGTCGCCGGTCCTCGGGCTGTACGGCGATCCGGCCGGCGCTGGTCCGCTTCGCCCGTTCGCCGGTGCGGAACATGCGCTCACCCGCAGGGCCGAAGGGGCACGCCACGAACCGTTCGCCCGTGCGCCCCGGACCGCCCGCGTAGCCGCGCGCGAGCGTGACGCCCGCGACGTACAGATCGCCGGGGACACCCGGCGGCACCGGGCGCAGGCGTTCGTCGAGCACGAAGGCGCGGGTGTTCAGGACCGGGCCGCCGGTCCGGGGTTCCCACACCTCGCCAGCGTCGGAGTCCGTCCGGTGCTCCAGCCAGGCACCGCCCGTCTCCGGCGATCCGTAGCCGCTCACCAGCGGGATCGAGGGGTGGCGCTCCCGCCATCCGCGCACCTGGTCCACGGCCTGCGGCTCGCCCGCCAGGTCCACGACCAGGGCATCGGAAACGGAAGCGGACTCCAGGAACTCCGGGGTGGTGACCACCAGCGACTCGCTCTCCCCCGCGGCCAGATCCTGACCGGGTATGCCGAGCCGCACGCTCCCTCCCGCGCAGAGCGCCGCGAGCAGCGGGGTCAGGAGCGCCGCGAACGGGGCCCTGGCATCCAGCAACGGAGCCGCGCCCAGAGCCGGGGAGGCATGCATGCGGTACGTCGTGTGGGAGGTGAGCGTGCGGTGTTCCGTGACGGCACCCGCGTGGACGAGCGCCGGGTTCCTCAGGAGGGCAGGGCGCCTCAGGTGGACTGGGTGCCTCAGGTGGACGGGGTGCCTCAGGTCGACGGGGTGAGGTGAACCAGCCCTCGCCGACGCCCTGTTCATCTCGTCCGACGTCAGGCCGTCGAGCACCACGACCGGAATTCGGGCGTCGTCGGGCATCGACGCGACGGACTCGTCGGAGCAGACCAGGATCTCGCACGACGCGAGGTCGACGCCGTCCAGAGGGCGCGCGGGATTTTCGGCGAAGCAGCAGGCCGCACCGGATTTCAGCACCCCGAGCAGCGCGACGACCAAGGCCTTGCCGGTCGGCTGCGCCACGGCGACGACGCTCTCCGGGCCTGCCCCGTGCTCCATCAGCCGCCGGGCGAGCCGCTCCGCCGCGGCGTCCAACGCCTCGTACGTCAGTGAGCCGTGGGGATCCGTTACGGCGACCGCGTCCGGCGTACGGGCCGACTGCTCGGCAAGGAGTTCCACCACCGTGCGCGCGGGCTGCTCCGCCTCCGTGTCGTTCCCGCTCGCCACGAGCCTTTGGGCCTCGTCGGCGTCGAGCAGCACGTCGACATCGCTCAGGCGCAGCTCCGGATCCGCCGTCACTTGCTCCAGCACGCGGACGAACCGCTGCGCGAGCGCCTCCGCGGTCGCCCGGTCGAACAGCTCCGTCGCGTAGCGGAGTCGACCGTCGATGCCGCCCAGGTCTCCGTCGGGTTCGTACCGTTCGGTGAGGCTGAACGACAGGTCCAGCTCGGTGGCTTCGGCGCCGAGGTCCAGTCGGGTGGTGCGCAGGCCGGGCAGCTCCCAGGGGTCCCACGGCTCGTCCACGCTGTCGTCGACCTCCAGGAGGACCTGGAAGACCGGGTGGCGTGCGAGCGAGGGTGGCATCTCCAGGGCGTCCACCAGGCGTTCGAACGGCACGTCCCGGTGCTCGCGCGCCTCCTGGTTCGCCGCGAGGACCCGGCCGAGCAGCTCGCGGAACGTGGGGTCGCCGGACGCGTCCGTACGCAACGCGAGCGCCCCGGCGAAGGGACCCACCAGCGTTTCCAGGCCGGACTCGTCCCGGCGGGGGATCCGCGTGCCGATGGTGACGTCGGCGCCCGCACCGAGCCGGGCGAGCAGGATTACCAGGGCCGCCTGCACCACCATGAACGGCGTCGTTCCGTCGCCCTCGGCCAGCTCGGCCAGATCGGCGAGGCGGCCGTGGGCCTCCGCGTCGAGTCGCAGCGGGACGGTCGCGGCCCGGTGCGAGGCGACGGACGGCCTCGGCCGGTCCGCCGGCAGCTCGGTCTCGGCCTCGATGCCCGCCAAGGCGTCCTGCCAGTAGGCGAGTTGGTCGTTGACCAGGCTCTCGGGCTCCTGCTCGCCCTGGAGCAGCGTCTGTTCCCAGAGGGCGTAGTCGGCGAACTGGAGGGGCAGCGGGGCCCGTTCGGGCACCCGGCCCTCACGGCGCGCGCCGTACGCGGTGGCCAGGTCCCGGACCAGGACGTCCAGCGAGGCCTCGTCGGCGGCGATCCGGTGGACGACCAGAAGCAGCACGTGCTCGGTGTCCGAGAGGCGGAGGAGCGCCTGCGTCCACGGCGCCTCCCGTTCGAGGTCGAACACGTGCCGGGTACGGGCGGCCAGCAGGTCGGGCAGCTCCGCCTCGGTCGTCCGCACCACGGCCGGCTCCGGGCGGGACGCGGCGGCGTCCAGGACACGCTGGCGCATGTCGCCGCCCCGCGCTCCGTCGAACGTGGTGCGCAGGATCTCGTGCCGCGCGGCGACATCGCCGAGAGCGGACCGCAACGCCTCCTGGTCGAGATCGCCGCTGAGCCGCAGCGCCACCGGGATGCGGTCGCATCCCGCCTCGTCATCGAGCCGGGACATCAGCCATGTGCGGAACTGCCCTGCCGTGAACGGGATTTCATCGCGGTGCCCGGCCGGTTGCAGGACGGGCCGCGCCTTCGTGGCGAGCAGCCGGGCCACTCCGACCGGTGTCGGCGAGCCGAAGAACTGCCGGATGCCGAGCTCGGCGTCGAACTCCTCGCGGATCCGTCCCGCAAGGCGCATCGCGAGCCCCGAGTCGCCACCCAGGTCGAAGAAGCCGTCGTCGGGCCCGACCCGCTCCAGGTCGAGCACCTCGGCGAACAGACGGCACAGTGTCTCCTCGGCCGCGGTCCGGGGCTTGCGGTCGGAGACGCGTTCGGCGAAGTCGGGCGCGGGCAGGGCCTTGCGGTCGACCTTGCCGTTGCGGGTCACGGGCAGGGCACCCAGGGCCAGTACGGCGGCCGGGACCATGTAGTCGGGCAGGGTCCTGGCCACGTCCGCGCGGACGAGCTGGGGGTCGATGGGCTCGCTCCCCTCGGGGACGACGTAGCCGACGAGGCGACGCTCGCCAGGACCGTCGTCACGGGCGACGACCACGGCTTGGGCCACGGCGGGGTGGGCGGCCAGGGCGGCCTCCACCTCACCCAGCTCCACACGGAAGCCACGGATCTTGACCTGCGCATCCGCACGGCCGACGAAGAGCAACTCACCGCCCTCGCCCCGGCGCACCAGGTCACCGGTGCGATACATCCGCTCACCGGGCACGTACGGACAGGCCACGAACCGCTCAGCGGTCAGACCTTGCCCATTCCAGTAGCCCTGCGCCAACCCCGCCCCCGCTACGTACAATTCACCGGTCACACCCGGCGGCAAGGGCTTGAGGAACGCATCCAGGACGAAAACTTTCCGGTGCGGCAGCGGACGCCCGATGGGCAGTACGGAGCCCATCTCGTCGCCCGGGTTCAGTACGTGCCAGGTCGCGCAGAGCGTCGTCTCCGTCGGCCCGTACATGTGACGGACCGCCACGTCCGGGCAGGCCTCGCGTACGCGGGCCACCGCCCCCGAGGGGACGACATCCCCTCCGGTCAGCACCTCACGCAACCCGGAGAAGCAGTCGGGCGACTCGTCGGCGAGGACCCTGAACGAACCGGCGGTCATGTGCACCGCGCTCACGCCTGCCTTCACGTGCTCACGCACCTGCTGGGCATCCACCACACCGGGTTCGGCGATCACGACCCGACCACCCGCGACCAACGGGACCCACACCTCGAACAGTGACGCGTCGAAGGCGTGCGGGGCGTGCATCAGGACCGCGTCCGCCGGGCCGACACCCCAGTCCCGCTCCCCCACCAGCGCCGCGACGCTGCCGTGCGGCACGGCCACACCCTTGGGCGCACCCGTCGAGCCCGACGTGTACATCACGTACGCCACGTCATGCGCCGCCACGGACACGACCGGCCGCTCGGCTCCGCACGCATCCAACGCCACCCGCATCTGCGGGTCGTCAAGGACCAGCAGGCGCCCGGCAGTTCGCTCCGGCACCGCACCCCGGCTCTCGGACGTGCACACCACCCTCGCGGGAGCCGCGTCCTTCAGGACGAACGCGACCCGCTCCTGCGGCCAGCCCGCATCCACCGGCACATAGGCGGCACCCGCCCGCCAGATCCCCAGAAGCAGCACCACCAGGTCCGGCGACCGCTCCATCACCACCGCGACACGGTCACCCCGCCGCACACCCACCATCGCCAAGTACTGCGCCCAGCGACCGGACTCCGCCCACAACTCCCCGTACGACAACGCCCGTTCACCCTCCACGGCCACCGCACCCGGCGTCGACACGACTCGCCCCGCGATCAGCTCGGGCACCACCTCGCGCGGCGGCGCGACAGCCGACCCTTGTTCGACCGCGGCCATGGCCCCGACGCGTCCCACCGTCACCGCGGGGTCGGCGACCACCCCCGCCAGCACCGCCACCAGCGCGTCGAGCGCCGATGCGGCGGCACCGCGCACGAACAGGTCCGGGCGGTACTCGAGCTTCAGGTGCATGCGTTCGGCGGGGCCGACCACCAGCGTCAACGGATAGTGCGCCGCTTCCCGGGTGAACCCCGCCGGCCTGAGCGACAGGCTCTCGCGGTCCTGCGACGCGGAGTCGGCGGGGGGTTGAGGGAAGCTCTCGTACACCAGGAGCGTGTCGAAGCCCGCTCCCGGGCCCGCGGCCTTCTGGATCTGCGGGAGGCCCAGGTGCTGATGAGCCATCAGCACCGACTGGCGCTCCTGCAACGCGCGGAACATGTCCAACACCGGCTGGGAACCGTCCAGTTGGACCCGTACCGGCAGTGTGTTGATGAGAAGACCCACCATCGATTCCACGCCCGGCAGCTCGGGAGGCCGTCCCGCGACCGTCGCGCCGAACACGACGTCCGTGCGTCCGGCGAGCCGTGCGAGGACCAGTGCCCAGGCGCCCTGCACCACGGTGTTCACCGTCAGGCCGTTGGTGCGGGCCAGCTCCACCACACCGCGCGTGACCTCCTCCGGGAGGTCTCCGCTCACGTTCTCGGGGAAGACCGGGAGCCGGTCAGGGACGGCGGGTGCCACCAGCGTCGGCTCGTCCGTGCCCGCGAGTTCCGTCCGCCAGGCGGCCTCCGCGGCATCCCTGTCCTGACGGCCGAGCCACTTCAGGTACTCGCGGTAGGAGGTCGTGCGCCCGAGGCCCGAGGCGTCGCCCCCCGCCGCGTAGATCTCGGAGAGTTCGCCGATGAGGATCGGTGCCGACCAGCCGTCCATGAGGATGTGGTGGCTGGTGATGACAAGGCGGTGCCGGTGCTCGCCGACGCGGATCAGGAGCAGGCGCAGCAGAGGCGGCGCCGCCAGGTCGAAGGGCTCCGCCCGCTCGCTCTCCGCCAGACGTTCCAGTGCCGCGGGCGCCTCGGACCCGGCCAGGTCCGACACGTCCTCCGTGCGCCAGGGCAGCACCACGTCCCGCGCGATGACCTGCACCATCTGCGCCCCGCTCACCTGCCGGAAGCAGGCGCGCAGCGCGGCGTGCCGGGCGAGGAGCGCCTCCCACGACGCCCGTAACCGGTCCGCGGCCACGGGGCCTTCGATGTCGAGCGCGGACTGCACGGTGTACACGTCCGGACCCTGGTCGTCGAAGGCGGCGTGGAAGAGCAGTCCTTCCTGCAGCGGCGACAGCGGCCACACGTCCTCGACTGTGGATCGGGTCATCACTTCTCTCCTCGAGCCTCGGAGTCTCAGGGCTTCAGAGCGGGTTGAATCCGGCTTCGATCTCCTCGATCTGGCTCTGCGCGAGGCCGAGGAGGGGGAAGTCGGAAGGGGTGTGTCCACCGGCCGTGGGATCGGTGGTGTGGGCGGCGAGGCCGCCGAGCATGTCCAGCCAGAGCCGGCCGATGCGTTCCGCCGCGGCACTGTCGACGATCTGGCCCGCCCAGCTGAGCGAGATGGTCAGCTCGGGCCCGTCAGCAGTGTCCACGATGGCCGCGCCCGCTTCCAGGGCGTGCATGGACGGCATGTCCGGGTCGGCCGAGCCGCCGATCGCCGCGTCTCCGGCCATCTGCCAGGCGGCGACCGTGCCGCCTTCGGTCCGGGGGCCGTCGGTCGGTGCGCCTTCGGTCCGGGTGCCGTCGGTCGGTGCGCTTGCCGTGAACCGGCCCAGGTAGTTGAAGCCGATCTGCGGGCCGGGCAGTGCGGCGAGGGCCTGGCTCGTCTCAGGGTTCAGGTGGCGCAGCAGGCCGTATCCGAGGCCGTCGCCCGGGACCGCACGCGCCTGCTCCTTGACCACTTTCAGGAGCGTTCCGGCCGCCGGACCGCCGTCCGCCGCTTCCGTCAGGTCCACGTCGGCGACGGCGAGGCGGAGGGGGTGGGTGCTGGTGAACCAGCCCATCGTGCGGGAGAGTTCGGCGCCTTCGACCGGTTCACGGCCGTGGCCCTCCACATCGAGCAGCACATGTCCGCCCTCGCGTCGCCCGTGCGTGACCTCGCCTCGCCCGTACGTGACCTCGCCTCGCCAGCGCGTGACGGCGCCCGCGAGCGTCGACAGGAGCACCTCGTGGACCCCGCAGTGGAACAGCGCGGGCGTCCGGCCCGCCAGCGTGACCGCTTCTTCCCGTGGGACCTGCCAGGACGCGCGGCGTGTGGTCTCGGCGGTGTCGGCCGCCGGGTCGAGCGCACGCCACCCGATGAGCGGTTCCGTACCGTCGAGCAGGGCCGTCCACGCGTCGAGCTCCGCCGCTCTGTCCGGTCCTTTCGCCTGTGCCGACAGGAGGTTCGCCCAGCGCCTGAACGACGTCCCCACGGGGTCGAGCACCGGTTCCTGTCCCGCAGCGGCGGCCTCGCAGGCAAGGGCCAGGTCGGGCACCAGGATCCGCCAGGACATTCCGTCCACGGCGAGGTGGTGGACCATCAGGACCAGCCTGCCGACCCGCTCCGGGCCCGCGTCCACCCAGACGACCTGGAACATCGCGCCCGCCGACGGGTCGAGACGCCCGGCGGCCTCCTTCGCCGCGCGTTCCGCGGTCTCGTCCAGCTCTTCGGCCGCCGTGTCCTCGGCAACCACCCGGGTGACCAGGGCCTCGGGGTCCACGGATCCTCGTTCGCCGACGACCAGGCGTGGCTCGGAGCCGCTGCCGCCGTCGTCCGCAGTGACCACGCGTGCGCGCAGCATGTCGTGGGTGTCGAGGACGGCGGCCACACCGGCCAGGAGTACGTCACGTCCGAGACCGGCCGGAGCGCCGACGACGGCCCACTGCGCGAACCTCGGGCGGCGCGCGGCCTCGCCGAGCTCGCGCATCACCGGGGTCCAGGGCACCTCACCCACACCGATGTCCTCGACGGCGCTCTGCCCGGCTCCGTCGGCAGTCTCCGCCACCACCGCCAGGCGCTCGGGGGTCTTTTCCTCGAAGACCTGCCGGGGCGTTACCACAAGTGCGGCGCGTCGGGCGCGCGATGCCAGTTGCATCGAGGAGATCGAGTCGCCGCCCAGCTCGAAGAAGCTGTCCGTGACGCCCACCCGTTCCAGGCCGAGCACCTCGGCGAACAGGGCGCACAGCAGCGCCTCCCTCTCCGTGCGCGGCTCCCGTCCCGAGACCTTCCCCGCGAAGTCGGGGGCGGGCAGACCACGCCGGTCCACCTTCCCGTTCGCGGTGAGGGGCAGCCGGTCGAGCGGCACGAACGCCGAGGGGACCATGGAGGCGGGCAGCCGCTCCGCCGCCATGTCGCGCAAGGCGGTGAGCAGTTCATCGGTGCGCCAGGCCTCCGACGGATCGGCGACGACGTACGCGACGAGCTGGTGCTCGCCTGCCCGCCGGTCGTCGCGCGCCACGACCACCACCTGGGCGACCCCGGGATGCGCACCGAGTGCCGCTTCGACCTCGCCCGGTTCGATCCGGTGGCCCCGCACCTTCACCTGCGCGTCCGCGCGACCGATGAAGACGAGTTCTCCGTCGTCGGTCCAGCGCACCAGGTCACCGGTGCGGTACATCCGCTCGCCTGGGGCGTACGGGCACGCCACGAACCGCTCGGCGGTCAGACCGGGCCGCGCCCAGTACCCGCGGGCCACTCCCGCGCCCGCGACGTACAGCTCACCCGGCGTTCCCGGCGGTACGGGCTGGAGGAAGCGGTCAAGGACGAACACCTTGACGTTGGCCATCGGGCGCCCGATCGGCACCGCGTCCCGGCCTGCCGACCCGCGGGCCTCGTCGCCTGCCTCCTTGCCCATGCCGCCGCCCGCCGAGAGTGGCGCGCTCATGGCCGCGCACACCGTCAGCTCGGTGGGTCCGTACGCGTTCACCATCCGCCGCCCCGCGGACCAGCGGTCCACGAGCGCCGGGGGACACGTCTCTCCGGCCACCACCAACGTCCTCAGCTCTGGGGGCAGTTCCTCCTCCACGGCGAGCACGCTCGGCGGCACCGTGACATGTGTCGCTCCCCATGCGCGCACCGCCTGCCCGAGCGGAACCTGCGGCGGCAGTGCGTCCGCGCCCGGCAGCACGAGCGCGCCTCCCGAGAGCAACGCCATGCACAGTTCGGAGATCGCCGCGTCGAAGCTCAGCGAGGCGAACTGGAGCACCCGCGCGTCCGGCCCCACCGCGAACCGCTCGATCTGCGCCCGCGCCAGATTGCCCAGCCCCGCGTGCGGCACGACCACGCCCTTCGGCGTGCCGGTCGACCCCGATGTGTAGATCACGTACGCCGCGTTGTGCGCGCCGAGCGGACCGGTCCGCTCCGCGTGGCCGATGGGGCCCGCCGCCTTCCCAGCGACCTCCGCGGCGACCTCCGGATCGTCGAGGACGATCAGGCGGCCCTCGAACCCCTCCGGCACCACGGCCCGCGTCTCCCGTGTGCAGAGCACGACGGCCGGGTCCGCGTCCGCGAGCACGAACGCCACCCGCTCCGGCGGGTATCCCGGGTCGACCGGCACGAAGACCCCGCCCGCCATGGACACCGCGATGACGGCGGTCACCGCCGCCGCGGATCCCGGCGCGAGGACGGCCACCCGGCGCTCAGGACCGACTCCGGCCGCGATCAGGCAGCGCGCCCAGCGCCCCGCCTCCGCCTGCAGTTCCGCGTACGACAGCGACCGTTCGCCCGATACCAGGGCGACGGCGTCCCGCGACAGCTCCACCTGCCGGCGCAGTAGTTCGGGCAACGTCTCCGCGGCCACGGGCACCCGCGTGCGGTTCCACTCGCCGACGACGCGCTCGCGCCGCGCCCCGCCCAGTACGCCCACCCGTGCCACGGGCGCCGACGGATCGGCGGCCATCCCTTCGAGCACGCAGCCCAGCGACGCCACCATCTCCTCGGCCCACGCGCGGTGGAACACACCGGGGCGGTAGATGAACTCGCCGTGGAGGCGCTCGCCGGGCACCGCGATCAGTGTCAGCGGGTAGTGGCCCGTGTCCTCCGGCGTGCCGCCGGGGCGGATGGACAGGGTGTCGGGTGAGGGCTCCCGCAGGGGCGGGCGCGGGTAGTTCTCGTACACGACCAGCGTGTCGAATGCGGCGCCGGGGCCCGCGAGCCTGCGGATCTCGGAGAGACCGATGTGCTGGTGGGACATGAGCGCGACCTGCCGCTCCTGAAGGCCGGTCAGCATCGCGGCGACCGACTGCTCCCCGCGCAGATCGACCCGTACGGGCAGTGTGTTGATGAACAGGCCGACCATCGACTCCACGCGCGGCAGCTCGGCGGGCCTGCCCGCCGCAGTCGCGCCGAACACCACGTCAGTGCGCCCGGCGATCCGGGCGAGGAGCAGCGCCCAGGCGCCCTGCACGACCGTGTTCACCGTCAGGCCGTGCCCGCGCGCCAGGCCGACGACGCTCCGGGTGAGTTCCTCGCCGAACTCGAAGGGCACGCGCTCCGGTACGGCGGGCGCGGCGGACGGGTTGTCGGGCAGCGTCAGCGTGGGCTCGTCCGCGCCCGCGAACTCCGCGCGCCAGGCCTCACGCGCCGCCTCCTTGTCCTGGCCCTCCAGCCATGCCAGGTACTCCCGGTACGACGTCGCGGGGGGCAGGCTGCGCCCGTCGCCGCCTGCCGCGTAGATCGCGGACATCTCGGCGATGAGGACGGGCAGCGACCAGCCGTCGGTGACGATGTGGTGGTTGACGACCACCTGGGCATGACGGTTCTCGCCGAGCCGGATCAGGAGCAGGCGCAGCAGCGGGGCCGCCGTCACGTCAAGGCGGCGGGTGCGCTCCTCCTCGACGATGCGGTCCAGTCCGGCGCGTGCCTCGGCCGCCGTGAGCATCGACAAGTCGACCTCACGCCACGGTAGTTCAGCTTCGCGCGCGATGACCTGCACCGCCTGACCCGACGCACGCCGGTGGAAGCTCGCCCGCAGAATCGGGTGCCGGGTCAGGATCGCCGCCCATGAAGCCCGCAGCCGGCCCACGTCCAGCGGCCCGTCCAGGTCGAGCACGCGCAGCCCTTCGTAGAGGTCCGGCCCCTGCTCGTCGTAGCCCGCGTGGAACAGCAGCCCTTCCTGCAGCGGCGAGAGCGGCCATACGTCGGCCAACTCAGGTACTGCTGCTTCTAGTTCGTCGACTTCGCGCTGCGTGAGGTCGAGGAGAGGGAAGTCGGAGGGGGTGTGTCCGCCCACGGTGGGGACGGTGGTGGAGCCGGTGGTGGAACCTGTGGCGGTGAACGCGGCGGTGTGGGCGGCCAGACCGGCGAGCAGGTCGAGCCAGGTCCGGGCGAGGTTCTCCGTGTCGGCCTCGTCAAGGACTCCGGTGGGCCACGTCAGCGTGAGGGTCAGCTCCGGGCCTTCCGGGGTGTCCCGCACCGCGGCGCCCGCTTCCAGGGCGTGCAGGGCGGGCATGTCCGGGTCGACCGAGCCGCCGATCGCCTCGCCACCGGCCGGCCCCCAGGGGACGACCGGGCCCTTCGCCGTCCGCGTCGTGAAACGGCCCAGGTAGTTGAAGCCGATCTGCGGGGTCGGCAGCGCCGCCAGGGTCGGTGCGGTGTCGGGATTGAGATGGCGCAGGAGACCGAAGCCGAGCCCGTCGCCCGGTATCGCCCGCGCCTGTTCCTTGACCGTCTTCAGCAGCACTCCTGCCGCCGGACCGCCGGTTCGCGCATCGTCCAGGTCGATCCCGGCGGCATCCAGGCGAACCGGGTGCGTGGTGGTGAACCACCCGACCGTGCGCGAGAGTTCGGCGTCCGCGAGCGGCTCCCTGCCGTGTCCCTCCATGTCCAGGAGTACGTTCCGACCGCCCTCGCCCCGCCGCCAGTGCGTGACCGCCCCTGCGAGCGTCGACAGGAGCACCTCGTGCACCCCGCAGTGGAAGAGCGCCGGCGTCCGGCCCGCCAGTGTGGCCGCAAGGCGCGTAGGCACGGTCCACGAGCGGCGGCGCATGGTGGCCGCGGTGTCCAGCACCGGGTCCAATTCCCTGTGCCCGAGAGGGGGTTCGGGTGTGCCGAGGAGCTCGGTCCAGTCCGGGAGCTCGCCGGTCCGGCTCTCGCCGGTGGCCTGCTGCGTCAGGGTGTCCGTCCACTGCTTGAACGACGTGCCCACAGGGTCGAGCTCCGGCTCTCGCCCGGTGGCCGACGCCTCACAGGCGGCCCGCAGATCCGGGACGAGGATGCGCCACGACAGCCCGTCGACCACCAAGTGATGGACGACGAGGGCCAGTCGGCCGGTCCGCTCGGGCCCGGCATCCACCCAGACGGCCTGGAGCACCACACCCGCCGAGGGATCCAGGCGCTCGGTGGCCGCGCGGGCCGCCTCGTCCGCCAGGGTGTCCAGCGAGTCGGCCGACGCACGCGTCGCGTCGACGCGCGTGACCAAGGCCGCGGCATCGACCGAACCGCGCGGCCCCACGGACAGCTTGAGCCCGTCCCCGGTGCCCTCTCCGGTCATGGCGCGGGCCCGCAGCATGTCGTGCGCGTCGAGAACGGCAGCCACACCACTCACCAGCACGTCCCGGCCAAGGTCTGCCGGGGCGCCGACGATGGTCCACTGGGCGAACCTGCCGCGCAGGCCTCGCTCGCCGAGCGCCCGCATCACGGGCGTCGGGGGGACGTCACCGATGCCCGATTCCGCCGTGCCCGTCTCCGCGCCCACGTGCTCGGCCACGGCCGCGAGGCCCGCGGGCGTCTCGTGCTCGAAGACGTCCTGTGCCTTGAGGAGCAGGTTCGCGCGGCGGGCACGGGCCACCAGCTGCATCGACATGATCGAGTCGCCGCCCAGCTCGAAGAAGCTGTCGTCGGGCCCGACCCGTTCCAGGCCAAGCAACTCGGCGATCAGCGCGCACAGGACCGCCTCGGTCTCCGTGCGCGGGGCCCGCTCGGTGACCCTCCCCGCGAAGTCGGGGGCGGGCAGCGCGTCGCGGTCGACCTTGCCGTTGCGGGTCACCGGGAGGGTGTCGAGGGTGAGTACGGCGGTGGGGACCATGTAGTCGGGCAGGGTCCTGGCCACATGGGCGCGGATGAGTTCCGGGTCCGGCGGCGTGCCGTCCGGGACGACATAGCCGACGAGACGGCGTTCCGCCTGCCCGTCCGCGCGGGCGACGACCACGGCCTGGGCCACGGCGGGGTGGGCGGACAGGGCGGCCTCCACCTCACCCAGCTCCACACGGAAGCCACGGATCTTGACCTGAGCATCCGCACGGCCGACGAAGAGCAGCTCACCGCCCTCGCCCCGGCGCACCAGGTCGCCGGTGCGGTACATCCGCTCACCCGCCACGTACGGGCAGGCCACGAACCGCTCAGCGGTCAGACCCTGCCCATTCCAGTAGCCCTGCGCCAACCCCGCCCCCGCTACGTACAATTCACCGGTCACACCCGGCGGCAAGGGCTTGAGGAACGCATCCAGGACGAAAGCTTTCCGGTGCGCCAGCGGACGCCCGATCGGCAGTACGGAGCCCATCTCCTCACCCGGCTCCAGCACATGCCAGGTCGCACACAGGGTCACCTCGGTCGGCCCGTACATGTGGCGCACGGTGACGTCCGGGCAGGCCTCCCGCAGCCGGGCCACCGACCCGGCCGGGACGACGTCCCCGCCGGTCAGCACCTCACGCAACCCGGAGAAGCAGTCGGGTGTCTCCTCCGTCAGCGCCCGGAACTGACCGGCCGTCGCATGGACGGACGTCACTCCACGCTTCACGTGCTCGCGCATCCTCTGGGCGTCGACCACACCGCTGTCGGCGATGACCACGCGGCCACCGGCGGCCAGCGGCACCCACATCTCGTACAGCGATACGTCGAAGGCGTGCGGGGCGTGCATGAGGACCGCGTCCGCCGGGCCCACCGCCCAACTCCGCTCCCCCACCAGCGACGCCACGCTGCCGTGCGGCACCGCCACTCCCTTGGGTGCGCCCGTCGAACCCGACGTGTACATCACGTACGCCACGTCATGCGCCGCCACGGACACGACCGGCCGCTCGGCTCCGCACGCATCCAGCGCCGCCCGCATCTGCGGGTCGTCAAGGACCACGACATGTGCGGCCGCTCCGTCCGGCACCACACTTCGGCTCCCCGATGTGCACACCACCACCGCCGGTGCCGCGTCCTTCAGGACGAACGCGACCCGCTCCTGCGGCCAGCCCACATCCACCGGCACATAGGCGGCACCCACACGCCAGATCCCCAGAAGCAGCACCACCAGGTCCGGCGACCGCTCCATCACCACCGCGACACGGTCACCCCGCCGCACACCCACCATCGCCAAGTACTGCGCCCAGCGACCGGACTCCGCCCACAACTCCCCGTACGACAACGCCCGTTCACCCTGGATGGCCACCGCACCCGGCGTCGACTCCGCCCGCCCGGCGATCGATTCAGGCACGGTCCCGCCAGGGGCCCGCGCGCCTGTGGCGTTCCACTCCTCCACGACCGATGCGCGATCCACGGGATCGAGCGCGTCCACTGAGGCCACCGACACCGAGGGGTCCGCCACCAGTTGCTCAAGTACTCGTACGACCTGACGTGCCGTCCTGAGGGAGCTCTCCCGCTCGACGAGATCGGGCCGGTACGTCACAAGGACACACAGCTGGTCAGCGGGGATGACTCCCACGGCCAGCGGGTAGTGCGTCCCCGCCAGGGTGTTCAGCTGCGTGATCGTGACCTCGCCGTCCGCCGGTCCGGGCAGGGTGGACGAGTCACGCGGGTAGTTCTCGAACATCAGCATGGTGTCGAAGGCCGCGCCCGGCCCCGCGAGCTGCTGGATCTCCGAGAGGCCGAGGTGCTGGTGGGCGATGAGCGCCGACTGGTGCTCCTGGAGCTCGGCGAGCATCTTCAGGACCGGCCGTCCGGGATCAAGGCGCACGCGTACGGGCAGTGTGTTGATGAAGAGGCCGATCATCGACTCCGCGTCGGGCAGCTCCGGGGGCCGCCCGGCCACGGTGCCGCCGAACACGACGTCCGTGCGTCCGGCGAGCCGCGCGAGGACCAGCGCCCAGGCGCCCTGCACCACGGTGTTCACCGTCAGGCCGTGGGTGCGGGCCAGTTCGGTCAGTGCCCGGGTCGTCTCCCGGGAGAGCTCCGCCGAGCTGACTTCCGGCGTCACCGGAGGACGGCCCGGATCCGCCGGAGCCACCAGCGTCGGTTCGTCGGCGCCGGCCAGTTCCGTCTGCCAGGCGGCCCGTGCGGCCTCCTTGTCCTGCCGCTCCAGCCAGGCCAGGTAGTCCCGGTAGGAGGCGGTCGGCCTCAGGTGTGCCGCGTCGCCGCGCGGCCCCTCGCCGCTCGCCGCGTACAGCGCGGACACCTCGTTGAGGATGACCGGCATGGACCAGCCGTCCACCAGGATGTGGTGGCTGGTGACGGCGAGGCGGTGCCGGTTCTCGCCGTAGCGGACGAGCAGCAGGCGCAGCAGCGGCGCGCGCGTCAGGTCGAAGCGCTCCGCCATGTCGCGCTCGGCCAGGCGCTCGGCCTCGGCCTGCGCGTCGGCGTCCGCGAGATCCGACACGTCGGCCTCGCGCCAGGGAAGTTCCACCTGCCGCGCGACGATCTGAACCGCCTCGCCCGACTCGGGCCGGTGGAAGCTCGCCCGCAGTGCCGCGTGCCGGGCGACGAGCGCCTCCCACGCGGCGCGCAGCCTGTCCACGTCCAGCGGCCCGTCCAGCGCCATCAGGCGCTGGCTCTGGTAGACGTCCGGGCCTTCCTCGTCGAACGTGGCGTGGAACAGCATCCCTTCCTGCAACGGCGACAGCGGCCATGCATCCGCCAACTCCGGTCCAGTGGCCTCCAGTTCGATGAGGTTCTGCTGGGTGAGGGCGAGGAGAGGGAAGTCGGACGGTGTGTGTCCGCCTGCGGCCGGATCGGCGGTGTGAGCGGCCAGGCCGCCGAGCACCCGCTCCCAGGCCCGGCCGATCCCCGCCGCATCGGCGTCGTCGAGAAGCCCGGACGGCCAGCTCAACGTGAGGGTCAACTCCGGGCCTCGTGGGGTGTCCTGCACGGCGGCGCTCGCTTCGAGGGTGTGCAGGGCCGGTGTGTCCGGGTCGATCGAGCCGCCGATCGCCTCGCTCCCTGACAGCTGCCAGGGGGTCGCCACGCCGTGGGCCGCGTCCGCCGTGAACCGGCCCAGGTAGTTGAAGCCGATCTGCGGGCGCGGCAGGGCCGCCAGTGCTGGTGCGGTGGCGGGATTGAGATGGCGTAGCAGCCCGAAGCCCAGTCCGTCGCCCGGTATCGCCCGCGCCTGCTCCTTGACCGTCTTCAGCAGGGCCCCGGCAGCCGGTCCACCGGCCACCACGTCGTTCACGTCGATGGCGCCGACATCCAGCCCGACGGGGTGGACGCTGGTGAACCAGCCCACCGTGCGGGACAGTTCCGCGCCCGAGACCTGCTGACGCCCATGGCCCTCCACGTCCACCAGCACTCGTGGGGCGCCCTCCCGCCGCCGGTGGGCGACCGCTCCGGCCAAGGACGCGAGGAGCACCTCGTGCACACCGCAGTGAAAGACCGCCGGTGTGCTGCTCACCAAGGTGGCGGCGTGTTCCGCCGTCACTGTCCACGAGCGGCGGCGCATGGTCGCGGCGGTGTCCCGTTCCGCATACAACTCCCTTCGCCCGAGACGTGGTTCAAGCTGCCCGAGCAGCAGCTCGCTCCACTGTGTGAGTTCAGCCGTACGGCGCTCACCGCTCGCCTCCTCGGCCAGGGCGTCGGCCCACTTCTTGAACGGGGTCGCCACCGGGTCGAGCCGTGGCTCCCGACCGGCCGCGATCGCCTCGCAGGCATCCCGCAGGTCCGGCAGCAGGATCCGCCACGAGACCGCGTCCACCACCAGGTGATGCGCCACGAGAACGAGTCGCCCCACCCGCCCTGGCCCGGCATCCACCCACACGGCTTGGACCATCACTCCCGCTGCGGGGTCGAGCCTGTCCGCACCCTCGCGTGCCGCCGTCGCCCCCACGTCATCCAGCGAGTCGGCCGGCGCGTCCGTTGCGCCGACGCGGACGACCAGGCCATCGGCGGCCACCGAACCCCGCGGCCCGACCGACAACTTGGGCCCGTCCGCACCGGCCACCACACGCGCCCGCAGCATGTCGTGCGCGTCGAGGACCGCGCCCACACCGCCCACCAGCACATCCCTGCCGAGTCCCGCCGGTGCGCCGACGGTCATCCACTGCGCGAACCTGCCGCGCAGACCGCCTTCGCCCAGCTCACGCATCACGGGTGTCCAGGGCACATCGCCCACACCCGCGTCCCGGTCCGTGCCCGCGCCACGTGTCCGGTCGACCGCCTCCGCGACGGATGCGAGCCGCTCCGGGGTCTTCTCGTCGAAGACCTGCCGGGGCGTCACCACGAGACCGGCACGGCGCGCTCGTGCGACCAGTTGCATCGACATGATCGAGTCACCGCCGAGCTCGAAGAAGCTGTCCTCGACGCCGACCCGCTCCAGGCCGAGCACCTCGGCGAACAGGCCGCACAGGACCGACTCGGCCTCCGTGCGCGGTGCCTGCCCGGTGGCCCTCGCCGCGAAGTCCGGTGCGGGCAGGGCCTTGTGGTCGACCTTGCCGTTGCGGGTGACGGGCAGTTCGTCCAGGGGGAGCACGACGGCCGGGACCATGTAGTCGGGCAGCGTCCTGGCCGCGTACGCGCGGACCAGGGAGGGGTCGAAGCCCTCCGGAGTCCCGGGTACGACGTAGCCGACCAGGCGGCGTTCGCCCGGACCGTCCTCGCGGGCGACCACGACCGCCTGCGCCACCGCCGGATGCGCGGCGAGCGCCGACTCCACCTCGCCGAGCTCCACCCGGAAGCCGCGCACCTTGACCTGCGCGTCGGCGCGTCCGACGAAGAGCAGCTCACCGGTGTCGGACCAGCGCACCAGGTCCCCGGTGCGGTACATCCGCCCGCCCGGCACGAACGGGCAGGCCACGAAGCGTTCCGCCGTGAGCTCCGCCCGGCCCCAGTACCCCTGCGCCAGGCCGTCGCCCGCCACGTACAGCTCCCCGGTCACGCCCGACGGCACCGGCTGGAGGAACGCGTCCAGGACGAACACCCGCCGGTTGCCCAGGGGGCGTCCGATGGGCAGCACCGACCCGACCGCGTCACGCGGCCCCCAGACCCGCCAGGTCGCGCACAGCGTCACCTCGGTCGGCCCGTACAGGTGGCGTACGACCACGTCGGGGCAGGCCTCGCGCACCCGCGCCACGGCGCCGACGGGGACCACGTCACCGCCTGTGAGGACCTCGCGCAGTCCGGCGAAGCACTGGGGCGACTCCCCCGCGAGGACACGGAACGAACCGGCGGTCAGATGCACCGAGGTGACCCCGCGGGCCACGTGCTCCCGCACCTGCTCGGCGTCCACCGCTCCCGGCCCGGCGACGACCACGCGGCCACCGGCGGCCAGCGGCACCCACACCTCGTACAGCGATACGTCGAAGGCGTGCGGGGCGTGCATCAGGACCGCGTCGTCCTGGCCTACCGACCAGCCCCGCTCCCCCACCAGCGCCACGACACTGCCGTGCGACACCGCCACTCCCTTGGGGGCGCCGGTGGAACCCGAGGTGTACATCACGTAGGCCACGTCGTCCGCGCCCACGAGCACGGGCGAATCGTCGACGGTGCGTGCGGCGCGCACGGCCTCGCGCACCCGCGGGTCGTCGATCACGAGCGGCTCTGCGCCTCCCTCGGGCACTACGGCCCGCGTCTTCTCCGTGCACAGCACGACGACCGGGGCCGAGTCCGCGAGGACGAAGCCCACGCGGGCCGACGGAGAACCCGCGTCGACCGGCACATAGGCGGCGCCGGCCCGCCACACTCCGAGCAGCAGCGGAAGCAGGTCCGGCGACCGCTCCATCACGACGGCGACGCGGTCACCGCGCCGCACCCCCCTGTCCGCCAAGTACCAGGCCCAGCGGCCGGACTCCGCCCACAACTCCCCGTACGAAAGGGTCCGTTCGCCCTCGACGGCCACCGCGTCCGGCGACGACGCCACGCGCCCGGCCATCAGCTCCGGCACCAGGCCGCCCGGCTCCTCGCCCGCCGTGCCGCCCCATCCCTCCACGACCAGGCCGCGCTCGGGCGCCGCGAGCACCCCGACCCGTCCCACGAGGACCGAAGGGTCCGCCACCAGCTGCTCGATCACCCGCACCAGCCACGCGAACACGGACTCGGCAGTCTCCCGGTCGAACAGGTCGGGCCGGTAGTCGAGCTTGCAGAGCATGTGATCGCCGACGGGCGCCACCACGAGCGTGAACGGATAGTGCGCGCTCTCCTGGCCTGCGGCGACACGCACGGTGAAGGTGTCCTGCGACGGGGGTGCCGCGGGCGGGCTCGGATAGTTCTCGTACACCACGAGCGTGTCGAAGACGGCGCCGCCGGAGTCGGCGAGCCCCTGCACCTCGGGGAGCCCCAGGTGCTGATGGGCCATCAGGGTCGACTGGCGTTCCTGGAGTTCGGCCAGCATATGCGCCACCGGCTGCTCGGCGTCGAGACGCACCCGCACAGGCAGTGTGTTGATGAACAGGCCGACCATCGACTCGACGCCCGGCAGCTCCATGGGCCGTCCCGCCACGGTGGCACCGAACACCACGTCCGTGCGTCCGGCGAGCCGCGCGAGGACCAGCGCCCAGGCGCCCTGCACCACCGTGTTGACCGTCAGCCCCTGGCCGCGGGCGAACCGCACCAGGCCATCGGTCAGTTCCTCGGGAATCTCGTTGATCAGGCTTTCCGGGAGCATGGGCGAGCGGCCGGCGTCCGCGGGCGCCACCAGGGTCGGCTCGTCCGCCCCCGCAAGTTCCGCCTGCCAGACGGCCCGTGCCGCGTCCTTGTCCTGACGGCCGAGCCAGGCCAGGTACTCGCGGTACGACGTCACCGGCGGGAGCCCTGAGGTGTCGCCGCCCGCAGCGTAGGTGGCCGCGAGTTCGTCGAGCAGCACCGGCATGGACCAGCCGTCCATCAGGACGTGGTGGCTGGTGAGCACCAGGCGGTGCCGCTCGGCATCGATGCGGATCAGCAGGAGCCGCAGCAGCGGCGGCGCCGCGAGGTCGAAGCGCTCGGCCCGCTCCCGGGCCGCGAGCCGGTCGGCCTCGGCCTGCGCGTCCGCTTCCGCGAGCCCGGAGAGGTCGGCCGCACGCCACGGCAGCTCCACGTCCCGCGCGATGACCTGCACCGCCTCGCCCGTCTTGCGCCTGCGGAAGCTCGCCCGCAGCGCCGCGTGCCGGGTCAGGAGCGCCTGCCATGACGCCCGCAGCCGGTCCGCGTCCAGTGGACCGGTCAGTTCGAGCAGCCGCTGCCCTTGGTAGACATCGGGACCCTCGCTGTCGAAGGCGGCGTGGAAGAGCAGCCCTTCCTGCAGCGGCGACAGCGGCCACACGTCCTCGACCAGGGTTCGGGTCATCGCTTCTCTCCTCAGAGCGAGTTGCTTCGAGCTGATTCAGGACCAGGCAGGACGACTCAGGGCGGCTCAGGACGGCTCAGGGCGGCTACGGGTCATGGGCTACCGGATGTCGTCGGCGAAACCGGCTTCGAGCTCGTCCACCTCGTCCTGCGCGAGGTCCAGGAGCGGGAAGTCGGATGACGTGTGTCCGCCCGCGGCGGGATCGGCGGTGTGGGCCGCCAGACCGGCGAGCAGGTCGAGCCAGAGCAGGCCGAGGCGTTCGGTCGCCGCCTCGTCCAGGAGCGCGGCGGCCCAGCTCAGCGTGAGGGTCAGCCTCGGTCCAGCGGCCGTCTCGACGATGACCGCGCCCGCCTCGATCACGTGCGTGGCGGGCATGGCCGGATCGAGCGAACCGCCGATCGTGGCGCTCGACGCGTCGGCGGTGAAGCGGCCCAGGTAGTTGAAGCCGATCTGCGGACGCGGCAAGGCCGCCAGCGTGGATGCGGTGGCCGGGTTGAGATGACGCAGAAGCCCGAAGCCGAGCCCGTCGCCCGGTATCGCCCGCGCCTGCTCCTTGACCGTCTTGAGCAGCGCTCCGGCCGCCGGGCCACCGGCCACCACCTGACTCACGTCGACCGTGCCGAGGTCGATGCGGACCGGATGGACGGTGGTGAACCAGCCCACCGTGCGCGACAGATCCACACCTTCGGCCGGCACCCGGCCGTGTCCCTCCACGTCCAACAAGACGCCGGGGGCCGCCCCCTGGCGCCAGTAGGCGATCGCTCCCGCCAGGCCGGACAGGAGCACCTCGTGCACACCGCAGTGGAAGAGCGCCGGCGTCCGGCTCGTCAGCGTCTCGGCCTGCTGGGTCGGCACGGTCCACGAACGGCGGCGCAGGGTGGCCGCGGTGTCGCGGTCCGGATCCAACGCGCGGCCGCCGAGCGGGGGTTCGGCCTGTCCCAGCAGAGCGGTCCACTCGGCGAGTTCCGCGACCCGTGCCTCTCCGGTGGACTGCTGGACCAGCAGCCGCGACCACTGCCTGAAGGACGTGCCCACCGGGTCGAGCCGCGGCTCCCGACCGGCAGCCACCGCCTCGCACGCGGACTTCAGGTCCGGTACCAGAATGCGCCACGAGACCCCGTCGACCGCCAAGTGATGCACCACGAAGGCCAGCCGCCCGACCCGTCCGGGCCCGGCGTCCACCCACGCCACCTGAAGCATCACGCCGGCCGATGGATCGAGGCGCTCCGCCGCCTCCTGTGCCGCCTCGTCCGCGATGGCGTCGAGGGTGCCTGCCACCGCGTAGGTCGCGTTCACGCGGGTGACCAGGGTCCCGGCGTCCACCGAGCCCTGCTCGCGGACGAGCAGCCGCGGCCCCTCCTCATCCAGGGACACCATGGAGCGGAGCACGTCATGGGTGTCGACCACCGCGCTCAACGCGCCCACCAGGACGTGCCGTTCAAGGCCGGACGGAGCACCGACGATCGTCCACTGGGCGAACTTCGGGCGCACGGCCCGCTCGCCCAACTCCCGCATCACCGGCGTCCAGGGCACATCGCCCACACTCACGTCCGGCGGCACCGCCTCCTCGCCCGAGCGGCGGCCCACGGCCGCCAGCCCGGCGGGTGTCTCGTGCTCGAAGACGTCCTGCGCCTTGAAGAGCAGGTTCGCGCGGCGGGCGCGGGCGGCCAGTTGCATCGACATGATCGAGTCGCCGCCGAGCTCGAAGAAGCTGTCCTCGACGCCGACCTGCTCCAGGCCGAGCACCTCGGCGAACAGACGGCACAGGGTCTCCTCGGCCTCGGTCCGGGGTGCGCGTCCGCAGACGCGTTCCGCGAAGTCGGGTGCGGGCAGTGCCGCGCGGTCGACCTTGCCGTTGCGGGTCACGGGCAGGGCATCGAGGACGAGCACGACGCTGGGCACCATGTACTCGGGCAGCGCTCGGGCGACGTCGCCGCGTACGAGTACGGGGTCGACCGCCGGGCCGTCCGGGACGACGTAGCCGACGAGGCGGCGCTCACCTGGACCGTCGTCACGGGCGACGACCACGGCCTGGGCCACGGCGGGGTGAGCGGCCAGAGCCGCCTCCACCTCACCCAACTCGACGCGGAAGCCCCGCACTTTGACCTGGCTGTCCACACGACCGACGAAGAGCAGCTCTCCGCCCTCCGTCTCGCGCACCAGGTCGCCGGTGCGGTACATCCGCTCACCCGGCGCGTACGGGCACGCCACGAACCGGTCCGCCGTCGCACCAGAGCTGTTCCAGTAGCCCCGCGCCAACCCCGCGCCCGCGACGTAGAGTTCGCCGGTCATGCCCGGTGGCATGGGCTTGAGGAACGCGTCCAGGACGAAGGTCCGCCGGTGGGGCAGCGGACGCCCGATCGGCAGTACGGAGTCCATCTCGTCGCCCGGCTCCAGTACGTGCCAGGTCGCGCAGAGCGTCGTCTCCGTCGGCCCGTACATGTGGCGGACCGTGACCTCGGGGCACGCCTGCCGGACCCTCGCCACCGACGCGGCCGGGACCACGTCCCCTCCGGTCAGCACCTCGCGCAGTCCCGTGAAGCACTCCGGGGACTCCTCCGCAAGCACCCGGAAGGAACCGGCGGTCATGTGCACGGCGCTCACGCCTGCCTTCACGTGCTCGCGCACCTGCTGGGCCTCGACGACACCGGGGCCTGCCATCACCACGCGGCCACCGGCGGCCAGCGGCACCCACATCTCGAACAGCGACACGTCGAAGGCGTGCGGGGCGTGCATCAGGACCGCGTCCCCCGGGCCGACACCCCAGTCCCGCTCCCCCACCAGCGCCGCCACACTGCCGTGCGACACCGCCACACCCTTGGGCACACCCGTCGAACCCGACGTGTACATCACGTACGCCACGTCATACGCCGCCACGGGTGTGCCGAACTGCCTGGACTCCCCGGACTCCCTGGGATCCCTGCCCTCAGCATCCGCCCCCGCTTCATGGACCTGCGGGCCATCCGCCATCAGCAGCCGACCGGCGAAGCTGTCCGGCACCACAGGAGGCCGACTCTGCGACGTGCACACCACCACCGCCGGGGCCGCGTCCCTCAGCACGAAGGCCACCCGCTCCACCGGCGAGCTCACGTCCACCGGCACATAGGCGGCACCCGCCCGCCAGATCCCCAGAAGCAGCGCCACCAGGTCCGGCGACCGCTCCATCAGCACCGCCACACGGTCACCCCGCCGCACGCCGCGTGCGGCCAGCCGCGCTGCCCAGCGCCCCGCCTTGTCCCACAACTCCCTGTAGGAGCAGGGCTCCGCTCGTTCGCCTTGCACGGCCACCGCATCCGGTGCCGCCTCCACCCGCTTCGCGATCAGCTCCGGCACCGGCTCACACGCTGGAGCCGCCACCGCCCCGGGCGCGAGCGGCGCGCGGGCCACGCCGACGCGCCCCACCGCCGCCGAAGGATCGGCCACCATCCGTTCAAGCACCCGGGTCAGCAGCCCGGCCAGCGCCTCGCCCACCGCTTCGTCGACCAGGTCGGGCCGGTACGTCACGTCCACCCGGAGACGCTCGCCGGGGGCGATACCGATCGACAGCGGGTAGTGCGTCGCCTGGCGGGACTCCACCGTGGTGATGGAGAGCGCGTCGGGTGCGGTCGCCTTTCCGGGCGGCCGGGGGTAGTTCTCGTACACCAGGAGCGTGTCGAAACCGGCGCCAGGGCCCGCGAGTTGCTGGATCTCCGAGAGGCCCAGGTGCTGATGGGCGAGGAGCGCCGACTGGCGGTCCTGCAGTTCGCGGAGCATGGCGAGCAGCGGCTGCGCACCGTCGAGCCTGACCCGTACCGGGAGTGTGTTGATGAAGAGGCCGATCATGGAATCGGCGCCCGGCAGTTCCGGAGGGCGTCCCGCCACCGTCGCGCCGAACACCACGTCCGTGCGTCCGGCGAGGCGGGCCAGGAGCAGGGCCCACGCGCCCTGGACGACGGTGTTCACCGTCAGGCCGTTGGCGCGGGCCAGTGCGGCGAGCGCCTGGGTCGTCTCCCGGGTGAGGTGGGAGGAGCGTTTCTTCGGGGGTGTGTCGCCGTGTGCCGGGTTCGCGGGACCCGCCACGGCCTGCGTCGGTTCTTCCGCTCCTGCCAGCTCCGCCTTCCAGGCGGCTCGGGCGGCCTCCTTGTCCTGGCGGGAGAGCCAGGCCAGGTAATCGCGGTAGGACGTCGCGGGACGGAGGGCCGATGCGTCGCCGCCCGCCGCGTAGGCCTCGGCGAGTTCGTCGAGCAGGAGCGGGGCCGACCAGCCGTCCATGAGGATGTGGTGGCTCGTCATCACCAGGCGGTGACGGCGCTCGCCGATGCGGATCAGGAGCAGCCGCATCAGGGGCGCCGCCGCCGGATCGATCCTGTCCGCGCGTTCGCGTGCGGCGAGGCGTTCCGTCTCGGCCGCCGCTTCGGCCTCGGTGAGGTCCGATACGTCGGCCTCGCTCCACGGCAGGACGACCTCGCGGGTGATGAGCTGCACGGCCTCGCCGGTCTTGCGCCGCTGGAAGCTCGCCCGCAGCGCCGCGTGCCGGGCCAGGAGCGCTTCCCAGGAGGCCCGGAAGCGGGCCGCGTCCAGGGGTCCTTCGACCGCGAGAATGTTCTGCACGGTGTAGACGTCGGGTCCCTGGCCGTTGAAGTCCGCGTGGAACAGGAGCCCTTCTTGCAGGGGCGAGAGCGGCCAGACCTCCGCGAGCGCCGAGCCCTTGGCGTGCGGAGCCGGCCGGTGGGCCGCGGGTGCGTGACCCGTGGCGGGGGTGGGAGTCTTCACAGCGAACGCCCTCCTTCGAGCTCTGCTGCCATCGCTTCGAACTGCTCGACCTCGTCCTGGGCGAGCTCGACGAGAGGGAAGTCGGACGGGGTGTGGCCACCCGCCGTCGGGTCGGTGGTGTGGGCGGCCAGGCCCGCGAGCAGGTCGAGCCAGTGGCGTCCGACGCGTTCCGCCACGGCTTCGTCGAGGACCGCGGCGTGCCAGCTCAGCGAGACGGTCAGCTCCGGCCCTTCGGCGGCGTCGCGGATGGTCGCACCGGCCTCAAGGGTGTGCGTGGCCGGCATGGCCGCCGCGGTGGAGCTTCCTATCGCCTCTTCTCCGGCCATCTGCCAGGGCTGGACATCGCCTGTTCCACCGACTGCGGGGAAGCGGCCCATGTAGTTGAAGCCGACCTGCGCGCCAGGCAGCGCGGCGAGCACCGCGCCTGTCTCCGGGTTCAGATGGCGCAGCAGGCCGTATCCGAGCCCGCCGCCCGGCACGGCGCGCGCCTGCTCCTTGACCGCCTTCAGGAGCGAGCCGACGTCCGGTCCACCGGTTGCCGCCCCCGTCGTGTCGATGCCGGACAGGTCGAGGCGGATGGGGTGCACGCTGGTGAACCACCCGACGGTGCGCAGCAGATCGGCGTCCTGTACCGGCTTGCGTCCATGTCCCTCGACGTCGATCAGGACCGTTCCGTGAGTGCCGCGCCACCCTTGGACGACGGCTCCGGCCAGCGTGGCGAGGAGCACCTCGTGCACTCCGCAGTGGAAGAGGGCCGGTGTGGATCCCGCGAGCGTGGCCGCCTGCCGGGGCGGGACGGTCCAGGACCGGTGGCGCATGCCTGCCGCCGTGTCCCGTGCCGGGTCGAGGGCCCGGTGGCCGAGGGGTGGCTGTGCCGTCGCCGTGTCGCCGAGCAGGGCGGTCCAGGCGTCGAGTTCCGCGACGCGGTCGCTGCCGGTCGCCTCCTCGACGAGGAGCCTGGACCAGCGCCTGAAGGATGTGCCGACGGGGTCGAGCACCGGCTCCCGCCCGGCGTCCGCCGCCTCGCACGCGGCGCGCAGGTCAGGGGCCAGGATCCGCCACGAGACCCCGTCCACCGCCAAGTGGTGCACCACCAGGACCAGTCGGCCGACGCGCTCCGGCCCCGCGTCCAGCCACACCGCCTGGACCATCGCTCCGGCGAAGGGATCGAGGCGCAGGACCGCATCGCGCGCGGCGCGCCCCGCGAGTTCGTCCAGGCCATCCGCCGGGACCTCCGCAGCGTCGAGCCGGGTGATCAGGCGGGCGGCATCGACGGATCCGCGCTCGCCCACCACCAGGCGGGGCCGGGTGTCGTCGTCCGCCACCGCGTGGGCGCGCAGCATGTCGTGCGTGTCGAGTACGGCGCCCAGGCCTGCCGCCAGGACTTCGCCGCCGAGACCCGCGGGGGTGCCCATCACCACCCACTGGGTGAATCCGCCGCCGAGTGCCCGCTCGCCCAGGGCCCGCATCACGGGTGTCCAGGCGACCTCGCCCTCGCCCACGTCCGGTCCCGACGCGCGTCCGGCACCGAGCCTGACCACGCGGGCGAGGCCTTCGGGCGACCCGTGCTCGAACACATCCTGGGCGCTGAAGAAGACACCCTCCCGGCGGGCGCGGCTCACCAGCTGCATCGAGCTGATCGAATCCCCGCCGAGCTCGAAGAAGTTGTCGTCGGCGCCGACCCGCTCAAGGCCGAGGACCTCGGCGAACAGGGCGCAGAGAATCTCCTCCGCCTCACCTTCCGGCGCCCGGCCCGACACGTGGTCGGCGAAGTCGGGCGCGGGGAGCGCGGGGACGTCGACCTTGCCGTTCGGGGTGACGGGCAGTGCGTCGAGGGCGAGGACGGCAGCGGGGACCATGTACTCCGGCAGCGCCTTGGCCGCGTACTCGCGCACTGATTGCATGTCCAGGGGCCGCAGGTCGGCCCGGCGATCGGTCAGGCGATCGGTCAGGCGGTCGGCTCGGCGGTCGGTCAGTCGGTCGGCTCGGGCCTCGGCGGCTTGGACCAGGGATTCGGGTGGGCCCTGGGATTCGGCTCGGGCCTCGGTGCCCACCACATAACCGACCAGGCGGCGTTCCCCCTGCCGGTCCTGCCTGAGGATCACCACGGCCCGGTCGACGGCGGGATGCCCCGTGAGGGCCGCCTCGATCTCGCCGAGCTCCACCCGGAATCCGCGCACCTTCACCTGTGCGTCGGCCCGCCCCGCGTAGACGAGGTCACCGGTGCCGGTGCGGCGCACCAGGTCCCCGGTCCTGTACATCCGCTCGCCGCGCGCGAACGGGCTCGCCACGAAGCGCCGCGCCGTCAGCCTCGTCCGCCGCAGATAGCCGCGCGCCAGGCCCGCGCCCGCCACGTACAGCTCGCCCACCGTGTCCGCGGGCACCGGCTGCAGGAACGCGTCCAGGACGTGGGCGGAGGTGTTGGCGACCGGGCGGCCGATCGACGGCTCGTCGTGGGCGCCGAGAGGGCGGCTCACCGTGGAGGCGACCGTCGCCTCGGTGACCCCGTACTCGCTGTAGATCTCGCGGTTCACCGACCACTGACGGCGCAGCTCGTCGGAGACGGGCTCGCCGCCGATGACCAGGACGCGCAGCGCGGGCAGTTCCTCCGGGGGAAGCTGCGCCAGGAGGGTCGGGGTCATCGCGACGTGCGTCACCCGCTGCGTGCGCATCAGGCGGACCAGCTCCTCGCCGGTCGCGTGCCGCCGCGCAGGCGGTGCAAGGACCAGCCGGCCGCCCGCGCAGAGCACCGGCCAGATGTCCGACATGGAGACGTCGAAGCTCGGCGAGACGAGTTGGAGCACCGCGCTGTCCGCGTCGATCCGGTAGCGCGCGATGCGGTCGGCGACGAGGTTGCGCAGGCCCCGGTGGGGGACGACCGCGCCCTTGGGGGTGCCGGTCGACCCGGATGTGTAGATCACGTACGCCGCGTTGGAGGCGGTGAGCGGTGTGCGCCGCTCCGCGTCTTTCCTCGGGCCGTCCGCATACCCAGCGTACCCGGCCTGTCCGGCTGCCGACTTGGCGGTCAACTGACCGTCCAGGAGCACCAGTTGGCCGGTGAACTCCTCCGGTACCGCGTCGCGGGTCTGCCGTACGCAGATCAGGACCGGCGGGGCGACGTCGTCGAGGAGCAGGCGCAGCCGCGCCGGGGGAAGCCCCGGGTCCACGGGGACGTAGACACCTCCGGCCGCCGCCACCGCGAGGAGGGCCGTCACCAGCTCCGCCGAGCGGTCCGCCATGACGGCCACCCGTGTCTCCGGACCCACTCCCCTGTCCGTCAGGCAGCGCGCCAGACGCCCGGCCCGTCCAGCCAGTTCGCGGTACGTCAGCGAACGCCCGCCGTCGACCACCGCCACCGCGGCGGGCGTGGCCGCGGCCTGCTCGGCGAAGAGGTCCGGTGCCGTCACGTCGGACACGGCGGCCCGCGCCCTCTCCTGTTCCTCCTGCGCCACGAGCCCGCGTTCGGTCTCGGTGAGGATGTCGAGCCGTCCCACCGGCGACGACGGATCCGCCACCATCTGCTCGATGACGCGGACCAGCGAGGAGATCACAGCCTGTGCCCGGTCGCGCCCCACCACGTCCGGGCGGTGTACGACGAGTCCCCGCAGCCGGGTGTCGGGGACCACGATCAGCGCCAGCGGGTAGTGGCCCCTGTCCTCCGGCTCCCCGACGGGACGGATGGCCGGCTCTCCTGCGGCACCGGTCCCTTCGGGCGTCCGGGGAAGGTTCTCGAAGACCACGAGCGTGTCGAACACCGCGCCGGGCCCGGCGAGTCGGCGGATCTCGCGAAGCCCCAGGTGCTGCCGGGACATCAGCCCGACCTGGCGCTCCCACAGGTCCGCGAGCATCCCGGCGACCGACTGGTCCGCCGCCAGGCTCACCCGTACGGGCACGGTGTTGAGGAAGAGGCCGACAGCCGACTCCACCCCCGGCAGCTCCGCGGGACGGCCCGCCACCGGAGTACCGAACACCACGTCCGTGCGCCCCACGAGCCGGGCGAGCACCTGGGCCCACGCGCCCTGCACGACCGTGTTGACGGTCACCCCTTGGGACCGGGCCAACTCGGCGACACCGCGGGTGAGTTCCTCGGTCAGCTCGAAAGGCAGCGGCTCCGGCACGACCTGCCGCCCCGCCGGCTCGTCGGGCACCATCAGGGTCGGCTCGTCCGCCCCGGCGAACTCGGCGCGCCAAGCCTCGCGCGCCGCTTCCTTGTCCTGCCGGTCGAGCCAGGCCAGGTATGCCCCGTACGACGTCGTCGCGGGCAGAGCCCGGCCGTCGCCGCCCGCCGCGTACAGCTCGGAGAGCTCCCCGAAGATGACGTCGGTGGACCAGCCGTCCACCAGGGAGTGGTGGACGGTGACGATCTGGCGGTGCCGGCCGGCTCCGAGGCGTATCAGGAGCAGCCTCAGCAACGGTGCCGCGCGGAGATCGAACTTCTCGGCACGCTCGGCCTGGGCGAGGCGCGCCACCTCGGCGGGCACGTCACCCTCCGGCAGCTCCGAGAGATCGGCCTCGCGCCAGGGCAACTCGGCGTCGGCCGTGACGACTTGCACCGTCTGCCCGGAGTCGCGCTGGTGGAAGCTCGCGCGCAGCACGGCGTGCCGGGTGAGCAGCGTCCGCCACGACGTCCGCAGACGGTCGACGTCGAGGGAGCCGTCCAGTGCCAGCGTCCGCTGGCTCGCGTACACGTCAGGACCGTCGTCGTCGAAGGTGGCGTGGAAGAGCAGCCCTTCCTGCAGTGGCGACAGCGGCCATACGTCCACCAGGCCGGGCACAGCGGCCCGCAGCCGGGCGGTCTCGTCCTCGCGGAGGTCGCCCATGAGCGAAGCGGCGGAGCGGTCGCGTCCGGCCGTCTCCTTGTGCTCCCCGGGTTCCCCTGACCTCTCGCCTGACGTCTCGCCGGACCTCTCCCCGGACCGAGCGGCCGCGGCGAGGGCCGCCGGTGTCGTGTGCTCGAAGACGTCCTCCGCCCTGAAGAACAGGTGCGCGCGCCGGGCGCGGGCGGCCAGTTGCATCGACATGATCGAGTCGCCGCCGAGCTCGAAGAAGCTGTCCTCGACTCCGACCTGCTCCAGGCCGAGCAGCTCCGCCATCAGGGCGCACAGGACCGCTTCGGCCTCGGTGCGCGGCGCGTGGCCCGTCACCTTCGCGGCGAAGTCGGGGGCGGGCAGGGCGTCGCGGTCGACCTTGCCGTTGCGGGTCACGGGCAGGGACGCGAGGGCAAGTACCGCCGTGGGGACCATGTACTCGGGCAGTGTCCTGGCGATGTCGTCGCGGACGAGCCGGGGGTCCAGGCCCTCCGGCTTCTCCGGTACGACGTAGCCGACCAGGCGGCGTTCCCCGTGCCGGTCCTCGCGGGCTACGACCACGGCCTGGGCCACGGCGGGGTGGGCGGCCAGAGCCGCCTCCACCTCACCCAACTCGACGCGGAAGCCCCGCACTTTGACCTGGCTGTCCACGCGACCGACGAAGAGCAGCTCTCCGCCCTCCGTCTGACGCACCAGGTCGCCGGTGCGGTACATCCGCTCACCCGGCGCGTACGGGCACGCCACGAACCGGTCCGCCGTCGCACCAGGACTGTTCCAGTAGCCCCGCGCCAGGCTCGGCCCCGCCACGTACAGCTCCCCGACCGCGCCGGCGGGCAGCGGCCGCAGTGCCGCGTCCAGGACGAAGGTCCGCCGGTGGGGCAGCGGGCGCCCGATCGGGAGCACGGAGTCCGTCTCGTCGCCCGGCCGCAGCACGTGCCAGGTCGCGCACAGGGTCACCTCGGTCGGGCCGTACAGGTGCCGGACGGTCACGTCCGGGCAGGCGGCGCGCACGCGGGCCACGGAGCCGGGCGGGACCACGTCCCCGCCGGTGAGCACCTCACGGAGTCCCGTGAAACAGTCCGGGGATTCCTCGGCCATGACGCGGAACGACCCCGCGGTCATGTGCACGGCGCTCACGCCGCCCTTGACGTGCTCGCGCACCTTCTGGCCGTCCACCGCACCCGGCTCGGCCATCACCACGCGGCCACCGGCGGCCAGCGGCACCCACATCTCGAACAGCGTGACGTCGAAGGCGTGCGGGGCGTGCATGAGGACCGCGTCCCCCGGGCCGACACCCCAGTCCCGCTCCCCCACCAGCGCCGCCACACTGCCGTGCGACACCGCCACACCCTTGGGCACACCCGTCGAACCCGACGTGTACATCACGTACGCCACGTCCCGCCCGTCCACCGGCGCGCGGACGTCGCTGCCGTCGCGGGCGGCGACCGCGGCACGTACCCGCGGGTCGTCCACCACCTGCACGGCGGCGCTCTCGGGCACCACATCCCTGCGGTCGGCGGTGCACAGCACCAGCGCGGGAGCCGAGTCCTCGACGACGAAGGCGATGCGCTCGGCCGGTGAGCCCGCGTCGACGGGCACGTAGGCCGCGCCCGCCCGCCACACGGCCAGGAGCAGCGTCACCAGCTCCGGCGACCGCTCCATCACTACCGCGACGTGATCGCCCCGGCCCACTCCGAGCTCGGCCAGATGCGCGGCCCACTGGCCCGATCGCGTCCACAACTCCCCGTACGACAGCGTCCGTTCGCTCTCGACCGCGACCGCGCCGGGCGACGACTCCACCCGTGCGGCGATCAGCTCCGCCACCACCGACGACTCCACCACTTCCCCCTTCAGGCAGGCGCTCAGCGCTCGTCCGGGTCGGCACCGAGGCGCAGGATGTGCTCGCCGCCGACCGCCGGCGGCGGACCGCTGCCACCGAGCACGGGGCCGCTCCCGCCCAGGACGGGGCCGCTCCCGATGACAGGTCCCTGCAGCACGGGCTCCTTGCGGGCGACCGGGCCCGCTCCGTTGGTGCTGGGGCGGTTGAACTGCGTGTGGTAGAGCTCGGAGTAGAGGCCTCCTGCCGCGAGGAGCTCCTCGTGTGTCCCGCTCTCACGGACCACGCCCTCGTCGATGACGAGGATCTGGTCCGCCTCACGGATGGTGGACAGACGGTGGGCGATGACCAGCGAGGTCCTGTCCCGCAACGCGGTGGTCAGCGCCAGCTGGATGGCCGCCTCCGACTCGGAGTCCAGGTGCGCGGTGGCCTCGTCGAGCACCACGATGGAGGGCGCCTTCAGGAGGAGCCTGGCGAGGGCGAGGCGTTGCTTCTCGCCGCCGGAGAGCCGGAAGCCGCGGTCGCCGACCACGGTGTCGAGGCCGCTCGGCAGTGATCGGATCAAGTCGCCGATCTGGGCCGCGTCGCAGGCTCGGAGCAGATCGCGCTGGGTGGCGTCGGGGCGTGCGTAGGACAGGTTCACGCGGATCGTGTCGTGGTAGAAGTGCGCGTCCTGGCTGACCACGCCGACGACGTCGCGCAGCGAGTCGAGGCTGACGTCGCGCAGGTCGTGGCCGTCGATGCGGACGCTTCCCGAGCTCGGGTCGTAGAGGCGGGACACCAGATGGGTTGCGGTGGTCTTGCCGCCGCCGGACGGGCCGACGAGGGCGGTGAGCTTGCCGGACGGCACCCGGAAGGTCATCCCGTGGAGCACCTCGGCCGTCTCCTTGGCCCGTTCGGCCGCGGACAGGGCGTTGGACTCCAGCGAGGCCAGGGACACGTCGCTGGCGCGCGGGTAGCGGAAGGACACCTGGTCGAACTCGATCTCCGGGGCGGGGCCGCTGCCCGGAGCGGCGAGGGCGACCGGGTCCGGCTTCTCCTCGATCAGGGGCTTGAGGTCGAGGACCTCGAAGATCCGGTCGAAGCTGACCATCGCGGTCAGCGCATTGGACTGCAGACTGGACAGCTGCGTGATGGGCCCGTAGAGCCGGCCGAGCAGCGCGGCGAGGGCCACCAGCGTTCCGATGCGGAACACGTCATTGAGCACGAGGCCGCCGCCCACGCCGTAGACAAGAGCGGTAGCCAGGGACGCCAGCAGCGCCATGAAGACGAAGGAAAGCCTGCTGTACACCGTCCAGATGATGCCGACCTGGCGTACCTCGCCCGCTCGTGCCTCGAACGCGGCCGCCTCCTCGCGGGGGCGCCCGAAGAGCTTGGCGAGCATCGCCCCACCCACGTTGAAGCGCTCGTTGATGATGCCGCCCAGCTCGCCGTTGGCCTGCATCTGCGCCCTGGAGTAGTGCTGCAGGCGCCGCCCCACGTAGATGCCGGGAATGATGAACAGGGGCAGCATGGCGATGGCGATCAGGCTGATGAGCCAGGACAGATAGAACATCTCGGCCAGGACGAGCGCCACGGTCAGCACGCTGGTCGCGGAGACCAGCATCGTGGTGAGGGCCTGCTGGGCCAGCATGACGTCGCCGTTGAGGCGGCTCGCGAGCAGTCCCGTCTGGGTCCGGGTGAAGAACGCCATCGGCTGCCGCTGTACGTGCTTGAAGACCTCGACCCGCAGATCGTGGCTGACGCCCTGCCCGATGCGCCCGGAGAAGTAGCTCTGCACGAGCTGCGCGATCGCGTCGACGACGGCGAGTCCCGCCACGACGAGGGCGACGGTCGTGATGACCCCCGCGTCGTCCTTGAGTATTCCTTCATCGATGATCACTTTGAGGAGCAAAGGAGTCGAAACGATGATGAGGGAATCCACCACGGTGGTGAGCAGCAGAAAGGCGAACGCGGGTTTGTGCGACTTCATGTAGGACATCGCCCGGCGTACTGATCCCGGCCGGAGCGATTGCTTCTGGGCCCCGGATTGCGGCCCTCCGACGGTAGGTCCACCAGGTCCTTGGGTGATCAACACGCGACGGAATCCTCCTGCCTCGGCATTACGGAATGGTGCTCGCTGACATGACACGCAATGTGCTCACCGGCAGGACGATACCTTTCTGCATTCCCGTCCGTATTACCGTCGTCCAGGCCATCAATTGGGAGCGAAAATAGCGGTGTTGGGGCAGAGCGATACCCGCTGCGGACGCACTGCGGAACTCACGGAACTCACAGAAATCTCGGAACTCACGGAACTCAAGGACCTGTCCATGGCCGTGGAGGAATCCCGGTGTGACGAGATCGGCGTCCAACCGGGCAGTCTGCCCACTTGGACGCCCGGAGTGTCCTAGGCCGTCTCGGCGACCTTGCGCTGGACGCGCACCGCGACCTCCGCCCACATCTCCGCGCACTCGTTGGCCAGGTAGGCCACGATCCGGCCGCAGTGCGGCGGGGCCTTGTCGATGATCTCGTCCCACTCCTCCGCGCTGATCGTGTGGATGTTGAGCAGTCGCAGCAGGGTGCGGCCGGTCTCGCTGAAGCGCAGCGCCGGGTCCGCGTTGAGGCGTTTGAGGACCGCGGTGCGGTCCTGGCCGGCGTCACGGTCGGGCACGATGGTGGGCCCGGTGCCACCACTCGGGGCGCTCGCGATGCCTTCGCCGCCGCCCCGTTTCCCGCGCTGGGGCAGCGGGTCCTCGCCGCGCATCATCCGGTTGCGTACGTCACGGACCGTCTCCGGGGAGATGGACGCGACGCGCGCGATCTGACGCAGGGACAGCTGGGGGTTCTCGGCGATGAGTTCGCTCGCCACCCTGCGTCCCTCGGTGCCGTTGAGCGGGCGCACCCGGCCGTCGTGGCCGATCCTGCCCGCTGTGCCGGCCTGCTCGGCCGGGGCCCGTCTGCGGATCTCCGCGACGGTTCCCGGGGCGATGCCGCTGACCGAGGCGATCATCCGGTCCGACCACTGCGGGTGGGATGCGATGATGCGCCCCGCGGCGCGTTTCCTGTCCGCCGTGGTCAGCGGCAGACCGTGCGTGACGTTGGACTCGACGGCGAGGACGAAGGCGTCGGCCGCGTCCCCGTCGAAGAACTTCACCGCGATCTTGCGTTGCCCCCGTAGTTCGGCGGCCCGCAAGCGGTGCAGTCCGTCGATGACGCGCATGGTCGACCGGTGCACGGTGATGGGCGGCAAGGGGCTCTGCACCACCGCCAGCGCCTCGACGTGTTCCTGGTCTGTTCCGGAGATTCGCGGTGAGTCGGCCGTCGACAGCGAAGTGATCTCGACTTCGACGACCATAAGTTGGTCGATCTGCGCATGCCCAGGTATTGCCAACTCAAGTCCCCCTAGTGATCTGAAGTCGCCCGTGCGCGCATGACCGCCCGCCGGTCAGAATCGGCGCAGCATCCGGGAGAGATCGACCATGAAGTGAAGAGTGGTGCGCGTTCAGAAGACTGGTTCGCCCGATGTCCGGGCGATGAACGAGGTGCGCGGAAATACATCACCGCCACTGCGGTGATGAGCCCGAGCCGCACATCTCTCGTCGATTCGCAGAACTACACCCGCACTCGGCGCCACTTCCCCTCCGTCGGGATTCCGCCCCGGTCCTGAATGGGGGCGGAAGCCCGCTGGCCGAACCACGCTCACCCTAACAACGCGCTTTCCGGCCTGGTACCCCTCACTAGCAGAATTGATCTAGAGCCGGAAACCCCTATTCACCCCTATCGGGTGCCCGGACCGACCCCGGCTCGCGCCGCGGGCCGCGTGAGCGTGCGGCCCATCAGCGGCGAGAGGACAGCGACGATGTTCGCGAGCTCGTCGATCTCCGGCCGGGTCACGGCCTGATCGCCGTCGCAGAGCGCCGTCCTGGGGTCGGGATGTACGTCGATCATGACGCCGTCCGCGCCGACGGCGATGGCGGCACGGGTGAGGGGGACGACGAGGTCGCGGCGGCCGCCCGAATGCGAGGGGTCGACGATCACCGGCAGATGGGAGAGGCGCTGCACCACCGGCACGGCGCTGATGTCCAGGGTGTTGCGGGTGGCGGTCTCGAACGTACGGATGCCGCGTTCGCAGAGCACGATGTCGAGGTTGCCCCGCTGCGCGATGTACTCCGCCGCCATCAGCCACTCCTCGATGGTGGCGCCGAAGCCGCGCTTGAGCAGCACGGGCCTGCCGGCCGCGCCGACGGCCTGGAGGAGCGCGAAGTTGTGCATGTTGCGGGTGCCGATCTGCAGCATGTCCGCGTAGGGGGCGACCAGTTCGACGCTGGCCGGGTCGATGACCTCGGTGACCACCGGGAGGCCCGTCTCGTCCCTGACGTCGGCGAGGATCCGCAGCCCCCTCTCGCCGAGCCCCTGGTAGGCGTACGGCGAGGTGCGCGGCTTGAAGGCCCCGCCGCGCAGCAGCGAGGCCCCCGCGGCCTTGGCCAGGTGCGCGGCGGCCAGGGTCTGTTCGGGGCTCTCCACCGCGCACGGTCCCGCGATCACGGTCAGGGTGTCGGGGCCGATGGGGACGCCGCCCACCCTGATCACGGACCGGTCGGGGTGGTGCTCCCGGCTGACCAGCTTGTACGGCGCCGAGATCCGCACGACGTCGAGGACGCCACGGCGGTTGGACAGATTGAGGGCGTCGAACGCGTCCACGTCTCCCACCAGGCCGACGATGGTGCGGGTCACGCCGCGGCTGACGAACGCGTCACCGCCCGCCGCCCGCACCAGTTCGACGACCGCGTCCACGTCCTGCTGTGTGGCCTCGGGGGCCATCACGACCACCATAGGTTCCTCCCGTTGCTCGAGACGGCTTCGCCGTGTCCGACGGCACATGCGGACGGGGGGATCCATCAGGCGCCGCGACAACGGTAGGAGTTCACGGTCCGCCTCTCAACGGGTGGCCGGGCCATCGTCCAACTGCTCAATCCGAGCGGCCCGTTGGAGCGGATCAGTCCGCGGCGGGAAGGAGACCTCCACCACGAGTCCGCCGCCCGCCCTGGCGTGTGCGCCGATCACGGCGTCGTGGGCGACGCCGATGGCGCGGACGATCGAGAGGCCGAGCCCGTGATGGCCGTCGCCCGCGGTGCGTCCGAGCCGCTGGAAGGGTTCGAAGAGCCGCTCCACCTGCTCCGGCGGCACCTCGGGGCCGGTGTTGGCCACGGCGACGACGGCCCGCCCCGCGTGTGTACGGGTGGTGATCTCCACGTGCCCGCCGGGGGTGTTGTAGCCCATCGCGTTGTCGACGAGGTTGGCCACAAGGCGTTGGACGAGCGCCGAGTCGCCCGACGCCGTCGCGGGCTCGATGGCGGTCTCGATGCGCAGTCCCCGCCGCCGCGCCTCCGGACGCGAGGCCTCCACGACCTCCTCGGTGATCTCCGCCAGGTCGAGGGGTTCGCGGTGGTCGAGGCCGCGCTCGCTGCTGGACAGGGTGAGCAGCGACTCCAGGAGGCGCGCCTGCTGCTTGCTGATCTCAAGCAGCCGCTCGAAGTTCGACCGGAACGACTCGCGGGTGGCATCGCGGTCGATGAGGGACTCCTCGAGGAGCGCGTGCTCCAGGGTGAGCGGCGTACGCAGCTCGTGCGCGGCGTTGGCGACGAAGCGTTTGTGGGAGTCGAGGGCCGTCTCCAGGCGGCCGAGGAGTCCGTCGACGGTGTCGGCGAGGTCCTTCAGCTCGTCGGCCGGGCCGACGACGGCGAGCCGCTCGTGCATGTTGCGGGCCGAGATGCGCTGGATGGTGCCCGTCATCGTGCGCAGCGGACGCAGGACGCGCCCTGCGACCACCCAGCCGAGCACGATCGCGATCACGGCCATGATCGCCAGCGCGATGCCCGACTGGACAAGCAGGTGGTCCATCTCGATCTCGTGCTGACGCAGCGCCTGGTCGCGCAGCTGCTGGGTGATGTCGTTGAGCTGCACGGAGGAGTTGGCCTCAGGGTAGCCGAGGTAGAGGCGGCCGTCGGCGCCCGGCGAGAGCACGGGCTCGCCGCCCCGGTTCTTGACGAGGACGAGGTTCGCCGGGGTGCGGGCGACGAGCAGGTTGGTGATGGCGAGCAGCACCACGCCCGAGGCGACGAACAGCACTCCGTACAGGAGCGTCAGGCGTACGCGCACACGCCGTGGCAGCAGCCTGCGGACGATCCACGGTGACAGGGCGAAGGACGTGGGCAGACGCATGGTCATCTCAAATCCGGTAGCCGCCCCGGGGAACGGTCTCGATCACGGGCGGGTCGCCGAGCTTCGGGCGCAGACGGTTGATGGTCGCCTTGACGGTCGTGGTGAACGGGTCGGCCGCCTCGTCCCACACCCGCTCCAGGAGTTCCTCCGCCGAGACCACCCGGCCCTGGGCTGCGAGCAGGTACTCCAGCACCGCGAACTCCTTGGGCGTCAGCGCCAGGCGCACCCCGGCACGGGAGGCGATGCGCTGCGCCGGGTCGAGGCGCAGGTCGCCCTGGACGAGGATCGGCGGCAGCGCGGGCTGCGAGCGCCGGGCCAACGCGCGGATACGGGCGACGAGTTCGGCGTACGCGAAGGGCTTGGGGAGGTAGTCGTCCGCGCCGAGGCTGAACCCCTCCACCCGGTGGGCGATCGTGCCGGACGCGGTGAGCATCAGGACCCGGGCGTGCATGGGCTGGGTGGCCAGCGCGCTGCAGACCTGGTCCCCGTGGACTCCGGGGAGGTCCCGGTCGAGCACGACCACGTCGTAGTCGACGACTGTCGTGCGTTCCAGCGCGTCCGAGCCGTCGTAGACGACGTCGACCGCCATCCCTTCGCGGCGGAGCACGCGCGCCACCGAATGCGCGAGCTCGGCGTGGTCCTCGACCACCAGTACCCTCATCGCCCACCCCTCGCTCGGCACATCGGATGCGGAGGGGAGGAGTGGCGGGGAACGCCGCCGCGGCAGAGGCTGATCATGCGGCACCACGTTGCCCGATCCCACGTCACACACCGGTCACAGCTCCGGTGACGGCCCCCCGTCGACGCGCTCTCGTGTTCGTCCTGCTGCTCCCGAAAGCGTACCGCCGCGGTGGCGGATCCTCCGGTCACAGATTCACGGACCGCAGTGTGACCGGCCGCCGCGTAGAAACGGAGACGCTGACGAAAAGCGCATGAGGAACGCCCACACGTGGTCCGGGAGAGGAGATGCAGGCCGTGGTCACCCATCCGCGTGGCGCCCTGCACCTCCCGCAGCCTCTACACCACGCGAAGACGGTCGCGCGCCCCGCCGTCCTCCCTCCCCTCATGACGCCCTTCCCGGTGCCCCTCCCTCCTGCCGGAGCCCGCGACGGGTACGGGAACGGGGCTGAGTTTCGCCGCCAGGTCCGCCCGGCGCTGGACGGCGAGCTTGCGGTACGCGCGCGTCAGGTGCTGCTCGACGGTGCTGATCGTGATGAACAGCTTGTCGGCGATCTGCCGGTTGGTGTGGCCGCGGGCCGCGAGCGTCGCCACGCGCAGCTCCGCGTCGCTGAGCTCGTCGGCCTTGCGCCGGGCCGTGGGCGGCCACGGCTGCTCGGCGGGAAGGGAGTTGCCGGTGTCGGCGACCGGCGACACCCTGGGGACGGGAACCCCGCACTCCCGCCCCAGCTGCTGCGCCTTGCGGGCGAGGGCACGGGCCCGGCCGCCGTTGCCGAGCTCGCGATGGGCGCGGGCCAGCTCGTCCGTGGCTCGGGCCAGCTCCACGCGGTGGCCGCGCTCCCGCAGGACGTCGATGGCCTCGCCCAGGAGGGAGAGCCTGCGCCCGGGGTGGAGCGCACTCGCGAGGACCCGCAGCGAGACGCCACGCGTCCAGGCGGCCCCTGCGTTCGGGCCGCCGGCCAGGGCCAGTTGCTCCTGTGCGAGCGTCCGGGCCCGGTCGTCGTCCCCGAGCAGCAGGTGGGCCTCGGCCGCGTCGGTCCGCCACGGGACAAGGGCGGGAAGATCGAACTCCCAGCGGGTCATGAGGTCGCCGCACGCGTGGAAGTCGTCGAGCGCCGCATAGGGGCGTCCGGCGGCGAGATAGTAGTGACCGCGTGCCCGGAGGTAGAGCAGTCCGTCAGGGGTGTGGAACGCCGACTCCGGTACGGGTACGGCGAGTTGGGCCGCCGCCTCGTCGAGCCGGCCCATGGCGGTCTTGGCGTACACGGAGGTGGCGACCGGCGAGGCGATGGCCACGCCCCATCCCTCGGGCGGGACCAGCGTGACCGCCAGGCGCGCCGACTGCTCGGCGGCGGCCAGTGCGCCGAGTCTGAGTTCGATGCGCGCCCTGACCGAGGCGAGGAGAGCCTGCCACATGGGTGCGCCGCGCTCGGCGGCTTCCTTGGACAGGGTCTCGCACCAGAGGCCCGCGGTGTCCAGACGGTCGGCCAGGACAAGGGAGTTGAGGGCGACGACGAGCGCGGTCAGCGTGCTGTCGTCGAGGCGGGTGCTCTGCAGTATCTGCTCCGCCCTGACCACCACGTCGTCGCCGGCGCCGTCGAGGACCGCCCTCATCAGGGTCGCCGCGCGCTGATGGGGACTGCGCGCCGGCGTCCGCCCGCACCGCTCGTCGTCGCCGTGCCGGGCGCGGGCACGGGCGGAGCCGGGGAGTCCCGGATGTTCGTACGCCATCCAGGACCGTACGCAGTCGAGCCGGCGCGAGGCTTGCGCCGCCGGCTGCCCGGGGGTCTCGGGTCCCGCGCCGCCCCGCTCGGCGGCGTCGAGTATCTCCAGGACCGAGTCCGCGTGGCCGAACCAGAGCAGATGGCCGACGAGTTCGACCGTGTGCCGGGCCCCGAGGCCGCCGTCGAGCGCGTCGGCGGTGAGCTCGGGCAGGTGCCGGGCCGCGGTGGCCGGGTTGAGCCGCCATCCGGCCCGGGTCAGCTCGGCTCTGATCGCCACGGACTGCCGGGCGTCGGTGCAGGTGTCGCGGGCGGCGCGCAGGCAGGTGAGGGCCAGTTCGACCTCGTCGTCGGCCAGCGCGCGCTCGGCCGCCTCGAGGAGCGTGCTGAGCGCCCACGGGGCGTCGATGGGCTCGGCCGCGATCAGATGCTGCACCACTACGGTCGCCGCCTCGCCGTGCTCGTGCAGCACTTGGGCGACGCGGGCCTCGAGGCGGGCGCGGTGTGCGGGCTCCATGCTCCGCAGGACCGCGGTCCGTCCCGCTTCGTGGCGGAACCAGCCGGAGTCGAGCAGCCCCGCGTCGTTCAGGGCGCGCAGGCTGCGGTGGACCGACTCCCGGCTGGTTCCCAGGACTTCCACCAGCTCGGCGAGCGGCACGTCGGGGCCGACCGCCGCCAGCGCCCACGCGGTGTTCCGCGTCGCCACGTCGCCGCGGAACAGACCCGTGGTGACGGCCTGCGCGAAGGCCTCGCCCGGCACGAGAGCGGCGGAGCCGCGTCCGCCGCCGTCCGCCGCACGGCGGTCCTCGATCAACGCCCGTGTGAGGAGCGGGTTTCCGCCGCCCGTCCGATGGAGATCCGAGACGAGCTGGCGCGTCCCCCACCCCTCGCCCCCGAATCCGGAGATCATTTCGGCCACTCCACGCCGCTCGAGCGGTCCGAGCCTGATATTGCGGCAGCCCGGCAGACGCAGCAAGTCAACGTGTAATCGCGTATTTCCGGCCAGAAATCCGCTGTTCTCGCCCAGGACCACCAGAATGCGGCTGGTGTCGAGTCGACGGGCCAGGTACAGGACGCATTCCAGGGAGTGGCCGTCGGCATGGTGCACGTCGTCGATGCTGAGCACCACGGGCCTTTCCCTGGCCTGTTCCAGGACAATCCCGCAGAGCTTGGGAATCTCATTCATCACGACGGCGGGCAACACCCCCTCGGCCCGCCGAATCTGTGCGGCCACCGCCATCAGGTCCACAAGTCGGGCCGCCCGCTTGGCGTCGGCCCCCGGCAGATCCGCACCGAGCAGCAACTGCCCCATCACACCAAGGGGTAGATCACTCTCCGCCTCTGACGCTGTGGCCTGCAGGAACAATGCGCCCGCGGCGCCTGCGCGTTCACCGAACGCGCGCAACAGCGCGGTTTTCCCGCTGGCCACCGCGCCGCTTACCAATAACACTCCGCCATGCCCCGCCATACAGGCGTTGAGCATGCCATCCATGATCGAGAATTCTTCCCCACGGTCCACCAAGTTCATGAGCCGACTTCTCCCCCGCGCCTGACGGCTGATCCTAGAGCGGCCGGACGGTCAGCCGGATCCCACCTTTCGACTTGCCCGGCCACTTGCTTGAAGACTCTGCCATATCTGAAAATCAACCACCAGCGTCATTTGACTCGATGATGTCGAATAACCGTCGTGAACGCGCCACTTGGCCGAAGACCGGACTTCCCTGTTCCATATCTCCGGGAAACTCCTGCGGTATTGCCGGGAGTACGGAAACCAATGGAATTTTGGAAGGTTCTCCCGGCCCCGCGCACAGAGACGGCAGAGGTGGCAGAGAGCACCCGTGACAACTGAGCCGACAGCACGAATGGCGCGAACGGCACGGCCCGGCCGCACGGGGTGTGACTTGTTCATCGCCTATCCGTACGCAGCCCCAACACCCCATGCTCAAGACGATGTTGCTGTGGCAGACTGCGGCGATCCAGCCTCTCGCAGCAGCAACGGAGTACGTCATGAACGCAGGTGTGCCAAGGCCGACGATCGACACCAGCAACCCGCACCCCGCGCGCGTCTACGACTGGCTGCTCGGCGGCAAGGACAACTACCCCGTCGACGAGGCGGTGGGCGAGAAGCTGCCGCCCGAGGCGAAGGACGCCGCGCGGCAGAACCGCGCGTTCATGAACCGCGCGGTCGCCTGGCTCGCCTCCCAAGGCGTGGACCAGTTCCTCGACATAGGCACCGGGATCCCCACCGCGCCGAACTTGCACCAGATCGTCCAGGAGGTCGTGCCGTCGGCACGGGTCGTCTACACCGACAACGACCCGATCGTGCTGCGCCACGCGGAGGCCCTGCTGGTCAGCAGCTCCGAAGGGATCACCGACTACATCCAGGCGGATGTCCGCGAGCCGCTGGAGATCCTCGAACACGCCCGGGGCCTCCTCGACTTCGAGCGCCCGATCGCCCTCTCCCTGATCGCCCTCATGCACTTCCTGCCCGACGACCAGGACCCGTACGGCATCGTGGGCACGCTGCTCGGCGCTCTGCCCTCCGGCAGCCATCTGGTCCTTTCGCACGCCTCGTCCGACATCTACCCGGACCTGGCCGAGCGGGTCACCGACGAGTACGCGAAGGGCGGCATCCGGCTCGGCTTCCGCACCCGTACCGAGGTCACCCGCTTCTTCGACGGACTCGACCTCGTCGAGCCGGGCCTGGTGACGGCACCCGAGTGGTTCAAGGACACCGCGCGGCCGGATGCGGAAGGCAGCGGGATCTACGCGGCGGTGGCGCGCGTTCGCTGACCCTCAGCCGCCGCCGGAGCCGTCGGCTGCCGCCGCGCTGCGCTCATTGGCCCGGTCGATCTCCGCCATGTGCTCCTCGGCCCACGCCCTGACCGCGGCGAGCGGCCCCTCCAGGGAGAGCCCGAGGGCGGTCAGCCGGTAGTGCACGCGTGGCGGCACCGTCGGCTCCACCCGGCGGGCGACCAGGCCGTCGCGCGTCATGGCCTGCAGCGTCGTGGACAGCATCTTCTGCGAGACGCCCGGCATACGACGCCGCAGCTCGGCGAAGCGGACCTCGTGCGGCTCGGCCTCCGCGAGGACCTTGACCGCCATGGACGTCCACTTCGTACCGATGCGGTCGAGGAGCCGGCGGGTCGGGCAGTCGGGGTCGAAGAGATCCCCGCGCGTCGCCGCCTGGGGACTCCCCTTGGGACGGGACGTGGGGCGGGACTTGGCGCGGGACTTGGGACCCGCCTCGCGAGGGGTGGTCACCTCGGGCTCACCACCTGTCGGGAAAGTGCGTTCTTGGCAGGCCAGGGACGGTTACCTAGCCTCATGTGGTCACCAATGGTAACCACTTCGGAGCGACTCACCATGCGCCTCCCCTCAGCCGGGGCCACCGCCCCCGGCATCTCCCTGCGGCGGATCACCACCAACGGCATCACGGCCAACGTGGCGATCGCGGGCACCGGCCCCGCCGTCCTGCTGCTCCACGGCTTCCCCCACACCTGGCAGCTCTGGAGCGAGGTCATGCCCCGGCTCGCCCGGCGGCACCGCGTCATCGCCCCGGACCTGCGCGGACTCGGCGCCAGCACCCGGGCGGCCGACGGCTATGACGCCGACAGCCTCGCCAGCGACGCCGAAGGGCTCCTCGACGCGCTCGGGGAGCGGAGCGCGGCGGTCGTCGGCATCGACGCGGGTACGCCTCCCGCGTTCCTTCTCGCGCTGCGACGCCCCGATCTCGTACGAAGGCTCGTCGTCATGGAGTCCCTTCTGGGACCCCTGCCCGGCGCGGAGGACTTCCTCGCCGGGGGCCCGCCCTGGTGGTTCGGCTTCCACTCTGTTCCCGGGCTCGCCGAGAGCGTCCTCGCGGGGCATGAGGCCGAGTACGTCGACTGGTTCCTGACCACCGGCACACACGGCCGCGGTGTCCCGGACCGCGTCCGGGACGCCTTCCACAGCGCCTACACCGGCAGTGACGCGCTGCGCTGCGCCTTCTCCCACTACCGGGCCATGCCCACCAGCGGACGGCAGATCCAGGCCGCCGCCGCGCACGCCAGGCTCACCATGCCCACGATGACGATCGGCTCCGACCCCGTCGGAACGGCCCTCGAACGGCAGGTCCGCCCCCTCGCCGACGGCCTGACAGGCCGTCTCGTCCCGGACTGCGGCCACATCATCCCGCTGGACCGCCCCCGGGCCCTGCTCGACCTCATCGGCCCTTTCCTCGCCGCCGGTCTCCCCGGCCTCGACGACTAGTCGCCGCGGCTGAAGAGGTCGAGCAGGCCCTGCGGCGCGTCCTCCCGGAAACAGAGGACGAGGCTGTCGGCGGACTCGGCGGCGGCGTTCTCGCTGCGTGGGAACAGCGCCTCTTCGTAGGCGGCGAGCGCCGCTTCGGTGGCGCCCGGATGCGCGGCGAGTGCACCGGCGAGTTCGGCTCCGTCGAGCATGGCGAGGTTGGCGCCCTCCCCCGCGAAGGGGGACATGACGTGGGCCGCGTCGCCGAGCAGCGTGACGCCCGGGACACGGTCCCAGCGGTGGCCGACCGGCAGGGCGTGGATGCGCCGGGGGATCAACGCGCCGTCGGCGTCCGCGACCAGCGCCTGCAGGCGCTTGTCCCAGTCCGCGAAGTGTTCGAGTACGGCGGCCTTGGCGAGGTCCGTGCCCTCGGCGGTGAAGTCGATGGAGGAGATCCAGTCCTCGGCGGCCTTGAGCGCGGTGTAGACGTGCAGGCTGCCGTCGGGCTCGCGGTGGGCGAGGAAGCCCTTGCCCTCACCGAGCGCGAAGAGCATGCCGCCGCCCACGACGGCGGCGCTTTCGGGGTGACGGACATCGGCGTCGAGGAGGTCCGCCTCGACGAAGGAGAGGCCCGCGTACGCGGGAGTGGCATCAGAGACCAGGGGCCTGATCCGGGACCAGGCTCCGTCGGCGCCGATCAAGAGGTCGGTGGTGAACGTGGAGCCGTCGGCGAGGGCCACCTCGTGGCGACCGCCACCGAGCGCACGCGCCCCGGTGACCTTCGCGCCCCAGCGGACGGCGCCGTCCGGCAGCGAACCGAGCAGGAGGTCGCGCAGCTGACCGCGCTCGACCTCGGGACGCCCGCCGTCGCCCTCGTCCTCTTCCGCCATGCGGACGACGGCGTCCTTGTCCAGGACGCGCGTGGCCTCGCCGCCGGGGTGGACGAGGGCGCGGAACTCCTCGTACAGACCGGCGGCGCGCAGGGCGGCCTGACCTGACTCCTCGTGGATGTCGAGCATGCCGCCCTGGCCGCGGGCGGCAGCCGAGGCCTCCAGGTCGTACAGGGCGGCCTCGATGCCGTTGACGTGCAGGACCCGGGCGAGGGTGAGCCCTCCGAGGCCCGCGCCGACGATGGCGATCGGGTGGTGCGTGGCGGGTGTGGTGTGCGTGGTCATGGTGGTGCTCCCTGGCGTGGTGGTGGCGTGGGGGGGCTGTCGGTGCTCAGCTCCGGGGGCTTTCGGGCGGGAGAGGCGTGCGCAGGATGCCGTCGATCAACGCGCGCAAGCCCCAGGAGAGGCGGGCCTCCGGATCGCCGGACAGGAGCTCGGCGGCGAGCCCGGCGACATGCGGATGAGTCCGCTCGGGCGCGTCCCGCAGGGCTTCGGCGAGCGCGTCCCACTCCTCCCGGGCGCCGGCGGCCCGGCTGCCCGGGGAGTGCTCGGCGGCGGTCGCGGTGGCGTGCTGGAGCAGCAGGTCGACGCCCCAGGCCGCCTGCCCCGGCGGGACCCCGCCCTCGTCGAGCAGGGCGAGCAGCGTCTCGATGAGACGCAGGTAGTGCTCACCCCTGGGCCGGGCCACCAGCGCGGCCATGGCGAGGCCGCGGTGGCGGAAGAGCACCGCGGTGTAGGAGGTGAGCACCTTCTCCAGGCGCTCGCGCCAGTCGCCCCCGTCCGGCGCCGCCTCGACCGTGCCGAGGAGCTCGTCCAGGATCGCGGCGTGCAGCTCGGCGGTGTTGCGGACGTAGACGTACAGGGAGGCGGGCCCGGTGTCGAGCTCCTGGGCGAGCCGGCGCATGGTCACCTTGCCCAGGCCGTCGGCACGCATGATCTCCACCGCGGCGGCCACGATCCCGGCCCGTGTCAGGGCGGGCTTCGCCGGGCGCTCGCGACGGCTGCGCGGGGCATCGGAATGAGCTGTCATACGACCACCATAACGAACATGTTCGTTACGAGCATGTTCGGAGCGAACATGTTCCGTCCCGTGGGCTCCTCGCTGGTACCCGCGCACTGCGACCGACTGTGACCCACAACGCTCCCAGGGACTTGGTTGGCGATCAGCAAGGGCGGGCATCACCGTTGGGCAGGACGGCCGCGCAAGACATGCCGTGGCCCCGGCGAGCGGAAGTCCTCGCGAGTACGCCGGACGTCCCAGGGGAGGGAAGTGAGTCGCCATGCGTGCGCACAAGCGCGCCCATCGGCCCGTCGCCCGTGTCGAGTACGCACTGCCGCAGGAGGCCGCGTCGGCCGGCCGGGCGCGGAGACTGACCTCCGCGTTCCTGACCCGGCCCCGTCGGCACCTGACAGAGGTGGACGCCGAGCGGGTGGACGACGCCACATTGATCGTGTCCGAACTCGTCACCAACGCCACCCAGCACGGCCACAGCTCCTGCCGGCTTCGCCTTGAGGTGTCCGACGGCCACGTGACCGTCGAGGTGCACGACGCGAGCCCCGTCGGTCCACGCGCGCTCAGGCCGAGCACCGAACGGGAGAGCGGACGGGGCCTGGCGATGGTGCGTCACCTCGCCGCGCGCCTCGAGGTCGTGGGCAGCGGCCGCCGCGGCAAGGCCGTTCGGGCGGTGCTCGCCTGACGACGCCGTGGGCCACGCGCACGCGCGGGGCCGCCACGCCCAGGACCGGGGCACCGGCACCGCACCGGTGCCGGCATCTGCATCGGCATCGGCATCGGCTGCAACGTCCTCGCAACCTTGCCCGGCCTTGACTGGGTCACCGCCTCGACGGCGGCCCGGTGACCAAGGAGCGGCTGCCCATGACCGACACCCCGCGCGTGGAGCTGACCCCCGCCGCCGCCGATCTGGTGCGGCGGCTGCGGGCGGCCCACGGACCGCTGATGTTCCATCAGTCCGGCGGCTGCTGCGACGGCAGCGCGCCCATGTGCTTCCCGGAGGGCGAGTTCCGGACCGGTGACTCCGATGTGCGCCTTGCGTCGCTGGCCGTGGAAGGCGTCGCCGAACCGGTCTCCTTCTGGATGTCGAAGAGCCAGTACGACGTGTGGAGCCATACCCGGCTGATCGTGGACGTGGTGCCGGGCCGTGGCAGCGGCTTCTCCCTCGAAGCCCCGGAAGGCGTCCGTTTCCTCATCCGTTCACGATTGGTCGGCACATAGCCCCCGACACGGCACCCGTCCGGCTCTGCCCTCTGGTGCACTTTCTGACCGACCCTCAGACTGAGGCGGTCGGTCGGCCAGTGAGACATCAGGGGGCACGGTGGCAACACGGCGCAAGCACAGCTTGGGACGGTTCAGAACGGCGAGAGCGGCGCTCTCGGTATTGACGGCATTCGGCACGCTGGCCGGTGCGGCTCTGATGGGAGCGGCACCGGCCAGCGGCGTGGAGGCGACCGCGGAATCGACCGGGGAGTCCACCGCGTCGATGATCGCGCCGGGCGTGCAGTACCGGCAGTTCGACATCGTGGCCTCCCACGGCATGACCCGCGCGCACGTACTCGACGTCGACCTGAGCGACCGCCAGACCAGTGTCGGATTGCTCTATCCGGGTGCAGTTGGCGCTCGGTCCGTCGTCTCCGCGCTCGCGGACGGTGCGGGGGCGGTCGGCGGGATCAACGGCGACTTCTTCAACATCTCCGAGACCCAGCATCCGGGCGTCGAGGCCACCGGCGCACCCGTCGGACCGGCGGTCGCACACGGCCGGGCCCTCAAGGGGGCGGTGCCCAACGGTCAGCGCTTCGGTCCCGCGATGCCTCCCGGGGTGACCACCGAAGCCGTGCTCGGCGTGGGCCTCGACCGCAAGGCCCGCATGGACAACCTCCGTCTGGACGGCGAAGTACGCACCGCTCAGAAACGGTTGCCCCTCGGCGGACTCAACCAGTACGCCCTGCCCGTGGGGTCCGTCGGCGCGTTCACCAGCGACTGGGGCAGCACCTCGCGGGTGCGCTCCACCTGCGGCACCGACACGAACCGCGGCGCCCCCTGCAGCACGGACACCCATGAGGTGACGGTGCGCGGCGGCCGTGTGGTGGGGTCGGCGGGATCGCCCGGCACTGGGCCCGTGGCCTCCGGCAGCACGGTCCTCGTCGGCCGCGAGGCGGGCGCGCAGGAGCTGCGCAAGCTGTCGATCGGCGACCGGGTGCAGGTCAAGCACCGTCTGGTGGCGGCCAAGTCACGCGTCCCGTTCCGCTTCGCGCTCGGCGGCTACCCCGTCCTGCGCGGCGGCGCCCCGCTGCCCGGCCTCGACGCCGTCACCCCTGCCGTGCGGACGGCGGCCGGAATCTCCGACGGCGGCAAACGCCTCCTGCTCCTCTCCCTCGACGGCTCCCCCGAGTTCCGTACGGGGCTGACCATCGCCGAAGTGGCCCAGACCCTGACGGAATTGGGCGCCACGGACGGCTTCAGCCTGGACGGCGGCGGCTCCTCCACGCTCGTCTCGTCCGCCACCCTGGTCGCGAAGGCCCCGGGCGCGGAATCCGTCACCGTACGCAATCACCCCAGCGGCGGCGCGGAACGCCCGGTGGCGAACGGCATCGGCGTCTTCTCCCAAGGCTGACCCCGGGGCAGACTCCAAGGCAGACTCCAAGGCTGATCCCAGGGCAGACCCCAGGGCTGACCGGCGACGAGTGCGAACGCAGGTACGGCTTCCCGACAAGTAGGGGGTGAGACCGCCGACCGGCGGTACGGATACGGAGGTCCCGTGCTCACGGACCTGGACGACGAGGAGCTGCTGGCCCGCACCGCGCGGGACCCGGCAGCCTTCGAACCGCTGGTGGTGCGCCACTCGGCGGCTCTCCACGGCTACTTCGCACGCCGGGCGCCCGCGGCCGCCGACGACCTGCTCGCCGAACTCTGGCTCCAGGCGTACGCGGCCCGGCGCGGCTTCGACGCCGCCCGCGGACCCGCGAGGGCCTGGCTGTTCGGGGTTGCCCGCAACGTCCTCTCGGCGCACTGGCGGCGGCTCGCGCAACAGCGCACAGGGCCGCCCGGCGAAGGCCGTGACGACGACCCGTGGGAGGCGGTGGACGCGCGGCTCGACGCGGCCGCGGTGGCGCCGCAGCTGCGCGAGCTGCTCGCCGGACTCCCGCCGGACGAGCGGGAGTTGCTGCTCCTCGTCGCGTGGGAGCAGCTCACGCCCGGCGAGGCCGCCGCGGCCATCGGCATCCCCGCGGGGACGGCTCGCTCCCGGCTGCACCGCGCCCGTACCCGGCTGCGCTCGAACGCGCCCCTCAAGCTGACTGGAGACCTGGCATGACCGAACGCGGTGACCTTCTCGACTTTCCCGGTGCCGAAGAACTGATCGCGGCGGGTGACGTGGCACCGCCCGCACCCGACGTGGTGGCGGCGGCCCGAGCCGCGGTGGCGGGCGCCGCGCTGCGCGAGGGGTCCGTGGTCCCGCTGCGCACCCGCGCCGTCCCGCGCCGCCGCAGGCTCCTGGTCGCCGCGGCGGCGGTGGCCGCGATCGCCACCGGCGCCGTGGCGTACCCGGTCCTCGACCTGGGGGGCAAACCGGCGGCCACCGCATCGGCGGCCCAGTTCCTGAACGACATGGCGACCGTCGCGGCGGACTCCCCGGCAGCGCACTCCCCGTACTGGAAGGTCCGCATGGAGACGGTGAACCAGGACGACGGGGATGCGACGACGACCACCTGCTTCGACCGGGCGGGCCGCATCTGGACGGTGGACGCGAACGGCACGGTCCACGGGCCGGGCAAGGGAAGCAAGACCAAGAAGTGGCCCGTGGGCAGCAAGTGGCTGACCTGGCCCGCGCTCGACAAGCTGCCCACGGGTCAGAAGGCGCTCACCGCGCTCTTCCCGAAGGACGCAGAGAGCCGCCGCCACCAGGTGACCGCCCTGCTGGAGGACTCACCCGCGAGCCCCGGACTGCGTGCCGCCCTCTTCCAGATCCTCGCCGACACCCCCGGCGTGAAGCTGATCGGTGACGTCAGGGACAGCAAGGGGCGCCCGGGTGTCGCCTTCGAGATCAAGTGGTCCACCCTCGGGTTCTCGACCGGTCCCGGCAAGGACGTGAAGTACCGGATGACGGACCGCTACATCGTCGACCCGGACACCGGCTTCCTCCTGGAGACGACCCACAAGAGCCACGGCGAGGACGGCTCGGCGGACCGCTACACCTGGCTGGAGGTGGGCCCGGCCGACCGCGTCGGCTGAGCCCTGCCCTCCGTGCGGGCGGGACGCGCTCACTCGGTGTCCCGCACCGCCACCAGACCGTTGAACACGCCCACGTACGCGGTGCCGTCCGGGCCGAGAGTCACCGGCGCCCAGTTGTTGTCGTAGGCGATGCCCGTGCCGGCGAGGCGCTTCCACTTGGTCTCGCCGGTGCGGAAGTCGACGGCCGTCAGATACCAGGCATCGATGCCGAGGCTGCTGGGCTCCTTCGTGTAGAAGTACAACAGCCCGGAGGCGGTGGACAGTTTGGGCACGTTCGACGGGGCGCGGACGTCGCTCTCCCAGACGGTGTCGCAGCCGCTGCCGTCCTCGCGTACGTCGATCCTGCTGACGCCGCCGACGACGCTGCGTCCGAAGGTGAGCGAGGTGATGTTCTCGTAGCCGTAGTTGTTCTCGACGACGAGGCTGTTGCCCCAGGTGATCAGCGAGTTGTCGGTGGTGGACGCGCCGGATCGGAAGACGGGGACCTTGCAGACGAGGCGCTTGTCGTCGGCGACGTCCTCGCCCCGCCGGTAGACGAGGACGTTCATGCGGTCGTCGGCGTTGTCGGTGATCGCCACGTAGTCGTCGTCGCCCTGGCCGAAGAGGTCGGGCGTGGTGCCCGAACCCTGGTTCACCGAACCGGGCTTGGTGCCCGTCCCCCGGTCGTAGGTCTGGCGCCAGAGTGCCTTCGGGGTGCCGTCCTTGCCGGCCCGGAAGCTGTAGAGCGCGTGGTCGGAGACGATGGACACGCCGTCATCGGCGACGGAGAACGAGTTCTGGATCTCCTCGCCCTCAAGGCGGACGGAGCGGATGTCACCGGACGCGGGGTCGACGGTGCCGACGCGCCCCTGCCGGGTCACCCACCAGATGCGGCCCTCCCAGTCGGGCATCACCGAGGTGACCGGGTCACATTCGCCGCTCGGGTACGGATTTGACCAGGTCACACAGTCGTGCGGGACGTGCGCCGTCAGATCCCAGTCCTTGTCGACGACGAACCGCCAACTGCCGTCCGCCGCCTGCTCGTGCGCGAGCCGGACGATGTGCTGGCGGGAGTCGGCCAGGACGAGCCGGTCCTCGTTGTCGAGGTATGAGTAGGCGCCGCCCGAGGTGTCCTTGAAGATCTTCGAGAAGTCCAGGCGTGTGATGGCCTCGACGGTGGAGGGGCGCTGCGGCAGCTTGTACTCGGCGAGCGTGTCCATCGTCTCCGGGTCGAGCAGCTTGACCAGGAATCCGGTGAACGTGCCGCAGACGGTGACGATGCGGCCGGCCTTGTCGAAGGTGACGGTGGCGCACTCACCGCCGAGCGCCGCCATCTTCTCGCTGCTGACCTTCGGCTTCTTCCCGAGCGGCCCGTTCCAGGGGTACGTTCCGCTGCCCGCCGCGTCCGCGTGCATTCCGCTGCGGCCGTTGGCGGCGAGATACGGGTGCTGGGGCGGCTGTTCGCCGGGCAGCGGGCGGGCGTCGGCGGGCCCGCCCGTGTACTGGTCGACGAGCCGGTGCCCCGGCGCCCTCGGTATGTCGTCCGCCTGGGCGGGATACGCGAAGGACGCGGCCGAGACGGTGAGAGCGGTCAGGGCCAGGGCACTGCTGAGGGTTCTGCGACGCGGCATGGGGCCGAAGCTAGGGCCAGACCCTTGAAGTGTCCATGGAAAGATGACACTTGTTCACGAACACGCAACGATCACGACCGCAGGCCGCTGACGATCACGGTTGCAGACCGCTGACGATGTCCGCGGCGGCCGTGACCCCGTTGTGAATGGTCGGCGCCATGCTCGAACTCGCCAGATAGAAGCCGAGCAACGCACAGACCAGGGCGTGCGAGAACTTGAGTGCGCCGTTGCGCAGAAAGACCACTGCCAGGATCACCAGCAGCAGCACCACGGAGACCGAAATGGCCATGGGGACAACCTCCTCCGCCACGTCAACACCGCGGCTCTGGGCCGAGTGTGGCGCAGCGGAGGGACCGTCCGGGCGACCGGCATGTCCTCCGAACGGGTGTTATGTGCCGGGGCGTTGCTACGGGCGGCCCGGGGCTACTGCCCGTGGGCGTCGAGGAACGCCTCCAGCCCCGCCAGGTCGTCGGTGTTCAAGTGGTCGACGCCGGCGGCGAGGAGCTCGCCCCACACGGCGTCGCGCGCCGGGCCCGCGAGATCGGGCGTCGCCCAGAAGCGGACGCGCTGCCCGCGCTTGTGGGCGGCTCCGACGATGCCGCGCAGCTTGTCGCGCTCGGCGGCAGGGATCGCGCCGACGCCCTGCCAGCTGAAGTTGAGCGTCCAGTTGTCGCTGATCAGCGGGATGAGCGAGGCGGGCGCCGCGCTGCCCAGGTCGGCGAGGCGGCCGTCGTAGAAGGCGCGGCGCAGGCGCTGGGCCTCCATCGGCGCGCGGGCGGCCCGGTCTCCGGAGATCACCGCCGTCACGGGGCCACGGCGCACCTTGCCGTACGAGTACGTCGTGAACAGGTGCCGGTAGCGCCGGAGGTGGCGGTCGAGTTCGAGGTACGTCGCCGCGCCCTCGGTCTTGATGTCGATCAGGAGCTGGAAGGGGGTGCGGTGGTAACCCCGGTACACGGAGCCGTGGTTGGCGCGCACGCGGGCGGCCAGGGGGTCCAGGTACAGCGATTCGAGGGTGCGGGCGGGGTCGAGGTCGATCGGGTCGTGCGCGACCAGGAGCGCGCCGTCGACGAGGTAGATGTCGGCCTCGACGCTGCCGAAGCGGTGGTCCAGCGCGTCGAACAGGGGCCGGGGGTGCTCGTAGTCGTTGTGCGCGTGGGCGCGGATGAGGGGGCGGGGTCCGTGTCCGCGCTCGCTCGCCTGGGCGTACGCGGGGACGGCGGCGGTGCCGGCGAGTGCGGCACCGATGGTGAGGGCTCTACGACGGGTGACGAGTGCCACGGAGACTCCCGGAAGGGGCGAGGGGACGACGGGCGGGCCTCAGTGAGTATGAGGCCATGCTCGCGTCAAGAAACCTCCCCGTGCCGGGAGTTGGCGCTATCGACGCCCTTCGTTCATTCCGGGAAACGCAGGGCGGCGCATCGCCACCTCACGCCACGTCACGGCGCCTCATCCCGCGGCTCCGTCACCGTACTTCCAGCGGAGCGCTCAGCTCGTCCCAGTGGACGGTCCGCTCGCACCAGCGCTCCAGGAGCACCCGGTCGTGCCCGACCGCGAGCAGCCCGGCGCCGCTCTCCCGCCGGTACTCCTCCACGGCGTGCACGAGTGCCGCCGTCGTCGAGGCGTCCAGCATCGCGGTCATCTCGTCGCAGATCAGCCAGCGCGGGCGGAGCACCAGGGCGCGGGCCAGACAGGCGCGCTGCAGCTGCCCGTCGCTCACCTCGTGCGGCCTGCGGCCCAGGAGGTCCTCGCCGAGCCCGACCGTGGCCGCCAACTCCCTTACCCGCTCGGTGGCTTCGCCGCCGCGCCCGGCCGCGCGCAGCGGCTCGGCGATCAGGTTCGTGAGGGTGAGCCGCGGGTCGGCCGAGAGCCGGGGCTGCTGGAAGACGACGCCGAAGGCGGTGCGCTGGGCGCGGGGTGCACGGTGCCGCCAGCCGCGGGCGGGCTCGCCGTCGATGACGACGCGGCCCGCTTCGGGCTTGTGGAGCAGGGCGGCGACCCGGGCCAGGGTCGACTTGCCGCAGCCGCTGGGGCCGAGAAGGCCTACGGAGGCGCCGGGCGCGAGCGTGAGGTCCACGCCCCGCATGACGGGGGCGCGGCGGTCGTATCCGGCGGTGATGGAACGCAGTTCAAGCACGGGGTGCCTCCAGGACGGCCGCCGTATGGGGGTGGTGGCAGGCGACTCCGTCCACCGGCTCGGGAACGGTCCCGCACGCATCGTCAGCCCCGGAGCAGCGCGCCGCGAAGGCGCATCCGCCGGGCAGCGCGGACAGTTCGGGCGGCATGCCGGGGATCGGCGTGAACTCGCGCTCCGGGAGGGCGTTCAGGAGGCCGCGCGCATAGGGGTGCCGGGGGCCCGGGGTGCCGAAGAAGTCCTCGGCGTCGGCGAGTTCGACGATGCGGCTCGCGTACATCACGGCGACGCGGTCGGCGATGCGCTCCGCGGCGGCCAGGTCGTGGGTGATCAGGAGCAGCGCGCGGTCGTCGCCGACGTGCCGCCGCAGCTCGTCCACCGTGCGGTCGACGAGGTCACGGTCGAGGCCTGTCGTCGGCTCGTCGGCGAGCAGCAGCGGTGCGTCGCCGATGAGCGCGAGCGCGGTGGCGGCGCGCTGGGCGAGTCCGCCGGACAGCTCGTGCGGGTAGCGGTCCAGGTGCCCGGCGGGGAACGCGGCACGCTCCGCGGCGGCTTCGGCGGCCTTGCGCAGCTGCGGGCGGCGCACGTCCGCCAGTTCCCGCAGGGTCTCCTCCAGCTGGGCGCGGACCGTGCGCACCGGCGTCAGGTGCGCGGCCGGGCTCTGCGGTACGAGACCGACGCGCCGCCCGCGGACCGTGCGGGCCAGGGTGCGCTCGTCGGCGGCCAGCAGGTCCACGTCGCCGATGAGCGCGGACCCGGCGCTCTCCGCGTTCTGCGGAAGCAGCCCGAGCAGCGCGGAGGCGAGCACGGACTTGCCGCAGCCGCTCTCGCCGACGAGGGCGAGGCACTCCCCCGCCGCGAGGTCGAAGTGGGCGTCGGTGACGGCGGAGACGAAGGTGCCGCCGCGCATGCGGAACCGTACGGAGAGACCTCGTACGGAAAGCACCGGGGACGAGGGGGACGGGTTCGGGACGGGCTCGGTCACAGCATCAGCTCCGATCGGCGCCGGGGGTTGATCCGTTCCCGCCAGGCGCCCGCGAGGCCCGCGATCGCCAGGGTGGGCACGATGATGAACAGGCCGGGGAAGAGCGTCGGCCACCAGTCCCCTGCCAGGAGCGAGCCGCGCGCGCTCTGCACGAGGGTGCCCAGGCTCGCCTGGTGGGTGGGGAGTCCGAGGCCGAGGAAGGACAGCGCGGACTCGTGCCAGATGGCGTGCGGCACCATCAGGACGGCGGCGAGTCCGGCCTGCGGGAGCACGCCGGGCAGCAGATGGCGCACGGTGACGCGCATCCGCGACGCGCCGCCGGAGATGGCCGCGTCGACGTAGGGACGCGACCGCAGCGAGAGCACCTCGGCGCGCACGATACGGGCCGTGGACAGCCAGTGTGTGAGCGCGACCGAGACGACCACCGGCCACACGCCGGGCCGGAACATCGCCACGATGAAGATGCCGAGCAGCAGGTGCGGCACGGACGAGAAGACGTCCACGAGCCGCATCACGACCCGGTCCACCCAGCCGCCCGAGGCGGCGGCGAGCGCCCCCACGGCCGTGCCGATGACGGTGGCGACGACGGCGGCGACCACGCCCACGAGGAGCGAGACCCGCAGCCCGTACACGCAGCGCAGGAGCAGGTCGCGTCCCACGTCGTCGGTGCCGAAGGGGTGCTCCCAGGAGGGCGGCTGGAGCTTGGCCGCGAGGTTCACGGCCTGTTCGTCGAGGTTGACCAGCGGCGGCACGAGAAGCACGGCGAGCACGATGGCCGCGACGATCACCGCGGAGGAACGCACCCGCCACGCGCGCGTGGAGCGCGTCTTGGCGGCGCCGCCGATGGAGGCGCGCCAGGTCGTCGTGTCAGCCATCGAATCCCACCCTCGGATCGGCGAGCCCGTACAGCAGGTCGGCGAGCAGGTTGCCCAGAAGCACCGCCACCGTGGCCAGGACGGTGAGCGCGGCGAGCAGCGGGAAGTCCACGGCGGTCGCCGCCGACACGGTGGCCGCGGCGATGCCGGGCCAGCTGAAGACGGTCTCCACCAGGAGCGCCCCGGTGATCAGTTCGGGCACGCGCGAGCCGATCAGCGTGAGCACCGGCAGCATGCCCGAGCGCAGGGCGTGTCCGAGGAGCACGGTCCGCTCGGCGAGGCCACGCGCGCGTGCGCCCCGGACGGGGTCGTCACCGAGTGCGTCGCCGACTCCTTGGCGTACGTACAGGACGAACCACGGAAGCTGCGAGATCGCCAGGACGGCGGCGGGCAGCACGAGGTGGCTCGCGACCTGCCCGGCGGTGACGGCCGTGCTCGCGGTGTCCGTGAGGCCGCCGGAGGGCAGGACCCCCAGCTTCAGGGCGAACAGCCAGACGGCGAGCAGGCCGACCCAGAAGGGCGGCGCCGCTTCGAGCGTGTACGCGAGCGAGGTCACGGCGCGGTCGAGCCAGCCGCCGGGGCGGCGCGCGGCGAGGACGCCGAGCGTCGTGCCGACGAGGATGGCGAGCAGGAACGCGGTGGCGGCGAGCAGCACGGACCAGCCGATGCGTTCGCCGATGACGTCGGAGACGGGCTGGCGCAGGGTGCTGGAGTCCCCAAGGTCGCCGCTCACGGCCGATGTCAGCCACTCCCACCAGCGCTGCGCGAGCGGCTGGTCGACGCCGAGGTTGGCGCGCAGCTGGTCGAGGTTCTCCTGGGACGCGGTGAGCCCGGCCGTGCCCGCGTACGCCTTGACGGGGTCGAAGGGGGACGCGGCGGCGATCGCGAAGACGCCGAAGGTCACGGCGAGCAGGACCGGGACGGCGAACAGGGCCCGCCGTCCCGTCATGCGCGCCATCGGCCCCCAGGGGAGCTTGTGGAGCGCGGACTTCACTGCTTCGGCTGCCAGTCCTCGACGTTCCACCACGGTCCTGACGCGAGGCCGTGGTCGTGCGGCTCGATCTGGGTGGTCAGGTCGCCGAAGCGCTTGTCGACGACGTAGAGGTGGTCGATGTGGGTGAGGAAGGTGTAGCCCGGGTTCTTCACCAGCTCGCGCTGAATGGTGTCGTACGCGGCCTGCCGCTTGGCGTGGTCGCCGCTCTCGCGGGCCTCGTCGAGCGCCTTGTCGACCTTGGGGTTGTCGTAGTGGGCCATGTTGTTGAAGCCGTCACCGGCGAGCGAGGACTTCAGGAGGGTGTACTGGTCGAAGTCCGGGTCGGCCGGGGAGCCGCCGCCCGCGAGGACCGCGTCCTTGGGCATGCGCGGCTCGATGACCTCCCAGGTGCCCGCCTGCACCTCGACCTTGATGCCGAGCTTCTTGGCGTCGGATGCGTAGGCGAGCGCGTGGTCCTGGCGGAGCTTGTCGCCGGAGAGGTACCAGAGCGGGAACGTCGCCTGGACGCCGTCCTTCTCGCGGATGCCGTCCTTGCCGGGCTTCCAGCCCGCCTTGTCGAGGCTCTTCTTGGCCGCGGCGAGGTCGTGCTTGCGCTCGGTGCCCTTGGTGAACCAGGGGCTGTCGGTCGGCACGGGCCCGTAGGCCTCCTTGCCCGCGCCGTCCAGGATCGAGTCGACCATGGCCTTGCGGTCGACTCCGGTGTCGAGCGCGCGCCGGATGTCGGTGTCGCCCGTGACCTTGTTGCCGGTGGGCAGGGTCACCACGCGGTAGTCGAAGGTCTTGGCGGCGTACGACTTCTTGTTGCCGTCGCTCTCGTACTTCTTCGCGAGGTTGGGCGGCAGGATCGCGCCGTCGAGCTCACCGGCGTCGAGCCGGGTGGCGCGGATGTCGTCGTCCTTGATGATCGCCATGGTGAAGTTCTTGACCTTCGGCGCTCCGCCCCAGTACCCGGGGTTGGCCTTGAAGGTGAGCTTTTCGCCCTTGGACCACTTCACCAGCTTGTAGGGGCCGGTGCCGACCGGCTTGGTGGTGAACTCGCCGGTGTTCACGTCCTGCTTGCCGGCTATGTGCTCGGGCGCGATCGGCAGGACGGTGCGCTCGGCGAACGGCGCGTAGGGGTACTTGAGGTGGAAGACGACGGTGTCGTCGCCCTTCGCCTCGACGTCCTTGACGGCGTCCAGCTCGGTCTTGGCGGCGTTGTTCGTCTTCTTGTCGAGGATCGTCTCGTAGGTGAAGACGACGTCCTTGGACGTGAAGGGCTTGCCGTCGCTGAACTTGACGCCCTCGCGCAGCTTGAAGGTGTAGGTCTTGCCGTCGTCGCCGACCTCGGGAAGCCCGGCGGCGAGCGCGGGCTTGAGCTTCATGTCGGCGTCGTGCGTGAGCAGACCGTCGAAGATCTTGGAGTTGCCGTCCTTGCCGTAGCCGAGGAGCGGGCTCAGGGTGTCCGGTTCGTACGCGATGCCGACGACCGCGGAGTCCTTGGCGCCGCCCGCGTTCTTGCCGTCACCCGGCGCCGAACAGGCCGAGGCGGCGACCGCCAGTGAGGCGGCCGCCGCTACCGCGCCCGTACCCCGTATCGATCGGGCCCTCATGCTCCACACCCCTACTGAAGATCAAACGTTATTGCGAACGGGTCGCAATTATGCCTCATGTAATGGGTAGGTAAAACGTGCGGGCCATACGGAATGGATCACGGGGAGACCGCATGGATCACGGGGCGCAGGGGCCTCCGTGTCAGGGAGCGGGCAGGTTCACGCGCGCGGCCAGCTCCTCCCGGTGGCGCCCCACCGTGCCGAGCGCGATGGAGTCGGACTTGGCCCGCTTGAGGTAGAGGTGGACGGGATGTTCCCAGGTCATGCCGATGCCGGCGTGCAGCTGGAGCGCCTCCTCGGCGATGTGCACCGTGGCGGGGGACGCGTAGGCCTGTGCGAGAGCCGCCGCTACATCGGCGTCCGCGCTGTCGGCGGCCAGGGTGTCGGCCGCGTTGCGGGCGGCGGCGCGGATGTTGACCACCTCCAGCCAGAGCTGGGCGAGCCGGTGCTTGAGCGCCTGGAAGGAGCCGACGGGCCGGTTGAACTGCGTGCGTTCCTTCGTGTAGCGCACGGTCTCGGTCAAACACCAGTCGGCGAGGCCGAGTTGCTCGGACGCGAGGAGCCCGGCTCCCGCCCGCAGACCCCGCCGTACAGCGGGTCCTGATTCCGGAGCGACCGCACGCGCGCGTGCCCCCTCGAAGGTGACCGTGGCGAGCGGGCGCGTGAGGTCGAGCGAGGTCTGCGGTGCCACGGTGACGCCGTCCTCCGTCGCGTCCACCGCGAAGAGCCCCGCACGCGTCGGCACGAGGAACACATCGGCGGCGAGCGCGTCGGCGACACCGGGGACGCTGCCGCGCAGGGCCCCCTCCTCCGTGCGCACGTCGGGCAGGGCACCGCCCGGGGCAGTGGCGAGCGGCACGGTGAGCACGCCGACCGTGCGTCCGGCGGCGAGCATGCCAAGGAGTTCCCTCGCCGCGTCGCCGTCGCAGGCCAGCAGCGCCTCGGTGGCGATCACGGCACTGGTCAGATAGGGCACGGGCGCGACGGCCCGGCCCAACTCCTCAAGGACGACGGCGGCTTCGCGGTGCGTGGCCCCCTGGCCGCCGAGCTCCTCGGGCACGAGCAGGCCCGCGAGGCCCATGCCGTCCGTGAGCGCCTTCCACAGGTCGCGGTCGTGCGGCTCGGCGGACTCGGTGCGCTTGAGCACGGCGGTGGCGTCGCAGTGGTCGGCGATCAGGCCGCGCACCACCGAGCGCAGCGCCTCTTCCTCCTCGGAGTACAGCAGGTCGCGCTGCGCGGGCTGCGGGCTCTGTGTGGTCTGCGTACTCAACGGGCCAGGTCCTTCCAGGCGACGTCCTTGTCGGTGCGCGGCTCGGACGGCAGTCCGAGGACACGCTCGGCGACGATGTTGAGCAGCACTTCGCTGGTGCCGCCCTCGATGCTGTTGCCCTTGGCCCGCAGATAGCGGTAGCCCGCGTCACGGCCGACGAAGTCGACCTTCGCGGGCCTTCGCATCGTCCAGTCCTCGTACAACAGCCCCTCCTCGCCCAGGAGTTCCACCTCCAGGCCGCTGATCTCCTGGTTCAGACGGGCGAACCCGAGCTTCATGCCCGAGCCCTCGGGACCCGGCTGCCCTGCGACGAGCTGTTGGCGAAGCCGCTCCCCGGTGAGCCGGGCGACCTCCGCCTCGACCCACAGCTTGAGGAGCCGCTGGTGCAGGTCGTGCGTGCGCAGCTCGGGGCGCTCGCGCCAGGCCTTCACGACCGGGCCGATCATGCCGCCCTCGCGCGGGATGCGGGCGCCGCCGATGGACACGCGCTCGTTCATGAGGGTGGTCTGCGCGACCTTCCAGCCGTCGCCGATCTCCCCCAGGCGGTGCGCGTCCGGGATCGTCACGTCGGTGAGGAAGACCTCGTTGAACTCGGCCTCGCCGGTGATCTGCCGCAGCGGGCGCACCTCGACGCCCGGGTCGGTCATGTCACAGACGAAGTACGTGATGCCGCGGTGCTTGGGCACCTCCGGATCGGTGCGCGCGATGAGGATGGCCCAGCGGGCGGCGTGCGCGCCGGACGTCCACACCTTCTGCCCGTTGACCACCCAGGAGTCGCCGTCACGGACGGCGCGGGTGCCCAGGGCTGCCAGGTCGGATCCGGCGCCCGGCTCGCTGAAGAGCTGGCACCACACCTCGTCGCCGACCCACAGCGGCCGCAGGAAGCTGCGCTTCTGCTCCTCGGTGCCGAAGCGCAGGATCGTCGGCGCCGCCATGCCGAGGCCGATGCCGATGCGGCGCGGGTCGTTGTCGGGCGCGCCCGCGGCCTCGAGCTCGGCGTCCACGACGGCCTGCAGGGACCGCGGGGCGCCGAGGCCGCCGAGCCCTTCCGGGTAGTGCACCCAGGCGAGCCCGGCGTCGAAGCGGGCCTTCAGGAACTCCGCGCGTTCCGTCGTCGCGGGCGGGTACGCGGCGAGGAACTCCTGCGCGCGGCGGCGCAGTCCGGCTCCGTCCGTCATGCGTCGCCTCCCTCGGGGACCACGGCGACCCGCCCCGTGGTGATGCCGTCGGCGACACGCTGGACGGCCGCGGCAGCGTCGCTGAGGGGCACGCGCTCGCTGATCAGCGGCTTGATCGCGCCCTTGGCCGCGAGCTGGGTGAGCTCTTCGTGGCAGCGCAGGATCGCCTGCGGGTCCTTGGCGTTGTACAGGCCCCAGTGCAGGCCGAGCACCGCGTAGTTCTTCACCAGCGCGTGGTTGAGGGCGGGCGTCGGGATGACACTGCTCGCGAAGCCGACGACGATGATCCGCCCCTCGAAGGCGACACACTTCGTGGACTGCGTGTACGCGTCGCCGCCGACGGGGTCGTAGATGACGTCGGCGCCACGGCCGCCGGTGGCTTCCTTCACGGCGCCGATCACGTTCTCCGTACGGCGGTCGATGACCAGGTCGCAGCCCAGCTCGCGCGCGACCTCGGCCTTCGCGGCGCCGCCGACGACGCCGATGACCTTGGCGCCCGCCGCCTTGCCGAGCTGCACGGCGGCGCTGCCGACACCGCCCGCGGCCGCGTGCACCAGGAGGGTCTCGCCTGCCTGGAGGTGCGCGCGGCGGTGCAGGCCGAACCAGCCGGTCTGGTAGCCGATGTGCAGGGCGGCGGCCTCGGCGTCGTCCAGGGCGTCGGGCGCGGGCAGGACGGCCGCCGCGTCGGCGATCGCGTACTCGGCGAATCCGCCGTGCGGAAGGGCGGGGTTGGCGATCACGCGCCGTCCGTCCTCGGTCTCGCCGCAGATCTCCACGCCGGGTGTGAACGGCAGCGGGGGCGTGATCTGGTACTGCCCGCGGCAGAGCAGCGCGTCGGGGAAGTTGATGTTGGCGGCGCGGACCTTGAGGAGCAGCTGTCCGTCGCCCGGCACCGGCCGGTCCACGTCTTCGAGGCGCATCACCGCGCCCGGCTCGCCGTTCTGGTGCACTTGCCATGCCTGCATGCGGGGCCTCCACGGTGCGTTCGTAGACCTAGCTCCGTCGCATACTAAGCGGTCGCTTGCAGGCAGGGGAACCGTCTCGTCAGTCCGCTTCGCGCTGATGCCGATCGGACGGCCGGGCGGCCCGCTGAGTGGGCCGCGCGCGCACGTGCATCCGCTCGCCCTGCGGCCCGAACAGGCTGAGGAACTCCGCGGGCCCCTCCCCCGTGGAGCCGAACCAGTGCGGAAGGCGGGTGTCGAACTCCGCGGCCTCGCCCGCCGTGAGGATCACGTCGTGATCGGCGAGCACGAGCCGCAGCCGTCCGGACAGGACGTACAGCCACTCGTACCCCTCGTGGGTCTGCAGGTCGGGCTCGACGGAGCGGGAGGGCTCGAACAGCTTGTACGCCTGGAGGCCGCCGGGCTGCCGGGTCAGCGGGATCATCGTGCGGCCGTGCCGGACGATCGGCTTGGCCCGCACGCGCGGGTCGCCGACGGGCGGGGCGCCGACGAGCTCGTCCAGGGGGACCTGGTGGGCGCGGGCGATGGGGAGCAGGAGCTCCAGGCTTGGCTTGCGGTTGCCGGACTCCAGGCGCGAGAGGGTGCTCACGGAGATGCCGGTGGCGGCGGCGAGACCCGCGAGCGTCGCGCCGCGCTCCTTGCGGATTCTCCGCAGGCGGGGCCCGACCTCGGCCAGCACTCCGTCAAGATTCGCGCCGTCGTCTTCGTGCTCCGCCTGGTCCACTGCTCCGCTGTCCGTCATGACTCTATTGCAGTATCGGCAAAGTTGATTGTCAATACCGCATGGTCGGTGCGACGGTCTGCGTGGAGGTGGTCACGATGACCCAGGCCGCAGACAACCGGAAGACCAACAGCAACAGCACCGCGTACGACGTGGTCGTCGTCGGCGGCGGAGTGGCAGGGCTCAGCGCGGGGCTCGTCCTCGGCCGGTCCCGGCGGCGCGTACTGATCGTGGACGCGGGCGAGCCGCGCAACGCGCCCGCCGCGCACATGCAGGGTTATCTGTCGCGGGACGGGATGCCGCCGGCCGAGTTCCTCGCCGTGGGGCACCGTGAGGTCGAGGCGTACGGCGTGGAGCTCGTCGACGACCGGGTGACGGCCGTACGGCCCGACGGCGGCGGGGAGTTCGAGGTCGACCTCGCGGGCGGCAGGTCCGCGCACGCCCGTCGCGTCGTCGTGGCCACCGGCCTGGTCGACGAACTGCCGCGGGTGTGGGGCCTCGCCGAGCGCTGGGGGCGCGATGTCCTGCACTGCCCGTACTGCCACGGGTGGGAGGTGCGGGACGAGGCCTTCGGCGTGATCGCGTCGCCCGTGACGGGTGTCCATCAGGCGCTCCTTGTCACCCAGTGGTCGAAGGACGTGACGCTCTTCCTGCACACGGTGCGGGAGTTGACCGCCGAGGACCGCGAGAGGCTGGACGCCGCCGGCGTGACCGTGGTGGAGGGCGAGGTGACCTCACTCGACGTGGCCGACGACCGCCTGACGGGGGTGCGCCTCGCCGACGGCCGGGTGGTCCCGCGCTCGGCGCTGTTCGTGGAGGCGGGGACGACCCCACGTGACGATCTGCTGACCGGCCTCGGCGCGGACACGCAGGACACGCCCTTCGGCCCCTACCCCGCCGTGGCTGCGGCAGGCCGCACGAGCGTCCCCGGCGTGTGGGCGGTGGGCAACGCGACAGGCCCCAAGGTGCAGGTGGTCAGCGCGGCGGCCGCGGGCTACCAGGCCGGGCTCATGATCAACCACGAGCTCGTGCTCGGTGACATCGACGAGACCGTCGCGGCGCGCCACCGGGCGAAGGAGCGAGCCTGATCTCCTGCTCGCCCTTGGTGGGCAGGGCGCGCCCCGGGTCACGGGGCGGAGGCTCCGTGAGTGCGCGTGATCTCCCTGCGGGCATGGAGATGTGAGGCGTTCCGCGATATCGATGCCCCCATGACGGACCACGCGAGTGAACCGACGACGCCACCGCAGGGACTTCCCACGCCTCCCCCGTCCGGCGCGAGCGCGCTGCCGGACGGGACGTACGACGGGACGGTCGTCCTCGTCACCGGCGGCGGGACAGGCCTCGGCAAGGCGATCTCCGCGGAGTTCGCGCGGCTCGGGGCGGATCTGGTGATCGCGAGCCGCAAGGAGGAGCGGCTGAAGGCGGCGCGGGACGAACTCGCGGGCCTCGGCGGCCGGGTGACGGCCGTGCCGTGCGACATCCGGGACCCGGACCGCGTCGCCGAGGTCTTCGACGCGGCGCAGGAGGCGTACGGACTGCCGGACGTCCTGGTCAACAACGCGGCGGCGAACTTCCCCGTGCCCGCCGAGGACATGTCCCCGAACGCGTGGCGCTCGGTCGTGGACATCACCCTGACCGGGACGTTCTTCATGACACGGGAGTTCGGCCGCCGCCATCTCGCGGCCGGCACGCCCGGCTCCGTCATCAACATCGGGGCGTCGTACGCGTGGACGGGCGGACCTGGTTTCGCGCACAGCGCGGCGGCCAAGGCGGGCGTGAAGAGTCTCGTCGAGAGCCTGGCGGTGGAGTGGGGTCCGTACGGGATCCAGGTCAACGGCCTGGTGCCGGGCCTGATGCCGCACGAGGACATGACCGCCGACATCCGCGGCAATCTCGACCGGGCAACGCCCGCGCAGGACCGCGTATCGGGCGACCGACAGCGGGAGTTGAGCTCCCGCCAGCCCGCCCTGCGCGTCGGCGCCCCGCGTGAACTGGGCTGGGCCGCGACCTTCCTCGCCTCGCCCTACGCGCGCTTCATCACCGGGCACACGCTGGTGGTCGACGGCGCGAACTGGCAGCGGCGCACTCTGGTCAGCCCGCAGGTGGTGACGGTGCGCGAGCAGATGGGGCGAGGACCCTTCGAGGGGTAGGCCAGCCCCCCGGGGACAGGTCGTCCCCGGGAAAAGGCCTGTCCCCGGGCCTACTTACCCTCGAAAGCAGCCGCTCTCCGCTCCCCCTTCGCCGCGTATCCGACACGTGAGTCCTCCGACGTCAGCGTGATCGCCGCGTTCAGCGCGACCCGGTCGAGGGCCGCGTCCATCCCCGCGTCCGCGTAGGCGTCGATGCCGCGCTTGATGCCCTGGACGGCCAGCGGGGCGTTCGCCGCGATCTCCGCGGCGACCTCGCGGGCCGTCTTGGTCAACTCGTCCACCGGCGTGACGAGTTGTACGAGCCGCAGCCGCTCGGCCGTGGCAGCGTCGATACGGCGCCCGGTGAGCGAGAGCAGCTTGGCCCAGCCCGCGCCCGCGTCGCGCGCGATGCGCAGATCACCGCCCGCGTCCACCGCGACGCCGATCTGCGCCTCCGGCAGCGCGAACACCGCGTCGTCGGACGCGATCCGTACGTCCGCCATCAGCGCGAGCTCGAAGCCGAACCCGAGGCAGTACCCCTGCACGGCGGCGACGACCGGCTGCGGGAGGCGCGCGAACGTGCGGAATCGCTCGTGGACCCAGCGCATGCCCTCGTAGTAGTTGCGGGTGCGCTCGGACACCGAACGGCCTTCGATCGCACCGCCGTTGAGTGCGGTGACGTCGATCCCGGCACAGAACGCCCGCCCCTCCGCGCGCAGCAGCACCGCCCGGATCGAGTCGTCGAAGCGGATCCGGTCGGCGAAGATGCCGAGCTGGCGTGTGGCCTCCCAGCTCCAGGCGTTGAGCTTCTGCGGGTAGCAGAGGGTGAGGATGCCCAGGCCGTCCTCGATGTCGAGGCGCAGCCGCTCCTCACCCTCCGGGATGTCCGTGCCGATGGTGTCGATCATCCAGCACCAGCTCCTGCCTACGTTTCTGACGTCCCGTCAGGTGATGGACGTGCCGTCAGCGTAGTGGCGGTGGCTCAGCGGCTGAAGACCTCGAAGGACACCGCGGGCTTCCCGCCGAAGCGCGGCGCCACCCGCTGGGCGTTGCCCGTGAGGAACTCGCGGCAGTACTTCTCGGGGTCCTCCTGCGTCAACACCACGATGTACGTGCGGTGTTCGAGGAGCGAGCGCACGGAGCGCTCGAGCCCGGCCGTCGCGTCCACCGCGTGCGTGGGCGACGACGAACCGGCGACGGCCACCCAGCGCACACCGTTCCAGGGATCGAGGGCGTCCTCCTCGATCAGCTCGGGGAAGATCCACCGGTTGCCCGCGTCCCCCACGGCGTCGAGGGTGGCACGGCCCACGGCGACGTGGTCCGGGGTGTTCCAGGCGACGCCGCCCCACGTGTCGCGGTGGTTGAGCGTGATCACGAGCTCGGGCCGGTGCCTGCGCACCGCGGCGGCGATGTCGCGGCGCAGCGCCGTCCCGTACTCGATCACGCCGTCCTTGTGGTCGAGGAACTCCACGGTCGACACGCCGACGACGGCCGCGCTGGCCCGCTGCTCCCGCTCGCGCAGCGGCCCGCACGTGGCGGGGTCGAGGGTGTCGATGCCCGCCTCGCCACGGCTGGCCAGGAGGTAGGCGACCTCGCGCCCGCCGTCCGTCCATCCGGCGATCGCTGCCGAGCAGCCGTACTCCAGGTCGTCCGGGTGGGCGACGACGGCGAGGGCACGCTGCCAGTCCTCGGGCATGGGGCTGAGCTGGTCGTTCACATCCAACGGCTCTGTCATGCCCGCAGCCTAGCTTCGCGGGGCCCGTCGCGGACGCCTCATCAGACCTCGCCCCGGGCGAGGGCCAGGAGCCGGTCGAGGACGCGCGGTGAACCCACCCGCAGGCCGTCGTGCTCGTACTCGTCGGTGACCCAGGTGCGCAGGCCACGGATGGAGCGGGCGGTGCGCAGGGAGTGGTCGGTGTCCACGTACATGTCGTCGTGGTAGATGGCGGCGGCGGCCGGCACCTCGTTCGCGGCGAGGCGTGCCGTGTCGTACAGGGGAGCCCAGCCGGTGTGTGCGGCAAGGAGCTCGGCGGTCTCGCGCAGCGGCCGCAGGGCCGGGTCGCAGTCGAACTGCCAGCGCTGGACGGCTTCCCCGGTGAACAGCAGCGGCGCGTCCCCGGCGAGCGCCTTGCCCGGGTCGAACTGCGGGAACTGACCGCGCAGCCGCTGCGCGGACCAGTCGGTGGGCCGCTCGCCCTGACCGTAGATCGTCTCGTGCATCAGCGCGAAGAGCGGGCGGTTCCTGAGCGACAGGGCGGCCTGCACGTCTTCCTGGAACGCGTCGGACAGGGCGGGCCCCGATGGCGTCCGTACGAAGGCGTCCTCGATGAGGTAGTGCAGACGGTGACTGCCGTCCTTGGTGCCGAGCAGCATGCCGAGGGACTGGAACGCCTCGACGGTGAGGCGGTAGCCGCCGTTCAGGACCGGCTCGTGCTCGGCGAGGTGGGCCGCGATGCGGCGGGCACGCTCGACGTCCTGGGGGTAGCGGGCGTAGTGGGCGGCGCTCTTGCGTTCCATGCGCGGGTAGGCGGCGCGGTAGACGTCGTCCGCGTGGCCGTCGAGCGTGGGCAGGCCGCCGGTGATCAGGGCGGTGTGCAGGCCTTCGGGGGCCGCCGACAGGTAGTGGGTCGCGCAGAAGCCGCCGAAGCTCTGGCCGAGCACGGTCCAGGGGGCGCCGGTCAGCTCGCGCCGGATCAGCTCGCAGTCCCGGACGATGGAGTCGGCGCGGAAGTGAAGGAGGTAGTCGGCCTGTTCGCGGGGGCCGCCGCGCAGCGGGAGCGTCTGGCGCGTGGCCGGGGTGGAGCTGCCGGTTCCGCGCTGGTCGAGCAGCAGCACCCGGTAGTCCTGCAGGGCCCTGCCCAGCCATGCCTCCTTGCCCACGAACCGGTTGGCCCCGCAACCGGGGCCGCCCTGGAGATAGACCAGCCACGGCAGGTCGGCGCTCTCGTGCGCGCTCGCCACGGCCTCGCGGGCGAAGACCTCGATCCGCTCCCCCGCCGTGTCGTCGTGGTCGAGGGGCACGGAGAAGCGGTGGTCGGTGAGGACCACACCGGGCTGACGGTAGGAGGCGGTGACGGTCAAGGGGGCTCCTGGGCGTGTGCGGAACGGGACACTTCGCCCAGTTCAGCACACGCGCCGCAGGGATGGTCAGCGGGGTGTCAGGCTGGAGCGCCGTACGACGAGCTCCGGCTGGAGCACCACACGCCGGTGATCGTGCTCCTCCGGTTCGGCGTCCGACTCGGTCTCCTCCAGGAGGAGTTCCGCGGCCATCGCACCCATCTTGATGGCGGGCTGGCGCACGGAGGTGAGCGGGACGACGGCGGCCGCGGCGAACTCGATGTCGTCGTAGCCGACGATGGCGATGTCCTCGGGCACGCTCACCCCGGCCGCGTACATCGCCTGGAGCACCCCGAGGGCGAGCAGGTCGTTGGCGCAGAAGACGGCGGTCGGCCGCTCGGCGAGGCCGAGGACGCGGGCGCCCGCGTCGCGTCCTGCGGCCACGTCGAGACGTTCGGTGGGCAGTTCCCGCAGCGCCGAGGCCGGCAGACCGGCCTCGGCCAGGGCCTGCAGCGCTCCCTGCCTGCGGTCCTTGACCTGGTTGAGTCCGGGCGGCCCGCTCACGTACGCGATGCTGCGGTGGCCCGTGTCCACCAGATGGCGCACCGCGAGCGCGCCCCCGAGGACGTCGTCCACGGAGACGGAGCACTCGGTGGCGCCCTCGGCGACCCGGTCGACCAGGACGAACGGGATGGCGTGCCTGCGGAACGCCTCGATGTTGCGTCCCGTCGCGTCCGCCGGGGTCAGCAGGACGCCCCGGACCCGCTGTTCGGCGAAGAGCGCCAGATATTCGGCCTCTTCGGAGGGGCTCTGTCCGCTGTTGCACATCATGACGCGGAGCCCGGCGTCGCGCGCGGCCCGCTCGGCACCGCGCGCGACGTCCACGAAGAAGGGGTTGCCCATGTCGAGCACGAGCAGCGCCATGATGCGGCTCTGCCCCGCGCGCAGCTGCCGTGCGGACTCGCTGCGGACGTAGCCGAGCCGCTCGATCACGGACTGCACCCGGTGGCGGGTCTCCTCGGAGACCACGTCCGGGCGGTTGATCACGTTCGACACGGTGCCCACCGACACGCCGGCGTGCTTCGCCACGTCTTTGATGCCGACCATGCGTCCCCTTGTTCCGTTGCTCGTGCGGTGCCTTGTGCACCGCCGCCTGCGATCCCCTCAGAATTTGTACTGGTCGATGTTCTTCTTGTCGAAAACGGTCGGTTCGCCGAGATCGACGACCCCCTTGTCACCGATGGTGAAGCTGCCGAGGTCTCCGGCCTCGTACTTCTCCCCCTTCTTGCCGGTGATCTGGCCGGACTTCAGGGCCACGGCGGTGTGCGCGGCGAGTGCGCCGAGCTTGGCCGGGTCCCACAGCTCGAAGCCCTCGACGGTGCCGTTCTTCACGTACTGACGCATGTCGTTGGGGGTGCCGAGGCCGGTGAGCTTCACCTTGCCCTTGTACTTCGATCCCGAAAGGTACTGGGCGGCGGCCTTGATGCCGACGGTCGTCGGCGAGATGATCCCGGCCAGCTTCGGGTGCTCCTGGAGGAGACCCTGGGTCTGCTGGAAGGACTGCTGGGCGTCGTCGTTGCCGTAGGCGGTCTTCACCAGCTTCATATTCTTGTACTTGGGCTTCTTCAGCTCGTCCTTCATGAAGCCGATCCAGGTGTTCTGGTTCGTCGCGGTCTGGGCGGCGGAGAGGATCGCGATGTCGCCCTTGTAGCCGAGCTGCTTGCCGAGCAGCTCCACCTGGGTGCGGCCGAGTGCCTCGGCGCTGGACTGCGAGACGAACACGTCACGGCAGCCGGGGTTGGTGTCCGAGTCGTACGTGACGACCTTGATGTCGTTCTTCATGGCCTGCTTGAGGGCGGTGCACAGGGCGCCGGGGTCCTGTGCGGACACGGCCATGGCGTCGACCTGCTGCTGGGTGAGCGTGTTGACGTAGGAGACCTGCCCACTGGTGTCGGTCGCGCTGTTGGGGCCGGTCTCCTTGTACGTCGAACCGAGCTCCTTGAGTGCCTTCTCGCCGCCCTTGTCAGCGACGGTGAAGTACGGGTTGTTGACCTGCTTGGGCAGGAAGGCGACGGTCAGGCCCTTCTTGGTGGCCGCGCCCGGGTCGGCCTTGGCGTTCGAGGCCTTGCCCGCGTCGTCGTTCTTCGAGGACTCCTTGGTGGTGCCGCCGCAGGCGGTGGCGGTGAGGGCGAGCGAGGTGACGGCGGCCAGTGTCACGCAGGCGCGGGTGAGGGCGGAGCGGCGGGGAGAGAGCATCGTTGGTCCCTTTCGGACGTGTCGACGGTACGAGGGGTTCAGCGGGCGGGAGCGGCGGCGCGGCGGCCCGCTCGGGCGACGGCGATCTGCCGGGCCACGCGCGGCCCGAGCACGGACACGACGAGCAGCACGCCGGTGACGACGATCTGCGACTGCGCGGAGACGTTGAGCAGGCTCATCGCGTTCTGCAGCGCGCCGAGCAGGAAGACTCCGGCGATCGCGCCGCCCAGGGTCCCCTTGCCGCCGTCGAAGTCGATGCCACCGAGCAGTACGGCCGCGACGACGGACAGTTCGAGCCCGGTGGCGTTGTCGTAGCGGGCGCTCGCGTAGTGCAGGGCCCAGAAGACGCCCGTGAGCGAGGCCATGAGGCCCGTGGCGACGAACAGCCACAGCTTGTGCCGCTTGACGCGCACACCGGCGAACCGGGCCGCCTCCTCATTGGCGCCGATCGCGAAGAGCGAGCGCCCGAAGGGCGTGGCGTGCAGGACGACGACGGCGATCGCGAGCAGCGCGAGGAAGGGCAGGAAGGCGTACGGCAGGAAGGTGTCGCCGACCTGTCCGGCCGCGAAGTCCAGGTACTGCGAGGGGAAGTCCGTGACGGCGTCGGAGCCGAGGACGATCTGTGCGATGCCCCGGTAGGCGGCCATGGTGCCGATGGTGACGGCGAGCGAGGGCAGCCCGAGACGGGTCACCAGGAGGCCGTTGACCAGGCCGCAGACGACTCCGATGAGGAGAACGATCGGAATGATCGTCTCGATGGCCATCCCCGCGTTCCAGAGCGCGCCCATCACGGCTCCGGAGAGCCCCGCCGTCGAGGCCACCGAGAGATCGATCTCTCCGGAGACGACGAGGAGCGTCATCGGAAGGGCGATCAGCGCGATGGGCAGCGTGTTGCCGATGAGGAACGACAGGTTGAGGGCGTTCCCGAAACCGTCGACAAAGGAGAACGACATCAGGAGGAGTACGACAAGGAGAGCGCCGACAACGGTGTCCCAGCGGACGGCCCTCGTGAGCGTGAGCCGGTTGGCGTTGGTGTCAGCCTTGGGGTCAGCCATGGCGGGCGTTCCTCTTCTTCAGGGCCTTGGCGACGCGCAGGGCGACGATCCGGTCGACGGCGATGGCCAGCACGAGCAGCACGCCGTTGATGGCGAGCACCCACACGGAGCTGACGCCGAGCGCGGGAAGCACGCTGTTGATGGAGGTCAGAAGCAGGGCTCCGAGTGCCGCGCCGTAGACGCTCCCGGAGCCGCCGGTGAAGACGACGCCGCCGACCACGACGGCGCTGACGACGGTGAGTTCATAGCCGTTGCCGGTGGCCGAGTCGACGTTGCCGAAGCGGGCCAGGTAGAGCGCTCCGGCGAGTCCTGCGAGCGCTCCGCACGCGGTGTAGGCGGCGAGGATGCGCTTGCGTACCGGGATGCCTGCGAGGCGTGCGGCCTCGGGGTTGGAGCCGAGGGCGTAGAGCTCGCGTCCGCCGCCGAAGTGCCGCAGGTAGTAGGCGACGGCGACCAGGACGGCGAGCGCGATCAGGGCCAGATACGGCACGGCCGAGATCCCGCCGGAGCCGAAGTCGACGAAGCCGGCCGGCAGGTCGGACGCGGTGATCTGCCGGGAGCCGACCCAGATGGAGTCGACGCCCCGGATGATGTAGAGGGTGCCGAGGGTCACGACGAGCGCGGGCACCTGGCCGAGGCTGACGAGTGCCCCGTTGAGCAGGCCGCAGCCGACGCCGAGCGCGACCGCCAGGAGGATCGCGACCGTCGAGTCGCCGCCGCCCTGGAGGTAGTTGCCGGCGGCGAAGGCGCTGATCCCGAGCGTGGAGCCGACCGACAGGTCGACGTTGCGAGTGATGACGACGAGGGCCTGTCCCGTCGCGACGAGGACGAGGATGGTCGCGTTGAGGAGCAGGTCCTTGATGCCCTGCTCGGACAGGAACTCGCTGTTTCCTGCCTGGGTGATGCCGATCATCACCAGGAAGACCAGCAGGATGGCCAGTTCGCGCATCTTGAAGACGCGGTCGACGAGCCGGGTGGCCCCGGCCTTCTCCGGGTCCACGGCGGGTGCCGGGCTCTGGGTGGTCACGCTCATGCCGTCCTCCCTGTGGCGGCGGCCATCACGGACTCCTCGGTCGCCCGCGCGCGCGGGATCTCGGCGGTGAGCCGCCCTTCGTGCATGACGAGGACCCGGTCGGCCATGCCGAGGATCTCGGGCAGGTCGGAGGAGATCATCAGGACCGCTACCCCGTCGGCGGCGAGTTCGGAGAGCAGGCGGTGCACTTCGGCCTTGGTGCCGACGTCGATGCCGCGGGTCGGTTCGTCGACGATCAGCACCTGGGGCCTGGTGGCGAGCCACTTGGCGAGGACGACCTTCTGCTGGTTGCCGCCGGACAGGGTGCCGACGGCGTCGGCGATGCGCGCGTACTTCACCTGGAGGCGCACCGCCCAGTCGAGCGAGCGGCTGCGTTCGGCGCCGCGGTCCATGAGGCCCGCGCGCACCGTCGTACGCAGTCCGGTGAGCCCGATGTTGCGCTCGATGGACATGTCCATCACCAGGCCCTGGGCGCGCCGGTCCTCGGGGACGAGCGCGAGACCGGCGGCCATGGCGGTGCTCGGCGCGCCGTTGAGCAGCGCCTTCCCTTGCACCTCGACCGTTCCGGCATCCCACTTGTCGACGCCGAAGACGGCCCGCGCGACCTCGCTGCGTCCGGCCCCGACGAGCCCGGCGAGCCCGACGATCTCGCCGCGCCGCACGTCGAACGACACATCGGTGAAGACGCCCTCACGGGTCAGCCGGCGGACGCTGAGGGCGACTTCGCCCACCTGGGTGTCCTGCTTCGGGTAGAGCTCGTCGAGGTCGCGGCCCACCATGCGGCGTACGAGATCGTCCTCGGTCAGGCTGGCGAGCGGCTCGCTCGCGATCAGGCCGCCGTCCCGCAGCGTGGTGACGCGCTGGCACAGCTCGAAGATCTCCTCGAGGCGGTGCGAGATGAAAAGGACGGCGGCGCCCTGTTCGCGCAGGGTGCGCACGACACCGAAGAGGCGGGCCACTTCACTGCCGGTGAGGGCGGCGGTCGGCTCGTCCATGATCAGGACCCGGGCGTCGAAGGAGAGCGCCTTGGCGATCTCGACGATCTGCTGGTCCGCGATGGAGAGCCCGCGCGCGGGCTGGTCGGGGTCGAGGTCCACGGCCAGGCGCTTGAAGAGCGCGTCAGCCGCGGCGTGCACGGCCTTGTGGTCGACGCGGCCGAGCGAACGGCGGGGCTGGCGCCCCATGAAGATGTTCTCCGCGACGGAGAGGTCGGGGAAGAGCGTCGGCTCCTGGTAGATGACGGCGACGCCCGCGTCCCTGGCGTCGCCGGGGCCGTGGAAGACGACCGGGGACCCGTCGAGCGTCAGCTCTCCCGTGTCCGGCCTGTGGACCCCGGCGAGGGTCTTGATGAGGGTGGATTTCCCTGCGCCGTTCTCGCCCGCGAGGGCGTGCGCCTCACCGGCGTACAGCTCCAGGGAGACGTCGTGCAGGGCGCGCACGGCCCCGAAGGACTTGCTCAGGCCCTGCACGGCAAGGACGGGGGGCTCTCTCATAGGTAGCACCGATCGGTCACGAAGGGCATGCGGCTTCTGGCATGGAGGAACAGGCATCGGGCGCCGGCGGTCAGGGGTCGGGCGTCATCAGGAGTCACCCGCCGGACACTCGGCGTGAAAGGTTTCAATCAATTTTCAGGGAAGCTAAACCCGCACCAACTACGGCGTCAATGGGCGTGCCCTGAAAATCCTTTCGCCACTTGACGCACCAAGGGCGAAGCACACCAGCCCCCTTGACATCAGCTGGCGCTCTCCCTAGCTTCGCCTCTCGTGAAACGATTCATCGTCGAGTCGTTACGGAGTCAAGTTGTGATCAGCAGAAGACGACTGCTCAGCACCACCGCCACGGCCGCCCTGGGAACGGCGATGGCCGCCGGGGCAGTTCCGACGGCCCATGCCGCCCCTTCCGCGGGGGGCCGGGCCCTACGCGTGACCAGACCGACCGTCGAGTACGTGAGACACCCGCTCGGTCTCGACGTGCCCCGTCCGAGGCTGAGTTGGCCTCTGGCGTCCACCAAGGAAGGCCAGGCACAGAGCGCGTACCACGTGCGTGTGGCCACCGCCCCGGGCCGCCTCACCGAGCCCGACGTCTGGGACAGCGGCAAGGTCGCGTCGAGCGACTCCGTCCTGGTCCCTTACGCGGGCCCCGCCCTCAAGTCCCGTACGCGCTACTACTGGTCGGTGCGGGTCTGGGACAGCGCGGGCACGGCCTCCGAGTGGAGTGAGCCCTCCTGGTGGGAGACCGGGCTCTCCGGGGAGAAGGACTGGACGGCACGGTGGATCGGCGCACCCGCGTCCCTCGTCGGCGCGCCCGCCCTGGACGACGCCTCGTGGATCTGGTTCCCCGAGGGTGACCCCGCGAACAGCGCCCCGGCGGCCACCCGTTGGTTCCGCGGCCGCGTCGATGTCCCCGAAGGGGTCACTCGCGCACGTCTCGTCACCACGGCCGACGACGGGTACACCGCGTACGTGAACGGCACGCAGGTGGCGCACGCCGAAGCGGACAGCGCCGCCGACAACTGGCGCCGGCCCGCGGTCGTCGACGTGACCTCCCAACTGCGCCCCGGCCCGGCGGTCGTCGCCGTCTCGGCCACCAATGCCACGACCGGTCCCGCCGGCCTGCTCGGCCTGCTCGAGGTGACGACCGCGGACGGCGTGCACACCCTCGCCACCGACGGCACGTGGAAGAGCACCGACAAGGAGCCCTCGGGCGACTGGCGGTCGGCGGAGTACGACGACGGCTCCTGGCCGGCGTCGAAGGTCCTCGCCCCCTGGGGTTCGGGACCTTGGGGCAAGGTCGCCCCCAACCACTGTCCCGCCGCCCAACTGCGCCACGAGTTCCGCCTGCGCCCCGGCAGGACCGTCGCGCGGGCCCGGCTGTACTCCACGGCCCTTGGCCTCTACGACGCCTGGCTGAACGGCGAGCGCGTCGGCGACGACCGCCTGGCACCCGGCTGGACCGACTACAACAAGCGCGTCCAGTACCAGACGTACGACGTGACCAAGCAGCTCAAGTCCGGCGCCAACGCGCTCGGCGTGACGGTCGCGGTCGGCTGGTACGCGGGGAACGTCGGCATGTTCGGCCCGCACCAGTACGGCGACCGCCCCGCGTTCCTGGGCCAGTTGGAGGTCACGTACACCGACGGCTCGACCGACCGCGTACTGTCCGGCACCGACTGGCGCGCCGCCACGGGCCCGGTGACCGCCGCCGACCTCCTGTCGGGCGAGGACTACGACGCCCGCCTGGAGACAGCGGGCTGGACGCGCGCCGGATTCGACGACTCGGACTGGGTCGCGGCCGACGCCGTCGACAAGGTCAAGGCCGCTGTCGTCGCCCAGATCGACGGGCACACGCGCGTGGAGAGCGAGATCTCCACCCGCAAGGTGAGTGAGCCCAAGCCCGGCGTGTTCGTCTTCGACCTCGGCCAGAACATGGTCGGCGCGGTCCGCCTCACCGTCTCCGGGAAGGCCGGCACGAAGGTCCAGCTGCGCCACGCGGAGGTCCTCAACCCCGACGGCACGATCTACACCACCAATCTGCGGACCGCGCGCGCCACGGACACCTACACGCTCAAGGGCGGCGGCAAGGAGACGTTCGAGCCGCGGTTCACCTTCCACGGCTTCCGCTACGTGGAGGTGACGGGTTACCCGGGCAGGCCACCGCGCGACGCCGTGGTGGGCCGCGTGATCCACACGTCGGCCCCCTTCACCATGGACTTCAAGACCGACGTCCCCATGCTCAACCAGCTGCACAGCAACATCACATGGGGCCAGCGCGGCAACTTCCTGTCCATCCCCACGGACACCCCCGCACGTGACGAGCGGCTCGGCTGGACCGGTGACATCAACGTCTTCGCTCCGACCGCCGCCTACACGATGGAGTCGGCGCGCTTCCTCACCAAGTGGCTCGACGACCTGCGCGACGGGCAGCCCGACGACGGCGCCTTCCCCGATGTGGCCCCGTTCATCGGCACGGTCGGCAAGGGAGTGGCCGGCTGGGGCGATGCCGGTGTGACCGTCCCCTGGGCGCTTTACCAGGCGTACGGGGACACGCGCGTCCTGGAGCAGTCCTGGGCCTCGATGCTGAAGTGGCTCGACTACCTGGAGAAGCACAGCTCCGGATATCTGCGCCCCGCCGAGGGCTACGGAGACTGGCTCAACATCCAGGACGAGACGCCCAAGGACGTCATCGGCACGGCCTACTTCGCGCACAGCGCCGACCTGGTCGGGCGGGCCGCCGAAGCGCTCGGCAAGGACCCGGCCCCGTACAAGAAGCTCTTCGGCAGCGTCCGTGACGCCTTCCGCGCCGCGTACGTGACCGGCGGCGGCCGGGTGAAGGGCGACACGCAGACCGCGTACGTCCTGGCCCTGTCCATGGACCTGCTCGCCGACAGCGACCGCGCACCGGCGGCCGCCCGTCTCGTGGAGCTCATCAAGTCCAAGGAATGGCACCTGTCGACGGGCTTCCTGGGCACCCCGCGACTGCTTCCCGTCCTGACGGCCACCGGCCACACGGACGTCGCCTACCGTCTCCTCGTCCAGCGGTCCTTCCCCAGCTGGGGCTACCAGATCGACAAGGGCGCCACGACGATGTGGGAGCGCTGGGACTCCATCAAGCCGGACGGCAGCTTCCAGGACGCCGGCATGAATTCCTTCAACCACTATGCCTACGGCTCGGTGGGTGAATGGATGTACGCGAACATCGCGGGCATCGCTCCGGCCGACCCGGGCTTCCGCAAGATCCTCGTCCGCCCGCGCCCCGGCGGCGGCGTGACCGAGGCCCAGGGCAGTTTCGACGCGGTCTACGGCCCGGTCACCACCCACTGGAAGACGGACTCCGCGGGCTTCCGCCTCACGCTCACCCTGCCCGCCAACACCACGGCGGAGGTATGGATTCCCGCCGACAAGCGAACGCAAGTAACCCACGGTGCGACGGAGTTCCTGCGGATGGAGGACGGCTGCGCCGTCTTCGCCGCGGCCTCCGGCACACACCACTTCTCCAACTGACCCACCCCGACCGCTCTTTCGGAAGGCTGCGCGATGACCGCCGGAACCAGCAAGGACGCCGTGAAAGCGGCACTCACCACCCAGGCCCTGGAGACCCCGTCCTGGGCGTACGGCAACTCCGGTACGCGCTTCAAGGTCTTCGCGCAGCCAGGTGTCCCCCGCACGACCCGGGAGAAGCTGGACGACGCCGCCCGGGTGCACGCCCACACGGGCGTGGCGCCCAAGGTGGCCCTGCACATCCCCTGGGACAAGGTCGACGACTACGCGGCGCTCGCACAGTACGCCTCCGAACGCGGCGTGACGCTCGGCGCGATCAACGCCAACGTCTTCCAGGACGACGACTACAAGCTCGGCTCGGTCACCAACCCGGATCCGACGGTCCGGCGCAAGGCGCTCGACCACCTCCTGGAATGCGTCGACATCATGGACGCGACGGGTTCGCGCGACCTGAAGCTGTGGTTCTCCGACGGCATCAACTACCCGGGCCAGGACGACATCCGTACCCGCCAGGACCGCCTCTCCGAGGCCCTGCGCACCACCTACGACCGCCTCGGCGACGACCAGCGCATGCTCATCGAGTACAAGCTCTTCGAGCCGGCCTTCTACGCGACGGACATCCCGGACTGGGGCACGGCGTACGCGCACTGCCTGAAGCTCGGTCCCAAGGCCCAGGTCGTCGTCGACACCGGCCACCACGCCCCGGGCACCAACATCGAGTTCATCGTCGCCACGCTGCTGCGCGAGGGCCGTCTCGGCGCCTTCGACTTCAACTCGCGCTTCTACGCGGACGACGACCTGATGGCGGGCGCCGCGGACCCCTTCCAGCTCTTCCGGATCATGTACGAGGTCGTCCGCGGCGGAGGCCTGACCTCCGACATCGCGTTCATGCTCGACCAGTGCCACAACATCGAGGCGAAGATCCCCGCGATCATCCGCTCGGTGATGAACGTGCAGGAGGCCACGGCGAAGGCACTGCTCGTCGACGCCGACGCGCTCGCCGAGGCCCAGCGGACCGGCGACGTCCTGGCCTCCAACGCGGTCCTGATGGACGCCTACAACACGGACGTCCGGCCCCTACTGGCAGAAGTCAGGGAGGACTCGGGGCTCGACCCGGATCCCATGAGGGCCTATCAGCAGTCAGGCTGGCAGGAGCAGATCGTCAAGGACCGCGTGGGCGGCGAGCAGGCCGGATGGGGGGCATGAGCGACATGACACAGCACGCACGGATCAAGGAACTCCTGGACCGCGCCCACCGCTTGGGCGCCGACCCGCGCAACACGAACTACGCGGGCGGCAACGCATCGGCGAAGGGCACGGCCCCCGACCCGGTCACCGGCGCGGACACCGACCTGATGTGGGTCAAGGGCTCGGGCGGCGACCTGGGCACCCTCACCGAGGAGGGCCTGGCGGTCCTGCGCCTGGACCGCCTCCACGCCCTCAAGGAGGTGTACGGGGGCGCGGATCACGAGGACGAGATGGTCGCCGCCTTCGACTACTGCCTGCACGGCAAGGGCGGCGCGGCCCCTTCCATCGACACGGCCATGCACGCCCTGGTGGACGCACCGCACGTGGACCACCTCCACCCGGACTCGGGCATCGCCCTGGCCTGCGCGGCGGACGGCGAGAAGCTGACGGCCGAGTGCTTCGGCTCCACGGTCGCCTGGGTTCCCTGGCGCCGCCCCGGTTTCCAACTGGGCCTGGACATCGCTGCGGTACAGGCGGCGAACCCCGGCGCCATCGGCTGCGTCCTGGGCGGCCACGGCATCACGGCCTGGGGCGCCACGGCCGACGAGTGCGAGCGCAACTCGCTGCACATGATCCGCACAGCGGAGGCATTCCTCACCGAACACGGCAAGCCCGCCCCGTTCGGCCCGGCACTGGACGGCTACGCCCCGATGCCCACCCCCGAGCGCCACCACCGCGCGGCGGGACTGGCCCCGTTCATCCGCTCACTGGCATCCCAGGACCGCCCCCAGATCGGCCACTTCACCGACACGGACACCGTCCTCGACTTCCTGTCCAGCACGGAACACCCGCGCCTGGCGGCCCTGGGCACCTCCTGCCCCGACCACTTCCTGCGCACGAAGATCAGGCCCCTGGTCCTTGACCTCCCGCCCACCGCACCCCTCTCGGAGGCCATCACCCGCCTCAAGGAGCTCCACACCGCGTACCGAGAGGAGTACGCGGCCTACTACACCCGCCACGCCGACCCGACCTCCCCCGCGATGCGCGGCGCCGACCCGGCCGTCGTCCTCATCCCGGGCGTAGGAATGTTCTCCTTCGGCAAGGACAAACAGACAGCACGCGTGGCAGGCGAGTTCTATGTGAACGCCATCAACGTGATGCGCGGAGCCGAGGCAGTCTCCACGTACGCCCCGATCGACGAGTCGGAGAAGTTCCGCATCGAGTACTGGCCCCTGGAAGAGGCCAAGCTGCAGCGCCTCCCCCGCCCCAAGCCCCTGGCCACCCGCGTCGCCCTGGTGACCGGCTCGGGCAGCGGCATCGGCAAGGCGATCGCGCACCGCCTGGTGGCGGAGGGTGCCTGCGTCGCGGTGGCGGACCTCAACGCGGAGAACGCCGCAGCCGTGGCGGAGGAGCTGGGCGGCCCGGACAAGGCGATCGCCATCCCCATGGACGTCACGTCCGAAGAGCAGATCGCCGACGCCTTCACAGCCGCGGCTCTCGCTTTCGGCGGGGTCGACCTGGTCGTGAACAACGCGGGCATCTCCATCTCCAAGCCCCTGCTCGACACCATGGCCCGCGACTGGGACCTGCAGCACGACATCATGGCCCGCGGCTCCTTCCTCGTCTCCCGCGAGGCGGCCCGCATCATGCGGGACCAGGCGCTGGGCGGCGACATCATCTACATCACGTCCAAGAACGCGGTCTTCGCCGGCCCGAACAACATCGCGTACTCCGCCACCAAGGCGGACCAGGCCCACCAGGTCCGCCTCCTCGCGGCCGAGCTGGGCGAGTTCGGCATACGCGTGAACGGCGTCAACCCGGACGGAGTGGTCCGCGGCTCGGGGATCTTCGCGGGCGGCTGGGGTGCGCAGCGTGCGGCGACGTACGGAATCGAGGAGGAGAACCTGGGCGCGTTCTACGCCCAGCGAACCCTCCTCAAGCGCGAGGTGCTCCCCGAGCACGTGGCCAACGCGGTCTTCGCCCTGACGGCGGGCGATCTGTCCCACACGACAGGCCTCCACATACCCGTGGACGCGGGCGTCGCAGCGGCGTTCCTCAGGTAACCGACAGTTCCTCCGGTCGGCACCGCACGTCCGACCGGAGGGACGTCTGGGGCAGATGAGAGGCCCCACCGGCCCGCAGCCGCGCATCCGACGCGAGGGAACGTGCCGGTATGTCCGCCCGGAGCACGGCTCCCGGCACTCCGGCACCAAGCAGCGACACGGCCACCGGACGATGGCGAGGACGGACATACCGGCGCGGCCCCGCCCCAAAGAGCACCACGCGACCACCGACCACCCGCATCCACACCCACGCGCACCGGCACCGGCACCCGCACCCGCACCCGCACCCGCACCCGCACCCGCAACGGACCTTCAACCCTGCGAGCCCCCATGACCAACCCCCGCTCACACCACCGCTTCGCCGCGATCGACCTGGGCGCCTCCAGCGGACGCGTCATGGTGGCCCAGGCAGGCCCCGACACCCTCACCCTCCAGGAAGCGCACCGCTTCCCCAACCGCCCGGTCCGCACCGCCGGCACCCTGCACTGGGACATCCTGTCCCTCTACGCCGGAGTCATCGACGGCCTCCGCGCCGCAGGCTCCGACGGCCCCCTCACCTCCGTCGGCATCGACGGCTGGGCCGTGGACTACGGCCTCCTCGACGCCGACGGAGTCCTCCTGGGCAACCCGGTCCACTACCGGGACACTCGCACCGAGGGCATCGCAGCCACAGCGTGGACAACAGTCCCACCCACCGAGCTCTACGCCACGACAGGAATCCAGTACGCCCCCTTCAACACCCTCTACCAACTCATGGCCGCCCAAGGAACAGCCCAACTAGACGCCGCCAGGCACCTGTTGCTGATCCCGGACCTCCTGACGTACTGGCTGACAGGCGAACCGGGCACGGAGCTGACCAACGCCTCCACCACCCAGCTGATCGACCCCGGCACACAGGACTGGTCCCGCGAGGTGGCGACGCGCCTCGGTGTCGACCTCGGACTGTTCGCACCCCTACGCCACCCGGGCGACCTCGCAGGCCACCTGCTCCCGCACGTCCTCGACGAGACGGGCCTGACCACCCCCACCCCCGTCACCACGGTCGCCTCGCACGACACCGCGTCAGCAGTGGCCGCCGTCCCGGCCACCACCGAGAACTTCGCCTACATCTGCACCGGCACCTGGTCGCTGGCAGGCCTGGAGCTGACCGCCCCCATCCGCACGGAGGAGAGCCGCGAGGCCAACTTCACCAACGAGCTCGGCATCGACGGCACGGTCCGCTACCTCCGCAACATCATGGGCCTGTGGCTGCTCCAGGAGTGCCTGCGCACCTGGGAGGCATCGACCGGCGCCCCCGACCTGGAGGCACTCCTTCGCGAGGCGGCCCAAGTCCCCGCCCTCCGCTCCCTCGTCAACGCGGCGGACCCCGCCTTCCTGCCCCCCGGCAACATGCCGCACCGCATCGCCCAGGCCTGCGCGGCCACGGGCCAGCCAGCCCCCCGAACCCCCGCCGAGACAACGCGCTGCATTCTGGACTCCCTGGCACTGGCCCACCGCCGCGCCATCGAGGACGCCCAACGCCTCGCGGACCGGGCCGTGGACGTCGTCCACATAGTCGGCGGCGGCGCCCGCAACGCCCTCCTGTGCCAACTGACCGCGGACGCCTGCGGGCTGCCCGTCCTCGCGGGCCCGGCGGAGGCGGCCGCGCTGGGCAACGTACTCGTGCAGGCAAGAGCGCACGGCCTGGTGGGCGACGACCGCCATGCCATGCGCTCCCTGCTGGCCCGCACCCAGCGGTCGACCCGCCACGAGCCGACCACCGACCCGGCACACCGAGCAGCGTGGGAAGAGGCCGCGCGACGCGTCCCCGCATGAGGCGTCCCCGCATGACGCGTCCTCGCACCATGACTCCCGCAAAGCGCGCGCAGCGCATACGCTGCACCCATCCGATGATCGACGAGGAGGAACCCGCGATGCGTGTCGCTCTGTTCCTGACCTGTGTCAACGACACGCTCTATCCCGACACAGGCCGCGCGGTGGTGAAACTGCTGACCAGGCTAGGAGTTGACGTCGACTTCCCGATGGCGCAGACCTGCTGCGGGCAGGCGCACTACAACACGGGTTACCGCCACCAGGCAGAGCCGCTCGCCCGTCATTTCTCCGATGTATTCGGCTCGGACGAGTACGACGCGATCGTGACGCCGTCCGGCTCGTGCGGCGCGATGGTCCGCGAGCTGTACCCCCGGATGGGAGAGCGAGCTCGTTCCGAGGGCCGGGGCGACGGCCTGGCGGCCACGCTGGCACCCGTCGTTCCCAAGACCTATGAACTCACCGAGTTCTTGGTGGACATGCTCGGTGTGACGGACGTCGGGGCGTACTACCCGCACACGGTGACGTACCACCCGACCTGCCACGGTCTGCGCAGCCTCGGCCTGGGCGACCGTCCCACGCGGCTGCTCCAGGCGGTCAAGGGCCTTGAGCTGCGCGCGCTCCCGGGCGCGGACGAGTGCTGCGGTTTCGGCGGCACCTTCGCGATGAAGAACTCCGATGTCTCGTCGGCGATGGGCACGGACAAGGTGCGCAACGCCGAGTCGACGGGCGCCGACACCCTCTGCGCGGCGGACAACTCCTGCCTGATGCACATCGGGGGCACGCTGACCCGTCTCAAGAGCGGAGTACGCCCGGTCCACATCGCGGAGATCCTGGCGAGCACGGAAGAGGAGCCCCTCGGATGACCAAGACGAGCGGCACGACTGACACGACCGACACGGCTTACACGACTGCCACGAGCGGCACGTTCGTGGGCATGCCCGCCTTCCCCACCGCGGCCCGCGAGGCCGTGGGGAACAAGACCCTGCGCGCCAATCTGCGGCACGCCACCCACACGATCCGCGACAAACGGGCCCGCGCCGTCGCCGAGCTGGACGACTGGGACCAGCTCCGCGAGGCGGGCAAACGGATCAAGGACGAGACACTGCGCCATCTCGACCGCCATCTCCTCCAGTTGGAGGAGTCGGTCACGGCGGCGGGCGGCACCGTGCACTGGGCCGCGGACGCCGACGAGGCGAACCGCATCGTGACCGCGCTGGTCAAGGCCACTGGCGAGACCGAGGTGGTCAAGGTCAAGTCGATGGCCACGCAGGAGATCGGCCTCAACGAAGCGCTGGAGGCCGAGGGCATCCACGCGTACGAGACCGACCTGGCCGAACTCATCGTGCAGCTCGGCAAGGACCGCCCCTCGCACATCCTCGTTCCCGCCATCCACCGCAACCGCGGCGAGATCCGCGAGATCTTCGCACGCGAGATGAGCGAGTGGGGCCGCCCGGCGCCGGACGGACTGACCGATACCCCGGCCGAGCTCGCCGAGGCCGCCCGTCTCCACCTCCGGGAGAAGTTCCTGCGCGCCAAGGTCGGCGTCTCGGGGGCGAACTTCATGGTCGCCGAGACGGGCACCATGGTCGTCGTCGAGTCCGAGGGCAACGGCCGCATGTGCCTCACGCTCCCCGAGACGCTGATCTCGGTCGTCGGCATCGAGAAGATCGTGCCGACGTGGCGGGACCTGGAGGTCTTCCTGCAGACGCTCCCCCGCTCCTCGACGGCGGAGCGGATGAACCCCTACACCTCGATGTGGACGGGCCCGTCACAGGAGGACGGACCGAGCACCTTCCACCTCGTGCTCCTGGACAACGGCCGCACGGACACGCTCGCCGACGAGGTGGGCCGCCAGGCACTGCGCTGCATCCGCTGCTCGGCCTGCCTCAACGTCTGCCCCGTGTACGAACGGGCCGGAGGCCACGCGTACGGCTCGGTCTACCCCGGCCCCATCGGAGCGATCCTCAGCCCCCAACTCCGCGGCACCCAGAGCGAGATCGATGCCTCACTCCCGTACGCGTCGTCACTCTGCGGCGCCTGCTACGAGGTGTGCCCGGTGGCCATCGACATCCCCGAAGTCCTCGTCCACCTGCGGGAGCGCGTGGTCCAGGGCGGCGAGGTGACACGGCACGGCACGAAGGTGACGCTGCGGCCCGCGAAGGGGCACGCCGCGGAGCGGGCGGCGATGCGCGCGGCGGGCTGGGCGTTCGGCCGTCCGGGAGTGCTGCGCACCGGGCAGCGGCTTGCGTCAGGGACCCGGCGCATCCATCCGCGCACGCTGCCGGGCCCCGGCCGGGCGTGGAGCGCGACGCGGGATCTGCCGAAGGTGCCCGCGGAGCCGTTCCGCGACTGGTGGCGACGGACGAATGGCGGCCGGGCGGAGAAGGGCGGCAAGAAGTGAGCAGCAGGGACCAGATCCTGGGCCGCGTGCGGCGAGCGCTGGCGGACGTACGCGACGGCGAGGAGAAGGGCGTCCACGACACGGCCGTCCCTCGCGACTACCTCCGTGAGCACGGCGACCGCACCACCGAGCAGACCGTCGACCTGCTCGCGGAGAATCTCGCCGACTACCGCGCACTCGTGCACCGCTGCGCGGCCGAGGAACTGCCGGAGCTGCTCGTGCGCCTGCTCGTGGCACGCGGCGCACGGACCGTGCTCGTGCCGCCCGGCCTTCCGCCGCACTGGCTCGCGGCCGCCGACGTCACCCGCGTCCACGACCGCGCCGCGAGCACCCCGCACGAGCTCGACGAGGTCCACAGCGTCGTCACCGGCTGCGCGGTCGCCGTCGCCGAGACCGGCACCATCGTCCTGGACGGCGGCCCCGACCAGGGCCGTCGGCGCATCACGCTGGTCCCCGATCACCACATCTGCGTCGTACGGGTCCCTGACCAGGTGGTCTCCTCCGTCCCGCAGGCACTCGAACGGCTCGACCCCGCCCGCCCGCTGACCTGGATCTCGGGACCGTCCGCGACCAGCGACATCGAACTGGACCGGGTGGAGGGCGTGCACGGCCCGCGCACATTGGAGGTGGTGCTGGTGAGCGGTCCGTGACGTGCCCGGTTAGCGTGAGGACATGATCCGGTTCGAGCAGGTGAGCAAGCGCTACCCGGACGGCACCATGGCCGTGGACGAGCTGTCCTTCGAGGTCGGCCAGGGTGAACTGGTCACGCTCGTCGGACCGTCCGGGTGCGGCAAGACGACCACGATGATGATGGTGAACCGCCTCATCGAGCCGACCGCGGGCCGCATCTTCGTCGACGACGAGAACATCGCGGACGTCGACCCGGTCCGCCTGCGCCGCCGTATCGGCTATGTCATCCAGCAGGTGGGGCTCTTCCCGCACCGGACGATCCTCGACAACACGGCGACCGTCCCCGCACTGGTCGGCTGGAAGAAGGCGAAGGCGCGGGCGCGGGCGGCCGAGCTGCTCGACCTGGTGGGCCTCGACCCGAAGACGTACGGCTCCCGCTACCCCGAGCAGCTGTCCGGCGGCCAGCGCCAGCGTGTCGGCGTGGCGCGCGCCCTGGCCGCCGATCCGCCCGTACTCCTCATGGATGAGCCGTTCGGTGCGGTCGACCCGGTGGTGCGCGAGCAGCTGCAGGACGAGTTCCTGCGGATGCAGGCCACGGTCCGCAAGACGGTTCTCCTGGTCACGCACGACATCGAGGAGGCGGTCAGGCTCGGTGACCGGATCGCTGTGTACGGGCAGGGGCGCATCGAGCAGTTCGACACGCCGGGGGCGGTGCTCGGCACTCCGGCGACTCCGTACGTCGCCGAGTTCGTGGGCGCCGACCGGGGCCTGAAGCGTCTCTCGGTCACCGACATCCAGGCGGACGACCTGGAGCAGCCGTCGGTGGTCCGCCTCGACGAGTCCGCCGCGCTCGCCGCCGCCCGGCTGCGCGAGCAGGACGCCCGCTGGGCCGTCGTCCTGGACACGGACGGGGACCTGCACGGCTGGGTCGGCATCGACGAGGTGGCCCTGGCCGGGGAGGGCGGCCGTGTCGGCGATCTGGCCCATCGCATGAAGGCGTGGGTCCCGGTCGGCGCCCCGCTCAAGCAGGCGTTCGGCGTGATGCTCCAGCACGACGCGGGCTGGGTCGCGGTCCTGGACGGGGCGCGCTTCCTGGGCGTACTGACCCCGGCGAAGCTGCACGAGGCCCTGCGCCGCTCGGTGGACGCGGACGCGCAGGGCGTTCCACGGGACCAGGTGGAGTTCGACTCGGTCGCCGACGCCTGAGCCCGTACGGCCGATGCCGGGCCCCGTACACCCGCACACCCGCACACCCGCACAACGGACGTCAGAGCAGCCCCTTCTCCTCCAGGTACGTCCGCGCGACGTCCTGCGGCAGCCGGCGCCAGCTGTCCACCTGCTCGTTCATGGATGCCAGGTCCGCCGTCGTCAGCACGGCGTTGAGACGGCCGAGTGCTTTCGAGACGCCCTCGCTGCCCGCGCGGGAGCGGTTGACGACCGGGACGATGTAGTCGGCGTTCTGGAGATTCTTGTCGTCCTTCAACAGGACGAGGCCGAAGTCGTCGAGCGTGGCGTCCGTCGACGTGGTCAGGACCATCTGGTCCTGCCCGCTCTGCACGGCCTTCTTGGCCTGGGTCGTGCCCACGCCCTTGGGGTCGACTGAGGTGATGTCGATGCCGTAGACCTTCTTCAGGCCGGGTTCGCAGTAGGGGCGCTGCACGCATTCGTCGCCCGCGGCGAGGCGTACCTTCAGGCCGGACTTGCCGAGGTCGCTCAGCGTCTTCAGGCGGTGCTGCTCGGCGAAGGACGCGGTGACGGCGAACGCGTTCTGGTCGACGGCCTTGCCCGGGTCGAGGACGGTGAGGCCACGCGGGGCGGCGAGGCCGCGCAGGGCCTTCATGGTGGCGTCGAGGTCGGGCGAGCCGACCGGCTTGGCGTCCGCGCCGTTCTTCTTGGCGTTCAGCCAGTCCGCGAACGTCGCCGCGTACTCGGGGACGACGTCGATCTGCCCGGACTCCAGGGCGGGTTCGTACAGCTCGCGGTTGGCCACGGAGAGGATCTCGGCGCCGTATCCGGCCTTCGTCAGGAGCAGGGAGTACATCTGGGCGAGCAGATCGCTCTCGGTGAATCCCGCCGAGCCGACGACCAGGTGATGGCTGTCGCCCGGCGGCGCCGTGACCTCGCCCTGGGTCTCCAGGGACGGCCCCGAGGAGCAGCCGGACAGGATCAGCGCGAAGGCCGCCGTGGCGCCCGCTCCCGTGAGTCGCTTCATCAGGTCCGCCCTCTCCCCCGTGCCCACCCGGGGGCGAGCCGTTCGCCGATCTCGAAGAGCCCCTCGACGATCAGCGCGAACACGGCGACCAGCACGGCGCCCGCCACGACCTGCGGGGTGCTTGCGAGGTTGAAGCCCGCCGTGATGATCCGGCCGAGTCCCCCGCCGCCGGCGAGCGCCGCGATCGTGGCGGTGGCCACGAGCTGCACGGCGGCGATCCGCACCCCGCTGAGGACCAGCGGCATCGCGAGCGGCAGTTCGACCCGCCACAGCATCTGCCGTCCCGTCATGCCCATGCCGCGCGCGGCCTGTACGACGCTGCGGTCGACCCCGCGCATGCCGACGTACGCGTTGGTGAGCAGCGGCGGCACGGCGAACAGGACGAGCGCGACGACGGTGGGGCCCTCGCCCCAGTTGCCGATCGGGGTGAGGAGCAGCAGGACGAGGACCGCGAAGGTGGGGACCGCGCGGCCGACGTTGGAGATGTTGACCGCCAGGGCCCCGCCCTTGCCGAGATGGCCGAGGACGAGCGCGACCGGCAGCGCGATCAGACAGCTCAGGATCAGACACACCACGGTGAGGACGAGGTGCTGGGTGAGCCGGTGCCAGATGCCGTCGTCGCCCGCCCAGTGCGCCGAGTCGGTGAGCCACTGCCAGGCGTCGCTGATGGTGTTCATGAGCGCACCGCCCTCGTCCACGGGGTGAGGATCCGCTGCACGCCCAGGAGCAGCAGATCGGCCAGTACGGCGATGACGACGCACAGCACGGACGCGGTCAGGACCTGCGCCTTGAAGTAGGTGTTCATGCCCGCGTAGATGAGGTTGCCGAGCCCGCCGAAGCCGACGATCGCGCCGACCGTGACGAGGGAGACCGCGGAGACGGTGGCGATGCGCAGGCCCGCCATCGCGGCGGGCAGCGCGAGCGGCAGTTCGACGGTGAGCAGGAGCCGGACGGGTCCGTAGCCCATGCCGCGGGCGGCCTGCCGGGTGTCCTCGGGGACGGCGCGCAGCCCGGCCAGGATGTTGCGGACGAGCAGCGTCAGTGAGTACAGGACGAGCCCCGCGACCACGAGGGACGCGGAGAGGCCGTACACGGGAAGCAGCAGCGAGAACATCGCGAGCGAGGGGATCGTGTAGAGGACCGTGGTCAGCGCCAGGACGGGACCGGCCGCCAGGGCCCAGCGGCGGGCGACGACGGCCAGCGGGACGGCGATGACGAGCGCGATGAGGACGGAGACCGCGGTCAGTTCCAGATGCTGGAGGACGGCGTCGACGATGATCTGGCGGCGGGTGCTCAGATACTCGCCGCAGATCCACTCATTGCGCGCGAGGCAGTCGTCCGGGGGCGCGGTCACGTGTCCATTCCAGCGGGCGGGAACGGGGGTCGGCGCGTTCTGGTCCCCCGTACGGGCGTCGGGACGATTCGCCGACGATTCGCCCTTACGAGAACCGGGCCAGTCCCGGCAGCGGCAATCCCCGGATCGGGTGGTTCGATCCGGCAGAGTGAATCGAACGCAAGATCACGGCTCTCCGGCCCACCCGCGCGGCCCTCCGGGTGCGGCATCGAACTTTAGGGCGAGACTTCGCTCCCGCGTCACCGTTACGCATCACTGCTCGGCGGGGTTTTCCGAGCGTCTGTCCGTACCGATGCCGCCAGGGAGCCCCATTGGAACTGCACGCCAACATCGTCGGTGTTCACCTTGTGTTCGAGCGAGCGGGCAGGGTCCTGCTCGGCCTGCGCTCTCCCGACTCCGCCTACGCCCCCGGCACCTGGCACCTTCCGGCCGGTCATCTCGAACGGGAGTCCGCCACGGGGTGCGCCGTGCGCGAGGCGCACGAGGAGCTCGGCGTCACCATCCATGAGCAGGACCTGAGGCTCGTCCACATCGTCCACCACCGGGACGGCGACGACGGCAGGGCGCGGATGCAACTGCTCTTCCACGTACTCGCCCACTCCGGCACCCCCTCGATCCGCGAACCCGACCGCTGCAGCGCCCTGGAGTGGTGGCCCTACGCCGCCCTTCCGTCCCCCCTCGTCGACTACACCGCCGTCGCCCTGACCGGTATCGCCGCGGGCCGCACGTACACGGAGATGGGGTGGTCGGCGTGACGGAGCCCCTGAAACCCCTGAAACCTGTGGCACCTGCGACACCTGTGGCAGCCCCGCCCCTGCCCCCGCCCCCGCCGCCTCCGGCAGAGCTCAGGTTCGAGGGGAATCCCGGCAAGAATCCGCTCGGCGAGGCCTCCTTCCGGCAGATGTGCTCGCGGCTGCCGGCGGTCCTGGCCCGGACGACCCGGATGGCGTGGGAGACCGACCGGCGCGCCGTGCTCCTGCTCCTGTTCTGCCAGCTCCTCGTCGGGGCCGGTTCGGCCGTGCAGCTCGCCTTCACCGCCACGGCCATGCAGCCCGTCCTCGGCAACGGTCCGGCCGCCGACCGCCTGCGCGCGGCGCTCCCCGCGCTCCTGGTCATCGCCGTCGCCGCGGCCGTCACGCGCGTCGCCACGGCGCTCTGCTCGTACGCCGACGGACGCATCACCCCGCGCCTGACGACCGGCGCCGACACCGCCCTGGTCGAAGCGGTGTGCCGGGCGGAGGCCGTCGCGTACGCCGAGCCGGGGTTCGCCGACCGGCAGGAAGCGGCCGAGATGGGGGTGACCCGCAGCCGCATGATGGTGCAGGACGCCACGCGGTTCACGGCCGCCCTGGTGCGCATGGTCACCGCGGGCGGTGTGCTCTCCGTGCTGCACCCGCTGATGTTCCCGCTGCTCGTCCTCGCGGTCGTGCCCGCCGGGGCCGGAGCGGTCCTTTCGGCACGCGTCACCTACGAGACGCATTACGCGAACGTCGGCGACCGCAACGTACGCCAGATGATGCGGTGGTGGTCGACGACCCCGAAGTACAGCGACGAGGTGCGCGCGAACGGCATGACCGGGTACCTGCTGCACTGGTACCGCGCCCTGTCCGGCCGCATCGACCGGCGCACCCTGACGGCCGCGCCCCACATGCTGCGCATCGTCCTGGCCAGTTCGGCGCTCGGCGGTGTCTTCCTCGTCGGCACCTGGGCCACCCTGGCCTGGCTCGCCGTCACGGGGCGCGTGGATCTCGCCGCGGCGGCCACGGCGGTCGTCGCCGTGCAGACGTCACTGGCCGCGCTCTCCCAACTGGTGATCCACGGCGCGGCGATGTTCCACACCGGCCTCTACCTCGCCGACATGCGGTCGTTCCTCGACCTGGCCCACGAACTCGCGCCCAAGAGGGGCGAGTTGACGGCCCCGGCGCAGGTGACGGAGATCCGCGTCGACGAGGCGTCTTATCAGTACCCCGGCAAGGAATCCCCGGCCGTCGACCACGTCTCCCTCACCCTGCGCCGCGGCGAGATCGTGGCCGTCGTCGGCGAGAACGGCTCGGGCAAGTCCACCCTCACGCGCCTGATCACCGGCATCTACCTCGCCGACAAGGGCCGGGTGACCTGGGACGGAATCGATCTCGCCACGGCGGATCCGGACACCGTGTGGGCCCGCACCGGCCTGGTCCCGCAGAACTTCGCCCAGTGGCCGCTGCGGGCCAGGGAGAACGTGACGCTCGGCCAGCCCCGCACGGTCGACGACGGGCCGGTGTGGGACGCCCTCGACACGGTCGGCATGCGCGGCGCGATCGAGGCCCTGCCCGGCGGTCTTGACACCCTGCTGGCCCGCGAGCTCTGGGGCGGCTGCGAACTCTCGGGCGGGCAGTGGCAGCGGCTCGCCTGCTCCCGGGCGCTCTACCGGCGCCCGCCCCTGCTGATCCTGGACGAGCCGACCTCGCAGATGGACGTCCGCGGCGAGCGCGACGTCCTCGACGCGCTCAAGGCGACCGCCGCGGACCAGATCACCGTCGTCGTGACGCATCAGCTGGAGAACACCAAGGTGGCGGACCGGATCATCGTCATGCGCCACGGCCGGATCACGGAGCAGGGGCCGTACGAGGAGCTCGCCCACGGAGGCGGCCTGTTCGCCGAACTCCTCGCCCTCTCCAAGGACCGCTAGACCCAGAAATGCCCCACAACTACACATAAAGAAAAAATAAGAGCAGAATGGATATGCGCGACATCCCGCCGCGCGACATGATCAGGCCTGCACGAACCAGAGGAGACGAGTCTCATGGCCGACGTCTCACACAGGGGAGACATAGCCGCTCACCCTGACGTATCCGAAATGCGGGATCGCTATGCCCGCGTACTCGGTGGACGCGATGTGGCACTCGTGGACGGGCCCGTGTTCCTCACGGGCCTCTTCTGTGCCATCTCCCCGTGGGTGGTCCACTTCACCGCAAGCCAGCCCGTCCTCGCGACGCACAACCTCATCATGGGCATCGCGATCGGCCTGCTGGGTCTTGGATTCACCGTCGCACCGGCCAGGATGTACAGCCTGAGCTGGGCCATGTGCGCCATGGGCGTATGGATGATCGTGTCGCCGTGGATCGTCGGCACGAGCCCTGACATGGGCGTCATCCTCACCAACGTCATCATCGGCGGCCTCACCTTCCTGCTTGGCCTCGTGTGCACCGGCGCGGCCGCGAAGGAGGGACGCAAGACCACCCCGAATACGACCTGACCGAGGAAGGCGGGGCACGGACGCCGCAGCGGCCCCCGGATCGGCGGAGAGCCGGGAGCCGCTGTCGGCACGCGCGGACCGTGTCAGGCGGCGCGGCTCACCCGCCCCTGGTGGCCGCGGATGATGTCGGCGTAGCGCAGACCGCTTCCCTTGACGGTGCGGCGCTGCGTCTCGTAGTCGACGTGCACCAGGCCGAAGCGCTTGTCGTAGCCGTAGGCCCATTCGAAGTTGTCGAGCAGCGACCACGCGTAGTACCCGGCAAGGGGCGCCCCCTTGCGGGCGGCGCTCGCGCAGGCCGCGAGGTGACGGATCAGGTAGTCGGTGCGCTCCTGGTCGTCGATCGTTCCATCGGGGCGTACGACGTCGGGGTAGGACGAGCCGTTCTCGGTGACGTACAGCTTGCGCGCCCCGTACTCGTTCGTGAGGCGCAGCAGGAGCGTCTCGATGCCGCTCGCGTCGATCTCCCAGTCCATGCCGGTGCGGGGCACCGACTCGCGGCGCACCTGGTGGGCGTGGGGCGCGGGGCCCGCGGGGTCGTCGGAGACGACGGCCGGGAAGTAGTAGTTCAGGCCCAGCCAGTCCAGCGGCTGCGCGATGGTCGCCAAGTCACCCGCACGCTCCGGGAGTTCGACCCCGTACACCTCGAGCATGTCGGCGGGGAAGCCGCGGCCGTGGACCGGGTCGAGCCACCAGCGGTTGGTGTGGCCGTCCACGCGGCGGGCGGCGGCGACGTCCTCGGGGCGGTCGCTCGCGGGCTCGACCGTGGAGAGGTTGTTGACGATGCCGATCTGCGCGCCGGGCGCCGCCGCGCGGATCGCCTGGGTGGCGAGGCCGTGCCCGAGCAGCAGGTGGTACGAGGCGCGCACGGCGGCGGTCAAATCGGTCAGGCCCGGTGCCATCCGGCCTTCGAGGTGGCCGATCCACGCCGAGCAGAGGGGTTCGTTGAGCGTGGCCCACTGGGTGACGCGGTCGCCGAAGCGCTCGGCCGCGAGGGACGCGTACGCGGCGAAGTGCTCGGCCGTCTCCCGCTCGGGCCAGCCGCCGCGGTCCTGGAGGACCTGCGGCAGATCCCAGTGGTAGAGGGTCACCGACGGAGTGATGCCCGCTTCGAGCAGCCCGTCGATCAACTGGTCGTAGAAATCAAGGCCCTTGGGGTTCGGCGGGCCGTCGCCGCCGGGCACGATGCGCGGCCAGGCCAGGGACAACCGGTAGGCGTTGGTGCCCAGTTGCTTCATCAGCGCGATGTCCTCGCGCCAGCGGTGGTAGTGGTCGCAGGCCACGTCACCGTGATCGTCGTTGTCGATCTTTCCGGGGGTGTGCGAGAAGGTGTCCCAGATCGAGGGGGAACGGCCGTCCTCGGTGACGGCCCCTTCGATCTGGTACGCCGATGTGGCCGTGCCCCACGTGAAGTCGTGCGGGAGTGCGGCAAGGTCGATGAGCTCGGACACGGACGTCCTCTCAGACGTAACGGGATCAGACGTAGGGATGTCAGGCATACGGGGATCAGGCATACGGGGTTCAGGCATGAGGGGGTGGTGGGTCACTTGACGGCTCCGGCGGTGAGGCCGGCGACCAGATAGCGCTGGAGCAGGAGGAAGCCCGCGACCACCGGCACGCTCACGACCAGCGATGCGGCCATGATCTGGTTCCAGTAGACGTCGTTCTGGGTGGAGTAGCCCTGCAGGCCGATGGCGAGGGTGCGGGTGCCCTCGTTCGTCATGACGGAGGCGAAGAGCACTTCTCCCCAGGCGGTCATGAACGCGTAGACGGCGACCGCGACGATGCCGGGGATCGCGGCAGGCACGACGACCCGGAAGAGCGCTCCGATCGGCCCGCAGCCGTCGACGAGCGCCGCCTCGTCCAGATCGCGCGGCACCGAGCCGAAGTACCCGATCAGCATCCAGATCGAGAAGGGCAGCGAGAAGGTCAGATACGTGAGGATGAGACCGGCCCGCGAACCGAACAGGGCGATCCCGGTGGCGTTGCCGATGTTGACGTACATCAGGAACAGCGGCAGCAGGAACAGGATGCCGGGGAACATCTGGGTGGACAGGACCGTCACCGTGAAGACGCGCTTGCCGCGGAACTGGTAGCGGCTGACGGCATAGGCCGCGAAGACGGCGATCACCACCGAGCAGACGGTGGCCGCGCCCGCCACGATCAGCGAGTTCATGAAGTACTTCGCCAGCGGGACGGTCTTCCAGATGTCGATGTACGGGCGGATGGTGAGCCCGCTCGGCATCCAGCGGAACTTGCCCGACACGTCTTCCAGGGGCTTGAGCGAGCTGGACACCATCACGAACACCGGAAGCAGCACGAAGCCCGTGAGCAGCGTCAGGAAGATCCGCCGTGACCAGAGGAACGAGCGGGGCGCCGCCATCGGCGACCGGGGCTTCGCGGCCCCCCGGGGGCGCACGGCCATGCGGAGGCTAGACATGCACGGACTTCCTCTCGCGCGACGTGACCCACAGATAGACGCCCGTCACCGCGAGCAGGAACAGGAGCAGCAGGACCGACATGGCCGATCCGGTGCCGAAGTTCCAGGTGGCGAACGACGATTGATAGATGTGGATGGAGATCAGGTCCGCCGCTTCGGGCGCCGATCTGCCGAACAGGACGAACGGCGTGTTGAAGTCGTTGAACGTCCACAGGAACAGGACGAGCACGAGGACCTGGTTGACGGGGCGCAGGGACGGCAGCGTGATGCGGCGGATCTGCTGCCACATCCCCGCGCCGTCGAGCGCGGCCGCCTCGTACATCTCCCTGGGGATGTTCTGCAGCCCGGCCATCATGATGAGGAAGGCGAACGGCCAGCCCTTCCACACCGAGACGGTGAGCAGCGCGACGAAGCTGTTGTCGCCGATGAGCCAGAACGGCGCGCTGTCGGTGAGGCCCAGCTGGTCGTGGAGCACGTGGTTGATCAGGCCGTTGTCACGCTGGAACATGAAGCCCCAGGTGATCACCGCCGCGTACACGGGCAGTGCGTACGGGACGAGGAAGAGCGCCCTGAGGATGCCGCGTCCCTTGAACGTCTCCTGCAGGTAGATCGCCGCGGCCGTCCCGATCAGCCAGCAGAGGCCGACCGAGAGGAGCGTGAAGGCACAGGTGACGAAGAACGAGTGCAGCAGCGCCTCGCCCACCGGCGCGTCGAAGTCGACCGCGATCTTGTAGTTGTCCAGGCCCGACCAGGGCGCGGCGCCCCAGTCGCGGATGAAGAACTGGGTGAGCTCCTTGAAGCTCATCACGCCGCCGATGACGATCGGCAGCAGATGGACGAGGAGTTCGAGCAGGAGGGCGGGGAGCAGCAGGAGGTACGGGAGGCTGATGCGGCGGAGCCGTCCGGGACGGCGGCGGCGCGGGGCGCGTCCCGTCTCCGGAGTGGTCACGGACGGCTCCTTCGCGTCCTGAACGATGGTCGCGGTTCCAGTGGTCCCAGTGGTCACGGTCGCATCACTCACTGCTGGGACATCTGCTGCTGCGCCTTGACCAGTTCGGCCTTCACCGACGCGGTGGTCACCTCACCGCCGTCCGCGGCCTTCGCGAAGAGGTTCTTGACTGCGGTGCCCACCGCGGTCTCGAACTGCGACTCGTTGGCCACCTGGGGCAGCGGCGCGGCGCTCTTGGCGAGGGTGTCGCGCAGGACCTTCAGCTCGGGACGGTCGAAGGCGGCGTCCTCCTGCGCGGCCTTGACGGGCGGCACGGATCCGTAGGACTTGCAGAGGATCTTCTGCTCCGCGTCGCTCGTCATGAACTTCACGAACTTCAGCGAGCCGTCGATGTTCTTGGTGTTCTTGAAGACGGCCATGTTGATGCCCGCGACCATCGAGTTGGTCGCCTTGCCCTGACCCGGAGCTCCGGACCCGACCGGCACGGGCGCCACGCCCCACTCGTCGTCGCTCATGCCCTGCGACTTGAAGGTGGTGGCGGCGGCCTGCCACAGCACCATCGCCGTCTTGTCCTTGGCGAAGTCGCTGAGGGACTGGTTCTGCGCGTACTCGGCGTTGCCCGGGGCGACGATCTTGTCCTTCGCCATCATGTCGACGTACTGCTTCACGGCCGCGACGGCACCGTCGGAGGTGAAGTCGGCCTTGCCGTCCTCGGTGAAGAAGTCGGCGCCGTGCTGCTTGCCGAGGGCGAAGACCTGGTGGATGTTGTTCGAGAGGTTCGACCCCTCCGCGCCCAGGGCCCACTTGCCGCCCTTGGAGATCTTCTTGCCGTCCGCGACCAGCTCGTCCCAGGTGGCGGGCGGCTTCTCTATGCCGGCCTCCTTGAACATCTTTTTGTTGTAGTAGAGGGCGTACGCCATGGAGTACAGCGGGACCGCGGCCGGGTCCTTGTCCGCCGCCCCGGCCGAGCCGAGCGCGGACTCCACGAAGCGGTCCTTGCCGCCGATCTTGGCGAAGTTCTTCTCGTCCCAGGGCAGCAGGGCTCCGCTGGCCTGCAGTGAAGCGCTCCAGGTGTTGCCGATGTTGAGCACGTCGGGGCCCTGGCCCGACGTCGTCGCGGTAAGGATCTTGGTGAGCAGCTCCGACCAGGGGATCACCTCGAGCTTGACCTTGATCCCCGTCTGCTTCTCGAACTTGGCGAGTTCGGGCTTGAGGATCTTCTTGTCCGCCTCGAGATTGGGGCCTTGGTTCGACGCCCAGTAGGTCAGCGTCTTCGGCGAGTCGTTGGACCCCCCGCCGCCCGTCGTCGAACCGCCGCCGCAGGCGGTCGCGGTGAGGGCGAGCGAGAGGGTGGCGGCGCCGACGGAGGCGGCGGCTCGGAATCTGCGCATGGCTCCAGGTGTCCCTTCCGGAGGGAGTCATGGGGAGGTGGCTGGCCCGGCGCCGGGTCGAGCAGGCGCCGCGTTCAACTCTTGAATGCCCTCATGACTTAATTTAGGACGTGAGTTAAACCGGCAGGGAAGATACCGTCAAGGGGTCACACAGAACCAACTTCGAGGCAGAGCACGCCGGAAGGAACCACATGGCTGGGCAGCGCAACGGGCGTACGGTGCACGACCTGCGGCGGGAGAACCGCGCCGCCGTACTGCAGCGGCTGTACTTCGAGGGACCGATGAGCCGCTTCACGCTCGGACCCGCCACCGGGCTGAGTTCAGGTTCCATCAGCAATGTCGTGGCTGAGCTGGTGACGGAGGGGTGGGTGGAGGAGGCGGGCAGCGTGGAGTCCGACGGCGGGCGCCCGCGTACGCTGCTTCGGGTCGCGCCGGGCCGCGGCCAGCTGATCGGCGTGGACGTCGGCGAGACCCGCGTACGCGTCGAACTCTTCGACCTCTCCTTGTCCGAACTCGCCAGGGTGGAAAGGCCGTTGACCCTGAAGGGTCATGACGTCGGCGGCATCGCCGAGCACATCCGCGACGGGATCGGCGAGGTGCTCGACGCGGCGGGCGGCGCGGACGAGGGACTCCTCGGCGTCGGCATCGGCGTACCCGGAATCGTCGCGCGCGACGGCGAGATCGGCGCCGTGGTGCACGGGCAGACCATCGGCTGGAACGCGGTCCCGCTGGAGTCACTGCTCCGGGCGACCGGTCAACTCCCGTCATCGGTACCGTACTTCATCGACAACGGCGCCAAGACGCTCGGCCAGGCCGAGATGTGGTTCGGCGCCGGGCGTGGCACCCGCAACGCCGTGGTCGTGCTGTTCGGTTCGGGTGTCGGCGCGTGCGTCGTCACCGAGGACGTGGAGCAGGGCCGCGCCGTCGAGTGGGGCCACCTCACCGTGCGGGTGCAGGGCAGACGGTGCCGGTGCGGGGCCCGTGGCTGCCTGGAGGCGTACGCGGGGGCGGAGGCGCTGCTCGAACGGTGGCAGGAGGCGGGCGGACGTCCGCCCGTGGGCATGGACGAGGAGAGCGGGCTCACCGCCATGCTCAACGCCGCCTACCCGGAGAGCGGCGCGGCCGACCCGACGGCGCTGCTGGTCCTGGAGGAGACCGCCGAGTACCTGGGGGCGGGGCTCTCCGACCTGATCAACCTCTTCCAGCCGGAGCGGATCCTGGTCGGCGGCTGGGCAGGACTCCAGCTCGGGCAGCGCTTCCTGACCGCGGTGAAGCGCTACATCCCCACCTACGCCCTGTCCTACCCGGCGGGGCGCGTCACCATCGACCTGGGACGCCTCGGCCCGGACGCGGTGACGGTCGGCGCGGCCACGCTCCCGCTGGCCGACTTCTTCGCGCGGGGCGGGCGGCGGGCCGCGCCGGTGCGCGAGGCCGAAGTACCGGGCTGGCAGACCGCGTTGGAGGGGCGGTCGATGCCCTGAGGGCACGGCGACTTGGGGTTCTCAGGGTTGTCCTGCGGCTGTCCTGGAACCGGCCCGCTCGCCGCCGGAACCCGGCCGGCGGCCGGAGGCGGAACGAGCGCGGCCCTCGGCGGTGGCGGCTTGCGCGAGGAGGCTCACGGCTTGTCGTGACGGTGAGCCCGGCTCCGTGACGGCGAGCACCAGGAGCTGGTCCGCCGCCTGGGGGAGCTGGAGGCTCTGCTGGGTCACGGTGAGGGTGCCGACGAGGGGATGGCGCATCTCGTAGCCGGCGAAGTCACAGGGGCGCACCTGATGACCGGTCCACAGGGCGGCGAACTCGGGGCTCTTGACCGTGAGTTCACCGATGAGGGAGGTCAGCAGCGTGTCGTCGGGGTGGCGTCCCGCGACCATCCGCAGGTTCGCGACGACGGCCTTGGCCTTCGCCGTCCAGTCGGCGTACAACGCGCGGGTGTGCGGGTCCAGGAAGAGCATCCTGGCGAGGTTGGGACGCTCGGCCGCCCGCCGGGGACTGTCGGGGTCCACGTGCGCCGCGAACAGCGCGTGACCCAGGGGGTTCCAGGCGAGCACGTCGGCGCGACGTCCGGTGATCAGGGCCGGAACGCTCTCCAGAGTGCTCAGCAGATGGAGCGTGGTGGCCCCCGCCCGCTCGGGCCGTGGCCGCGCGGCGGGGGCCCGCCTTCTGCCCGCGTCGGCGAGGTCGTGCAGGTGCCGGCGCTCCGACTCGTCCAGGCTCAGGGCCCTGGCGAGGGCGTCCAGGATCTCCGGGGACGCCCCGAGCGACTGGCCCTGCTCAAGCCGCGTGTAGTACGAGGCGCTGACACCGGCGAGCAGCGCGAGCTCTTCCCTGCGCAGGCCCGCCACGCGCCGCCGGTCGCCGTAGTCCTTCAGGCCGACGTCAGCGGGGCGCAGCTGGGAACGCCGCGCGTACAGGAAGTCGCCGAGCCGTCCTCGTTCACTCATGCCGTCCAGTCTGCATCGGCCCGTGCGCGGCAGCCTGACCCTGTCCGGGGTAGGCAGCGGCGGGTCTGGCTGACCTGCGCGGACACGGCGACGGTGGTGGTCCGAAGCCAGACAGTCCCCGGCATGGAGCACCCTGATGGAACAGATCGAACTCGGCGACGTCACCGTCACCCGCGTCAAGGAGTACTACGGCCCCGTCGACATGACGCCCGCCCAATTCCTCCCCACCGCCCCGGAGGACGCCTGGCGCGACAACGCCGCCTGGCACGCGCCCGACTTCCTCGACCCGCGGACGAACATCGTCAACTCCGCGGTCCAGAGCTGGCTGCTGCGCAGCGAGGGGAAGACCATCCTCGTCGACACGGGCGTCGGCAACCACAAGGAGCGGCCGTACTCCCCGGTGTGGAGCCACCTGCGCACCGACTTCCTCGGCGAACTGGCGCGGGCGGGCGTCGCCCCCGAGGACGTCGACATCGTGATCAACACGCATCTGCACATCGACCACGTCGGCTGGAACACCTGCCTGGACGGCAGGGACTGGGTCCCCACCTTCCCGAACGCCACCTATCTGCTGCCCAAGGACGACTACGACTTCTGGAACCCGGAGAACGGCCACACGTCGCTGCTCGGCCGCGGCAACCAGAACGTCTTCGAGGACAGCGTCGCCCCCGTGCACCGGGCGGGACTGGTGCGCCTGTGGGAGGGATCCCACCGGATCGACACCAACCTGCTCCTCGAAGCGGCCCCCGGGCACACCCCCGGCTCCAGCGTCCTCACCCTCACCGGCGGGAGCGACCGCGCGGTCTTCGTGGGCGATCTGCTGCACGGTCCCGTCCAGCTCGTCGACCCGGACCACAACAGCTGCTTCTGCGAGGACCCCGCGGGCGCCCGCGCCACACGCCGACGGATCCTGGGCTGGGCCGCCGACCACAACGCGCTCGTCGTCCCCGCGCACCTGGGAGGCCACGGCGCCGCCGAGGTCGAGCGCTCGGGCAGCGCGTTCGCCATCAAGGGGTGGGCTCCGTTCACGCCGTACGAGCGTGCGGTGGGAGACGAGGCTCAGGTGACGAAGGCATGACCGCGGCGAACCGCACCGGCACCCGCACCGTGACCACCACGCAGGGAAGGGTCGCGGGCACCCGGCACGACGGCGTCGCGCTCTTCCGCGGCATCCCGTACGCCGCGCCCCCGGCCCTCACCGGTCGCTTCGCCGCGCCTTTGCCGCACGCCCCGTGGGACGGGGTCCGGGACGCGACGGCGGCGGGGCCGACCGCGCCGCAGCCCGAGCGGAGCCTGGGTGCCATCGACATGTCGCCCTACTTCGGCCCCGGTTGGGTGCCCGGGGACGACTACCTCACCCTCGACATCTGGGCCCCCGACGGGCAACGCCAGCCCCTGCCGGTCATGGTCTTCGTGCACGGCGGAGGCTTCGTGGCGGGTTCGACCAGGGCGAGCCTGTACGACGGCACCGCCTTCGCGCGCGACGGCGTCGTCCTGGTGACCGTCAACTACCGCCTCGGCATCGCAGGCTTCCTCGACCTGCCAGGAGCGCCGCGCAACCGTGGTCTGCTCGACGTACTCGCCGCCCTGCGCTGGGTGCGGGAGAACATCGCCGCGTTCGGAGGGGACCCCGACCGGGTCACGCTCTTCGGCCAGTCCGCCGGCGCCACCCTCACCGGTGCCGTCGTCGCCGCGCCGCAGAGCAGGGGTCTCGTCCGGCGGGCCATCGTCCAGAGCGGCAGCGGCCTGGGCGCCTTCTCGCCCGAACAGGCCGCCCGGGTGACACGGGCGGCAGCGGCCGAGCTGGGCATCGCACCGCGGGCCGGCGCCTTCGACACCATCCCCGACGCGCGGCTGGTCGAGGCCACGGCCCGGCTCGGCGGCATCGACCTGAGGACCACCACCGCCTACGACCCGTTGATCGGGCTCAGCCCCTTCAGCGTGGTCGCGGACCGCCAGCCCGCCGACGTCATCGCCGCCGGGCACGGCAGCGCCGACATCGATCTCCTCATCGGCACCAACACCGAGGAGGGCAACCTCTACCTCGTACCCTCCGGGGCCTACGCCACATCGACCCCGGCCGACGTACGCGCCGCGGCCGAACGCTCCCACCCCGAACCGGACTTGCTCGTCGCCGCCTACCGCGCGGCGCACCCGGAGGCCACCGCCGGGCAACTGCGCTCTGCTGTCATGGGCGACGCGCTGTTCGGCGCGGGGAGCCGGGCCCTGGCCGATGCCCACGCCGACCGGTCCTCCGGCGCCACGTACAGCTATCTGTTCGACTGGCGCTCCCTTGCCTTCGACGGACTGCTCGGCGCCACCCACACGATGGAACTCCCCTTCGTCTTCGGCGTCGACACGGCACAACTGAGCGGCCCCGGCGCCCTGTTCGGTCCGGGCGACCCTCCGCCCGACCTCTCCGGCCGCATGCATGCCGCGTGGGTCGGCTTCGCCCGCACCGGTGATCCCGGCTGGGCCCCGTACGACACCCGCCGCCGGGCGACGGCGGTCATCGGCCGCCGCTGGACGGTGCGTGACGATCCCGGGAGCGAGGCGCGCCGGGCCTGGGAACGATGAGGTGAACCCGACGGCACCCGGGTCGGGCCGCGGCGCGTCCCTGCCGAAGAGAACGGCATGAACTCATTGCTCGACCGGGCCGCCGCCCGCCTCTTCCCCGAGACCGACGGCCACCACGGCGTACTGCCTCCGCTCCTCGTGCTGCTGACGTTCGTCACCGGTCTTGTCGACGCCGTCAGCTATCTCGGCCTCGACCGCGTCTTCGTCGCCAACATGACCGGCAATGTGGTCTTCCTGGGCTTCGCGCTCGCGGGCGACGTGCAGCTGTCCGCGACGGCGTCACTCCTGGCGGTCGGCGCGTTCGTGGCAGGGGCGTGGACGGGTGGGCTGATCGCGGCACGGGTCGCGCGGCCGCTGCGGCTGTTCGCGCTCCTGGTCGCGGCGCACGCCGTGCTGGTCGCGATGGCCCTGGTGCTCGACCTCACCGCCGACTTCAGACATGTCCTGATCGCGCTGCTCGCGCTCGGCATGGGACTGCAGAACGCCGTGGTCGGCAAGGTCGCCGTACCCGATCTGACCACGACCGTCCTGACGCGCACCCTGACCGGCCTGGCCTCCGACCGGCCGGGCCCGGCGTCCGTACGCAGGTTCGTGTCCGTCGCCGCGATGTTCACCGGCGCCCTCGCGGGCGGACTGCTGCAGCTGAACCACGGCACGGCCGCCGCGCTCGCGCCCGCGATTCTGCTGCTGGCCGCCGTGGCTCTGGCCGCGTTCCTTCGGACGCGGCCGAGCCGCGTGCACACTGAGCGGCCCTAGCTCCGTCTACCGTGCTCCCTCGACGAACCGGGCGAGATTCGCCAGCGCCATGCGCGTCCCCGTTTCGTTGTCGGCGGCGGGGATGCTGTCGGGGATCCCTTCGTGCACGACGAGGACGGCTGTTCCGCCGTCCTCGTCGGTGAGCGTGGTCGTCATCGTCATCGTGCCGCGCAGCTCGGGATCCTCGGTCTCGAACGCGAGCACTTCGACGACCTGCTCGTCCGGTACGAGCTTGGCGAAGTGGCCGTGGTACGTGTCGGTGTGCGAGGCCGACTTGCCGGTGCCGGACTGCTCGTCGTAGGTGAGCGAGACGCGGAACCGCCCGCCTTCGCGGGGATCGAAGGTGTGCACGTGGCCGCTCATGCCGTCCGGCACGCGCCAGCGCGCGATCGCGTCCGCGTCCAGAAGCGCCTGGTAGACGGCCGTACGCGGGGCATTCACGTGGCCGGACACCTGTGTCGAGTACATGAGGCCAATCTATAGGCGCTCAGCGCGCGGCCCGTGCGAGCAACCCGCTCAGCAGCACTTCGAGTGCCTCGCGGACGAACGAGGTGAAGTCGAGCCGCATGGCCGCCAGTTCGGGATCGGCTTCGTACGCGGCGAGCATCGCGGCGGACGGCTGCGAGTGCGTCCAGACGGCGCCCGTCACCATGACGGCGTAGGCGGCGAACCGCATCCCGTCGTCCTCGGTGAGCTCCGGCAGGTGCGCGCGCACGAGTCCGATCAGTACGCCGACGCCCGCGATGGCGGCTCGTTTGTACTCCGCGGCGACCTCCGGGGAGACATTGCGCTCCAGGACCGCGGCCTGCGCGCTGATCAGGTCGCACAGGACGGGGCGCGCCGCCAGGGAGGTGGCGATCGTGGCGGACAGCTGGTCGCAGCGTTCGGTGGGGGACGCGGTGGCGTCGACCGCGGTGGCGAGCTCGCCGTCGAGGTCCTGGAGCCACTCCCCCAGCGCGACGTCGAGCAGTTCGAGCAGCACGGCCTCGCGGGACTCGAAGTAGCGCAGGACGTTCGACTTCGCCAGGCCGACGCGGCGGCTCAGCTCGTTGAGGCTCAGCTGGGCGACCGGCATCTCGGTCAGCATCGCCGCCGCGGTGTCCAGGATCGCCTGTCTGCGTACGGCGCGCTGTTCCTCGCTGCGGGCGCGGCGGAAGGGCGTTTCTGTCATGACCAGAGTCTACAGACCTCTGGTCTGTTGTTATCGGACCGGCGGTCTGCTAGCTTCGAACGCAAGAGACCGATGGTCCGGTATTCGCCCCTCCCCAGGAGTCACCATGTACGTCGTCCCTGATCAGACCGGCACCCTCGCCGTCATCACCGGCGCGAACAGCGGCACCGGAAAGGAAGCCGCCCGCCGCATCGCCGGTGCCGGAGCGCATGTCGTGATGGCCGTGCGCACGCCCGCCAAGGGCGAGCAGGCCCGCTCCGAGATCCTCGCCGAGCACCCGAAGGCACGGATCGACGTGCGCCGGATCGATCTCGCGGACCTGTCGTCGGTCGAGGAGTTCGCCGACGGCCTCATCTCCGACGGCACGCCCATCGACCTGCTGGTCAACAACGCAGGAGTGATGGCGCCGCCCACCCGCATGACCACGGCCGACAACTTCGAGCTGCAGCTGGGCAGCAACTTCCTCGGCCCCTTCGCGCTGACCCTGCGACTGCTGCCCCTGCTGCTCGCGGCGCGGGCCCCGCGCGTGGCCACCATGAGCAGCGGCATGGCCGACTACGGCCGGATCCGCTTCGACGACCTCCAGTGGGAGCGCCGCCGCTACAGCCCCTACCGCTCTTACGCCCAGTCCAAGCTCGCCGACCTGATGCTGGCCCAGCAGCTGGCCGCCGTGTCCGCCGAGCGCGGCTGGAACCTCCTGAGCACCGCCGCCCACCCCGGCTACACCCGCACCAACCTCCAGACGGCGGGCGCGAGCCTCGGCCGCGACAAGCCGAAGTCGTCCCTGATCACCTCGCTCGGCTTCCTGCCCTCACAGGCGGCCGGGCCGGGCACGGAACCTCTGCTGCACGCGGCGACCAGCCCCGACGCCGTGGCCGGCGGCTACTACGGTCCGGGGGGCCGCTTCGGCCTCGTCGGCCCCACCACCACGGCACGCGTGACCAAGCGGGCCCTGGACACCGCGGCCAACGCCCGCCTGTGGCACGAGGCCGAACTCCTCACCGGAGTCAGCCTGCCCGCACCCGTCGCCTGACGGCGAAGCGAAGACCTTCCGGCCACGCGTCGCGGACACGCCCCCACGTATCCTCCGGCGCATGGCCCGCCACACGCCGCCACGCCCCCTGGACGTGGAGCAGCTCTTCCCCGAAGTCGTCCGCTTCAAGAAGGAGGCGGTACGGCTCCACCCGCGCGCGGGCGCCCCGACGTACCACGACAGTTCGGTCGGCGGCCCTTTGCGGTGGCCGGCACGGGAGCCGTGGCCGGTGTGCGCCGAGCACGGAGGGGCGCCGATGGTGGCCGTCGCGCAGATCTACCGGGCCCACGTCCCGGACGTCGTCGCCTTCCCGGAAGGATGCGACGTGCTCCAGGTGGTGTGGTGCCCGCGTCGGCACGGCGGCGGCCAGTGGGTCGTCCCTCAGGTCCACTGGCGGAACGCCGGAGCGGTGGGGCAGGTGCTCGATGCTCCACCGATGCCTGTCGAGAGGCACGAGAAGTACGTGCCGCGCCCCTGCGCCGTCCACCCGGAACAGGTGACGGAGTACCCGAGCTGGGACCTCGCGGACGACATCTGGGACGCCCTGGAGGAGCGGTTCGCGCAGGTGGAGGAGGAGACCGGGTGGGACTACCAGTGCCACCTGTCCACCGCTCCGGGCACGAAGCTGGGCGGGTATCCCGGCTGGGGCCAGGACCCGCAGTGGCCGGCCTGCACGAAGTGCGGCCGGCCGATGGATCATCTGCTGACGTTCGAGAGCACCGAGAGCGACGCGGCTTCCTCGCGGGCCTGGACTCCGGCCGAGGACCGCGAGGCGCCGTACGAGCACGCCGGGATGGCGTTCGGCGATCTGGGCGGGGTCTACCTCTTCGAGTGCCGCGCCTGCCCCGACCGTCCGAGCACCCACCGCTTCGACTGCGCCTAGCGGGGCCGGGCCCGGCCCGGCCCCGTGGCAGCGTCAGGCAGCGGCGGGCGTGGCCTGCTCGGTGAGGCGGGCGACGACCTCGGTGAGGGCCGTGGCCACCTCGGTGTCGTCGGCCGGGTGGGTCTCGGCGAAGCGCGTCAGGGAGCCGGGGATGGACAGCTTGGCGTCCTCGATGACCGCGCCACCGGCGATGCCCGCGGCCTTGCGGGCCTCGTCCTGCGCCCACACGCCGCCGTACTGGCCGAACGCGGTGCCGACGACGGCGACCGGCTTGCCGGAGATCGCACCGGCGCCGTACGGGCGGGACAGCCAGTCGATCGCGTTCTTCAGGACGGCGGGCATGGTGCCGTTGTACTCGGGCGAGAAGAGGAGGAAGGCGTCGGCGCCGCCGGCCGCCTCACGCAGGCGGGCCGCGGCGGCCGGGACACTGCCCTCGACGTCGATGTCCTCGTTGTAGAAGGGCACGTCCGCAAGACCGTCGAACAGCTCGACGTCCACACCCGTGGGCGCGTGCTTGGCCGCGGCCTCGGCGAGCTGACGGTTGTGGGATCCGGCGCGGAGGCTGCCGACGAGGGCGAGGATGCGTACAGACATGGCGGAACTCCTGAAAGGCGTGCGGACGGAAGTCAGTAACGGGAAGCGGAGCAAGCGGACCGAGGTCCGTTTAAAGTTGTACCACCTATCCGGACCGCGGTCCACTTATTCTCATGGGGCGCTACGCTGGATCCATGACCGGCTCCGTTCCCCCGCCCCTCCCCTCACCCGACGCACCGGTCGGGGCGACTGAGCTCGCCCTCACACCGGTCGGCGAACCGCCGTCGCTCAGGGCCGACGCGGCGCGCAACCGCACGCGTCTGCTGGAGGCCGCCTCTCAGCTGATGGCCGGATGCGGGGCCGCGCAGCTGACCATGGACGCGGTGGCCACGGCGGCCGGAGTCGGCAAAGGCACCGTCTTCCGGCGCTTCGGCGACCGCACCGGACTCCTCGTGGCCCTCCTCGACCACCGCGAGCAGCAGCTCCAGGCCGCCTTCCTCTCGGGCCCGGCCCCACTGGGCCCCGACGCCCCGCCCCTGGAGCGCCTGCACGCGTTCGGCCCCGCCCTCGTCCGCCACGAACGCGACCACCACGAACTGGTCCTGTCCTCCCGGACCGACCCGCTGCGCACCTACGCCGTCCCGGCGAACCGGTTGCGCCTCACGCACGTGACGATGCTGCTGCGGCAGGCGGGCGCGACGGGCGACGCCGAGCTGCTCGCGCACGCCCTGCTCGGCTCCATCGACAGTGTCCTGGTCCACCACCTGACCGTCGGGCTCGGCATGCCGCTCGACCGCGTGGACGCCGGGTGGCACGACCTCGTCGACCGGCTGGTGCCGGCGCGGTAGGCCTGCCTGATCCCTGATCCGGCGCTAGGGACGGCTCAGTTCCATCGCCCCGTACAGAGCATGCGGCGCGCCCGTGGCCAGGGCCCAGTAGCGGTCCCCGTACGACCAATGCCACCACTCGGTGGGGTAGTTGACGAGGCCCGCGTTCCGCAGGGCCGTGCCGAGGATCTCGCGGTTCCGGCGGGCTCCGGGGGTGATGTTGTCGGCTTCGGTGTAGCAGGCGCCCTCGCTCTCCTCCGGGTCCGCGTTCATCCGCGTGCCCAGGTCGAGTTCGCGGCCGTCGGCGTCGGCGAGGGTGAGGTCCACGGCGGATCCCGCGCTGTGCGGTGCGATCTGAGGCGGGGAGACATAGCGGCTCGCCGCCGCGTGGAGGCGCTCGGCTTCCCACGTGGGGTGCAGGGCCCGGAGCTGGCCCTCGTACTCCTCGAAATAGCTGCGCTGCAGCCACGGAGGGCGGTAGCCCTCGACGAACAGCAGGCGCAGTCCGCCGGGCAGCAGCTCCTGGGCGTGCAGGAGGCGGGCCAGGACGCCTTCGCGCAGCCGGGCGAAGGCGTCGTCGGCGTCCTGGGCGCGGGTGTCCACCAGAAGCTCGCCGCCGTGGCGTACGTCCACGAGGCACTCCCCGCACTCCCGTACAGGTACGGCGGCCACCTTCGGGTCGGACATCAACGTGATCTCTCTCAAACTCATGGAGAGATCATCGCCGTTGCCGCGGGAGCGGGCACAGCCCGCCCTCCGCAGCACGCCACCGCGCCGCACGTCACTGCTCACTGCCCACTACTCACTCCTACACGCCACGGCTACACGCCGATCGCACCGTCGATCCGCTCGCGGAGCAGGTCGGCGTGGCCGTTGTGCCGGGCGTACTCCTCGACCATGTGGATGAGCACCCAGCGCAGCGACACCGTTCCGCGCCACCCGTCGTGACCCTCGACGTCCAGGTCGGGCGCCTCCGCGGCGAAGCGGTCGGCGAAGGCCACTTCGGCGCGCCAGGCCTCCCATGCGTCGGCGATCACGGCGGGTTCGGGCACGGCGCCGTCGAAGTCGTGGTCGGGGTGCGTGTCCGTGCCGAAGAGGAGCGGCGCGTCCTGACCGGCCAGCACGCGCCGGAACCAGCGGCGCTCCACGTCGGCGAGGTGCCGGACGAGACCGAGCAGCGAGAGCGTGGACGGCTCGACGGACCGCAGGGCCAACTCGGCCTCCAGGCCCGCGCACTTCAGCTCCAGCGTCGCGCGCTGGGCGGCGAGGAAGTCGGCGAGCATGTGCCGCTCGTCGCCGGTGGTCCGTGCGTCGAGCCTGCTGTCCCGCTCTTCGTCCACGAACAGTGCCGCTCGTCTGCGTCCGCTGGTCATGACCGCCATCCAACCCGCAACTCCCCGTGTGGGGCCAGTGGTTATCGGCGGACCCTGGCGATCAGGCCGTGGTCGCGAGGAACTGGGTCGCCGCCAGCTCTCCGTACAGGGGATCGGCCGCCACCAGCTCCTCATGGGTGCCGGACGCGCGGACCCGCCCCGCGTCCATCACCACGATCCGGTCGGCGAGCGTCACCGTGGAAAGGCGGTGCGCCACCACGAGGACCGTCACCTCCCGGGAGACCTCGGCGACGACGTCGCGCAGGGCCAGTTCGTTCACCGCGTCGAGCTGCGAGGTCGCCTCGTCGAGGAGCAGGAGGCGCGGCTTGCGCAGCAGCGCCCTGGCGATCGCCACACGCTGGCGTTCGCCGCCGGACAGCTGGGAGCCTCGGTGTCCGACCAGCGTCTCCAGGCCGTCCGGCAGCCGTTCGACGAGGGTGTCGAGGCGCGCGCGCACGAGAACGTCCCGGATCTCTTCGCCGGTCGCGCCGGGCGCACCGAAGAGGAGGTTCTCGCGCAGGGTGCCGGCCAGGACGGGCGCGTCCTGCTCCACGTACCCGATGACGGCGCGGAGTTCGGCGAGCGGCCACTCGTGCACGTCACGGCCGTCGACGAGGACGCGGCCGCCCGTCGCGTCGTAGAAGCGCTCCAGAAGGCCGAAGACGGTGGTCTTGCCCGCGCCCGAAGGGCCGACGAAGGCGGTCATGCCGGGGCCGGGAATGTCGAAGCTCACGCCGTGATGGACGTACGGAAGGCCTTCCCGGTAGCGGAAGGTGACGTCCTCGAAGGCGACGGCGGCGGGACCGTGCCGCTCTGTGGGCTCCATGGGCTCGGTGACGTCCTCCGTCTCCAGACGTTCGGCCCGTACGATCCGCGCGATGGCCGCCGAGCCGACCTGGTACTGCGAGACGCCCTCGACGAGCCGGGACACGGGGTCGATCAGATAGAAGAGGAAGAGCAGGAAGGCCACGAGCGTCGAGACCGAGATCGCGCCGGACGCGACACGCGCGCCGCCGATGCCCAGGACCGCGAGGAAAGAGACCTGCACGGCGAAGCCGACCGAACTCCACGCCACCGCCTGCCACTTGGCAGACCGCACGCCGTGCCGCCAGGCCTCCTGTGCGGCGTCCTGCACGGCGGCGGTCTCGCGCTCCTCGGCGCCCGATGCCTTGAGCGTGCGGAACGCGCCGAACGCCCGCTCGAGCGCGGTCGAGATGGTGCCGACCGCTTCCTGGGCGCGCTCCGTCGACCGTGCGATCTTCGGCATCACCAGGGCCACCGCGCCGCCGATGAGCACGATCACGCCGAGGGTGACGCCGAACAGGACGACGTCCATGAGGCCCATCATCACGATCGTCGCGACGAAGGTGAGCCCGCCCGCGACGGCGGACACCACGGACTGCGTGGTGACCGCCCGCAGCAGGGTCGTGTCCGAGGTGATCCGGGACATCAGGTCGCCGGGCTGGGTGCGCTCCACTTCCGGCAGGCGCAGCCGCAGCAGCCGCCCGATGAGGGTGCGCCGGGCCGCGAGCACCACGGATTCCGCGGTGCGTTCGAGGACGTAGGCGCCGACGGACTCGATGGCGGTGCCGATCACCACAAGGGCGGTGAGCAGGAGGATGATCCCGGCGATCGAGTCGTCGCTGCCGAGCCGGTCCACCAGGGCTTTCGCGGCGAGGGGCTGGGCGAGGCCGGTCGCAGCGCCGATCAGCGTGCACAGGGCGCCGAGCGCGACGAACCAGCGGTGCGGGCGGAAGTAGCGGTACAGCGCCCGCCAGGTCTCCGCGGCGGAGAGCCGCTCCTGCGCCGGTCTCTCGGGCGCGGTGCTCTCGGGGGCCGGCTTGGCCGGCTGATCCGGCTCGTTCTTGGTCACGTCAGGCAGGACGCAGGCAGCCGGTGATCTGCCTGACAGGCCGCCCGGCCCTTCGCCCCGTAACCCAGATCGGGACACGGAGTTAGAGGATCTGTCGAATTCGTAGCAGTGACGATTCTGCACGGCGAGTGTGGCGAGAGGCGGGCGGCAGGGCTCGCGGCGTGGAGGGCCCGAGCGTGAGGGAGATGACGGGGCGAGTGCGTGGGCACGGGGGTGGCCTGGTGGGCCGGGCCGATGAGCTGTCGGGACTCCGCCGTCTGCTGGCCCAGAGCAGGCTGGTGACGGTGGCGGGCGGTGCGGGCGTCGGCAAGAGCACCCTGGCCGCGCATGCCGCGGCGGCGGTGGGCAGCCAGCTCACGGACGGCGTGGTGATCGTGCGCTGGTGGGACGGCGGCCTTGCGCGGGGGCGGTCGGTGGCGCGGGCGGTGGTCGAGGCCATGGACGGCGAGATGGGCGGCGAGGAGGACGGGGGCGAGCGGGACGGCGGCGAGCAGGTCCCCCAGGCTGCCGGACCCGAGCAGGACCCAGGCGGGCGGGACAGCGGCGAGCAGGACGGGCGCAAGCAGGACGCGGGGGAGCCGAACCCCCACACTGCCCGTCCCGACCAGGACCCGGGCGAGCGGGACAGCGGCGAGCAGGACGCGGACGAGCAGGACCCCCAGGCTGCCGGATCCGAGCAGGACCCGGGCGAGCAGGACGGCTTCGGTGAGCGGGAGCTCATCGCGCGGCTCCGGACGCGGCGCGTGCTGATCGTCCTCGACGACTTCGACCCCGTACGCGAGGAGTGCGTGCGCATGGTGCAGGCGCTGCTGCAGCGCGCCCCGGGCGTACGCATTCTCGCCACCGGGCGGCAACCCCTCGGCCTCGGCCAGGAGTTGGTGCTGCACCTCGGGCCGCTTGCTGTCAGCGCGCCGGGGGCGGCGGAGGAACCGGGGCCCGCGGTACGGCTGTTCATGGAGCGGGCGCGCGGCCTCGGCCGCAGGACGGAAGCGGACGCCGAGCCGGGCGCGGGGGACTCCGCGCACTCCCCTGTCGCGCCCGACGAAGCCGAACTGCGCGCGGTCAGCGACATCTGTGCCCAGCTGGAGGGCGTACCGCTCGCGCTGGAGCTCGCGGCGGCGCAGACCGCCCTGCATACGCCCGCGCAGCTCGCGCGGATGCTTCGGCCGGCCCAGGGATGGCTCGGCAAGCCCGAAGCGCCTTTGCGGCGGCATCGGTCGCTACGGGCCGCGGTGGGCGCCAGCTACGCGCTCTGCGGGGAGGCCGAGCGCAGCGTCTGGGCGCGGCTCAGCGTCTTCGCGGGCGAGTTCGACGAGGACGCCGCCGTCCATGTGTGCGCGGGCGGCGGGCTCGACCCGGCGCGGGTGGCGTCCTGCCTCGCGCGGCTCGTCCTGGCCTCGGTGCTCGAACCGGTGCGTGATCCCGGGGGCGTACTGCAGCCCCGCTATCGGCTGCCGGCCGCGGCCCGCGGGTTCGGTGCCGAACGCCTCGAATCCGTCGGCGAGTCCGCGGCGGCGGCCACCCGGCACCTCGCCTGGTACCGCGCCGTCGCCTCGACCGCCCACCAGTTGTGGAGCACCGGACGGCACGAGCAGGCGACCCTGCTGCTGCGCGACGAGGAGCCCGATCTGCGGGCCGCGCTCGAGCGGGAACCGCACACCGCCGACGAGGGCGCGACCGTCCTCGGCATGGTGGTGGACCTGTGGTTCTGGTGGGCCGTGTGCGGACACGCCGCCGAGGGGCGCGAGCATCTGCGGCGGCTGCTGCCCCTCGGACGCGCCGACGCCCTCGGCGGCGGGCAGGCCCTCTGGCTGGCCGGCTGGCTCTCGGCGTGCACGGGCGCGCCGGAGGCCGAGGAACTCCTCGGTCAGGCCTGGCGCGTCGCGGTCCTCGCCGGGGACGACGCCACCATCGGCCGGGTCGCGCACGTACAGGGCGTCATCGCGCTGCGCAACGGCGAGACGGAACGTGCCATCGAGCATCTGCGGGAGGCCGCCCACACGGTCCCCGACCATGCCGACCACGGCCCGCCCGCCGCGGTCAGCTGGGCCGGGCTCGCCGTGGCCCAGGCGCTCGTCTCCCCGGCCGACGCGCTGCGCAGTGTCCGCCGCGCGTCGGCCGGAACGCAGGCGAGGCACGACATATGGACGCGCTCCATGACGCAGTACGCGCACGCCCTCGTCGAGCATCTGCGCGGCCGTCACAGCCGCGCATGGCGCCGGGCGCACAAGGCCCTGGCCGGGGTTGTCTCCGTGGCCGGGCCGCTCGGCGGAGCCTCGGTCCATCCGGTCCATCAGCTGATCGCCGCGATCGAACGCGGACCGGCGCTCGGCGGCGTCGCGTGGGTCCCACCGTGCGGAGGAGATCCACCAGATCCACCAGGGGCTTGAGGCGCGGGCGACCGGCCACTGATGGCCTCCTTGCTGCCCACTGATGGACCATCACCTCGCGGCGCCGAATGCACCTTTTGGGTCAAATCCCGTAAAAGACATAAGAACATACGATTCATTCATCTTCCTGGGGTCTAGGCATTGTTCGACCAGGAAGCGAGTGAACGGAGTGACTATGCGCTCGGTCGGCCGAAGGCACGCGCTGGGGCTGGGACTTGCGCTGACAGCGGGCGCGGGCCTCGCCGGGTGCGGTGCGAAGGAGCGGGGATCCAAGGATGCGACGTCCCAGTCCCCGTCGCCGTCGCCGTCCGGGCGGGCGCAGGGACATGGGCGCGAGGGAGAAGGCGGCCAGCACGGCGCGCAGCAGAAGCAGCCTCCGGCGAAGCCGATCGGCGACGGTTCGACCGCGTACTCGGGCAAGCAGCCGCATCAGCCGGTCACCCCTGTCCCCCTGGAGCCGGGTGAGACACCCCCGCAGTTCGTGATCTTCTCCTGGGACGGTGCGGGCGAGGTCGGCAACGGTCTCTTTCCGCGTTTCCTGAAGCTGGCCGAGGACCACGACGCGAAGATGACGTTCTTCCTCTCGGGTCTCTATCTCCTTCCCGAGTCCAAGAAGCGGCTCTACAAGCCGCCGAACAACGCGGTCGGCGCATCCGACATCGGATATCTCACCGACGACCACATCAAGGAGACGCTGAAGTACGTCCGTCAGGCCTGGCTCGAAGGCCATGAGATCGGCACGCACTTCAACGGGCACTTCTGCACCGGCACCGGAAGCGTCGCCAACTGGACGCCCGCGCAATGGCAGAGCGAGATCGACCAGGCCACCTCCTTCGTCAAGGAGTGGCGCACGAACACCGGCTGGACCGATCTGCCGTCGCTTCCTTTCGACTACGACAAGGAACTCGTCGGCGGCCGCACCCCCTGCCTCCTCGGCCGGAACAATCTGCTGCCCGTCGCCCGCGAACGGGGCTGGCGCTACGACTCGTCGTCGCCCGGCGGATCACAGCGATGGCCGCAGAAGCGCCTCGGGGTGTGGGATCTGCCGCTCCAGCAGATCCCATTCCCCGGACACCGTTTCGAGGTCCTGTCCATGGACTACAACGTCCTGGCCAACCAGTCGAAGAATTCGACGCGGGCACCCTCGTACAACTATCCCGGCTGGCGCACCCAGGCGACCCAGGCGTACCTCGCCGGTTTCCGCCGTGCGTACGAGACGAACCGCGCCCCTTTCTTCATCGGCAACCACTTCGAGGAGTGGAACGGCGGCATCTACATGGATGCCGTCGAGGAGGCCCTCAAGGCGATGGCCGGAAAGAAGGACGTGCGCCTGGTCTCCTTCCGGCAGTTCGTCGACTGGCTCGACGTCCAGGACCCGGCCGTCCTCGCCAGGCTGCGCGGGCTTGAGGTGGGGCAGCGCCCCGACGGCGGCTGGCGGAACTTTCTCGGCAAAGCGTCCGAGCGGGAAAGCAACAGAGAGATGGAGACAGGGAGTTGACCGTGAACCGGTGGAAGCTGAAGTACGTGTCCGTGGCGGGAATCGCGGCCGTCGCCGTTCTGACGGGCCCCGCGGCGACCGGCGCCGGCGCCGTGAGCCCGCACGCCCCGCACGCCCCGCACGCACCCGGGGCAGCCGCGACCGCAGCCCCGCGTCCGACGCTGACGGCGAAGGCGACCGTGAGCAGCGTGCGCGCCTGGCAGCAGTTCCGCATGTACGGCGTCAGCCACCACATGCGGACCGGCACGCGCGTCACCCTGCAGCAGAAGCAGGGCAAGCGATGGGTGTCGCTGCCCGCTTCCGTGAACACCACGCGCTCCGCGACGTACAACATGCGGGTCAAACTCGGCCTCAAGGGGCGCAACGCCTTGCGCATCGTGGGCGGCGGCGCCATCTCGCCCGTCGTCAATGTGACGGTCCGCTGAGCCGTGACGTGTTCCCGGTCATGTACGAACGGGCCATGACCGGGACATGATCGCGCCCTCAACCGTCCCTCGGCTGTCCCTCGGCTGTCCCTCAACTGTGCGGACGCGCGCGGCGTCACGGCGTCCTTGGGTCAATGACTCACGCCGCGCCCCGCTTCCCAAGACCGGTCCGTGGCGCGAGCGCCAGCACGCCGACCTTGCCCGTGTGGCGGTTGGACTGGACGAGGCGGGCGGCTTCGGCGGTGTCCTGGAGGTCGTAGGTCACCGACAGGGCGGGACGGATGTGACCGAGGTCCAGGAGGCGGGCCACCGCGGCCTGTTCCTGGAGGTTGGCTCCGTGGCTGCCGATCACGCGCTTGAGGCGCATCCAGAGATAGCGGTTGTCGAACTCGTGGAGATAGCCGGTGCTCGATCCGCAGGTGACGACGGTGCCGCCTCGGCGGACCACGAAGACGGAGACCCCGAAGGTCGCCCGGCCGACGTGCTCGAACACAATGTGCGGGTCCTCGCCCACCGCGGCACGGATCCGCTTGCCCAGCTTCTTGCCGACCGCCGCCGGGTCGTCCGGTGCGCTGCCGGTCAGGCCGATCTCGGCGCGGTTGATGACCGCGTGGCAGCCGAAGGCACGGGCGCGCTCCGCCTTCTCCTCGCTGCCGACCACGCCCACCGCGATGCCGCCGCCGTTGCGTACGAGCTGCGCCGCGTACGCGCCGAGGCCGCCCGCCGCGCCCCAGATCAGCACGATGTCGCCCTGCGTCATCCGCGCGCCGCGGTCGCTGACCAGCATGCGGTAGGCGGTGCCCGCGCACAGCGGGTTGCCGGCCGCCTCCTCCCAGGTCAACTGATCTGATTTGGGGAGGAGTTGACTGGCGCGGGCCACGCAGTAGTGGGCCAGGCCGCCGAAGTTGGTCTCGAAGCCCCAGGCCAGCTGGGAGTCGCCGAGCATGCCGTCGGCGTGGGTCGCCGGTTCCTCGTCGTCGACGTAGGCGGGGGTGACCACGACCTCGTCGCCGATGCTCCAGCGGCGCACCCCGGCGCCCGTGCGGACGACGACGCCTGCCGCGTCCGAACCGACCACGTGATACGGCTGATCGTGCCGCGCGGCCCAGCCGCCTTTCGCACCGAAGTGGTGCAGGAAGGAGAACGTGGATATCGGCTCGAACATCGCCGACCACACCGTGTTGTAATTTATCCCGCTCGCCATGACGGCCACCAGGACTTCGTCAGGGGCGAGTTCCGGCATCGGCACGGATCCCACATGGAGTGTTTTTCGGACGTCTTTGTCCGCCACCCCCGTAAAGCTCTCCACGTCCTCCCTCAGCAGATGCGCGGCGGTGAATTCATCGGGTAAGGGAAGTCGGCGCAGTTCGTCCGCGTCGGCCCCCGCGACGACTGCCTCTGCGAGCACATCCATGACGTTCCTCCTTCGGCACAGCTGTCCAATGATGCGGGTTCGGGTCCAAACAGTGGGCGGAAAACCCGCCTCTCACAAGCCGATCGGCTCCAATTCACCTGGATCGCCAATCGACCCCTCTCGCTCTCATCACTTTCCGAGTAGAGGCCTCCCCATTTCCGTCGCTAATGTCCGGCTCACCCGTACTGAAAGGTGAGAGAACCCATGGCAGAAGAGAGCGTGAACGCCGCTTGGGGCGAACGCATGGGCACAGCCGACCGGGTCGTGGTGGGGGTGTTCGTCGGCATTCCCTTTGTCGCCGTGATCGCGTCCGTCGTCGCGCTGTGGGGCTGGGGCGTCACCTGGCACGATCTGGTGATCGGCGCGGTGATGTACGCCGTCGCCGTGCACGGCATCACCATCGGCTACCACCGCCTGTTCACGCACAAGGCGTTCAAGGCCGCCCGACCTCTGAAGATCGCCCTCGCGGTGGCAGGGACCATGGCCGTCGAGGGCGACGCGATCACCTGGTGCGCCGATCACCGACGCCACCACCAGTTCGCGGACCAGCCCGGCGACCCGCACTCCCCCTGGCGGTTCGGCACCTCCGTGCGCGCTCTGCTCAAGGGCATGGCGTGGGCGCACGTCGGCTGGACGTTCAACAACGACAGGACCAACCAGCAGAAGTACGTCCCCGACCTCCTCGCCGACCGCGATCTGGCCCTGGTGGCACGGTGGCAGCCGCTGATCGTGCTGTTCTCGTTCGGCGCGCCCGCCGTGGCCGGAGGCCTCTGGGGCGAGGGGAGCTGGGACTCCGGAGCGGCCTGGTCCGCCTTCTTCTGGGCCGGGCTCGTACGCATCGGTCTGCTCCATCACGTCACCTGGTCGATCAACTCGATCTGCCACATCAGCGGGGACCGCCCCTTCCGGGTCCGGGACCGCTCCGGGAATGTGTGGTGGCTCGCCCCGTTCTCCGGCGGCGAGTCCTGGCACAACCTCCACCACGCCGACCCGACGTCCGCCCGGCACGGGGTGCTGCGCGGCCAGCTCGACTCCAGCGCCCGGCTGATACGCCTCTTCGAGCTGGCCTCGTGGGCGAGTGCGGTGCGCTGGCCGGACGAGCGGAGGCTGGCCCGCCTCGCCGCCGACGTCAGCGCGCCGTCGCCGGAAGCCCAAGGCCCGCCGCCAGCGTCGGCCAGGAAGCCTTGAACTCCTGCTGCCAGGAGGGCCAGGCGTGCGAGCCGCCGCGGTAGAAGTGGACCGTCGCCGGGACACCGGCGCGGTCCAACTGCCGCGCGAATCCCCGCGCTTGGCCCCACAGCGTGCCTTCGAGGACCGCCCCTTCGAGATTGCCGAAGTCGCTGCTGGGGATACCGCTGCCCTGGGAGACGTACAGCCGGGTTCCGGCGAGGCGCTCGGCCAGGGCTGCGGGGTTGTGACGGTTCCAGTTCTCCCGGTGCAGGAAGGGACTGCCCCAGAGGGCGGAGGGAAGCTGCAACTCCCGCGCGACGATGGCGTTCATGACCGTCGGCATGCCGAGGGCCGTCGTGTCCAGGACGCCGCTGTACGAGGCCGCCGCGCCGAAGGTGCCGGGGTGCCGTGCGGCGAACGCCATGGCGCCGTAGCCGCCGGTGGAGACCCCGGCGACGGCGCGGGTGCCGTTCGCGCGGTAGGTGTCGCGCAGGAGGCCCGTCAACTCCTCGACCTGGAAGGTCTCGTAGTCGGGGGCGGTGGGGCTGCCGTGGTTCCACCAGTCGGTGGGGATGCCGGTGGGGCCCGACGCCGGGATCACGGTGATGACGTCCTTGTCGGCCAGGAACTCCTCGACGTCCGTCTCGCGGGTCCAGGATGTGTAGTCGTCGTGGGCGCCCTGGAGGAGGTAGAGCACGGGCCATGTGCGGTCCGGCTGCTCCTTGAAGCGGGTCGGCAGGATGACGCGTACGGGAAGCTGTTTGCCCACCGCGGGTGAGTCGACGGTGAGGTCGACGGTGCGGGAGTCGAGCCACTCCTCGCCGACGACGCGCGGCCCTTCGGCGGATCGGGCCGCCACCGGCGAAGCGGTGGGCGCCCCCAGGGCGGTGGAGGTGCCCAGGGCGCCACCGGTGGCGAGGAGTGCGGTGACAGCGGCGAGTGCGGCCAGCTTCCTGCGTGGTCTGCGGTGCTTCTGCGGCATGGGGGTGGTCCTCTTCCAGGAGGGGCGGTCAGCGGTCAGGTGGGTCGGACATCGGGCAGGTCACGGGTCAGGTGCTCGGCGAGCGTGTCCACGACCGGGGGGTCGAGCAGGGAGAGGTGGTGCCCCGGCAGTGGCGTGACCGTGAGGTCGGTGCAGTGGGCGTCCCAGCCGAGGCTTGCGTCGTCCCGTTCGTAGCGGGCGTCGCGCACGGTGTGCGGGGCCGGTTCGGTGGCCCGGTAGAGGAGGGTCCGGCCGGTGTACGGGCCGGGGGTGTGGCGTTCACCGCTGCGCAGGTCGAGGGCCGAGGTGCGTTGATGATCGAGGACGGCCCGGGGCAGGTCGACGGCCTGCTCCAGCAGCTTCATGACGAGGGCGATCTGCTCGGCGTCGTCCCTGCGTGCCAGTTCCTCGTAGGGCAGGGAGAGGTGGGTGCGGTACGTGCGGGTGATGTACGCGGCGAAATCGGCGTAGCGGCGGCGGGCTTCCTGCAGTGGGGACAGGCCCGAGGGCGGGGGCAGGGGCAGCACGGAGTCGAGGAGGACCAGGGCCCTGACGTCGCCGTGCCGCGCCAGGAGCCTCGCGGCCTCCTGGGCGAGGAGGCCCCCGTAGGACCAACCACCTACGATCCAGGGCCCATTCGGGCACACCGCACGGATGCGATCCGCGAAGTGCTCCGCGCGGGGCCGGAGTTCCTCCGGAGCGGCCAGCCTGTCGAAGCCGTAGACGGGGCGGGTGCCGGAAAGCCGTTCGGCCAGGCGTGCGTACACCTCCGAGGTGCCGCCCGCGGCATGGGCCAGGAAGAGAGGGGTGCCGCCGCCCGCGTCGGCGAGGACACGAAGAGGCCCCTCGTCCTCCGCCACCGCTCCACTCCTTCCCGGCCGTGAAGGGCGCGGCCCACCCCCGCGGGAAGCCGCGGGGGACGGAGCGAGGGAAACCGCAGGGGACGTCACGAGGGACGTCGCCGGGGACGTCGCGCCCCCGCCCCGCGGACGCCCGGCCGGCTGCCCCTCCGACAGCAGGTCGGCGACCCCCCTCAGCGTCGCCTGCCGCAGCAGCACCCCTGGTTCCACCTCCACGCCGAACTCTCGCTCCACCGCGGTCCGGATGCGTGCCGCGGTGAGCGAGTCGAGGCCCAGGTCGGTGAGGGGGATGTCGGCGTCGATGCGGTCGGGTGTGTAGCCCATGACGTCGGCCACGCAGCCGCGCAGGCGGTCGAGCGATCCAGTGGCGCAGGTCGGGACCGGGGCCGGGGCGTGACGCGGCGTCTCATGCGGGCCGGGCTCCTCCCCCGCCCAGAAGCGGCGATGGCGCCAGCGCGGTGGAGGGATGTCGACGATGCGCGCCCCTGGATGCAGGCGCTCGCGAGGCTCGGGGAGCCCACCCGCCCCGCGTACGAGCAGTGAGGCCAGGGAGGTACGGAAGGTGAGCGCGTCGTCGGTGTCGCGGCGCAGGGTCGGCAGGATCAGCGAACCGTCGGCGTCCGCGTCCCGCAGCGTCTCGGTCAGCGGATGCAATTGCGTGGGATGCGGGGCCACTTCGACGAACACACGGTGGCCGTCGTCCGCGGCGGCACGCACCGCCTGACGGAAGCGGACGGGTCGCCGCAGATTGGCCGCCCAGTAGTCGACGTCGCAGGGCGCGGGGTCGCGCGGATCGGCAAGGACCGTGGAGTAGCGGCGGCAGCCGGGCCGTGTGTGCCGCACGGCGCCGAGCTCCCGGGCGAACTCGGCGAGCAGCGGGTCGACATCGGGCGAGTGCCCCGCGCCGGTGACGCGCAGGGAACGCGCGAAGCCGCCCTCCCTGGTGACATGGTCGACGAGCGAGCGCACATCGTCGGTGGAGCCGGTGACCACGCTCTGCGCGGGGGACGCGTGGACGGCGACCTGAAGCGTGCGGAAGTCGGCGGCCAGGGCCTCGATGTGCTCGCCGGGGCGGTCCACCACGGCCATGGCGCCGCCCGTGAGCCCGGCGAGGAGCCGCGAACGTACTGCGACGACCCGCGCCCCGGTGGCCTCGTCGAGGGCGCCGCAGGCGACGGCCGCGGCGATCTCCCCCATGGAGTGGCCGATCACGGCCGCGGGCTCGAAGCCGTACGACGTCCACAGCGCGGCGAGGGCGACCTGCATCCCGTAGAGGGCGGGCATGACGACGGCGGGCGAGGTCAGATCGGCGCCGGGATCCATGCAGTCCCGCAGGGAGATGCCCGCCTGGTCGTGCAGCAGCGGCTCGAGACGGTCGACGGCTGCTGCGAACTCGGGCTCTGTGGCGAGGAGTTCACGGCCCATTCCGGCCCACTGCGACCCGTACCCGGAGAACACCCACACCGCCCCCGCACCACCCGCGGACACGGGCGCCCCGACCACCACCCGCCCATCGGGCTCCCGCCCGGCAAGACGGGCCAGCACCGTGGCCATCTCCTCCCGGCCCCGCGCGACGACCGCCGCCCTGTGGCGGCCCCGTCCCACGCGGCCCGCCAGTGTCCGGGCCAGGTCCGCAGGGTGGACGGAGCGGCTTTCCGGCCCTGCCAGCCACTGGGCCAACTCACCCGCGTACGCGCGTACGCGGTCCTCGGTGACCCCGTCGAGCAGGGCGACGGCAGGCCCGGTGGACGCGGGGCGTGCGCGGCGCGGCGCGCGGTGCTCGGCCAGGACCACGTGGGCGTTCGTGCCCCCGAAGCCGAACGCCGAGACTCCCGCCCGTGCGGTGCCCGAGTAGCGGGGCCACGGCTCGGGGCCGGTGACGACGCGCAGGCCGAGTGCGTCGAGGTCGGCGTGCGGGCCCGGCGCGGTGAAGTGCAGATGGGACGGGATCTCGTCGTGATGCAGGGACAGGACCGTCTTGATGAGCCCCGCGATGCCCGCCGCCGCTTCCAGGTGGCCGATGTTCGTCTTCACCGAGCCGATGAGCAGCGGCTGGTCGGCGGCCCGCCCGCGCCCCGGGCCGAGCGCGGCCGAGAGCGCGGACGCCTCGACGGGGTCGCCCAGCGCTGTGCCCGTGCCGTGCGCCTCGACGTAGTCCACGGTCTCGGGCCCCGTCGCATGGCACTGCTCCAGGAGCGCGCGCTGGGCCTGAGCGCTCGGCGCCGTGAGGCCGTTCGAGCGGCCGTCCGAGTTGACGCCGGTCGACTCGATGACCGCGAGGACGCGGTCGCCGTCGCGCTCCGCGTCCGCTAGGCGCTTGAGGACGACGACGCCGCAGCCCTCGCCGCGCACCATGCCGTCGGCCGCCGCGTCGAAGGCCTTGCACCTGCCGTCGGCGGCCAGTGCACCCGCCCGCTGGAAGCCGAGGGTCACCGCGGGGGAAAGGAGCAGGTTCACCCCGGCGGCGAGCGCCATGTCGCTCTCCGCCGTGCCGAGACTGCGGACCGCGTGGTGCACGGCGACGAGCGAGGAGGAGCACGCCGTGTCGACGGCCATGCTCGGGCCGCGCAGGTCCAGGAGGTAGGAGAGGCGGTTCGCGGCGATGCTCAGGGCCGCGCCCGGTGAGGTCCAGGCGCCGATCGACTCCGGGTCCGCGGTGGTGAGATGGGCGTACTCGTTGCCGCTGATGCCCACGAAGACTCCGGTACGGGTGCCCGCGAGGGACGGCGTGGGCAGCGCCGCGTGGTCGACGGCCTCGCGGACGACCTCGAGCAGCATGCGCTGCTGCGGGTCCATGGCGGTGGCCTCGTCCGCGCCGATGCCGAAGAACTCGGCGTCGAAGCCGGCCACGCCGTCGATGTCCCCGTCCGCGAGGAACCCGCCGTGCCTGCTGATGTCGTCCGGCAGGCTCTTCCCGTCCCGCAGGAAGGGCGCCCAGCGGTCGTCGCCGACGGTTCCCACGGCGTCGCGGCCCTCGCTCAGGAGCCGCCAGTACGCGGCGGGCGAGGTGGCTCCGCCGGGCAGCCGACAGCCGATGCCGATGACCGCGACCGGCGCATCGCCCTCCGCAGAAGGGGTGTTGGGGGCATCCACCTGTGACGGCGAACCGCCGTCCTCCGGTTCGCCGCGCGCCACCCGCTGCGCGAGCGCGCCGATCGTCGACGCCTCCCAAAGCAGCGTCGCGGGCAGCCGGGTGCCCACGAGGTCGCCGAGACGTGCCGTGAGGACGACCGCGTCGCGGGAGGTCAGCCCCAGCTCCGCCAGCGGACGGTCGTCGGCGATCTCCTCGGCGGCGAGGCCGTACCAGGCGCTCAGGCTCTCGACGATCTCGGCCCGGATCTCCGCGCGGCCCACGTCCCTCATCGTGTGCCCTCCGCGCCGCCCCGGCCCCCCTCGCCGAAGGCGCCGAGCAGGTAGCGCGCCCGGCCCGCGGCTCTGGCGACCTTGCCGCTGCTCGTCCTCGGCAGCGAGCCCGGCGGGATGAGGAGGAGTTCGGCGAGGCGCAGTCCGTGCCGGGCCGAGACGGCGGCCGTGGCGGTGCGCAGGGCGGCGAGCAGGTCCTGTTCGGTGGGCCGCGCACCCCGCCGGTGCTCGGCGACCACGACCAGGACGTCGGTCTCCGTACCCGTCCAGGGCACGCGGAACGCGGCGAGCCGGTCGCGGCGTACGAGATCGACGGCCGACTGCACGGTCTCCTCGATGTCCTGGGGGTAGTGGTTGCGGCCGTCCACGATGATCAGGTCCTTGAGCCGACCGGTGACGTACAGCCTGCCTTCGTGGAGGGCGCCGAGATCCCCCGTGCGCAGCCATCCCGCCTCGCCGTCGTGCGCTGTGGCATCGGGTGGACGGAAGCCGAACACCTCCTCGGAGAGCCCGTTGCGTTTCCAGTAGCAGAGGCCGATGTTGGGCCCGCGCAGCTGGATCTCGCCGACCTCGCCCGGATCCAGGGCCGCGCCGGTCGACGGGTCGGCGATGCGCAGCTCCTGCCCTGCCGGGGTGCCGCAGGCGACCAGGTGTGTCGCTTCCAGAGCCGTCGACTCCCGTAAGTCGAGCCGTCCTTCGGACAGGGCGAGCGGGTCGCACGCGAGGACCGTGGGGGGTTCGGCGAAGGTGTCGGTCGTCACGAACACGGTGGCCTCGGCGAGGCCGTACGCCGGGCAGTGGGCCGCGGGTGCAAGGCCCGCGTCGGCGAACGCGTCGCGGAAGCGGTCGACGGTGCCGGGGCGGACGGGCTCGCTGCCGTTGATGAGGACCTTGACGCGGTCGAGGCGCAGCTCGGCGGCCTCCTCCCTGTCGACCCTGCTCGCGCAGTAGTCGTACGCGAAGTTGGGGGCCGCGCTGATCGTGCCGGGATAGGCGGCGAGCAGCCGCAGCCAGCGCACCGGGTGCTCCAGGAAGGCCACCGGGTCCATGAGGACCGAGGGGAAACCGCCGACGACGGGCGCTGCCACGCTCAGGACGAGGCCCATGTCGTGGAAGAGCGGAAGCCAGCCGACGGTCGTGCTGCTCGCCGCGTCGGCCGCGAAGGCCTCGATGGCCTGGCGGGCGTTGGCCACCACGTTGGCGTGGCTGATCACGACGCCCGCGGGGCTGCGCGTGGAGCCGGAGGTGTACTGGAGGTAGGCGATGTCGTCCGGTTCGATGCGTGCCGGAAGGGCGCTCGCGGGCGTCGCGCCCGGCCCGTCCACGCCTGCCCTGTCCACGCTTGCCCGGTCCACCGGAACCACCGGCACGGACGGCAGCCCCTGCGCGGCCATGAAGCGCTCGACCCCGGCGGCGGTGCCCGAGTCGGCCAGTACGCACGCGGGCTCGCAGTCGGCGAGTACGGCGGACAACCTTCCCTCATGGCCAGGGAGTTCGGGACTGAAGAGCGGCACCGCGATCACGCCCGCGTAGAGGCAGCCGAGGAACGCCGCCGTGTAGTCGAGGCCCTGCGGGAGCAGCAGGGCCGCCCGCTCACCGGGGCCCGCGACCGCGGCGATCCTCGCGGCGACCGCGCGGGCGCGGACGTCGAGACCCTGCCAGCCGAGGGTGTGGTGCAGGCCGGGCGAGGAGGGCTCGGGGAATTCCACGTAGGTGAAGGCGCGTTGGTGCGGGCGACGCTCGGCCCAGTACGCCAAATGGTCGGTCAGCAGCGGGCCTTCGGGCGGCTGGAGAGGCTGCGGGGACGGTGGGGACTGCGGGCTGAACATGGCGGCTCCAACTGGACAGCGCGGGGACCGGGACGAGCGGTGCACCAGGTTCCGCCCGGATGTGACCCATGAGTAAGACGGGTTGCTGACAGATCGTCTGACACGCTCTGTCACTCGATTGATAAGCCATGGCCCTGGATTCGGCGCCATGGGCAGCAGCGGCGACCTGTCGGCGCCCCGGAGAATCCGGCAGCGGAACCGCATCGCGACCGAGGGGAGCCGCACGTGGGCCGGGGCAGGCTGACCGCGCTTCTGGCGATGCTCGCCCTGGCCGGTTTCATCACGACGCTGGACAACACCGTCATCAATGTCGCCCTGCCCACGGTCCAGCGTGAACTGGGCCTGACCGTCACCGACTTGGAGTGGGTGGCCACCAGCTACGTTCTGAGCTTCGGATCGCTCCTGCCGGCCGGGGGCAGGCTCACGGATCTGCTCGGCCGAAGGCTGGTCCTCGCGGCGGGGATCGTCGTCTTCACCGCGGCCTCGCTCGCGGCCGCCCTCGCCGACAGCGGCGGGACGCTCATCGCGGCGCGCACGGTGCAGGGCGTGGGTGCGGCGCTCGTCATCCCCGCCTCGCTCGCGGTGGTCGCCGCCGATCTGCCCGCCCGCAGGCGCGCCATGGCGGTCGGCCTGTGGACGGCGGCGCTCGCGGTCGCGCTGGCGCTGGGTCCCGTGGTGGGCGGGTTCGTCACCGAACGTTGGGACTGGAGCTGGGTGTTCCTGCTCAACGTCCCCTTCGGCATCATTGCCCTGCTCCTGGTGCCCGCGGTCCCGCGGGCCGTCGATCGCGTACGGCACGGCCTGCTGCCGCTCCTCGACCTGCCGGGCGTCGCACTGTCCACGACCTCGCTCTTCCTCCTCACGTACGGCCTGGTCAGGGGCGGGGAGCACAGTTTCAGCACGCCGCCCGTGCCGCTCTGCCTCTGGCTTTCGCTGGCCACCGGGATCGCGTTCCTCGTCGTCGAGTCCCGGACCTTTCTGCCGCTGGTGGATCTGCGACTGCTGCGCAACCGTTCACTGAGCGGCGGTGCTGCGGCTCAGGTGCTGTGGGGCATCGGGGTCAACGGCGTGTTCTTCTTCACCGCGCTCTATCTCCAGCGCGTGCTCGGCTTCTCACCCACCAAGGCGGGTCTCGCCTTCCTGCCGCTGGCCGGTGCGCTGCTCGTGACGACGCCGTTCGCCGAGCGTGCGGCGAAGGCGGTGGGGGCGCACTGGTCCATCGCCGGGGGTCTCGTCCTCGTCGCGGGCGGGCTCGTGTGGGTGTCGGGGACGGGGCTGCACGCGCAGTACTGGGATCTGCAGCCGGGGCTGCTCCTGATCGGCGCGGGCTCCGCCCTGACCACTCCGCTGACCGTACGTTCCGTCGCCGACGTCCCCGCGACGCGCACCGGCATGGCTTCGGGGCTCGTCAGCGCGGCCCGCGAGATCTCCGGGGTGTTCGGGGTCGTCCTGGTCGGCGTGGTCCTGACCCGTACGGAGCGCACGGCACTGCGGGGCGGCGCCGATCCGCGCAGCGCCTTCCTCGACGGCTACGACACCGGACTTCAACTGGCCGCGCTCTGCGTCCTGTTGGGCGCCGTCGTCACCGCCGTCACCCTGCGGCGTCCGGCCCGGCACCGGCGTCCGGGGACGCCGACCGGGGTCAAGCGGATGACCCGCCGCCCGGTGCGCCAGTGACGTACTCCTACGGGGCCGGTGCGTCCGTGACGTATTCCTGCGGGTCCGGTGCGTCCGTGACGTACTGATGAAGCCGGCCGGACGCCGCCAGCATGGCGGTCGCGCGCGCGGTGACGCCCGCGAGGCGCTGCGCGATGGCCGCCCGGAGCGCGTCGGGGCTGCCCGTCTCGCGCAGGCCGTCGAGGACGGCGTGGATCTGGGGCAGGGGGTAGTGGCCCTGCCGGAGGATGCTGACGATGCGGGCGTCGCGTACGTCGGCGGGGCTGAACCAGCGGTAGTGAGTGACCGGTTCGCGCTGGGGCGCCAGGAGGCCCGCCGACTCCCACACCCGCAGCGCCGAGGTGCGCACACCGAGGCGGGCGGCCACCTCGCCGATGCGCAGGCGCGGTGGTGTGGCGGGCGGCGAGGAGGTCTGCGGGGCATCGTCCGGGGGGGTGTCCGGCGCGTTGTCAGGGGTCTCCTTCGCGACGGCTTCGAGCGCCTCGCCCGCCGCCCGGAGGGAGAGCCGCTGTTCGTGCAGCGCCGCGTGCCCGGCGTCGACGAGGGTGAGCGCCAGCGGCACGTCGCCCGCGTGGACGGCCCGCATGATCGCCTGGGCGGTGTCGAGGCCGTAACCCGGGAGGAGCGCGCGATAGGTGAGCAGGGCGTCGCGGTGGCGGGTGCCGAACCTGCGGTATCCGGCGGGCGTGCGCGGGGTGGGCGGCAGGATGCCCGCGTCGGCGTAGTTGCGGATCTGCTGGGCGGAGACACCGGCCGCACGGGCCAGATCGACGGGACGAAGTGCCGTCTCGGCTCGACTCATGAAGGACCTCTCCCGACTGCTGCTCAACACCCGAGTTGAAGGTTATCCGCTCAGAGGCCCAGCCCTTGAGGCACTTCTCGCGCAAAAGTCTCAACAAGGACTTCAATGGAACACTCGAAGCCATGGATGCCAGCACCGCAACCACCGATTCGATCCGCATCAAGGGCGCGCGCCTTCACAACCTCAAGAACGTCTCGCTCGCCATCCCCAAGAACCAACTCGTCGTCCTGACCGGCCTCTCCGGCTCCGGCAAGTCGACGATCGCCTTCGACACCCTGCACCGGGAAGGTCAGCGGCAGTATCTGGAGTCGCTCGGCCTGGTCACCACCTTCGTCAGCAAGCCCGCGGTCGACTCGATCACCGGCCTCTCGCCGTCGATCAGCGTCGACCAGCATCTGACCAACCGCAGCCCCCGGTCGACGGTCGGCACGGTCACCGAGGTCTTCACGTATTTGCGTCTGCTGTGGGCGCGCATCGGGCACCGCCCGTGTCCGGCATGCGGGCAGGACGTCCCGCCCGCGTACCGCGTGAGCGGCGACGAGCTCTGGGACGACGAGCCGTCAGGCACCGAGCCCGCCGACGGCGCGTCGCCGGACGACGAACAGCCCGCACTCCCCTGCCCGCACTGCGGGACGTCGGTCCCGGGCATGGTGATGGGGACCTTCTCCTTCAACAAACCCGCCGGTGCCTGCGTGACCTGCACCGGCATCGGCACCGTCTTCCAGGCCGATGTGAAGCGCCTGGTCGACGACACCCTGAGCGTCGCGGGCGGCGCCGTGCTCGGCTGGCTCCCCGTCCTGACCGCACGCAACATCCCGATCCTGCGCGCCGCCGGTGAGCACTACGGCTTCACTTTCGACGCGGACACACCCGTACGTGAACTGGGCGCACCCCAAAGGGACTTGCTTCTTCACGGCGTGCAGAGCGAGCAGTTCCGCCGCCACTTCCCCGATGCCGCACCGCCGTCGACGGTCGCCCGCGGCCGCTTCGAGGGCGTGGTCACGAACATGCTGCGGCGCTACGCCGAGCGCATCGACGACGCCGCCTACCGCGAGAAGGCGGAGAAGTTCCTCGTCAACGACGTCTGCCCGGACTGCGAAGGCACCCGTCTGCGTCCGGAGTCCCGACGGGTCACCGTCGCCGGGCTGACCATCGTCGACGCGTCACGCCTGCCCCTCGACGAGCTCGCCGGGTGGATCGACGGACTGCGGGCGCATGTCACGGATGGCGAGGCGTGGCAGGTCACCGAGCCGATCGTGGACGATCTGCGCGAGCGCGTGCGCCGCCTCGTCGACGTCGGCGTCGGCTATCTCACCCTGGAGCGTGCCACGCCCGGCCTGTCGGCGGGCGAGACCCAGCGCCTTCGCCTGTCCGCGCTGCTCGGTTCGGGACTCACCGGTGTGCTGTACGTCCTGGACGAACCGACCATCGGCCTGCACCCCGCGGACACCGCCCGCCTGGTCGACGTCCTGCGCCGCCTGCGCGACCTGGGCAACACGGTCCTGGTCATCGAGCACGACCTCGATGTGCTGCGCGCGGCCGATCACGTCGTCGACGTCGGCCCCGGAGCGGGCCGCGACGGCGGGCAGATCGTGGCCGCCGGTTCGCCGGACGAAGTGGCGGCCACCACCGGTTCGGTCACCGGCGACCATCTGTCCGGGCGCCTCGCGATGCCGCTTCCCGCGCTGCGGGCGCCCGCGTCCGGTGCCGAGCTGGTCATCCGCGGGGCACGGGCGCACAACCTGAAGAACGTCACGGCGCGACTGCCGCTGGGGCGGCTCGTCGCGGTGAGCGGACCCTCGGGTTCGGGCAAGTCGTCGCTGGTGCTCGACATCCTGGGGCGTGCGGCACGGCAGCGCTTCCACGGTGCGAACGACGCTCCGGGCGCCCATGACGGCATCGAGGGCTGGGAGCACATCGACAAGGTCGTGACCATCGACCAGCAGGCGATCAGCCGGGTGCCGCGGTCGAACGCGGCGACGTACTCGGACGCCTTCACGCCGATCCGCGAGGCGTTCGCCGCGAGCCCCGACGCACGTCAACGGGGTCTCACCGCAGGGCACTTCTCCTTCAACGTGGCGGGTGGCCGCTGCGAACGGTGCACGGGCGCGGGTGTGCTGACGGTGCAGATGCACTTCCTGCCCGATGTGGAGGTGCGCTGCCCGGCCTGCCGAGGCCGTCGCTTCAGGCCCGATGTGCTGGCCGCGCTGTACGGCGGTCACGACATCGCGCAGGTCCTCGGCATGACCGTCGACGAGGCGCTGACGGTCTTCGCCGCCGTGCCGGGGGCGGCGACGCGGCTCCAGCGGATGTCCGACGTCGGCCTCGGGTACCTCCAGCTGGGCCAGCCTGCCACCACCCTCTCCGGCGGCGAGGCACAACGCGTCAAGCTCGCGAAGGAGTTGGGCCGCCGGGCCACGGGGCGCACCCTGTACCTCCTGGACGAGCCCACGACCGGCCTGCACGCCGCCGACACGGCGCGCCTGCTCGGCGTCCTGCAGCGCCTGGTCGACGCGGGCAACACCGTCATCACCATCGAGCACAACCTCGACGTCGTCCGCGCCGCGGACTGGGTCGTCGACCTGGGCCCCGAAGGCGGCGCGGCGGGCGGCGAGATCGTGGCGGAGGGCACGCCGAAGGAGATCGCGCGGGCCAGCGCGTCACGGACGGGGGCGTTCCTGGACGGGGTGTGACGCGAGGCCCCGGGTGCCGCCGGTGTTGCTCATGTCGCTGACGTCGCCGATGACGGTCGCGTAGCCGTCCGGCCCCAGTACCGCGAGAGTGCCCGTACGCAGCCACCCGCCCGGCAGCAGCCGCCGCGCCGTCGCCGCAGGGTCGCCCCAGTAGCCCGCGCACACCTGCGGCCCCCGCACCAGGAGTTCACCGGCGCACCCCGGCGGCAGCTCGACCTCCGGGGCGCCCTCCTGACCGATGCGGACCTCGGTGCCGGGCAGGGGCAGGCCGGACGTGCCGGGGCGGGCATTGGCCCCGCGCGGGTTGGCGAGGACGGCGCCGGAGGCTTCCGGCACGCCGTAGCCCTCGACGAGCACCGCGTCGACGGAGCCGCGGATCCGGTCGGCGGTCCCGGCGTCCAGCGTCTCGGTCAGCCAGGTCCGCACGGTGCCGAGGGCCTCCAACTCGTGGGCGGGGCGCTGGAGGAGGCCTCGACAGTCTGCGGGTTCGGCCGCCAGGAGGGTCGCCTTCCGGCGGCGTGCCGTGCGCAGGAGTGCTTGCGGGTCGGGATCCGGCAGGAGGGCGGTACGCGCGCCGGTGAGCAGTGGGGCGGTCAGCCCGAACAGCAGCCCGTGCGGGCGCCACAGGGGCGTGACGGCCAGTGCGGTCTCCTGGCCACCACACAACTGCGGGTGCCATACGGCCAGTTGATGGGCCGCCGCGACCAGGTTCGCGTGGGTGAGCATCGCCGCGGGCCCCTCAGGGGCGACGTACGCGAGGACGGCCAGATCACCCGGCTCAGGCCCGGTGCCGCCCGCCTCAGGCCCGGCGCCGCCCGGCTCGGGCCCGCCACCGCCCGACTGGGACCGGACGACCCGCTTCGTCCGGACCGGCTTCCGTATACGGCCGCGCCCCGGCCACTGCCCGCCCACCGGCACGCTGACGACGTCCCGTACCCACGTGTCACCACGCACCGCGTCGAGCCGCTCCCCCGCGGAGTCGGCGGCAAGGACCAATACCGCGCCCGAGTCGGCCAGTTGATGCCTCAGCACCTGCGGGGAAGCCCCGGGATCGACGGCCACCACGACGGCCCCGAGCCGCAGCACCGCATGCCACGCCACCGCGAACCACGAGCAGTTGGGCAGGACGAGCGCCACCCGGTCGCCGCGCCGGACACCCAGCGTCCGCAGCCTTTCGGCGCATGCGCCCACTGCGCGGTGCAACCCCCGGAAGCCGGACCGGCCGCCGTGTCGCCGGGCCGCCGTGTCGAGCAGGTCGGGGAGCGTGACGTCGGGGACCCGCAGACGGTGCGGCACCCCGGCGGCGTAGAAACGGAGCCAAGGTCGTGGGTCCTGGGCCGTCACCTGTGGCTCGGTCATGACCTGATCGTGGCGCAGGAGGGCGGGTCGTCACTTGTGCCCCACGCACAGTTCCGGCGCGACGGGCTGTGGTTCCACTGACTATCAAGGCCTGGTTACTGCTCCGTAACTTCACAGCGTGCACAGCGACCCCCCTCGAACGCCCCATCGAGGGCCCCCTCGAACCGAAGGAGCACCCGTGCGCAGGCCAAGAGCGAAACGGAAGAAGAGGCTGCTCGCGCTGACCGCGGCCGTCGCCCTTGCGGGTCTGGGCCTCGGCGTGCCGACCCTGACCGCGGGCGCCGCCGCGACCCCGGACGCGACGGCGGCGTGCGACGCCCCGGACGAGCGGATCTACCAGGTGCCCGGCGGCGTGCCGAGCGACCCCGGCAGCGTCATCGCCTGCCGGGCCACCGAACTCCCCCACGTGCCCGGCGACATCCCGATGCGCGCCTGGAAGGTCCAGTACAGCTCGAAGGACAACGCGGGCAAGGCGGTCGCGGTATCCGGCACCGTCGCCGTGCCCGACGCGGAGTGGAAGGGACGCGGCAGCCGACCCGTCGTGGCCTTCAACCCCGGGACGCTGGGGCTCGGTTCGCAGTGCGCGTTCTCCAAGCAGCTCGCGGGCGCGTTCCAGGACGAGTACGAGGGCGAGAACATCGCGGCGCTCCTGAAGGCCGGATACGCCGTCGCCGCCACGGACGGCGCCGGCTATCTCGACGGCCAGACCCATCCGTACGTCTCCGGCGCCGACGCCGGTCACGCACTCCTCGACATCGCGCGCACCGCTCCCGAGATCCCCGGCAGCGGCCTCGACCCGAGGACGAAGGTCGGCCTGTGGGGCTACTCCGAAGGCGGTGCGGCCAGCCTGTGGGCGGCGCAGCTCGCGGCTTCGTACGCTCCTGAGCTCGACGTCGCCGGGGACGCGTCCGGCGGTGTGCCGGGCGATCTGAAGGTGGTCGCCAAGGCGCTCAACGGCAGCCCGTTCGCGGGTTTCATGGTCGACGCCGTGCTCGGCCTGTCCTCCGCGTACCCCCGGATGCCGTTCGACGAGCTCATGAACGGCCAGGGCGAGGAGACCCTCAAGAAGGCCAGGTCGCACTGTCTGGCCGGTACGATCTCGACCCTCGCCGGCCAGAAGATCGAGGACAACACCAAGGACCGGCTGAGCTTCGAACAGCTCTACGCGCTCAAGGGCACGGACGGCAGGACGTGGGGCGAGGTCGTCGACGCGCAGAAGCTCGGCGTCGGCATCGGCCGGGCGGGCTCCGGCGCCACGTACGAGATCGACTTCCCCGTCCTTCAGTACCGCGGTGCGCTGGAGGAAGTCATCCCGGTCGAGACCGAGGACGCGACGCGCAAGGCGTACTGCGAGGCGAACATCACCACCCAGTGGAAGGTGTATCCGGGTGAGCACCTGACGACTGATCAACTGGCGAAGGACGACGCGGTCAAGTGGCTCGGCGACCGCTTCGATGGCAAGCCGGAGTTCGGCAACTGCCTGCTTCCGTGACCGAGTTCGCACGCGCTGCCTCTTGTCACCCGGGTGACGAGAGGCAGCATCATGTCTGTCCGTCCTTGACGGGCCGCCACGCATCCCCGGCGGTATCTTCACCAAACCTTTGTCCCCCGCGCGCAGAGGGAGCACGCCATGGTGAACGGTTCGGCACTGCCCCCCGGCACACCCCCGGCAGGCGCACCCGCGTCCGCGGGCACCCCGGCAGAGGAGTCGTACGCCGCGTTCAGAGCCTTCCCCTCGGGCCTCCACGATCACGTGAGACCGTTTCTCGACGACATCACATCGGAGGTGGTGCGGGCCATCCGCACGGAGATACCGGAGTACGCACGCCCGACCGACGACACGTACATGCACGTCGTGAACCGGGGTGTGGAGCAGGCCCTTGAGGGGTTCCTGGCCCGGATGGCACACCCGGACACCGACTGGGAGTCGGTGAAGGCCACGTACCAGAACATCGGCAGGGGCGAGGCGGACGAGGGCCGCAGCCTCGACTCCTTCCAGTCGGCGCTGCGCCTGGGCGCGCGCGTCACCTGGCGCCGGGTCAACGCCCTGGTCGACGCCGACCTGCTGCCCCGGCACGTCCTCGCGGCCTTCGGCGAGGCGCTGTTCCTGCACCTGGACGAGATGGCCGCGGCGACGACCGCGGGCTACACCGAGGCCAGGCTGCACGCGGCGGGCGAGCTGCAGCAGCGCCGGGCCCGCCTCATCGACCTGCTGACCGCCGATCCTCCCGCTTCGGCGGAGGCCATCGCCGATCTCGCGCAGACCGCCCAGTGGCCCATCCCGCGCGAGGTGGCCGTCGTCGTCATCGACCACGCCCTCACCCCGGAGACCATCAGGCCCATCGTGCCTCCGGAGTTCCTCGCGCGCTTCTCCGAACAGCCCGGCTGCATCGTGGTGCCCGACCCGGAGGGCCCGGGGCGGGCCCGCTCGATCGCCGCCGCGCTGCAGGGCCTGCGCGCGGTGATCGGTCCCACGGTCGCGCTGCACGAGGGCGCGCGCTCGCTGCGCTGGGCCCTTGACGCCCTTGAGCTGTCCCGGCGCGGCATCCTGCCCCGCGCGGGCCTGCTGCACTGCGCCGACCATCTCGCGACGCTGGTGCTCTTCCACGACGAGGCGCTGATCGACGCGCTCGCGCAGCGGCATCTGCTGCCGCTCAAGGAGGTGCGCTCGCCGCAGCGGGAGCGCCTCGCCGAGACCCTCCTGTGCTGGCTGCGGTGCGGGCACAACGCGAGCGAGGTGGCCACGCGCCTCGCCGTGCACCCGCAGACGGTCCGCTACCGCCTGCGGCAGCTGGACGAGGTGTTCGGTGACCGGCTGCACGATCCGGTGGCGCAGTTCGAGATGCAGTTGGCGCTGCACGCGCTGAGCCTGCGGCCGCCTGCCGCCGGTGAGGCGGCCGCGGTGCGGTGAGGCGGCGTTTCGCCGCGCGTCGGGCACGTCACCCGTACGCGCCGCGAGCGTGGCAGCCCGCGGCCGTTATCGAGCCGTAATGTCCCCTTCGCCCCAACTCCCAGGCGAAGGAGAGTCCTTACGTGCGTGCCCGTCTCATGGCCGCTTCCGCCCCACCCGCCGTACCCGTCCTCCCGACCACGAAGCGGACCCCCCGGATCCCCCAGCGGATCCTCCCCCGCCTCGTGGTCCTCTTCCTGCTCCCCCTGCTCACCACCCTCAGCGGCACCCTGCTCGCCCCGGCCCACGCCCACGCGGACGCGCTGGTGCAGCACGCGCCGTCCGCCACCAGGCTGCTGGCGCCGCCGCCCGCGCCCGACGAGCCGTGCACCAGCAAGGACGCCGCTGTCTGCCTGATCCGGCAGATGAGCCCGGAGGAGCGCGAGCGGGCGCGCGAGGTGCGGCTGAGCTACCACCGGCTGCTGGACACCATGGAGCGCGTGGCGGACCGTATGCACGAGGAGGGCCGCTCCGACGAGGAGATCGCCCGCGTCCTCGTCGACATGCGCAACGAGGCCAAGGACATCACCCGCGCCGGGATGTCCCCCGAAGCGGTACAGGCCTTGGAGGAGCGGAACATGAAGAAGTACGGCAACCCGCTGGGCCCGACCGCGGACCAGCAGTTCGCCAAGTACGGCAGCTGGGCGAAGGTCATCGAGGCGGCGACCCGCACCAGCGCGGCCGTCGACCAGGAACTCGGCATCCCGCCGCGCGTCTGACCTCCATGCTGCTTCAGGATTACGACCGCCACGGCCGGACGTGGGACCTGGATCCCCGAACGGGTCTCCTCTCCCCCGCGTCCGGCCGCTGCCACGGCTTCGTCACCGCGGGCGGGGAGGCGGCAGCGGCGCTGTACGCCGACCCGTCCGACGGCGAACCGGTCCTCTGGCTGCAGTACGGCCAATGCCGCTGGGACTGCGCCACAGTGACGGTTCATCAGGCGCCTGGGCCGGACGGAACCCGACGCTTCACGGTCGACGGCGCTCGGGGGACGGTCCTCGAACTCCTTTACCCCGCACCGGATCCCGGCCCCTTCGACCCGACGTACGACTGGATCGACGCGGAGGCGGACGACTTCTTCCTCTGGGCGGCGGGCCGCCTGACGGACCCTGACGCCACGTCACGTACCACACTCCTGGCGCACTTCCGGGCCGGTTTCCTCCCTGCCCGAGGTGACAAGTAGCCTCTCCGAACGATGAGTTGGCGGCTCCTGCGGAGTCTTCACTCACGCAAGGAGAAACCGAGACAAGACCGGGCCGCGCACAAGGTTCGCGACCCTCACCCGGAGGTACACCATGTGCGCCCACCAGCCCTCGTGCCCGCCCGCCGACAGCCCCGACCACCTCGCGGCCCGCATCACATCGGCCCACCCTGAACAGGGCTGGAGCCTGCTGTGCAACGGCACCATCGTCTTCGACGACACCGGCGAACTACTGCCGGACGGACGGGTGGTGGCGGTGACGCGGCCGCCGGCGATGGCGGCCTGAGCTCGGCGCCCGCCTCACGGCTGGGGCGCAGGCACCGGCGGCCGTCCCTCGTCGCCCTGCTTTCGCCACGCGCGCTCGATGACACGCATCAGCGCGGGGTACACGATCAGGTACCGGAACGGCTTGATGGCGGCCATGTAGGCAGCGCCGAACCAGCCGTTCGGCTTCACCAGGACCGCCATCTGCCCGCGGTACCCGCCGGATCCGTCCGGGACCCAGCTCAGGTGCATGACCGTGTGCACGGTCTTGTTGGCCAGCTCCGCCGCCCACTCGTCCTTGAGCAAGTACAGCGAAGCGAAGGGGAAGTCGGCGGACTCCGGCCCCTTCGGGGCGGCCCGCAGGTCGTCCGGCATCCGGTCCTTCAGCGAGGGGACGCGCGCGCCTATCCCGGCGTTCGGGCGGTCGAGGCGGAGCACGGCACCGATCTTCCACCGGGCGGCCCAGAGGAAGCGGACGATCAGCGGCGCGCCCTCGGGAAAGTCTCCGCCGACGGTCTGTGACACCAGCCTGGGGAGTTCGTCGGGGCCGCCCGGCGTGGGCAGCGCCCAGACGTCCTCCACCTGGAAGTCGGGGGCGAGTTCGTGGATCCGCCAGGGGCGTGACGTGTGCGCGGTCTTCGGCAGCTTCATTCCTGGACCTCCGTGACGGTGTAGGCCTCGGGCGGCAGGCCCAGCAGGCCCCGTACCGCCCTCTCGACCAGTTCGACGTCGTGCGGGACGTGCCCGGCGAGGCTGCTCACCAGGCCTTCGAGGGTGCCGATGTAGGCGAGCGCGACCTCACGGGGAGGTGGCCCGGGTGGGATCGCACCGCTCTCCTGTGCGGCGGCGATCCGGTCGGCGCATCCAGTGGCGAGCCGGTCGACGACTCCGGCGAGCGCCCGGCCGACCGCGTGGTCTTGACCGGAGAACTCGACCGACAGCGCCCGCATCACGCGGGCCACGTCACGGCGGCAGTAGACGGCGTGGCCCCGCGCCATCACGAGCAGCGCATCGACGGGGTCGGTCTCCTCGGCGGCCGGCCCGCCGACCTCGGCGTTCCAGGTCTCCTCGACCCACTCCACCACGGCCAGCGCCAGGTCTTCCTTGTTGGCGAACAGGTGGTACAGGGCGCCCCGGGTGTAGCCCGCGTCGGCGGCCACCCGCTCCAGAGCCACGTTTCCGTACCCGTACGTGGAGAACCCGCGCGCGGCCGACTCCAGCAGGGCGCTCCTGGTCCGGGCGCGCCGGTCCGCCTGCTTCTCGCGAACACCCTCAGGCCGTGCTGTCATCGCCACGCCATCCTGTTTCACATACAGACATGTATGTAGGTTACTTTGAGGCTGCGCAGCACCGCAATACGAGCCGATCTCACAAGGAGAGCCTCATGAAGGTGGGCATGGTCGCGAACCACTATCCGCACGCCGCGTATCAGGAGGAGTTCATCGCGCGCGTCCACCGGGTCGCCGAGGAGTTCCGGCGGACGGCGGGATGCCTCTCGGCCGACTGCTGGGTGTCCGACGACGCGGTGGTCTCGATCGTCCAATGGGAGTCCGAGGACGCCTTCGCGGCGTCGTTCGCCGCCGTCAAGGCGGCCGGGCTCGATCTCGACCACGACGAGCGCGAGTCACGCCCCCGCGAGATCCGCCGGCTCACCGCCGCCTGACCCCGAGGGGACACCTCAGGGCGCGATCGCGCCGAGCAGCGCCCTCGCGCACAGGTCACGCACCTGTGCGCGGGGCAGCAGCTCCGGCTCCTCGAGCCACTCCAGGCAGACGGTCACCATGAAGGCGAGCCAGCCGCGCACGGCCAGGCGCAGCGTGGGCAGGTCGTGGGTGGTGGCCGCCGTCTCGGGGTCCGCGGCCAGGGCTTCCAGGATCTGGTCCTCGTGGGCCGCCAGGCCTTCGCGGTAGATCCTGCGGACCGTGGCGTCGCCCGTCTCCTCCGCACGGTGGAAGGCGCGGAAGCCCTCGGCGTGCGATTCGACGTACGCGAGAAACGTGTCGAGGCCCGTGCCGATCTGGTCGCGGACCGGCACTCCGGGCACGGCCGCCGTCAGGCGCAGCATGCGATGGCTCTCGCGCTGCACCACGGCGGCAAAGAAATCGCTCTTGGTCGGGAAGTAGTGGTACAGCAGTCCGCGTGAGACGCCCGCGATCTCGGCCACCCGCTCGACCCACACGTCGTCGTACGGATTCTGCGCGAAGAGCCGCGCCCCTGCCGAGAGAAGCTGCTCCCTGCGCTCCTCGGTGCTGAGTCTGCGGCGCGTGCGCTCCTGCGGGTTCGCGACCATGTGAGCACCTTACTTGACGTGGATTCAACAGCGGGACCAGACTGGAAGGCCTTATTGAATCCGCGTACAACAGGCTCAACGGGTCTGCGGCACAAGGGAGATGGCACACATGGCGCAGGTGTCGCAGACATCGCAGGTGGCGGAGGGTGCTGGGTCGGCTGGGGGCTCTGGGACGGCCGGGGCTGCTGGGGCTGCGGAACCTTCTGGGCCCCCTCAGTCCTCTGAGCCCCCGAGGGGATTCCGCAGCGCCGAGCTCGCGTGGCCGCGCCTCGATCTCATCCCCCATCCGCCGCGCCGCCTGCCCCTGATCGGTGACGTCCTCGGCGCCCACGTCCGTACGCCCGTGCAGGACTCGATGCGCATCGGCAGCAGCCTGGGGCCCATCTTCCGCCGCAAGGCCTTCGGCAAGGAGATCGTCTTCGTCTGGGGCGCCGAGCTCGCGGCCGAGCTGGCCGACGAGTCGAGGTTCGCCAAGCATGTGGGCCTGGGCGTCGCCAATCTGCGGCCGGTGGCCGGCGACGGCCTGTTCACCGCGTACAACCACGAGCCCAACTGGCAGCTGGCGCACGACATCCTCGCGCCCGGCTTCAGCCGCGACGCGATGGCGGGCTACCACCCGCTGATGCTGGACGTCGCCCGGCAGTTGACCGACCGCTGGGACGCGCGGGAGTCGGCGGGCCGGTCCGTGGACGTGCCCGGAGACATGACGAAGCTGACCCTGGAGACGATCGCCCGCACCGGCTTCGGGCACGACTTCGGCTCCTTCGAGCGGTCCAGGCCGCACCCCTTCGTGACGGCCATGGTCGGCACGCTCTCCTACGCCCAGCGCCGCAACGTCGTGCCGCCCGCGCTCGCCCCGCTGCTCCTGCGCGGCGCGACCCGGCGCAACGCCGCCGACATGGCCTACCTCAATCGCACCGTCGACGACGTGGTCGCGGCCCGCCGCGCCGCATCGGGGCCGGGCGACGGCGACCTTCTCGACCGGATGCTGGAGGTCGCCCACCCCGACACCGGCGAGCGGCTCTCCGCCGAGAACATCCGCCGACAGGTCATCACCTTCCTGGTCGCCGGGCACGAGACGACCTCGGGCGCCCTGTCGTTCGCGCTGCACTATCTCGCGCGCTCCCCCGAGGTCCTGGCCCGTGCGCAGGCGGAGGTCGACGCGGTCTGGGGCGACGCGGAGGAACCCGCGTACGAGCAGGTCGCCAAGCTCCGTTATCTGCGCCGCGTCCTCGACGAGTCGCTGCGGCTGTGGCCGACAGCGCCCGGCTTCTCCCGCCAGGCCCTGCACGACACCACCATCGGCGGCACCCATCCGGTCCGCGCGGGCGGCTGGGCGCTCGTCCTTGCCACGCTGCTGCACCGCGACCCGGCGGCGTGGGGCGAGCGGCCCGAGGAGTTCGATCCCGACCGGTTCGCCCCCGCGGCGGTGCGTGCGCGGCCCGCCCATGTCTTCAAGCCGTTCGGCACGGGCGCGCGGGCCTGCATCGGCCGTCAGTTCGCGCTGCACGAGGCGACGTTGGTCCTCGGTCTGCTCCTGCGCCGCTACGACCTGCACGCCGACCCCGGCTACCGCCTGCGGGTCGCCGAGCGCCTCACCCTCATGCCCGAAGGCCTCACCCTGCGGCTCACCCGCCGCGCCGCGGCCGCGTAGGGACGCGATTGTCAGACCCGTGCGCAAGAGTGGAGGGTCCACCGGTGCGAACCACCGGGCCTTCCGACGCCGCACAGAGGAGCTCTCGACATGACCGGCACGCCGACCCCCGAACTGGCCGCCGCCCAGGCCTGCTTGCGGCTGCTGCACACCGCACGCGCCGCACTGTCCGGCCCTTCACCGGCCGCGGCGGCCTCGCTGCTCGCAGGACCCATGGCGGAGGCGGACGAGGCGCTGCGCCGCGCAGGCCTGACGGGCAACGAGGCCGAGCTCCTGAACAGGATCTACGACCTCGGGCCCGACCACCCCGCCCCCCGGGCGCACACCGGTCCCCGGGAGTGCCCCGATCCCCGGGAGTCCCCCGCTTCGGCTAGTTCGGCTCCGTCGCTTCCTTAGGCTGAATGGACTCCTCGGGTGCCGTCGATGCCTTCGGCTTCCAGGTGAACTTGTCGCCGCCCACCCAGCGCACCAGATCCGGGTCGTCCACGTCGTGCACGACGACACCCGCCTGAGCGGCCACCTCCAGGACATCGACGAGTTCCCTGGCCTCGCCGACCACCTCGCCGTCGAGCTCCACGATGCGGAAGGGCGGTCGGCCGGGGTTGACGCCAAGGACCGTGATCCGAGGGTTCGCCATATAGAGATGCGCGCTTTCGGTCATGTCTGGAGGCTTCCACGCTCCGGCTCCGTCATGACCATCACGACCTGCCCGTTCGGCCGCTCGGGCTACGGACCGGTCGCCTCGGGGCGCCCGACGAGCCGCTCGGCCGCCGAGCGCGCCGAGGTGAGTGCGCCCTTGCGGTCGGCGCCGCGCTGCCCCAGGACGACACGGGTGCTCAGGCCGTCGAGGAGTGCGAGCAGTTCACCGGCGCGGCCCGCGGCGTCGTCCACCGCGAAGGCTTCCTGAGCCGTGCCCTGGGTGAGCAGGGCCTCCAGATCGGCCTGCCAGCCGCGGTCGAGGTCGTCCTGGGCCGCGCGGAGCGGTTCCTTCGCACCGGCACGCGCCCACAGCTCGATCCAGAGCATCCAGCGGGGGTCGCGCGGCCCCTTGGGCAGGTACATCCGCAGGAACCGGTCGAGCTTGCGGGCGGGGGCCGCACGCCCCGCGAGCAGCGCGCGGCGCTCCTCGGTGAGCGCGGCCTCGCTCCAGCTCAGCGCTTCCAGGAGAAGCCGGTCCTTGCTGCCGAAGTAGTACAGGATGTGGCCGCCGCTGGTGCCGAGACGCTCGGCGAGCGCGGACATGGTGAGCGCGGCGAGGCCGTTCTCGGCGATCGCCGTCATCGCCTCCTCCAGCATCCGGTCCCGCGCGACCTGCCCGTCCCGCCGTCTTGCCACGCCTGCTCCCGTTCCGGTCCCCGCTTCCTGCTCCACCCGCCGACCTTATCCCCGGTGTCCGCGGCTGATTTCCCGCAGGGTCTTGACGGCTCCCCGGCCCGTGGCGCATTTTGAATGCCGTTCTAGGTCATAGAACGGCATTCAAAGTCTGGGTGCCGGAGAGTGAGGTGCTCGCATGGCACGACAGGCCGCGGATTCCGCCGGGACAGCAGCCGGAACGACAGCCGGGGCGACAGCGGGACCGGCAGCAGGGACGACCACCGGGCTCGGCACGGGCGTCACCAGCGACGAGGTGTTCCGGGTCGAGACCCACGGCATCGACCCGATCCCGGACGAGGACCGGCACGGGAGCGCCAAGGATCTGTTCTGGCTCTGGTTCGGCTCCAATCTGACCTTCACCTACGTCATCAACGGCGCCCTCGCCGTCAGCTTCGGCCTCAGCTTCTGGCAGGCCACCGCCGTGGTCGTGATCGGCGGGCTCTTCTTCTTCGCCATCAGCGCGGCAGGCCTGAGCGGCATCCGCACCGGGACCGCGACCCTGGTCATCTCCCGTGCCGCCTTCGGCGTCCTCGGGAACTTCCCCGCCGGACTGCTCAACTGGGTGGTCTCCATCGGCTACACCATCGTCAACACCGTGGTCGGCACGCTCGCCCTCGAAGCGCTCTTCACCGACCTCGGCTGGACGGGCGGCGGCGACGCGGCACGCGCCCTCGCCCTGACGGTGACCCTCGCGATGACCTTCGCGGTGGCGATGTGGGGGCACGCCACCGTGCAACTCGCCGAGCGCTGGATGGCGTACGTGCTCGCCGCGGGCTTCGGGGTGCTCCTCGTCCTCGTGCTGCCCGACGCCGACTTCGGTGCGGCATCGGGCGGTGGCGCCGGATTCTCCGGCTGGACGCTCGCGTTCGTGGTGATGCTCGCGGGGCCGTTCTCGTACCTGCCGATGCCCGCCGACTACACGCGCTATCTGCCCCGGGACACCTCGCTGCGCTCGATCACCGTCACCGGCGCGCTCGGCGGTCTGGTCTCGTCCGTGGCGCTCGGTGTCGCGGGCGTCGCGGCCGCCACGCAGACCGACATGACGGACGCGGTCGCAGGGGTGGAGGGGCTGCTTCCGGGCTGGTTCCAGGCGGTGTTCCTGCTGCTCGTGCTCGGCGGCTCGGTCACCAACTCGATCCTCACGCTCTACTCCTCGAGCCTCAACCTCCAGGTGCTCGGCATCCCCTGGAGCCGCGCGAAGGCCATCGTCATCAGCGTCGCCGTGACGGCGCTCGGCTCGCTCGGCGCGCTGTTCCTGACCGACTTCACCGAGTCGCTGCTCAGCTTCCTCTCGCTCCTGATCATCGTGTTCGCGCCGTGGGGCGGGGTGTTCCTCGCCGACATGCTGCTGCGCCGCTGCCGGTACGACACCGGGGCTCTGCACACGACCGGGCGCGACGGCGCCTACTGGTACCGGGCCGGATTCCGCCCCGCCGGGATGGCCGCCCTCGTCGCCGGGATGGCCTTCGCCGCGCTGACCTGCGCCTCGGAGCTGTGGACGGGGCCGCTGGTGGCGCCGCTCGGCGGCGGTGACCTCACCTTGCTCGGCTCGGTCGTCGCCGCTCTCACGTACTGGGCGCTCGCCCGCCGCAGCGTGCCCGCTTCCCTGCCCACCTCCGAATCCGCCTCCGCATCCACCTCCACCTCCACCTCCACCTGAGGCATCCGCCGCCCACCCAAGAAATACCCCCGCCCCACCCGAACCACCCGTACCGCCCCAGGAGTTCACCTCTCATGACCAGCACCACCCCCAGGCCCGCGGACCTCGTCCTGCGCAACGCCCGCATCCACACCGTCGACCCGGACCTCCCCTCGGCCGAGGCGCTCGCCGTACTGGACGGGCGCATCGCATGGCTCGGCCCCGACACGGATGCGGACTCCTGGACCGGCGAGGGAACACAGGTCGTCGACGGCGGCGGACGCCTGGTCCTGCCCGGCTTCATCGACGCCCACAACCACGTGCGCCTCGGCTCCGACGACGCGTGCGTACAGCTCGCCGGCGCCCGCACCCTCGGCGAGATCCACGACCGCATCCGCACCTGGCGCGCCGAGAACCCGGGCGCGGAGTGGATCGAGGCCGAGGCGTTCGACTACTCCGCGATTCCCGGCGGCCGGATGCCGAACGCCGCCGACCTCGACCCCGTCACCGGCGACACCCCGGCCTTCGTGCTGAGCTACGACGTCCACACCGCCTGGCTCAACACGGCCGCCCTGCGCCGTCTCGGCGTCGACCGCGACCGTACGTCGCTGCCGTTCGGCCGCGCCGAGACCGACCCGGCGACGGGCGAACCCACCGGATTCATCAAGGACTTCGCGGTCAAGGGCCTCTCCCGAGACGGCCATCGCGCCCTGCGCGAGCTCGGTCTCCCGTGGGCGTCGCCCGACCGGCAGTACGGGCGGCTCGCCAAGAGCCTGGACGACGCGATCGGCTTCGGCATCACCACGGTCGTCGAACCGCAGAACTCCCTGGACGACCTGGAGCTCTTCACCCGCGCCCGCGAGGAAGGGCGGCTGCGTTCCCGCATCGTCGCCGCCCTCTTCCATCCGCGCGGCACGACCGACGCCGATCTGGACGACTTCGCCGCCGCCGCACGGCGGTTCGCGGACGACCGGCTGCGGGTCGGGCCGCTCAAGCTGTACATCGACGACGTCGTGGAGCCCCGCACCGCCGCGCTCCTCGAGCCCTACTCCGGGTGCGGGAAGCATCGGGGCGACACGTTCTACCCCGCGCACGAGTTCGCGGAGCTGCTCGCGAAGCTGGACGCCCGCGGCTTCCAGTGCTTCGTGCACGCCACCGGCGACCGGGGCATCCGCACGGTCCTGGACGCCGTCGAGCACGCCCGCTCCCTCAACGGACCGCGCGACGCCCGCCACCAGGTCGTCCATGTCGAGTGCCTGGACCCCGCCGACACCCCGCGCTTCGCCGAACTCGGTGTCGTCGCCTGCATGCAGCCGCGCCACTGCGCCCCCGAGATCGCGGGGCCAGGACAGGACTGGGCCGAGAACATCGGCGCCGACCGGTGGCACAAGGCCTGGCCGATGCGGAGCCTGCACGAGGCGGGGGCGGTGCTCGCGCTCTCCAGCGACTGGAACGTCGCCGAGATGGACCCGATGGCGGGCATCTACACCGCCCTGACGCGCCGCCCCCTCGGCGGCGGCGAACCCTGGCAGCCCACCGAGACGCTCGACGTGGAGACGGCCGTCCACGGCTACACGATGGGCTCCGCCTACGCCAACTTCCTTGAGCAGGACCGTGGTTCGCTGACCGTCGGCAAGCTGGCGGACTTCGTCGTCCTGTCGCGCGACATCCTGCGGGCTCGCCCTGAGGAGATACCGGGGACGAAGGCCGAGGTCGTGGTGGTGGGAGGTGTGGTGACGGTGGACTAGGGGCCGCAGCCGCTCAGCCGAGCCGTTCGACCGCCTTGAGGACATGACCGGCGCCGTCCTCGGCGCCCATCCGGCGGGCCACGGCACCGGCTGCCTGCCGGTACGTGGCCTCGCCCACCGCACGCCCGATCTGCTCGGCGAGGCGCTCCGCCGTGAGCTCCTTGAACGGCACGGGCCGGGTGCCCGCACCGAGACCGGCGAGCCGCGAGGCCCAGAAGGGCTGGTCCGCCATGACGGGTACGGGGATCGCGGGCACCCCGGCCCGCCGCCGCGGTTCCGGCGCCCGCGTGGTGAACCACGGCGGCCATCCTCGGGAAGAGGAGCGCGTGGGGCACCTCGTCGACGGTGAGGATGTCGTCGCCGTGCGCCATCAGCCCCGCCCGCCCCTCCTGGAGAACTCCCCGCAGCCCGGCCCGCCGCAGCGCGGAGAGGGCCAGTTCGCTCAGCCGCGCGCCTTCCCCCGCGGCCATGCTGCCGAACCCGATGAAGACGGGCGGCGGTCCGGCCCGCAGGAAGTCCTCGAACGGGGCGGGCAGCGGAGTGTCCGGGTCGTGGTGCGGCCACCAGTTGCCGACGACGTCGAGACCGTCGCGCCAGTCCGCGGGCCGGGGCACCACGGCCGTGCTGAATCCGTGCAGGACCGGCCACCCCGCCTGCTCCTGGCTCCGCCGGACGGCACCGCGGCCTGTTCGGGGCAGCGAGAGGCGTGCCCGCAGGTCGGCGACCGCGTCGGCGTAGACACGGTCGGCCATCCGCAGGGAGAAGCGGCCCAGTGCCCGGTTTCCCGGCCCGCCCAGCGACCTGCCGCCACTCATCACCGGCGCGAACTCCCGTGTGGGGTGGGTGGGTTGCAGAGAGACGCCCAGGGACGGAATGTCCATGGCCTCGGCCAGTTGGCGGCCGAGGGGCGCCGTGGTCGTCGAGAGCAGCAGTACGTCGGCGCCGGGTTCCGCGGCATCGACGAGCCCGGCCCCCAGCTCCCGTACGAACGCGGCGGCCGTGCGCATCAGCTGCCGATGGCCGCCGCCGCCCGCGCTCGTGTCGCCGGGCAGCGGGCGGAAGGTGAGCCCGGCGTCCCGCACCAGCGGCGCGAAGGACTCCTGCGTGGCGAGGGCGACGTCGTGGCCCGCTTCCCGCAGCCGGGCACCGAGGCCGGTGTACGGGGCGACATCGCCGTACGACCCGGCGGCGGTCATGAGAACTCTCATCGGCCTTCCACCCCGCTCCCGCCCTCTTCCGCGTTGGCCCGCACCGCCGCGTACAGGAATGCGGCAAGGCCCGGCCGCTGCTCCGAAGGCGGTACGACGAGGGCGAAGGCGCGGGGATCGTCCGCGAATTCGTCGGCGATGCGCAGGTGCATGGCGGGCGGGCACGGCGTGAACCAGCGGATGATGTGCTGCCGGTGCTCCTCGGCCAGGGCCCTGGCGGCTTCCCCTCGGCGGGTTCGCCCTCGTCGAACGCCTCGACGAGTTCGGCCCGCCAGGCCGCCGCCTCGCTCATGAGCCGGGCCCAGTCCTCCTTGGAGTGGGCGGCGGCCCGGCTCATCGCCTCGCGGTGCCCCGCGCTGTTCTCCCACTTGAGCCCGGCCTCGGTGGCGTAGCTCAGGTCGAAGGTGATCTCGCCGAACACCTCGAACCGCTCCTGCGGGCTGAGCGGCACGCCCGTCTGCTGCACCTCCATGGCCCGCTCGGCGACCTCGACCAGACGGCCCAGCTTGCCGATCTGCTCCACCAGCGCCTTGTGCCGGGCGCGCAGCTGATCGAGAGCGTTGGCCTGCGGGTCCGCGAGGATCTCCGCGATCTCCTCCAGGGCGAAGCCGAGTTCGCGGTAGAAGAGGATCTGCTGCAGGCGGGCCAGATCGGCTTCGCCGTACAGGCGGTACCCGCCCGGGCTCCGCTCGCTCGGCACGAGCAGCCCGGACCGGTCGTAGTGATGCAGCGTACGGACGGTGACCCCCGCGAACCCGGAGACCTGCCCCACCGTGTAACTCATGGACCTCGCCTTTCGTCGCGTACAGCCTGCAGCCTGACGCGACGTGAGGGTCAAGTCACCCGTGTGCGGGGGTCACCGTGCCCGGCGATCAGCCGTGCTCGACGGTCAGCGGATCGAAGGCGATCCGGGTCAGCGAGCCGTCGTCCGCCCAGCGCACCTCGACGGTGTCCGCCGTGGCGCTCACCACGGTGGCCGCATCGGCCAGGGACGCGGGTTCCGGCTCAGCGGTGAGGGTGGCCAGAGCCGCGTACACGGCCGTGCCCTCCGCATCGGCCGTGAGCCGGGGCAGGCGGGCCCAGGGGGTGAAGGCAGTGCCCTGGGGCGCGCGTTGTTCGTCCTGGCCGCTCCAGCCGTGCAAGGGGTGCAGTGCGGAGAGCAAGGAATCGTCCGGCCCTGTCGCCCAGCCCGTGTGGGTGACGCGGGCGCCGTGCGGTGCGCCGACGACGCGGTGCACGCGTAGTTCGTGGCGGCCCTTGGCCACGGTGACGCTCTCCACGCGCAGCCCCGGCACCATGGGCGGACCGCTCACGAACGCCGGGGTGTGCCGTGACGCGGCCCAGCCCCAGCCCTCGCCCTGACCCGCGCCCAGCGGGTGGATACGGCTACGGGCGCTGCGCACTCCCGCCACCTCCACGGCGATGTGGTTGTCCGCGGTGTTGCCGCGTGCCGTGGGTCCTGTCCTGGTGGAGTAGGCCTGGCGTGCGTAGAGCGGATCCTCGTGGGCCGCCGTCTCCGCCTCGTGCGGGCGCGCGTGGTCGCTGCCGTGGTTGTGCAGCCTGACGATCCCGTCGGCGCGGGTGCTCTGCACGAGGAGGCCGGGCGCGGGCAGCGCGAGGACCTGGTCGCGGCTCTCGCTGGGGGCGGGTTCCTCGGTGGCGGTCCACAAGGGGTGGGTGGCCGGCGCCAGGAGGCCGACGAACGCCTTCGATGCCCAGTACGGGGACGCGGGGCCCGAGTAGGACTGCAGGGTCGCCTCGTGCGGGCCGTGCCAGCCGAGGCTGAGCAGTCCGTCGGCGCCGACGGAGCCGCGGTCGAGGAAGTAGCGCAGCGATCCGCTGAGGATCCTGCGCGAGGTGCCGGGGGTGAGGGGCGTGTGGCCGGTGAGCGCGCCGAGGGCCACGGAGGCGCCCGCGGCGAAGCGGTAGGTCAGGGAGCGGCCGAAGTGGATCGGGGCGCCGTCGCCGCCGAAGAGGAGCCCGAAGCTCTCCAGGTGCTCGTGCAGGCGGGCGCCGTGCCGGGCCAACTGGGTCTCATCGCCCGCCAGTTGGGCGTCGAGTGTCGGGTACAGGTGCAGGGCCCAGCCGTTGTAGTGGTCGAAGGCACGGCCGTCCCCGTCGGCGTACCAGCCCTGGCCGCGGTTCCAGCTCTCCAGGAGTCCGATGGCCCGCTCACGCGCCCGTGCCGTGTCCGCGTCGCCGCGGCCCACCGACTCCAGGAATCCGGCCACGGTGTAGGGGAAGAGGTACCAGTTGTTGGGCGCGGGGACGTGCCGGATCGCGCCGCGCAGCCACTCGGCCGCACGGTCCTGTACGCCGCTGTCGAGCCGGTCCCACAGCCAGGGGCGGGTCAGCCGCAGGCCGAGGGCGACGGACGCGGACTCGACCATCGGCTGGCCCTGGACGTTGTGGTCGAGTATCACCGGCCAGGACTCGGCGTCGTCGCGGCCCGGCGTGCGGGTGCCCGCCGCGAGTCCTTCCGCGTACCGGTCGAGCCAGCCGTGCGGGTCCTTGCCTTCGGCGCCCGCCACCCGGAACGCGGCGGCGAGCAAGGTGCGGGCGTATCCCTCCAGGCCGTCCGACCGTACGCCCGACGCGGAGGGCCGCCCCGGCAGGTCGAGCAGGGCTCCGCGTGGAGTCGCCCACTGCCAGGCGGCACTCAGGAGGCCGTCGGCCGCGGCCTCCCAGTGCTCGCGCGTGTAGCCGGTGCGGGGGCTCAACTCCCGGTTTTCTTCGGGCAGTCCGGGGATGCTCATGCGAGGTAGGCCAGCCTTTCGCGTCGTACGGCGTGGGCGAATCCGTCGCCCGCGGACCAGCGGCCGAGCTCGGCGACGGCGAGATCGGCGAGGCGCCCCCACTCGTTGCCCTGCGAACCGGCCAGGTGAGGGGTGATCATGACGTGGTCGCACTCCCACAACGGGTGGTCGGGGGGCAGGACTTCGGGGTCGGTGACGTCCAGGACGGCTCGGATGCGGCCGGCCAGCGCGGCTTCGGTGAGGGCGTCCTGGTCGAGCACCGCGCCGCGGGCCGTGTTGATGAGCACCGCCTCGTGGCGCATGGCGGCGATCAGTTCACGGCCGACCAGACCGCGGGTGGCGGGCAGCAGCGGCGTGTGGACGCTCACGACATCGCTGCTCGCGAACAACTCCCCGATGCCGACCGGGCGCACGCCCAGCGCCTTGGCCTCCTCGTCGGAGACGTAGGGGTCGTGCAGCAGGACCTGCAGGTCGTAGGGGCGCAGGAGTTCGATGACGCGGCGGCCGATCATCGACGCGGAGAGGATGCCGATCGTACGGCCGTAGTTGCCCACGCCGCGCGAGAGGCCGAGCCAGTCGTCGCGGCGCCGCGTCGCCTTGAACTCCCTGGCCCGCTCCATGACGCGCTTGCCGGTGAGCAGGATCATCGCGACGGTGTACTCCGCCACGGGCAGGGCGTTGGCCGCGGCGGCCGACGACACCTCGATGCCGCGGTCCCAGCACTCCGGGGTGATGTGGCCGCGTACCGACCCCGCGGTGTGGACGACGGCCCGCAGCCGGGGCGCGGACGCGAGCACGGCCGCGTCGAGGGGCGGGCAGCCCCAGCCGGTGACCAGGACCTCCACGTCCCGCAGCACGGAGCGGGCCTGCTCCGTGGTGAAGTCGTCCAGGACGGTGTCCGGCACCAGATCGCAGACCCGGCCGAGTGCGGCCAGGGCGTCGGGGCCGAGCACGGCCGTCGCCGCGTCCCGCGCCATGGCGAGCGCGGTGTGCGGACGGTGGCTGCCGTGGCTGCCGTTCATCAACACGTTCCCTTTCACATGGTTCACCGGTGGCTCACCGACGGCTCACTTGACCGAGCCGGCGGTGAGACCCGACTTCCAGAAGCGCTGCAGCAGAATGAAGGCGAGGATCAGCGGAAGGACCGCGAGGAGCGATCCCATGATGACCACGGGGTAGTACTCGGGCGAGACGGTGGCCGAGCTGTTCCAGGTGTAGAGGCCGAGACTGACCGGGTACAGCTTCTCGTCCGAGAGCATCACCATCGGCAGGAAGAAGTTGTTCCAGATGGCGGTGAGCTGGAAGAGGAACACCGTGACCAGGCCGGGGCCCAGCATCCGCAGGGAGACGCGCACATAGGTGGTGAGCTCCCCCGCCCCGTCCACCCGGGCCGCTTCGAGCACCTCGTCGGGCACGTACCCCTGGCTGAAGATCCGCCCCAGATAGACGCCGAACGGGTTGAACAGGACCGGGATGAACACTGCCCAGAAGGTGTCGACGACGCCCGTGGCCGACGCCATCAGATACAGCGGAAGGGCGAGCACCGTCTGCGGCACCATCACCGCCGCGAGCACCAGGCCGAAGGCCTTCTCCTTGTGCCGGAAACGGTACTTGTCGAAGGCGTATCCGCAGGCGACGCTCACCAGTGCGCTGATCGCGGCGCCCAGGACGGCGTAGAGGAGGCTGTTGGTGTACCAGCGGCCGTAGAGGCCGCCGTCCATGGCGAACAGGTCGCGCAGGTTCTGCAGGAAGGAGAAGTCGGACAGCGAGAAGAAGTCGCTGCTGAAGAGCGCGTCCCGGTTCTTGGAGGCGGCGAGCACCAGCCACAGGACGGGCAGCAGGGTGTAGAGCACCGCGATGCCGACCACGGTGTTCACGACGGTGCGGCCCAGGAGGCGGGGGCGGTGCGCGGTGAGGGTGTCGGCGCTCATCGTGCGGCCTCCTTCTGGGTGCGGTTGGTCCAGCGGGTGACGCCGTAGGAGAGGGCGACCGTGCACAGGAGCAGGATCACCGAGGCCGCCGCTGCGAGGCCGTAGTTGTTGCGGGTGAAGGCCGCGTCGTAGATGTACATGCTGGGCGAGAAGCGCGAGTTGATCATCGGGGACGACTGGCTGAGCAGCATCGGTTCGGTGAACAGCTGCATCGCCCAGATCAGGGTGAACATGGCGACCATGACGATCGAGGGGCGCACCAGGGGTGCCTTGACCTGGAGGGCGGTGCGCACCGGTCCCGCGCCGTCGACGACGGCGGCCTCGATCACTTCTCGGGGCACGGCCTGCAGGGCGGCGTAGAAGATCACCATGTTGTAGCCGAGGTTGCTCCACAGGGCGATGTTCACGATCGAAGGGAGCACGGTGTTCACGCCGAGGAAGTCGATGTGGATGTCGCCCTTGGAGAGCACGTCGACGACCGGACTGAGACCGGGCGTGTAGAGGTACAGCCAGATGAGGGCCGCGATGATGCCCGGCACCGCGTGCGGCAGGAAGAGCCCCAACTGGGCCCAGGAGCGCAGCCGTACGACGCCCGAGTCGAGCAGCAGGGCGAGGGCGAGGGCTCCGATCACCATGAGCGGGATGTAGATCAGGCAGTAGAGGGCGACCGTGCCCAGGCTGCCCAGGAAGCTCGGGTCGGTGAGGACGGCCGTGTAGCTGCGCAGACCGACGAAGACAGTCTTCTCCGGCCCGAAGCCGAGACCCGGCTGGTCGTCGCTGAAGAAGCTCAGCCAGACCGCGGTGCCGACGGGTATCAGGAAGACCGCCACCAACAGGATCAGGAAGGGGGTCATCAGGACGCCGCACGCCACGTGTTCGCGGCGCCGCGCACGCGTGCGGGCGCGGCGGGCGGGGACGGGGGCATCGGCGGTGCGGGTGGCGCGGGCCGGGGGCGCGGTCGTGGTCATCGGGGGTCACCTGCCTTTCTGCTGGTGCTCGTCGGCGTGCGGGGTTCTGTCGCGCCGGGGCGTACGGAAGCTTCCGTCGGCGCCGGGGCGTAGGGGCCGCTCATGTGCTGTGCTCGGTGATGGAGAGGCCAAGTGCCTTGAGGTCCGGCATGGTTCCGTCGTGGGCGGCACGCACGGCGTCGATGAGCGAGCCCTTGCCGCCGCCGGCGCGCGCGAAGCCGTCCTGCATCACTCGCTGGGTGGCGGTCATGCGCGGGCCCCAGACCCAGCCGTCGCCGATCGTCTCGGCCTGTTCCTCGAAGAGGCGGTAGATGTCCTGGCCCGAGTAGTAGCTCCGGTCGAATGCCTCGCGGCCCACGGGGACCAGGTCGGGGACGGCCGGGTACTGGCTGCTCGTGCCGCTGGAGAGGCGGGCGCGCAGGGCGTCGGGGTGCGAGACCTGCCACTCGATGAACTCCATGGCGGCTTCGGGGTGTCGGCTGTCCTTGGTGACGGCGAAGGTGGAGCCGCCGTGGGTGCCGACGACGGGGTTGTCGGGGTCCCACTGCGGGAGCGGGGCGACGGCCCATCGGCCCTTCTGGCCCGGTCTCGCGTTCATCTGCGAGCCCGCGTCCCAGGCGCCGGTGAGCCGGGTCAGGATCAGGCCCTCACCGAGCTGCGCGTCGTGGTGCCTGCTCTCGGTGGCGTTGACGAAGAGCAGGTCCTCGTCGATGAGCCCCTGCCAGTACGCCGCGACCTTCCGGGTCGGCCGGTCCGTCAGCGACACGTTCCAGGCGCCGTCGCGGGTGTCGAACCACTGGGCGCCCGCCTGCCACGCCCACGCGGCGAACTGGGTGCCGCCGTCGGTGGGGAAGAGCGCGAGACGCCGGTCGCGGTCCTTGTCCCGCACGGTGCGGGCGGCCTCGGTGAACTCGTCCCAGGTGCGCGGGACTTCGATCCCGTACGCGTCGAACAGGTCGGATCGGTAGTGCAGGACCATCGGCTCGACGTCGAGCGGGACGGTGAAGACCCGCTTCTCGAAGGTGGTGAGGCCAAGGGCCTGCGGCAGCAGCTTGGCGCGCAGCCTGTCGCTCATGAGTGAGGTGATGTCCCGGGCGACGCCGTCGATGGCGAAGCCGGGGACCTGGGGGTATTCGATCGTGGCGACGTCCGGGGCGTTTCCGGCCCGCGCCGCGTTGCTGAGCTTGGCGTATCCGCCCATGGCGCCGGACGGGATCTGCTGGAACTCGACCTGGATCCGGTCGTGGGTCTTGTTGAACGCGTCGACCACTTCCTGGCTTCCGCGCAGTGCGGACCAGAAGGTGATGCGTGTGGTGCCGCCTTTGCTGCGCGACGTGCTGCCCGTGCTGCCCGAACAGGCGCTCAGCGCACCTGCCATGGGAACTGCGGCTGTCACGGCGAGCAGGGACCGGCGGCTCGGTCGACCAGGCATGGGTGCCTCCCGCGGCTCTTGTTCGGGACACCGGAATCCTGATCGCGTGAACGTTGCCGGTCAATAGACCGATCAAAAGAAACTGAAGCGGTCAAACGATCCCGAGGTGTGTCGCGGATCCACGGACCTTGAGCTCCGGCAGAAGCTGCACGCGTTGCGTCGTCCCGGCGCCCGGCCCCGCCAACTCGTCGAGCCTGCGCAGCAGAAGCCCGGCCGCCGTCCGGCCCACCTCGTGCTTCGGCGGGGACACGGCGGTCAGCGGCGTGCTGCCGAGCGCGGCCACCACGTCGTCGTACGCCACCACCGAGCAGTCCTGGGGCACCCGCACCCCACGGTCCATGAGCTGCTGCACGAGCATCAGCGCGTCGACGTCGCCGTGCAGCACGGCGGCCGTCGCCCCGCGCTCGCGGAGCCGCGCCGCCAGGTCCAGTGGTTCGCGCACCCGCCCGGGGCCCGCGCCCGCGGCGCTGAGCATCACGGACCAGTCCTCGACCTCGGGCCGCGACGCGGCGATCTCGGCGAAGGCCGCACGCAGGGCGCGGGCCGTCGGACTGTCGTCGCGGGCGGCCAGGACGATCCGCCGGTGGCCGAGCTGGACGAGGTGGTCGACGGCGAGGTGGATGCCGTACCAGTGGTCGGTGCAGACCGAGTCCATGGCGTGCAGCGCACTGCCCGCACGCGGCCGCCGCTCCATCAGGACCGTGGGCACGCCCGACGCGGCGAGCCAGGCGTAGTCCGCCTCCTCCTCGGCCGCGGTGCGCCAGCGCGGGGCGATGAGGAGCCCTCGCACGTCTTCGGCCAACACCCGCTCGACCAGCGGCCGTTCGGCGCCCTCCACCTGCGGTGCGATGTGCAGCGCGACCCGCACCCCGGCCTCGTGCAGGACACCGCGGGCCCCGTGCATCGTCTCGTACAGATAGGTGTGCCGCTCGGGCACCATCAGCGCCACGGCCCCGCCGCTCGCCGGCGGCTCGGCGGGCGCGGAGCTCCGTTCCACCGGCCCGACGGACCGCGCCACGCCGTGCCCGCGCCGCAACTTGCCCTCCCGGGCGAGGTCTTCGACGTCCCGGCGCACGGTGATCACCGAGACCTCCAGATCGTCGGCGAGATCACTCAGCCGCGCCTCACCACGCGACTCCACGACGGCGAGTATCCGCTGCCGCCTGACATCCCTCGGCTCCCGCATGCTGCCGGCCCCCTAGCGACGTACCCATTGGGTGTTCGTTTGAGCGTTTCGCTGGAGGATATCGATCATTGCCCTGTCTGTGTCCAGGTCGGCGATGTTCGTCATTGGCGGCTGAGCGAGCGCGTGATACCGGCCGCGACCGTGGTCACGAGGACCCAGCCCGTGGCGATCAGCAGATACGCGAGCCACTGGTACCGGCCGTCCGGTGCGAAGGCCGACTCCTGCCCGAAGCCGATGATCGGAAGGAGCAGGTCAAGGGTGTAGAAGACGGGGTTGAAGTGCGGGGCCTCGTCGGACTTCAACGGGCGCGGATGGTGGAGCGCGAAGGCGACGGCGCCGGTGAGCAGCAGCACCAGCAGCCACCCGGCGGCGCGCATCGGGCGGAACCCGTAGCCGACCGTCACATCCTGCAGGTGACCCCAGAGCCTGGCGTACGGGGGCAGGGTGCGCCGGTGACGGCGCAGCTTGGCCAGCTGTACGGTGCGGGCGGCTGCCTCGTCGCCCACCGTGCGGTACGCGGCGGCCAACTGCTCGTAGCTCTGCGGGAGATAGCCGGTCGCCTCACGCTCAAGGAGCGGCAGCCGCTGCTCCGCGGGCAGGTCGGGGGCGAGCCTGCGGTAGCCGAGGCCGTCGAGCTTGACCTGGTCGGGCCACACCTCCGGGGAGACGTACAGCAGGTCGAGCTGGGAGCGCCGCAGGTTCACGGTCCCCTGGATCGGAGCGGCCTCCCGCAGCCACAGCTCGCCGACGACGCAGCTGCTGGCGCGCAGCGCCGTCCCGCCGGGGTGGGAGAGGCGGGCGTAGGCCAGATTGACGTGCCGTGGGATTCTGGCGCCGCTCAGATTGACCGTGCCGCGGGCGCGCAGCCGCTTGGCCCGCAGATCGGTGCCGACCGACAGGGTCTCGACGTCCAGGGCGACTTCACCGGGACCGCCGCCCACGTCGGCGCCGTCGAGGTTGACCTGGCCTCCGACGGTGGCTCCATTCATCCGGACCTGGCCGTGGGCCACCAGACCGGGGGCCCATACGTCGGCGCCGATCACCGCGTGGTTCAGCTGCAGCGCCGCTTCCGCCGCGGCTTCGGGGTCCGGCGCCTCGGGATCGTGCGGGGTGCCGAGCTCCGCCCCGTTGGCGAAGAAGGCACCGGTGATCTGCGCGCCCGCGAGCCGCACGGGGCCCGCTATCCGGCAGCAGGTGATCCGCAGGGCCGACTCGACCCGGAGGGTGCCCGCCTTCAGCCCCGGCAGAACCGAGTCGCCGAGCGCCAGCGTGCGGATCTGGGCCCCGTACAGGTTCGGCGCCTCGTCGAAGTGGCAGGACCGCAGCCGTACGGGCTGCTCGACCGTCCCGTACATGAGGTCGAGGCACCCGGTGATCCGCGCGCCCGTCAGCTTCATGCCCGCGATCTCGCCGTCCTCCGTCGGCCCGTTGAGCAGCAGCGCCCGCAGCACCTCGGCACGCACGGTCCGCTCGGGCCCCCAGGACCCACCGGCCCTGGGGTCGTCATCGGGACTCTCAGGGACGTCGGGGCTCTCCCGGAAGTCGACGCCATCGCCGAGCGGAAACGCCTGCCAGACGCGGCGCTCGGCAGGTGTCAGGTCGGTGATCTCCATCGGCGGGATGCTGTCGCGGCCGTGTTCGAGCTGTCAACCGCAGGCCCGCATCCGCCCCTTGGGATCACCTGCCCGCCGGCGCGGAACTTTGAGCGGAACCTTGAGCGGGACCTTGAGCGGCCTTAATTAGAAATGGGATCCATTTTCATATAGCCTCGGCACCGCACCGCCGAGAGAGGACCCGAGCCCATGGCCGTACCCAAGCGGAAAATGTCCCGCAGCAACACCCGCCACCGCCGAGCCCAGTGGAAGGCCGGCACTCCCCGGCTCGTGCCGGTCACCGTCGACGGCTCCGCCTACCTGGTGCCCCAGCGGCTCGCCAAGGCGCACCAGCGCGGCTTGCTGCGCCCCGAGGACTGACGGGCACGGCCCCGGTGCCTCACACCAGCAGGCGCAGCAGCAGCGCGCACGCCTCCCCCTCGTCCGTGTGCCGGGCGAGGGGATGGTGCGTTCCGCGCTCGTACGTTCCGGCCTCCCACGCCTCGCCGTCCTCGGTCCTCCGCAGGTAGACGAAGTCGGGGGGCGTGGGGGCCGGTTCATGGACGCCCTCGATCCAGTAGTAGCCGTCGGCCACGCCGGCCTCGCGCAGTGCGGTGGGCAGTCCACGGATGTCCATCGGCGCGCTAGTCGTTCGCGGGCTCGAGGTAGCCGTGATCCAGCAGCCACTTCACGTTCAGGCGCTGGCCCTCGCCCGGGTCCAGGAAGACCGGGTCGAGCTTGATCTGCTGGCCACCGCCGGGCTGCGCGAACCAGGGGGCGATGCCGCCCTGCCAGACGTGGAACGGCTTGCTCACCTCGTAGACGCGGTAGTCGCAGGCGACCGCGGCGTCACGGGTGTTGAGGTTCTGCGGGGGCAGCGCACGCTCGGCGTACGAGTCGCCCGCAGGGGCCAGGAACGAGCCGTACTCCGATCCGAAGCGGTCGAGGAGTTCGCCCTCCTCCAGCTCCTCGGGGTGCTTGTCGACCTGACCGTTGACCGTCTCGAAGCCGTCGTTCGGCGGGTACTTCCAGCCGCCCGATTCGGCGGGACCTTCCCAGTACTTCTTCAGGAAGGACGACGGCGAGAGGCCACCCGTGCGCTTCCATCCCTTGAGCAGCGGGCCGACCGGCTCCTGCCACTTCTTGGGGAGCCACTTGGGGCCGAGGCGGGCGTCCTTGTGGAACTCACCGGTGCAGGGCTCGTGCCGCGCCGAGGACGACGGCTCCTGCTCCGCCACCGCCGTCGCGGTGGGTGCCGCCGCCATCGCGGTCGCCACACCCAGCGCAGCAAGCACCGTACGCATCCGGATCACAGAACTGCGGTCCACTCAGCAACTCCTCGCGTATCCACGGGAAACAAAGAAAACAGCTCGCACACCGTATCCGAGCAGTGGCTCTGAGTGGTCAACTTCCGTCACGGCGAGCCAGAACCGGCCATCGGGCCCCGGCGGAGGAAGTGCCGAGCAGGCCCGCACTCCACTGGGGGCCGCCGTGAGAGTGGAAGTTCGCCCGCTCCCACCAGGACGCGGCCCTGCCGCGCCGGGCCCGGCGGGAGGCTGTCGCAAGCTGCCGGTAAGGAGCCTTTCCTATCGCCTGAGGAGCTGGTTATCGACATGCCCGGAATGTTCCACACGCATCGTGCCGGACGCCTGCTGACCACCTTGAGCTGCGCGTTCGTCGCTGCGTCCGTTCCGCTGTTCCCCTCCGGGAACGCCTTCGCTTCGGCCGGGAATCCTCCCGCCGACCGGGCCGTGGCCGCGCCGCTTCCCGGAGGCCTTGGCCCCTGCGTACCGGGCAACTGCCCTCCGGGCCCGTACCCGCCCATCGACAATGGCTCGATCAAGTTCCGCGACAACGCGATCAACGTCTTCGCGGGCGGCGACTTCCGGGTGCGCGGAGCCGCGGCCGAGGCCGAGGGGCGCGTCGTCGTCCTCGGCGACTTCGACCAGGACAAGGCGGACGGGGCCGGCGGCGCCTACAACGTCGGCGAGGCGGGCGTCGGCTCCCGGGTCGCGCCGCCGGTCGGTTCCGACTGGCTCACCACCGGGGGCGGCATCACGATCGGTGCGGGCGAGCGGCTCCTCGCCGAGCAGGGGGTCGTACGTCATGCGGGCGCGGCGAGCGGCACGATCATGGCCCAGGACGTGACCGAGGACCCGGACGCGGCGGCGCCCTACACCGCGCTGCGCGGTCAGCTCAACGCGGCCAGCCAGTGCTACGCGCACGGGGAGGACGGCACGCGTACGCCGACCGGTAGGGCCGTGCACGGGGGCGGCGAGACCGTGTTCACCGGGGACGGCACCTCGGCACTCCAGGTGTTCAACGTCGACTTCGACCTGGCCGGCGCGTCCGGCGGGCAGGAGGGCATCCGCTTCGTGAACATCCCGGACGGGGCGACGGTCCTGGTCAATGTGCTGGGCGCACAGCGGGTGGTCAACACGTACAGCGGCGGCATCGACGACGCCACGGACCCGCTCAACAGGCTGCGGGAGCGCCTGCTGTGGAACTTCCCCGACGCGACGGACGTGGAGATCAAGGGCACCGGGCAGTTCCAGGGCAGCGTACTGATCGGCCAGAACACGTCGGACACGACGGTCAGCGTGCCCGGCATCAACGGACGCTTCTTCACGACCGGTTCGCTCACCCACACCAGCCCGAAGAGCGGCGGAGGCGGCCAGGAGTTCCACAACTACCCCTTCGTGGGTGACCTGCCCGAGTGCGGGACCGCGCCGACGGTGACCGGCACGGTCGAGGTCGCCAAGAAGGACGCGGCGGGCGGCAAGGCGCTGCCCGGTGCCGTCTTCGAGCTCTGGCAGGAGACCAACGGAGTCCCCGGCGTACAGACCTCCGGCGAAAGCCCCGACACCCAGGTCGGCGCTCCGTGCACCACGGACGCCCAGGGCGAGTGCGACCGGACGGTGCCGCTCGGCACGTACTACTGGGTGGAGACCAAGGCCCCCGACGGGTACGCCCTGCCCTCCCCCGCCTCCTTCGGTCCGCTCGTCGTGACCGCGCAGAGCGCGGGCGACGGCGTCAAGGTGACCGCGAAGAACAAGAAGAAGACACCCACCGACGACACCAGGGGCGACCTGCACGTCCGCAAGACGGACCGCACCACCGGCCGCCCGCTGGCCGGGGCCGTGTTCGAGCTGTGGCGCGAGACCAACGGCAAGGACGGCCTGCAGACCAAAGGGGCGGACCCGGACACCCGCAGGGGGCAAGGGTGCGCCACGGACAGCCGGGGCCGCTGCGACTTCACCGACCAGCCGCTCGACTCCTACTACCTCAGGGAGACCGCCGTACCGGACGGCTATCGCCTGCCCTCCCCCGCGGTCACCGGTCCCTACCGGCTGACCAAGGACAACGCCACCCAGGGCGTCACCGTCCGGCTCAGCAATGTGCGCGACGACACGGGCAAGAAGGGCGGCAAGAGCTGAGCCCCGAGTGAGGTCCCGGCACCGGCGGCCGACGGTCCGTCAGCCGCCGGTGCCGGGCTTCGTTCCCCACACGTAGATCCGGTCACCCTTGTGCAGCAGCCGGTAGAGCCGCTGCGCGTCCGCCACCGTCAGGTTCACGCAGCCGCCGGATCCGGACGAGAAGAGGTCGTGCCGGGTGCCGTGCAGGGCCTGGCCGCCGTTGAAGAACTGGGCGTAGGGCATCGGCACCTTGTAGATCGTCGAGAAGTGGTCCCGGTGCTTCCAGAAGATCCGGTGCCAGCCGCGCCGCGTCTCCAGACCGTCGCGCCCGCTGCGCATCGGCACCGGCGCGAATTCCAGGCGCCGCCCCGCCTGCACCCAGAGGAGCTGCCGGGTCAGGTCCACGCAGACCACTCGGTACGCGCGGGAAGGACAGCCCCGGCGGGCGGCCGGGTCACGCCGCACCTTGTCGGCGACCACCGTCCGGTACGTCCGCAGCGAGGCACTCCCGTCGGCGGGAGAGACGCCGAGCCGCCGCTGCAACCGCCGGATCGCCGCGCAGTCCGCCGGTGACTGGATCCCGTCGACCGGTCTGCGCAACTCTCGCTCCAGCTGGCGCTGGTAGGGGGCGGTGCCTGCGGTGCACGGCGGCTCGGGGCGGGCGGACGCGGCGGCTGCCGGGAGGGCGGGCAGGGCGATGAGCAGGACGGTCGTGGCGAGGAGAGAGCGGGCGAAGGGGTACGTCATGTAATCAGATTTGCCGCTTGCGCCCGTTCTAGGCTGGTCTGTTCAGGTTTCCCTGGCAGTCGTCGGGCGTGTCCAGGCCGGCGGGCATGCCGTCCAGAACGGTGAAACTGCGGTCGAGGCGCGTGATGCGCAGCACCCTCCAGACGCGCGGACTGCTGCGCACCAGCCGCAGGGAGCACCGCCTCGTGACGGCCAGGGCCTTGATGCGCACCAGCAGGCGCAGTCCACCGGCGTCCAGAAAGGACACCTGCCGCAGGTCCACCACCACATCAATGCCTGGCGGGTCCAGTAACTCCGCTATGCGCGGCGCGAGTTCCAGGTCCGCCCAGGCATCCAGTTCGCCGCGGAACGTCAGAACGATCGATCCGTCCACCACACGGTGGTGCAGCCCAAAGCCCGGGTCGGGCGTGCCCATGGTCCACCCCCCAATTTCACTACACCCCGCATACGAAGAGTTACGACAACGCGAGCGGCGCGACCCTGAGGCCGGCGCCCGACGCCGCCGGGGACTGGGGCGGCACCGCGAATGGCACCTACATCTTGCCCGCTCAGGGCCAGTTCATACCTCCGGGTGGCATCCCCGGCCACCGTGCGGCGCATATTCGCGGTTGACCTGCCGCAGTTACTCTCCGTGTTCTACTCGCTGTGCGCGACATCGATCGCACCCCACGCCGGAAGGGCGTGGACGCCCGACGCCGGACTCTCGTCCATCAGTGATCTTGGCGTTGCACAGAATGCAACTCGGGTTGCGCCTCTTGATCGTGGGGATTCTGGGCATCACTCTGTCTGCCACACGCGTCACTACCGACACTTGAGGAGCGGACATGGCGGCAGCGATGAACAGCAGGTCCGACAGCCGGTCCGAGGCGAGCGGCTGGGGGCGGCGCGGATTCATCGGAGCCGTCGCCGCCTCGGCCGCCGCCGCTGTCGCCACGCCCGCGTCCGCCGCCACGTCCGTGCTCTCCCCCGAACGGCCGTCGCGTCGCACACGGCAGCTGTTCCTCGGCACGTACACCACCCAGTCCGGCGGCGGCAGCGGCCTCGGTCTGGCGACGTACGACGACGCGACCGGGCGCATCACCGGCACGGGCACCCTCGCCGGCGTCCCCGATCCGTCCTACCTCTGCCTCCACCCTTCGGGCCGGACGCTCTACGCGGTCAACGAGCGGGAGAAGGGCGGCGTGACGGCGATCGCGCTCTCGGCCTCGGGTACCGAGGTGCTCGGCGCGCGAGGCACCGGCGGTGCCGGGCCCTGCCATCTGTCCGTGCACCCGAGCGGGCGCTGGCTGCTCAGCGCGAACTATCTCTCGGGGAGCGTGGCCGTCCATCCGATCCAAGGCTCCGGCGCACTGGGCGAGTTGACCGACTCCGTCACCCACTCAAGCCCGCCTCCCGGGCCGGGGCAGGACGGGCCGCACGCGCACCAGATCGTGACCAGCCCGGACGGCGGACACCTCCTCGCCGTCGACCTGGGCAACGACACCGTCTACAGCTACCGCCTCGACACGAAGAAGGGGAAGCTCACCCAGGTCTCGTACGCCACCCTGCGACCGGGCGCTGGGCCGCGCCACCTCACGTTCCACCCCTCCGGGCGCTTCGCCTATCTGGCGAACGAGGTCGACAACACCGTGGTCGTCTGCGGGTACGACCCCGCGAGCGGGCGGCTGACGCCGGGCGCGCCGCAGTCCACCGGGACGGGCGAAGGCACCAGCTATCCGGCGCAGCTGGTCGTCACGCGCGAGGGCACCTTCGCCTTCCTCGCCAATCGCGGGCACAACAGCCTCACGCGGTACGCGATCGAAGAGGGCGGCGCAAGGCTGCGGCTGCTCGACACCGTCCCCGTCGGCGGGGACTTCCCCCGGCACATCGCCTTCTCGCCCTCGCAGCGACTGCTGTTCGCGGCGAACCAGAAGTCGAGTTCGGTGAGCGTCTTCCAGGTGGGCAAGGGCGGCCGACTGCGCCTGACGGGCGAGCCGTTCGCGGCCCCGCTGGCCGTGTGCGCGCTGCCGCTCTAGGGCGCGTACAGGTGGGAGGCCGTCGCCGTGCGCGCCTGTTGCCGGTCGGGGGTGGTGTAGGCGAAGTTCAGCACCGTGCGGCGGATGCCCGGCCTGCGCAGTGCGGTGACGCGATGGGCCGTGGTGTCGGCCCGCAGGAGGTAGCCGTCGCCCCTCCGGTGGTGTGCCCGGACGGCGGCGGTGTGCAGGGCGTCGAGGGCGCCCGAGCGCGGGGTGTAGTGCAGCAGGCCGCCGTCGGCCGGGTCGTCCGGCGCCTCGATGAAGAGCACCAGGGCCAGGGGGTAGTCGTCGGTGTGGGCTCCATGGGTGTCGCCGGGCCGGTGGAGGATGTTCAGGACGTGCCGCTCCAGGGGGTCGGCGACCTCGACCGCGGGCAGGCACGCGACCGCGCCGAGCCAGGCCAGGAGTTCGCCGTCGCCGTACAGACGCGGGATCAGGGTGGATTCCCTGGCGATGGTGTGGCCGCCGAGGGTGGTCATGTGGCGCGGCGAATCGTCCGTCGACGCCATGGCGAAGTCCCTGCGCACCGCCAGCTTCTCCAGCCGCTCCACCTCCCGCGTCAGCTCCTCCAACAGGTACGGCGGGATGAGCGACGGCAGTCGCAGACAGCCCTCGGCGGCGAAGTGATCGCTCAGCGGCGGGGCGTGGCCCGGTAAGGAAAGCACCGGGCGGACCTACCCCGGCCCGCGGCGGGACAACCGCTGTGGCTCGTCGGCGCCACACGCCGGACACAGACCTCCGCAGGCCTCGGCGGGCCGCCGCACGCCGCCGCACGCCGAGGGGAGGGAAGGGAGGCGTGCTGGACGGAGGCGCTCATGACCGTGACGCTGGAGGGGCATACGGCTCAGCCCCACCGCCTCCACCGCATGCCACGAGGGAAAGGCCGCACCCGTTCCATGACTTCGTTCCGTCCCGCCCCCGCCTGGCTCTCCGACGCTGTCTTCTACCAGATCTATCCGCAGTCGTTCGCCGACTCCGACGGCGACGGCATCGGTGACTTCAACGGCATCACCGCGCATCTGGACCACCTGGCCTGGCTGGGGGTCAACGCCGTCTGGATCAATCCGTGCTTCACCTCGCCGTTCCGCGACGCCGGGTACGACGTCTCCGACTACCTTTCCCTGGCGCCGCGTTACGGCACGGACGACGACCTGGCCAGGCTCGTGGCGCAGGCGGGGCGGCGCGGGATCCGGGTGCTGCTCGATCTGGTGGCCGGGCACACCTCCGACCGGCATCCGTGGTTCACCGCGTCGTCCTGCGATCCGGATGACCACCGCTACATCTGGGCGCCCGAGGGCCTTCCGGACGGTTTCGTGCCGTCCCCGGGCAGCCGCCCCGGCGCGTATCTGCCGAACTTCTTCGAGTCCCAGCCCGCCCTCAACTTCGGCTACGCGCGCATGGATCCGGCCGAGCCGTGGCGGCAGTCCGTCGACGCCGAGGGGCCGCGCGCCAACCGGGCCGCCCTGCGCGACATCATGGATCACTGGCTGCGCCTGGGCCTCGCCGGATTCCGCGTCGACATGGCGCACTCCCTCGTGAAGGACGACCCGGACCGCAGGGCCACGGCCGAGGTGTGGACCGAGCTGCGCGGCTGGCTGGACGCCGCCCACCCGGATGCGGTGCTGCTCTCGGAGTGGGGCGATCCGGCGGTGTCCGTGCCCGCCGGGTTCCACGTCGACTTCTTCCTGCAGTTCGGCGGACCCACCAACGGCGGCCCCCTGCGCTCGCTGTGGAACAACGGCGAGGGCACCGCCTCCGAGGAGTGGGACCCCGTCGACTGCTTCTTCGACCCGGGCGGCAAGGGCTCAGCGCGTACGTTCGTCGATGCGTGGCGGGCGGCCCGCGAGGCCATCGGCGACGCCGGGCACATCGCGCTGCCCACCTCCAACCACGACTTCTCCCGCCTCAACTGCGGCGCGCGCACCGCCGAGCAGCTCCCGGCGGCGTTCGCCTTCCAGCTCACCTGGCCCACGCTCCCGGCGATCTATTACGGCGACGAGATCGGCATGCGCTACATCCCTGGCCTGCCCGACACCGAGGGCAGCGTGCTCGGCCCGCGCTACAACCGCGCGGGCTCGCGCACCCCCATGCAGTGGGACGACAGCGCGAACGCCGGCTTCTCCACCGCCGCCGCCGACCGTCTCTATCTCCCCGTCGACCCCGACCCGCAGCGACCCGACGTCGCCGCCCAGCGGGCCGACGACACCTCCCTGCTGCACCTCGTGCACCGCCTGATCGCCCTGCGCAAGGCCTCCCCGGAGCTGGGCCCTGACGGCTCGGTGGAGGTACTGCACACCGGCTATCCGTTCGTGTACGTCAGGGGCGGGCGCCATCTCGTGGTGATCAATCCCCGCAGCACACCGGCGGCGTTCACCACCGAGCTCGTGGGCGCGACGGGCCCTCGGGCCCTGGAGGCGCACGGCGTGGAGGCCGGCAGCGGCGTCGTCACGGCGCGGGGATTCGGGTACGGCGTCTTCGATCTGCGTGCCACACCAGCCTCCGCTTGAGTCCCGACGGGACAGGTGTCCCATTGGGACATCAGGGGTGTACAGTCGACAGCATGAACAAGGCGACGGAATCCGGCCCAGGCGCCCCGGCCACCGACCGGGGCGGCGAGGACCGCAGGCAGCGCAAGGCCCGGCAGACCCGGGAAGCGCTCGCCGACGCGGCCATCGACCTGATCCTGGAGCACGGCCTCGCGGCCGTCACCGTGGAGGCCGTCGCCGAGCGCGCCGACGTCACGCGCCGCACCTTCAGCCGCCACTTCGGCAGCAAGGAGGCCGCGGCGCTCGACTTCACCCGCGCCGACGGCGACCGCATCAACGCGGCCCTGCGCAACCGCCCCGCCGACGAGCCCCCGCTGGCCGCCTACCGCGCGGCCGTGCGCGACTGGCTCACCGACCCGAAGACTCCGGGCCTGCACCGCCGGGCCCGGACGCGGGCACTGCTCGCCCTCGTCGACACGGAGCCCGCGCTGTTCGCCGCGTACGAACGCGTCCGGGTCGACGCCCAGGACGAGTCCGTCCGGATCATCGCCGAGCGGCTCGGCACCGACCCCGTCCGGGACCAGCGCCCGGCCGTCGTCGTCGGTGCCGCCGCCGGAGTGCTGACCGCGGCCCTGCGCAGCTGGGCGCGCGGCGGGCACGACGAAGGAACAGACGACGCAGACCTCACCGCGCATGTGGACCGGGCCTACGCCGTCCTGACCGGGGAGGCGGCCCTGGCGGCCTCCCACATCGCATGAGGAAAGTGAAGAGCACCATGAGCACCACCCCCGCCACCACCGTCCCCGACTACGCCACCGAGTTCGCGGGCAAGACCGCCCTGGTCACGGGCGCCGCGTCCGGCATCGGCCTGGCCACCGCCCGCCGACTCGGCCAGGGCGGCGCGAACGTCGTCATCGCCGACTTCAACGCCGAGGGCGCCGAGAAGGCCGCCGCGCAACTCCTGTCGGAGGGCGTCAAGGCCGCCGCGGTCGCCGTGGACGTCACGGAGCCCGCGTCGGTCGAGGCCGCCGTGCGGTTCGCCGTCGACACGTTCGGCGGGCTCGACCTCGCGGTGAACAACGCGGGCATCGGCGGCGAGAGCAAGCCGACGGGCGCGTACGACATCGATGTCTACAACCGCGTCATCCGCACGAACCTCGACGGCGTCTTCTACTCGATGCGCTATGAGCTCCCCGTCCTGGAGGCCGCGGGCGCGGGCGCCATCGTGAACGTCGCCTCGATACTCGGCTCCGTCGGCTTCGCGGGCTCCCCCGCCTACGTCGCCGCCAAGCACGGCGTCGTCGGCCTCACCAAGACCGCGGCCGCCGAGTACGCGGCGAAGGGCATCCGCGTGAACGCGGTCGGCCCCGGCTTCATCGAGACGCCGCTCCTGCAGAACATGGACAAGGAGGCGTACGACGCCCTCGTCTCCCTGCACCCGGCGGGCCGCCTCGGTCACTCCGAGGAGGTCGCCGAGCTGATCGTGTTCCTGCTCTCGGAGCGGGCCTCGTTCATCCACGGCAGCTACCACCTGGTGGACGGCGCGTACACCGCGCGCTGATCCACCTTCGCCGCCAGGCCTACGGCTTGGTGAAGTCGATGTCCTGGGCCCTCGCGACGATCTCCACCTCGTCGCCGAGGGCCCATTCGGCCACCCGGGACACCATCGCCGCCGGGACCATGTCGCTGATGCCCTCGGCGGCCGGGATGTCGTACGTCGCGTGTGCGTCGTGCGGCAGGACGACGCGGAAGTCCAGTTCCAGGGCGGTACGCGCGGTCGCCATCACGCACATCTCGGACTGCACCCCGCAGATGGCCAGGTCCCGCACGCCCGACTCGGCGAGCAGGTCCGCGAGTCCGGTCTCCTCGAAGCCGTCGTCGACGGTCTTGCGCAGGACCCTCTCGCCGCGGTCGGTGTCCGCCGGGAGGTGTATCTCCCAGCCCTGAGTGCCGGGTTCGTCGACGGACCCCGGCTCTCCGTCGTTCTGGAGCTGGACGACGAGGGCGCCCGCGGCGCGGGCCCGCGTGATCAGGTCGGTCGTGCGGTCGAGAAGGCGGGCCGCTTCGGGCACGGCTCCTTCTCCGGTGACGAAGGCGGACTGCATGTCGACGACGATCAGTGCTTGGACGGGCCGGGCGGGATGTGCCGATGACTCACTCATGGTCCACCATCATGCCGTTCGCCATGATCAGCCGTACATCGCCCAGGGCGTCCACGTTCTTCAGGGGGTCACCCTGCACAGCGATCAGGTCGGCGCGGTAGCCCGCGGCCAGGCGCCCCACGTGGTCGGCGATCCCCAGGGCGTCGGCGGCCTCCGTGGTCGCCATGTCGATGACGCGGCCGGGTTCGATGCCCAAGTGCTGGTAGAAACCGAGGCTCTGGGCCAGGCCGTCGCAGCCCGCACGTTGTACGCCCGCGTCCGTCCCGGCGATCAGCCGCGCCCCGTGCTCCGCCATCGTGCGGACCTGGTCGAACATGGCCTCGGCCCGTTCGGCGCCGAAGAACATGGGCAGCATCCGCCAGTTCGGGCTGATGGTGGGGCAGATCCTGATGCCCTTGGCGACGATGGCGTCCAGGACGTCCTCGCGCAGGTCGAACCCCTTGCGCGTCATCCAGGTGCAGTGCTCGATGGTGTCGACGCCCGCCATCACGGCGGCCACGATCCCCGCGGTGCCGTGTCCATGGGCGGCGACCGGCAGACCGGCGCGGCGCGCCTCGCGGACGATCACGCGGATGTCGGGGGCGCCGAACTGGGGCTGCCAGGTGGCGGGGCCGCCTCGGGTGAGACCGCCGCCGGTGGCCATGACCTTGATGACGTCCGCGCCGAGCTCGGCGTTGCGCCGCACCAGCGCGCGGATCTCGTTCTCGCCCTCGACCTCACCGCCGAGGAACCAGCAGTGGCCGCCTTTGGTGGTCAGCGGTGTGGTGGCGGCGATGATCCGCGGGCCTGGCACCCGGGACGCGGCGATCTCCTCGCGCAGGCGCAGGGTGAGGCGGCCCCGGTCACCCAGATCGCGCACCGTGGTGACGCCGCTGCGCAGGAACTGCAGCGCCCGCTCCTCCATCGCCGCCATGAGGGTGGTGTCGCTGTGCGCGTCCAGGACCGCGACGGGGTCCTTGCTCGCGTCGAAGACCAGGTGGACGTGGGCGTCGATGAGTCCGGGAAGCACCGTGGCGTCGGGCAGCGCGAACCGCTGCGACACGCCGCGCGCCAGGGGCTCGACCTCGGCTCGGGCGCCCGCGGCGACGATGTCCGTGCCCTGGGTCAGTACGGCGCCGTCCGTGACGTACTGGCCACGCGGGCCGGTCAGAACCCGCCCTGCCGTGAGCAGCGTCTGGCTCGTCTCGCTCATCTCTGCCTTTCCAGGAAGGAGTTGGAGGAGCCGGCGTGATGCCGGCCTCCATCGTCCGTCATGGGAGGGCGGAACGTCCGCCGCGCGACGAGAGCGGGAAGCATGTTCGCGTGGCGTCCTGCGGGTACCCATAGCCTGGGCCGAGTGCCCGCACAGGACGTCGTAGGACGGAGGTCAGGGTCTGATGAGCACGGAAATCAAGGTCCTCCTTGTTGCCGGCGCCATCCTGGTGGCCGCGACACTCGCGGTCGCGATAGCGCTGCTCGTACGTCTGGTCCGCGCGCGGCGCACTCTGCGCGCGGCGGGGCTGCCGGTCGAGCGCCAGTGGGTGTTCTGGGGCGCGGTCGCCTATCTCGTCCTGCCGGCCGATCTGCTGCCCGATCCGGTGTTCCTCGATGACATCGGGGTGCTCGTGCTCGCGCTGCGCTCGATGAAGTCGGCGAATTCAGGCATCGGGGGACGTGGGGCGCAGTAGGGGGCGGCGCAGGTGGCGGGCCTTGGTCAGCAGGATGTGCATGCGCTCGGTCACCTGGGTGACGTCCTCGATGGGCTCGTCGAAGTCCAGCCGGACGTCCGCCTGACTGCGGGCCTTCTCCAGGCGCAGCGTGAGGGCGTAGCGGTCGATGGCGAGCGGGCGCACGCGCACCACGCCGTGCAGGCTGTCGGCGCACACGAGCCGGGTCAGCTGCTCGACGGCTTCCTCGTGCGCGTCGGCGAGGTGGGTGAGCAGCCGCGACTCGGCCTCGGCCAGCGGGTCGGGGGCCGCAAGGGCGAGTTCGTCGAGGTCGATGCCGATCCGGCCGCCGGTGGAGTCGTGCAGCACGGCGCAGGTCGGCGCGAAGATGAATCCCTCCCCGTCGGGTACCAGTGATCCCGAGAGCCACAGCCGGGACCTGATCCGGTCCCTGACCGACACGGGGGCGACGTCGGCGAACTCCACCAGGGTGGACGGTTCACCGCGCGGCGCGCAGATCATCGCGGTGGCCAGCGCGCTGTCGGGGGGCGGGGACAGCAGGAGGATGCCCTCCGGCGTGACGCTGTGCGCGCCGACGAGTTCATCCCTGCCGATCTCCGTGGTCACCGCGCAGGACCACGCGGTGGTGAGCAGCGAGCGAGCGCGTGCCGCTGCGGTGGGCACGGACGTGCTGGCGTGACGGACACCCATCCTAGAACCTCCATTAGGTAAGCCTTGCCTAACTTATCGGAGATCGCGGAACAGGGCCAGTACGCGAAAGGCCCCGCGCGGCGAACCACGCGGGGCCGGTCGGGTGCACCGGGCAGGACCCCGGTCGCGTACGTCAGTTGGTGCGGTCAGGGGCCGCAGCCGGGGGTGGTCAGTGACCGCGGGCGATCCACTCCTCCAGGTGCGGCGCCTCCGCGCCCACCGTCGTGCTGTCGCCGTGCCCGGTCCGCACCTGTGTCTGAGGAGGCAGCGTGAGGAGCCGGTCCCTGATCGAGTCGACGATCGTCGGGAAGTCGCTGAACGAACGCCCCGTCGCTCCGGGACCGCCCGCGAAGAGCGTGTCGCCGGTGAAGACCGTGCCGAGTGCGGGCGCGTAGAGACTGACGGCACCCAGGCAGTGGCCAGGGGTGTGCAGCACCGTCAACTGCGTGCCCGCCACGGTGAGTTCCTGCCCGTCGGACAGCTCGCCGTCGGGGGCGCGGTCGGGGTGGGTCTGCTTCCACAGCTCCGCGTCGGCGGGGTGCAGCAGGATCGGCGCGCCGGTGCGGGCCGCGAGCTCGGGGGCCGCGTCGATGTGGTCGTCGTGGGCGTGCGTGCACACGATCGCGACGACCCGGCGCTCCCCGACGGCGGCCGCGATGGCGTCCGCGTCGTGCGCGGCGTCGATGACCACGACCTCGCTGTCGTCCCCCACGATCCATACGTTGTTGTCGACGTCCCAGGTACCCCCGTCGAGGGAGAACGTGCCCGAGGTGACCAGGTGGTCGATGCGCGCCGCCATCAGAAGACCACCACCGAACGCAGGACATCCCCGTGGTGCATCCGCTCGAACGCCTTCTCCACGTCCGCGAGCGCGATCGTCTCCGTGACGAACGCGTCCAGGTCGAGCCGACCCTGCTGGTAGAGGTCGATCAGCATCGGGAAGTCGCGTGAGGGCAGGCAGTCGCCGTACCAGCTCGACTTGAGCGCGCCGCCGCGCCCGAAGACGTCCAGGAGCGGCAGGTCGATGCGCATGTCCGGTGTCGGCACGCCGACCAGGACGACCGTGCCCGCCAGGTCGCGTGCGTAGAAGGCCTGTTCGTACGTCTCCGGGCGGCCGACCGCCTCGATGACGACGTCGGCGCCGTTGCCGCCGGTCAGCTCGCGGACCGCCTCGACCGGGTCCGCGGAGCGGGAGTTGACGGTGTGCGTGGCACCGAGGCCCTTGGCCGTCTCCAGCTTCTTGTCGTCGATGTCGACAGCGATGATCTTCGCGGCTCCGGCGAGCCGCGCGCCCACGACCGCCGCGTTGCCCACACCGCCGCAGCCGATGACGGCGACCGAGTCGCCGCGGCCCACGTTGCCGGTGTTGATGGCGGCGCCGATGCCGGCCATGACACCGCAGCCCAGGAGCCCCGCCGCGGCGGGCGAAGCGGCCGGGTCGACCTTCGTGCACTGCCCGGCGGCGACCAGGGTCTTCTCCGCGAAGGCGCCGATGCCGAGCGCGGGCGAGAGCTCCGTGCCGTCCGTGAGGGTCATCTTCTGCTTGGCGTTGTGCGTGTCGAAGCAGTACTGGGGGCGGCCGCGCAGGCAGGCGCGGCACTGGCCGCACACCGCACGCCAGTTGAGGATCACGAAGTCGCCCGGCGCGACCTCCGTGACACCGTCGCCGACCGACTCGACGACGCCCGCCGCCTCGTGACCGAGGAGGAAGGGGAAGTCGTCGTTGATGCCGCCCTCGCGGTAGTGCAGGTCGGTGTGACAGACACCGCAGGCCTGCACCTTCACCACGGCCTCCCCGGGCCCCGGGTCCGGCACGACGATCGTCTCGATCCGTACCGGCTCGCCCTTCGCGCGCGCGATCACGCCCTGTACCTGCTGCGCCATGAGGTCAGCCCCTCTTTCTTCCGGTCCAGCTTCCGGCGTCACTTGCTCGTCCGGCATCACATGTTCTTCCCGCATCCTCACAGACCGGGCCGCTCCGCGACGACCCCGGGAACCCGGCCTGATCCAAACGAGAGGCCCTAGGGTGGGCCCGTGCGCGATCTCGCTGCTCAGGCCCTGCTTCCGGTCAACGTGACGCTCGGTGTCGCGCTCCTTGTCCTGCTGCTCGTCGCGGCCACGACGGCCGCCGTGTTCCACCTCTCCCCCGACGGGTCCTGCGGCAGGGCGCGGGAGATCCTCGTGGCCGGGGTGCGGGCGGCTCTGCAGCTGGGCGTGGTGTCCTTGGCCATCGGCTGGGTGATCCACCATGTCGTGGCGCTCTTCGCCTTCCTGCTTCTGATGGTCGCCGTCGCCGCGCGCACCGCGGGGCGCCGCATCACCGCCAACGGCAGCTGGTGGTGGGCGGCGCTGCCGATCGCGGGCCCCGTCGTCCCGGTGGTGACCTGCCTGGCCCTGGCCGGGCTCCTTCCGGTGCGCGGCATCGCCATGATCCCCGTGTCCGGCATCCTGATCGGCGGCGCGCTGACCGCGACGGTGCTCGGCGGGCGCCGCGCCCTCGATGAACTCCACTCCCGCAACGGCGAGTACGAGGCTGGCCTCGCCCTCGGCCTGCTCGCCCGGGACGCCCGCCTGGAGGTGATCCGCCCCGCCGCGTCGGACGCCCTGCTTCCCGGCCTCGACCAGACACGCACGGTGGGCCTGGTCACGCTGCCCGGCGCGTTCGTCGGCATGCTCCTGGGCGGCGCGTCGCCGGTGCTCGCCGGCGCGGTGCAGCTGTTCGTGCTGATCGCCCTGATGGCGGTCCAGACGATCGCGGTGGCCGCGACCGTCGAGCTGGTCGCCTGCGGGCGCCTGAACCGGACGGGGACCGGAGTGATCGGCGGGGCCCCGTGAGCGTAGGCTCCGCATCATGTCTGTCTACGAAGATGCAGAGATCGGCGCCCTCCAGGGCGGCTCGGCGAACCTGGGCCAGTACCTCGGCAAGGCCGTTCTGATCGTCAACGTCGCCTCCAAGTGCGGCCTCACCCCGCAGTACGCGGGCCTGGAGCGCCTGCACGAGAAGTACGCGGCCCGTGGCTTCACCGTCCTCGGCGTGCCCTGCAACCAGTTCATGGGCCAGGAGCCGGGTACGTCGGACGAGATCGCCGAGTTCTGTTCGGCGACGTACGGCGTGACGTTCCCGATGACGGAGAAGGCCGACGTGAACGGCGACGACCGGCACCCGCTGTACGCGAACCTCGTGGGCCAGGCGGATGCCGAGGGGCACACCGGCGACATCCGCTGGAACTTCGAGAAGTTCGTGATCAGTGCGGACGGCGACGTGGTGGCACGGTTCGGCCCGCAGACCGAGCCGGACGCTCCCGAGGTCATCGCCGCGATCGAGGCGAACCTTCCGAAGTAGCGCACCGCAGGGGCGCGGAGCCGCCGACCTCGGCGCTTCGCCGGCCGGGCCCGGGAGGGGCTAGACAAGCCCCGTGAGGGCGGTGGCCTCCGCGCTGCCCTCGCGCGCGCTGAACACGTGCACCACGAGGCCCGTCTCACCGGGGGCGGCCGGCACGTGCAAGGTCTCGAAGTCCAGGGTGAGCAGCCCGGCCTCCGGGTGCCGCAGACGCTTGCGGCCCGCCGCGCACATCACGACCTCCCCGCTGTCCCAGATCCGGCGGAACTCGCCGCTGTGCGTGGCCAGTTCGGTGATGAGCGCGGCCAGCTCCGCGTCCTCGGGGTAGCGTCCCGCCGCCACCCGCAGCTGGCCCACGGCCTCCGCCGCCCTGTCGCCCCACTCGGGGAAGACATCGCGCGACGCGGGGTCGAGGAAGAGGAACCGGGCGTTGTTCCTGTCGCGCCGCCGCGGTTCGCCCAGACCGCCCATCAGTTCTGCGCCGAGGCTGTTCCAGGCCACCACGTCGAGGCGGTGGTCCGTCGCGAAGGCCGGGAAGTCGGCCATGGAGTCCAGGATCCGCCGCAGCAGCGGGCTGACCCGGGCCGTGGGCGCGGGGGCGCGCCGGGCCGCCGCCAGGGTGGCCAGGTGCCCGCGCTCCGCCGTGTCGAGGCCGAGCGCACCGGCGAGCGCGTCGAGCACCTCCGGGGACGGCTGGGTGGCCCGGCCCTGTTCGAGACGTACGTAGTAGTCCACGCTGATCCCCGCGAGCTGGGCCAGCTCCTCGCGGCGAAGGCCGCGCACCCGTCGGCGACGGCCGCCGGCGATCCCCACGTGCTCCGGCGCCACGCGCCCCCGGCGGGCGCGCAGGAATCCGCCGAGTGCCCGGCGGGTGTCGCCGATCGCGTCACTGTTCTTCATCTGGTCCACGCCGTCCATGGATCAAGTATGCGTGGCCCTCGCAGTACCAGGATCGGCGTTCCGACGGTTGAACAGGGTTCTGGCTGGCCCGTCCCGCCCGGGAGAACGTGGCGTCATGAACGAAGCCACGCCCCAGCGGCCCAAGAAGATCCTCGTCGTCAGCGCCCATCCGGAACCCCGCTCGCTCAACGCGTCGCTGGCCGCCTTCGCGGTCGACGAACTGCGCGCGGCCGGGCACGAGGTACAGGTCTCCGATCTGTACGCGATGAAGTGGAAGGCGACGGTGGACGCGGACGACTTCCCCGACCACGTCGCCGACCGACGGCTGCACGTCATGGCCGTCTCGGAGCGGGAGACGCTCGCGGGCCGTCTTTCGCCCGATGTCGCGGCGGAGCAGGAGAAGGTGCGCTGGGCGGACGCGGTGATCCTGCAGTTCCCGTTGTGGTGGTTCTCCGCGCCCGCGATCCTGAAGGGCTGGATCGACCGCGTGTTCACCGCGGGGTTCGGCTACGGCCCCGCGGTCCCGCCGCCCTACAGCGAGGGCGCGCTCGCGGGGCGGCGGGCGCTGGTGTCGGTGACGGCGGGGGCCCGGGAGTCGTCGCTCTCCGACCGTGGCATCCATGGCCGCCTGACGGACGTGCTGCATCCGCTGCAGCACGGCCTGTTCTTCTTCACCGGCATGGAGCCACTCGAACCGTTCGCGGTCCACGCATCGAACGACCTGCCGGAGGACCGGTTCGCGGCGGCGAAGCAGGCCTACAGGCGTCGGCTCGACGGGCTCTTCACGGATGAGCCCGTGCCGTTCCGGTCGCTCGTCGGCGGCGACTACGACCACGACATGCGGCTGCTGCCCGGCGTGGAGGCGCCCGGGACGAGCGGACCGGATCTCCACGTCCGGCCGCGCGGCTGAGCGGCTGCCCTCGCGAAGGCGGCGGGAGCGAGGCGGCGGCCATGGCGACCGAGCCCATGACTCCCTTCGCGTACGGCGCTACCCGTACGTCTTCTTCCAGCGCGTACGGCGCTACCCGTACGTCTTCTTCCAGCGCGCCCGGTGCCGGGTGTCCCCCTGGCCCGCACCGCTCACACCGAGCAGCGACTCCAGCGAGGCGCCGCTGTTCCACAGGCCCAGGTGGTCACGGTGCACGGCCACGATGCCGTGCCCTGCCGCGAAGGTCTCCGAGGGGCGGCTGAAGCGCGTGGTCGTCACGAAGATCGCCACATCGGCCCCGAAGTGCACCCGCGAGCCGAGGAGATCGCGCATCTCGCGGCTCGCGATGGTGCTGCTCGGCGCGTAGCGCTTGCACTGGACGACCATGGTCCTGCCGTCCGGGAGCCGACCGACGACATCGGCGCCGTTGTCCCCCGCCCCACCCACGCGGCGCACTTCGGTGCACCCGTCCCTGCGGCACAGCTCGGCGACCAGCTCCTCGAACTCGGTGCCGCTCATCGCGTCCGCCCGCGCGAGCGTCCGGTGGCCCGCCCGCACCGCGTCCTCGCGCCGCCACGCGAGATCGCGGCCGCGCGCCATCCGGTCCGTGCGCCACAGCCACCACCCCACGAGACCGAGACCGCCGAGGATCAACACCCCTGCCGCGTAGGGCCAGATGGCCGACCAGAACACCACCACCAGGAGCAGCAGCAGAGCGCCGCCCACCGCACCCGTCCTGCGCCTCGCCTCGCGCCGCCTGCTCGCCGCCGTGCGCCGTCCCCGTCGAGCGGTCATCAGGGCCCCCTCCGCCGTCCTTGCCCAGCAGTGTGGGCAGGGACGGCGGGTTCGGGAAGAGGGCACGCACACACGGTCGGCTGCCGCCCCGTACATCCAGCCGGACCAAGCTGACCTGCGGGCTTCGGGCAGCGCTCATACGGTGACTGAATGGTCATCAGGTACCTCCCGCGCTCCTCATCCGTCCGCACCGCGGCCCTCGCGGTCGCCGCTCTGGTCCTCCTGCCCACACCCTTCGCCACGGCCGCCACAGCCGCCACGGAAGAGCCCACGCCGCCCAAGCCCGGCCCCGCGTACACCTCGGACCTCCTGGACCGGCCGGGTGTCCAGGCCCGTCCCGGCGCCGGCGCCCCGGCCGTCCCCTCCGACGTCTCCGCGCTCTCCTGGGTGGTGGCCGACGCCCGTTCGGGCGAAGTACTCGCCGCGCACGACGCGCACCGCCAACTGCCGCCCGCCTCCACCCTGAAGTCGCTCTTCGCCCTCACCGCGCTGCCCCACCTGGACGCCGTCGCCCGGCACAAGGTCACCCAGAGCGAGCTCTCCGAGGTCGGCGAGGGCAGCAGCCTCGTGGGCGTGGAGGCGGGGCGCAGCTACACCATCGCCGACCTGTGGCGCGGCGTGTTCCTCAGCTCGGGCAATGACGCCGTGCACGTGCTGGCCGAGCTCAACGGCGGCTGGCAGCAGACCGTCCGTCAGATGCGCGCCAAGGCCCGCTCCCTGGGCGCCCGCGACACCCATGTGGTCTCCCCCGACGGCTACGACGCGGCGGGACAGGTCTCCTCGGCGTACGACCTGGCGGTGTTCGGCCGGGCGGGGCTCGCGGACCCGCAGTTCGCCCGCTACTGCTCGACGTCGGTCGCCAAGTTCCCGAACGGCAACTGGTCCTACCCCATCCAGAACACCAACCGCCTGCTCACCGGGGCCGACGGCGTGGCCCGCTATCCCGGACTGCTCGGCATCAAGAACGGCTACACCAGCCACGCGGGCAACACCCTCATCAGCGCGGCCCAGCGCGGCGGCCGCACCCTCGTCGTGTCGGTGATGAACCCTCAGGTGAGCGGCGGATACCGCGTGTACGAAGAGGCCAGGTCGCTCCTCGACTGGGGGTTCAAGGCGGCGGACCATGTCAGGCCGGTGGGTTCGCTGATCCCCAAGAGCGAGAGTCGGAGCACGGCGCAGGGTCCCGCGCACGCCGCCGAGCTCGCCGCCCACGGAGTCGAGGCGGACGGCTCGGACTGGACCGCGATCCTGCTCGTCGCCGCGGGTGCGGCGGCTCTGGTGGCGGGTTCGGCGGTGGTGATCCGGCGGCGGACGGCCCGTGCCTACCGCTTCTCGGGGCGCCAGTAGCCGAGCGCGTGCACGCGCTGTTTCGGGATCGAGAGGTCCTTGCGGACGTATGAGGTGAGGGCCCGGGTCGTCGTCGTGTCGCAGGTGATCCACGCGTACACGTCGGCGGGGTCCTCGACCAGCGCGGGCAGGGCGGCCCTGACCTCGTCGACCAGGTGGCCGCCCGCGTCGCGTCGCTCCACCCGGTGCAGGTCGTGCAGGGCCGGGTCGAGGCGCAGGCCGATGTCGTGGTCCGAGGCGTGCTGCGTCTCCAGCCAGACGGTGGCCGGCACGTCGGGCATGGCGGTGAGGAGCGAGTTGACGGCCGGGACCGCCGCCGTGTCCCCGATCACCAGGAGCCGTGCGGGCAGCGGATCGGGCACGTCGAAACCGGTGCCCTGCAGGGTGGCCTCGATCCTGTCCCCCGGTCCGGCCTTGCGCGCCCAGTCGCTCGCGCGGCCGTCGTGCAGGGCGAACTCCAGGCTGAACGTACCGGCGGCGGGATCGGGGTCCACCAGGGTGTAGGCACGCTGGTGATGCCTGCCGTCCGCGTGGTCGAACCACAGACGCACCCACATCGTCGGGTGCACTCCGGTCAGCGCGAGCATGCCGCCGTCCGTGAAGTGCAGGCGCCGGTAGTGCTCGGTGACGTCCTCGGCCCCGGTCACGGTGAACTCGAAGTCCTTGCCGCGGAACAGTTTGAGGACCACGCCCTCCCAGCCATGACCCATCGGATTCCCCTCCCCTGAGCGGCCGGAACCCGCTCACCACGATTCAGTTAGGGCAGCCTAACCTAATCACCGTTGGGTGCGTGCGGCGCACTCAGACCCCACCGAGGAGCCGGGCGAGATCCTGATCCAGGCCGAGCCCCGCGACCTCGCGCCCCGCACCCACGACCGCGTACGTACGCAGCAGGAATCGCCGCAGCACGGCTCTGTCGAACTGGACCAGGGCCAGACCCTGCGGCGCATGGAACTCCAGAACCGTGCGCGCCCGCCCGCACGGCCAGATGTGCACGTCACCGCCGCCCGCGGGGGCACGAAGGCCCTCCTCCAGGAGCTGGCGGGCGAAGATCCAGGTGACTTCCGCGCCGTCGAGGGAGGCCTCCGGCGGGAAGGTGATCTGGACGGCCAGGGGGTCGGCCGCCGAGTAGCGCAAGGTCACGGGCAGTGCGCGTTCGTGCCCTTCAGAGGTGACCAGGCGGGCGCGGGCGGGCTGCTCAAGGGTGACGGCCATGATCGGACTCCTCTTCTGGCGCAGCTGCCGCTGCTCGCACTGCTTTCTTCCGTGACTGTTCGAGTCCGTGACAGGGGTGTTCATTACGCGACACGCGAGCCAATCCCTGTGACCTGCGCCACTCCCGACTCACAAGTCGGACATTTACCACCTAGGCTTTCGAATTCGTCCGAACCACCCGCAGTGGGACCGGGAGAGTGCTCTGCCATGACCGACGTATCCGCCGACGGGCCGGTCACCACGCCCACCACGGCCACGTACTCCCGCATCTACGAGGAGGAACAGCCCCGCCTTGTCGCCTACGCGCGCTCGCTGACCGGCAACGCCTGGGTCGCCGACGACCTCGTCGCCGAGGCGCACTTCCGCGTCTGGCGACGGCTCTCCGCGGGCCACGAGATCGAGAACGTACCGGCGTACCTCATGACGACCGTGCGGAATCTCGCGGTGGCCGTGGGACGCGACGCCGGGCGCGAGACGCCGCGTGATCCGCATGCCCCGGAGGCCGTGCGGTTCATGGAGTCCATCTGGCCCTTCGGCGCGGTCGACGGTGGCGGTGCCGACCCAGGTGACCGTGTGTCCTCCGTGGATCTGCTCGGTCGCGTGCTCGGCCAGTTGCCCGAGCGGTGGGTGAAGGCGCTGTGGCTGGCCGAGGCGGAGGGACAGCCGCTGGAGACGGTCGGCCGCCGGATCGGTGCCGGGCGGGGTGCGACGGCCGTCCTGCTCCACCGGGCCCGCGAGGGGATGCGGCAGGCCTTCCTGCGCGCGCATCCCGGGACGCCCGAGGATCCCGCGTGCGAGCAGCACTGGGATCGCATACCCGGCCACATACGCGGCGAGGCCTCCACCCGGCAGTCCGAGCAGTTGCTCGCCCATCTCGACGACTGCGCCGACTGCCGGGACAGGCTCGCGCTGCTCGCCCGCGCGAACGACCGGCTGCCCGCGCTGGTCGGACCTGCGCTGCTGATCTTCGTTCTGGGCGGCGCGGGCAAGTTCCTCGTGCCGTTGGCCGCGGGGTCCGCGGGGGCAGCGGGCGCCGCTTCCGCCCCGGGCGGGCATGGCGGTTTGCTGCACGGCGTACGTCACGTCCTCACCGGGGGCGGCAAGCTGCCCGCCGCCGCGGTGGGGGTCGTGGGCGCGTCCGTGGCGGGGGCTGCTGTGGCGGCGGGGCTTGTGCTCGGGGTGCGGGTTCGGGTTCGGGCCATGCGGTGCCGCCGCAGCGGGCTGCCTCGGTCGAGAGCGGGGCGCCGGAGCGGCCTTCCGCTCCGGCGGGTCCTGTCGCTCGACCGCCGGAGCCTCGTCCTGCGGCTCCGGCGGAGGAGGCTCCGGGGGAGGAAGCGGTGGAGGCTCCGGCGGAAGAAGCGGTGGAGGCTCCGGAGGCCCCGGCGGCTCCGGAGCAGAAGCCTGCCGCCGAGGAGGCTCCCGTTCCCCCGAAGCCGGAGGCGCCTGCGCCCGAGCCGCCGGTTCAGCCTGAGCAGGAGGGTTCGGCGGAGCCGGTGGCTCCCGTGGCGCCTGCTGAGCCGGCGGAGCCGGTCGCTCCGTCCGCCGAGCCGACGGAGCCTGTTGCGCCACCGGTCTCTACGCCTACTCCCACTCCCACTCCCACTCCTACTCCGCAAACGCCCACCCCGGAGCCCACGCCGGTGGACCCGACTCCCGTCGAGCCCACGCCTGTCGAGCCCACGCCTCCGCCTGAGCCGGACTGTGAGCGCTGGGTCGGGCCGATCTTTATCTGTCACCAGGCGTAGTCGGGGGTCGGGGGTCGGGGGCCGAGGGCCGGGGCGACCGATTCAGTCCCCCGACCCCGCCCCTTCCCGAAAACCCGCTGGCGCGGCGGTTCGTCCTCAAACGCCGGACAGGCTGAAAGACCCGGGCGGGATCGGGGAAAGGAGAACGCATGCTCCTAGCCCGCCTCGCCCACGTGTCCGCCACCGTGGCCACCACCCCCGCCCGCTCCCAGAAGATCGCCCTCCTCGCCGATCTCTTCCGCGCGGCCACCCCCGCCGACGCCCCCATCGTCATTCCCTACCTCGCGGGCCGCCTCCCCCAAGGGAGGCTCGGGATCGGGTGGAGTCTGCTCAAGGAACCGCCCGCGCCCGCCGTCGAACCCACCCTCACCGTTCAGGCCACGGACAACGCCCTGACCGCCATCGGCGCCCTCTCAGGTCAGGGGTCGCAGGCCGGACGCAAGCGGTTGGTCAGGGAGTTGATGGGGGCCGCCACCGGTGAGGAGCAGCGATTCCTCTTCGGGCTGCTGACCGGTGAGGTCCGGCAGGGTGCGCTCGACGCCATCGCCGTGGAAGGTCTCGCCCGAGCCACCGAGGCCCCGCCGGCCGCCGTGCGTCGCGCGGTGATGCTGGCCGGGGCGGTGACCCCTGTCGCCGAGGCTCTCCTCGCCAGGGGGCCGAGCTCCCTGGACGAGTTCCGGCTCAGCGTCGGCCGGCCCGTGCTCCCGATGCTGGCGCACGGCGCGGGATCCGTGACGGAAGGCGTCGGCAAGCTGGGGGTGCCGTGCGCCGTCGAGGAGAAGCTGGACGGCATCCGGGTCCAGGTGCACCGCGACGGGGACCACGTCCGCGTCTACACCCGCACCCTTGACGACATCACCGACCGCCTTCCCGAAGTCAGCGCTGCCGCAAGGGAATTGGCGGGCGACGCCTTCATTGTCGACGGTGAGGTCATCGCGCTCGACGGCGACGGCAGACCCCGGCCCTTCCAGGAGATCGCCGGACGCGTCGGGTCCCGTGTCGATGTCGCCACCGCCGCCGCCGGACTTCCCGTATCCCCCGTCTTCTTCGATGTCCTGTACGCCGACGGGCAGGATCTGCTCGACCTGCCGCTCGCCGAGCGGCACAGCCACCTGGCGCGGCTCGTCCCCGAGCCGATGCGGGTGCGGCGCGCCGTCGTCGACGACCCCGCCGACGAGGCTCAACTCCGCGCCGGCGAGGAGTTCTTCGCCGACACGTTGCGGCGCGGCCATGAGGGCATTGTGCTCAAAGCCCTCGACGCGCCCTACAGCGCCGGTCGTCGCGGTGCGACCTGGCTCAAGGTCAAGCCCGTGCACACCCTGGACCTCGTGGTCCTCGCCGCCGAGTGGGGGCACGGGCGGCGGACCGGCAAGCTGTCCAACCTCCATCTGGGCGCACGGCGCGCCGACGGTACGTACGCCATGCTCGGGAAGACCTTCAAGGGCATGACCGACGTGATGCTCGCCTGGCAGACCGAGCGGCTGCGTGAGCTCGCGGTCAGCGACGACGGATTCGTGGTGACCGTACGTCCCGAGCTCGTCGTCGAGATCGCCTACGACGGGCTGCAGAAGTCCACCCGCTACCCGGCCGGCGTCACGCTCCGCTTCGCCCGGGTCGTCCGCTATCGCGAGGACAAGTCGCCCACGGAGGCCGATTCCGTGGAGACGGTGTTGGCGGACGGCAAGCCCTAGTCGCGGCGCGGGTTCTCTACCACCAAGTTCAGGCAAAGAACGGGCCGATAGGGTGACCTTAACGCCGTATTGACGCCCATCAGCCAATCAGCAACTAGGGGAAGAGCTGTGTCCGCATCACGTCTCAGCCAGACGCCACTCCCAGGCATCGGCATCCGGTACGACCTGACCACCCGAGAACACCGCCAGATCTCGGTCGTCGCGCACCGGGACGGCGCGCGCACCCTCAGCGCCTACCGCGCCGACGACCCCGACGAGTGCGCCCTCTCGCTGCGACTGAGTTCCGGTGAGGCGGACGCGCTGATCGACGCGCTGATGCCCTCGCACCACAGCCCGAACCTTCTGCACACCACCGACCTCGGTCTCGTCGCCGAGCGCATCGAGGTGACCGGCACCTCGCACTGGAACGGGCGAGTGCTCGGCGAGACCCAGATGCGCACCGAGACCGGCGCCTCCATCGTCGCGGTCCTGCGCAGGGCCGAGGCCATTCCGTCGCCCGCGCCGGACTTCCGCCTCGCGGGCGGGGACACCCTCATCGTGATCGGCACCCGCGAGGGTGTGGAGAGCGCCGCCGCGATACTCGGGCGGGAGTGATTCGATGCACTCCGCTGTCTTCCTGATCGAATTCGGCGCGATCATCCTCGCGCTCGGGCTGCTCGGCAGATTCGCCGGACGGTTCCGCTTCTCCCCCATCCCCCTCTATCTGCTCGCCGGGCTCGCGTTCGGCGAGGGCGGGCTGCTTCCGCTCGGCGCCAGTGAGGAGTTCGTCGCGATCGGCGCCGAGATCGGCGTCATCCTGCTGCTCCTGATGCTGGGGCTCGAGTACACCGCGAGCGACCTGGTCAGCAACCTCAAGACCCAGTACCCGGCCGGTCTGGTCGACATGGGGCTCAACGCCGTGCCGGGCGCGATCGCCGCGCTGCTGATGGGCTGGGGTCCCGTCGCCGCCGTCGTCCTCGCGGGCGTCACCTGGATCTCGTCGTCCGGGGTCATCGCCAAGGTCCTCAACGACCTCGGCCGCCTCGGCAACCGCGAGACGCCCGTCATCCTGAGCATCCTGGTCCTCGAAGACCTGGCGATGGCGGTCTATCTGCCCATCATCACCGCCCTGTTGGCCGGTGTCGGCTGGGCCGCGGGCAGTCTCACCCTGGGCATCGCGCTCGGGGCCGCCGGTCTGGTGCTGTTCCTCGCCGTGCGCTACGGCCGCGTCATCTCGCGTTTCGTGTCGAGCGACGACCCCGAGAAGCTGCTCCTGGTCGTCCTCGGTCTGACGATCCTGGTCGCCGGGATCGCGCAGCAGCTCCAGGTCTCGGCGGCCGTGGGGGCGTTCCTGGTCGGCATCGCCCTGTCCGGCGAGGTCGCCGAGGGGGCGCACAGTCTCCTCGCGCCGCTGCGGGACCTGTTCGCCGCCGTGTTCTTCGTCTTCTTCGGCCTGCACACCGATCCGGCGAGCATTCCGCCGGTGCTGCTGCCCGCGCTGGTGCTGGCCGTCGTGACGGCGTGCACGAAGATCGCCACGGGATACTGGGCGGCCCGCCGCGCCAAGATCTCCGTCAAGGGGCGGTGGCGGGCGGGCGGCGCGCTGGTGGCGCGCGGCGAGTTCTCCATCGTCATCGCGGGACTCGCCGTCACCGCGGGCATCGAACCGTCGCTCGGCCCGCTGGCCACGGCGTACGTCCTGATCCTCGTGATCGTCGGCCCGCTGACCGCACGCTTCGCGCAGCCGGTGGCCGCGCTGGTGGGCGGCGCCGTGGCTCGTCGCCGGGGGACCGAGGCCGCCGTGGCGCTGCCCTCGCCGAGGCAGCCGGAGCGGTCGGCGGAGGAGTCGCTGGACGGCCAGGAGACGAGCGGCCGGTCCTGACGCCCGCCTTCGGCCGGGTACGCGGCGTCGCGTACCCGGCCGTGCCGCAGGGCTCCCCGCGCCCTTCGGGGAGCCCTGCGGGGCGCTCTCCGGGTGATCTACCGCCCCACGGCGTACCCCTGCATGCCCCGCGGGTTGGCCGCCGCCGAGAGCACGCCGGTGCGCGGGTCACGTGCCACCGCGCACAGCCGCCCCTCCGACCAGGGCTCACCGACCGTCACGTCGTGGCCGCGCCGCCTCAGTTCCTCGATGACCGACTCGTCCATGCGGGACTCCACCGTGACGCTCCCCGGGCGCATGCCGCGCGGGTAGAAGGAGCCGGGGAAGCTGTCGTTGTGCCAGTTCGGGGCGTCGATGGCGCCTTGGAGGTCGAGGCCTCCGCGTACGGAACCGCGCAGTGCGACCGCCAGGAAGAAGTGGACCTGCCACTGGTCCTGCTGGTCGCCGCCGGGTGTGCCGAAGGCCATCACCGGTACGCCGTCCTTGAGCGCGAGGGACGGGGTGAGCGTGGTGCGCGGACGGCGGCCCGGCGTCAGGGAGTTGGGGAGGCCCTCTTCGAGCCACGCCATCTGGAGGCGGGTGCCGAGCGGGAAGCCCAGTTCGGGCACGACCGGGTTGGACTGGAGCCAGCCGCCGCTCGGGGTGGCCGCGACCATGTTGCCCCAGCGGTCGACGATGTCCAGGTGGCAGGTGTCGCCGCGGGTCGCGCCGTCCGCCGATACGGCCGGTTCGCCGGGCACGGGTGAGGTGCCGCTCTTGGCGACGGTCGGCTCGCCGGCGCCCGCTCCGGGCAGGCCGAGCGCGTCGAATCCGGGCTCGCCCGCGGCGACGGCGCGCGCGTGGTCGGAGATCTTCGCGGTGCGCCCGCCGGGGCTTCCGGGGCGCAGTTCGTGCGAGGCCTTCTCGCCGATGAGCGTCCGCCGCTCCTCGTTGTAGGCGGGGGACAGGAGATCGGCGAGCGGGACCGTGCCGGCGCCGTCCGCGTCGCCGTACCAGGCCTCGCGGTCCGCCATGGCGAGCTTGCAGCCCTCGATGAGCAGGTGGACGTAGTCGGCCGAGCCGTACGCGGGCAGGTCCGCTCGTGCGGAGGGCAGCACGGCGAGCTGCTGCAGGAACGTCGGTCCCTGGCTCCAGCCGCCCGCCTTGCACAGGGTCCAGCCGTTCCAGTCGTACGTCGCGGGGGCCTCGTAGGTCGCTTCCCATCCGGCGAGGTCGGCGGCCGTCAGGGTTCCGGTGTGCCGGGTTCCGCTGGTGTCCATGGTGGGGATCGCCGCCTGGCGTATCAGTGCGTCGGCGATGAACCCTTCGCTCCAGATCTTCCGCGCGGCCTCGATCTGCTCGGTGCGCGAGCCGTTGCCCGCCTCCTCGATCACGCGGCGCCAGGTCGCGGCGAGCGCCGGGTTGCGCAGGAGTTCGCCGGGGCGGGGGGACTCTCCGCCGGGCAGGTAGACCTCGGCCGACGAGGGCCATTCGCTCTCGAAGAGTTCGCGCACCGTCTCGACGGTCTCGCCGACGCGCTCCACGGGCGCGTGCCCGTCATCGGCGTACCCGATGGCGTACTTGAGGACATCCGCGAGCGACTTGGTGCCGTGGTCGCGAAGCAGCACCATCCACGCGTCGAAGGCGCCCGGCACGGCGGCGGCGAGCGGTCCGGTGCCCGGCACGAGGTCGAGGCCGAGCGAGCGGTAGTGGTCCACGGTCGCTCCCGCGGGCGCGACGCCCTGCCCGCACAGGACCCGCACCTCCCCGTCGGCGGGCGCCACGATGATCGGCACCTCGCCCGCCGGACCGTTGAGGTGCGGCTCGACGACGTGCAGGACGAAACCCGCGGCGACGGCCGCGTCGTAGGCGTTGCCCCCGTCCTCCAGGACGGCCATCGCGGACTGCGAGGCGAGCCAGTGGGTGGAGGACACCATGCCGAAGGTGCCTTGGAGTGTCGGCCGGGTGGTGAACAAGTGAGCTGCTCCTAGCGTGCGGTGCGGGTACTGGGGATCGTACGGAGGGTCTGGGCCGCGGCAGCGTCCGGAGCCGTTCCGTCGTCGGCGACGAGATGGCAGGAGACCTCGCGTCCGGCGTCTGTGGGAAGCGTGCGCAGCTCGGGGACCTCGACACGGCAGCGGTCGACGGCCAGCGGGCAGCGCGTGTGGAAGCGGCACCCCGGCGGCGGGGCGAGCGGGCTCGGCAGTTCACCGCTGAGGACGATGCGCTCGCGGGTGCGCTGCAGCGCCGGGTCGGGTACGGGCGCGGCCGACAGCAGCGCCTGCGTGTACGGGTGCTTCGGGTCGGCGAACAGCTCCGCGGTCGGGGCCTGTTCGACGATCTGTCCGAGATACATGACGGCGATGCGGTCGGCGAGGAACTCCACGGCGGCCAGGTCGTGGGTGATGAACAGGCACCCGAAGCCCCGGTCGCGCTGCAGATCGGCCAGGAGGTTGAGGACCGACGCCTGGACGGAGACGTCGAGGGCGGACGTCGGTTCGTCGGCCACCAGGAGGTCCGGGTCGACGGAGAGCGCGCGGGCGATGGAGATGCGCTGGCGCTGCCCGCCGGAGAGTTCGTGCGGATGCCGGTCGGCGTGTTCGGGGCGCAGGCCGACCTGGGCGAGGAGTTCCGCCACGCGCGCGCGTGCGGCGTCCCCCTTGGCGATTCCGTGCAGCCTCAGGGGTTCGGCGATGATCTGCCCGACGGTCATGCGCGGGTCGAGCGAGGAGGAGGGGTCCTGGAAGACGAGGTGGAAGTCCTTGCGCAGGGGGCGCAGGGCGCGCCGCGAGAGGCGGGTCACGTCTTGGCCGTTGATGTGGATGGCGCCACCGGTGGGTTCGTCGAGCCGCACGGCGCACCGTCCCACCGTCGACTTGCCGCTGCCCGACTCGCCGACGAGTCCGACGACTTCGCCCTTGCCGACGGCGAGCGTGACGCCGTCGGCGGCGCGTACGGTGCCGCCGGGGCCCGCGAAGTGCCGCTCCAGGTCCCGCAGTTCGAGCACCGGCGCCGCGTCGCTCTCGCGCGTCTGGGTGGGGGTCACTGTCCGGCCTCCTGGGTGGTGGGCGTGAGCACGGGGGTCTCCTGCGGGTGCCAGCACGCCGCCCGGTGCGCGGCATCGGCTCCTGCGTCCAGGGAGACCGCCTTGAAGCCGGGTCTGCGCGTCGCGCACTGGTCGTCGGCGTGCGCGCAGCGCGGGGCGAAGGTGCAGGCGTCCGGCTGTGCGTCGAGGCTCGGCACCAGGCCGGGGATCTCGGGCAGGCGGCGCTTGCCCTCGCCGCCGGGGCGCAGGACGGCGCCCAGCAGGCCGCGGGTGTAGGGGTGGCGCGGTTCGGCGAACAGCTCGTGCACGGGGGCCTGTTCGACGGGTCGGCCCGCGTACATGACCAGGACCCGGTCGGCGGCGTCGGCCACCACGCCCAGGTCGTGGGTGATCAGGACGATCGCGGTGCCGAGCCGTTCGCGCAGGGACTGCAGGACTTCGAGGATGCCCGCCTGGACGGTGACGTCGAGCGCGGTGGTCGGCTCGTCGGCGATCAGGACGGACGGGTCGCAGGCGACGGCGATGGCGATCATGACGCGTTGCCGCATGCCGCCGCTGAGCTGGTGGGGGTATTCGTCGACGCGCTGGGCGGGGGCCGGGATGCCCACCAGGTCGAGGAGTTCGACGGCACGCGCGCGTGCCTCCTTCTTCGACAGGCCCTGGTGGCGCCTCAGCACCTCGCCTATCTGCCGGCCGATGGTCAGGACCGGGTTGAGCGAGGACATCGGCTCCTGGAAGATCATCGCGATGTCCTTGCCGCGGACCCTCCCGAGCTCCTTCTCGCTCGCTCCGGCGATCTCGGTCCCGCCGAGTCTGATCGACCCTTCGATGCGCGCGGTGGGCGGCAGGAGCCCCATCACGGCCATCGCCGTGACGGACTTGCCGCACCCCGACTCGCCGACCACCGCGAGCACTTCGCCCGGTGCGACGTCGTACGAGAGATGGTCGACGGCGTGCACGGTGCGGGTGTCCGAGCGGAAGGAGACCGACAGGTCGCGCACGCTCAGTACGGGCTTGCTCATCGGGTGGCTCCTCGGGGGTCGAGGACGTCCCGCAGGCCGTCGCCGAGCAGATTGAACGCCAACGTGGCCGCGACGACGGCGAGTCCGGGGAAGACCGCCATCCACGGCGCGGGCGCGAGGAAGGACTGGGCGCCGGAGAGCATCACGCCGAGCGACGCGTCCGGTGGCTGCACGCCCAGGCCCAGGAAGCTGAGCAGCGCCTCGCCGATGATCGCGGCGGGGATGCCGACGGTCGCCTGGACGGTCAGCGCCGAGGTCGCGTTGGGCAGGATGTGCCGGAAGAGCACCGTGGCGTCGCCGCCTCCGTTGGCGACGGCGGCGGCCACGTAGTCGACGTGTCGCAGCCGCAGCGTCTCCGCGCGGGTGATGCGGATGACGGCCGGGATCTGCGAGATCCCGATGGCGATGGTCGCGTTGGTGAGCGAGGGGCCGAGCACCGCGGCGAGCCCGACGGCGAGCACCAGGAAGGGGAAGGCGAGCATCGTGTCGGTGAGCCGTGAGACGACGCTGTCGGTGAACTTGCCGTAGTAGCCCGCGAGCAGGCCGAGGGGCACGCCGACGACGAACGCGAGCGCCACCGCCAACACGCCCACCTGCATGGACGCCCGCGCCCCGTACACGACGCGGGAGAGCTGGTCGCGGCCGAGGTCGTCGGTGCCGAGCCAGTGCGACCAGCCGGGCGCGGCAAGGGCGTTGGCGAAGTCGGGGCGCGCCGGATCGTAGGGCGCGACCAGGGGCGCGAAGAGCGCCACGAGGACGAACACGGCGGCGATGACGCCACCGGTCATGGCGAGCCGGTTCTTGCGCAGGGTGCGCAGCTTGCCGCTGCGCGCGCTCGCGGAACGTATCCGTCCCAGCGTGGTGAGGACCGCTGTGGTCACCGGGCACCTCCGAGCCGGATGCGCGGGTCGATGACCGAATACGCCACGTCGACCAGCAGGTTGATGAGGATGTACGCGGCCGATGTGCACAGCACCACGCCTTGCAGGGTCGCGTAGTCGCGGGTGAAGACGGCGTCGATGGTGAGCTTGCCGAAGCCGGGCAGGACGAAGATCTGCTCGGTGACGACGGCGCCCGAGATGAGGTGGCCGAGCTGGAGGCCGAGCACGGTCACGACCGTCACCAGGGAGTTGCGCAACGCGTGCCCGCCGATGACCTCGCGCCGTGACAGGCCCTTGGCCCGCGCGGTGCGTACGTAGTCGGCGGAGAGCGAGTCGAGCATCGCCGCCCGTGTCTGGCGCATCACCACGGCGGCGAGGCCCGAGCCGAGGACGATCGCGGGCAGCACCATGCGGCGCAGGTTGTCGAGCGGGTCGGTCCCGAACGGCACGTATCCGGAGGCCGAGAAGACCGGCAGGGCGATGGCGAACCCGAGGACCAGGACGATGCCCAGCCAGAAGGTGGGGATGGAGAGGCCGAGCAGGGCGAGGGCGTTGGCCAGCCACTCCTCCGGCCTGCCGCGCCGCACGGCGGCGACGATGCCCGCGCCGATGCCGACGGTGACCGCCAACAGCAAGGAGAGGGCGGCCAGTTCGAGGGTGATGGGCAGGGCCGCGGTGATCGCGTCGGCGACGGGAAGGCCGGTGCGTGAGGACGTCCCGAGGTCACCGGTGATCGCGTGACCGATGAACCGCCCGTACTGGATGGCGATGTTGTCGTCCAGGCCGTAGCTCTCACGGACCGCGGCGAGCGCCTCGGGGCTGCGCTCCTCGCCGGCGAGGGCGAGCGCGGGGTCGCCGGGCAGGGCGCGGATCCCGGCGAAGACGACCATGCTCACGAGCACGAGCGTGATGCATGACTGCCGGAGCCGGGTGAGGATGTAGGACGTCATGGGGCTCAGCCGCGGAGTGATCGAGCGGGCGGGGCCCAGGCGCAGCGGGCTGAGGCTCATCGCGCGTACCCCGCTGTCGTGAGGCGCACCAGGCCGTCGCCGTAGACGCGGACGCCCGCGACGTCCTTGCCGGTGACGATGTAGTTCTTCTGCCGGTAGAGGTAGACGAGCCCGCGCTTCTGCTGGGCGCGGCGGGTCAACTCCCCGTATATCTTGGCGCGTTCGTCCGGGTCGGCCTCGGTGCGGCCGCGCTCGACGAGGCGGTCGATGGCCGGGTCCGAGAGGCCGTAGGCGTTCATCGCGCCGCGTGTCTGCAGGAAGCTGGCGATGTTGCCGTCCGGGTCGAGCCGCCCGGACCAGCCGCTGGTGAAGGCGTCGTAGTGCCCGGAGTCGGTCTCTTCGAGCATGGTGGCGTACTCGGTGGGGCGCAAGGTGACGGCGAACCCCGCTTCCTTGGTCATGGCCTGGACGACCTGTCCGAGGCGGCTGGACTCGGGCGTCGTGGACACCTTCAGTTCGATACGGACCGGCGTCTTCACCCCGGCCTCCTTCAGGAGCCGCTTGGCCTTGGCGACGTCCCGCCCGGGGCAGGCGGACGCCTTGACGCCCGGCGCGATGGCGGACTCGGGTGAGACGGGGCCGCAGGCGGGCTCGAACATGCCCTGGAAGACGACCTTGTTGATGAGGTCGCGGTCGATGGCGAGCTCGAACGCCTCACGGACCTTCGGCTCGCGCGCGAGAGGCGTGTCGATGCGTCCGGGCTTCTGCCCGAGACCCTTCACGTTCCCCACGTTGAGGCCGATGCCCTGGTAGCCGAGCGAGGGCGAGTTGAAGAGCTGGAGACCGGGTTCCGTCAGTGCGCTGCGTACGTCGACGGGTGTCATCTGGTCGCCGACCTGGATGTCGCCGGAGCGCAGGTTGGCCAGGCGGACGTTGCCGTCGGGTATCGGCTTGTAGATCACCTTGTCGAGGTGGACCTGGTCGGCCGCGTAGTAGTTGGGGTCCTTGGCGAGCACGATGCGGTCACCGCCGACGCGCTCCACGTACTTGAACGGGCCCACGCAGGAGGGGTGGTTGGTGAAGTTCTTGCCGTACTTCTTGAGCGCGGTCGGCGACATCACCATGCCGGAGCGGTCCGCCAGGACGGCGGTCAGCGGCACGTAGGCCTGCTTGAGCGTGAGCTTCACCGTGTACGGTCCGGTCGCCTTCGCCCCGGCGAGCGGGGCGAGTTCGGTGGCGCGCGCCGAGCCGGCGAGGTCGCGGTGGCGCAGCAGCGAGGTGACGGCGGCGTCCGCGTCCAGCTTCGTCCCGTCGCTGAACCTCAGGCCTTTGCGCAGGCCGAAGGTGACGGTGCGGCCGTCCTTCGACGTCTTGGGCAGGGCCGTGGCGAGCTGCGGGATCACGGTCCCGTGCTCGTCGATGTCGTAGAGCTTCTCGCACATCCCGGCGAAGACGGTGCGGCCCACGAGGGTCTGCGCGAGGGTCGGATCGAGCTTGTCCGGGTCGGCGTTGAGGGCGACGGTGAGGGTGCCGCCGTCGCGCACGGGACGGTCGTCGGTCATGCGCTCACCGCCGACCTCGGTGGCCGAGGACTGCAGGGAGCCGCAGCCCGCCGTCAGGGACATCACCAGGGCAACTGCCGCGAGGGCAACCGCTTTTCGGCGCACGGGTAGGTACCTCCGCCAGGGTGGTTCCGGGCTGATCGTGGACGATCAAGGAATACGGCAGAACGTATTTCGCATACAGTCCGCACACAAGAGGCCTGTCCGGATGCCGGACCAGATTTGATGAAGATTGAATAACCGGGCGCGACATTCGGCGGCCTATCCGTCCATCAAGGGACGACATGCCTTTCCGTGCCTCAAGGGACGACCTGCCGCATGCCGCCCGAGGGGCCGTTGTCAGTGGGCCGCGCTAATCTCCGCGCAACTGACCGTTCACCCCGATCTGGGAGGTTTTCATGGCCTCGCGTCTCAACCCGTATCTCAGCTTCGGCGGCGATGCCCGCCAAGCCCTGGAGTTCTACAAGGAGGTCTTCGGCGGCGACCTGGCCCTGAACACCTTCGGCGAAGCGGGCCACCAGGGCACTCCAGAGGCCGACCAGATCATGCACGGCATGCTGGAGGCACCGAACGGCTTCACCCTGATGGGCGCCGACACCCCGCCGGGCATGCAGCACAACCCCGGCAACAACTTCTCGGTGAGCCTCAGCGGAGACGACGACGCCGAGCTGCGCGGCTACTGGGAGAAGCTCTCCGCAGGCGCTTCGGTGGCCGTGCCGCTGGAGAAGCAGATGTGGGGCGACGTGTTCGGCATGTGCACGGACCGCTTCGGCGTCCCCTGGATGGTCAACATCAGCGAGCCGCAGAGCTGACCGCCCACCTGCTGTCCGCAAAGCTGACCGACCGCCCGCGGACGGAGCGGTTGGCTGTCCGGGGCCCGGCCCTGCCGTGCCCCGGTCGCGGGCTCTGACCAGCGCGTCTACGGTGTGACGGGGATGTCTTGTGTGGCGGGGGACGTCTGGAGGCACCGATGGACCGCTCGCCCGCGCCCGAGCCCTTCGAAGCGGTGCAGACCGCAGGCTCCTCCGCCTCCGCTCCCCCACATCCGAGCGGCGGGAGCCACGAGCACCGCTGGCTGATCCTCGGGGTCGTGGGGATCGCCCAGCTGATGGTGGTCCTGGACGCGACGATCGTGAACATCGCGCTGCCGTCGGCCCAGCAGGACCTCGGGTTCAGCGACGGCAACCGCCAGTGGATCGTCACCGCGTACGCGCTCGCCTTCGGCAGCCTGCTGCTCCTCGGCGGCCGGATCGCCGACCTCGTGGGCCGCAAGGTGGTCTTCCTCGCCGGTCTCGGCGGCTTCGCCCTCGCCTCGGCCCTCGGCGGCGCGGCGACCAGCTTCACCATGCTGGTGGTGGCCCGCGCCCTGCAGGGCGTCTTCGGCGCTCTTCTCGCGCCCGCCGCGCTCTCCCTGCTCACCACGACGTTCACGGACCCCAAGGAGCGGGCGAAGGCGTTCGGCATCTACGGCGCCATCGCGGGCGCTGGCGGCGCGGTCGGCCTGCTCCTCGGCGGTGTCCTGACCGAGTACCTGGACTGGCGCTGGTGCCTGTACGTGAACCTCATCTTCGCCGTGCTGGCCATGCTGGGCGGCGCCCGGCTGCTGCACGGGGGCAGGCCCGCGGACCGGCCGAAGCTGGACGTCCCGGGCACGCTGCTCGTCTCCGCGGGCCTGTTCTGCATCGTCTACGGCTTCTCGAACGCCGAGACGCACGCCTGGAGCGACGTCGACACCTGGGGGTTCCTGGTGGTCGGCGCCGTCCTGGTGGCGGCTTTCGCCTGGTGGCAGACGCGGGCCGAACATCCGCTGCTTCCGCTGCGGGTGGTGCTCGACCGGGACCGCGGGGCGTCGTTCCTCGCCATGTTCATCTCGGGCGCCGGCATGTTCGGTGTCTTCCTGTTCCTGACGTACTACCTCCAGCAGATCCTCGGCTACACGCCCGTCAAGACGGGGCTCGCGTTCCTGCCGATGGTCGCCGTGATGGTGGTGATCTCGGTCGTCACGACGAACTCGCTCGTGCCACGGTTCGGCGCGAAGCCCATCGTGCCGCTGGGCATGGGTCTCTCGGCGGCCGCGATGGCCTGGCTCACCGCCCTCGACGTGCACAGCGGGTACGCGGCCCACGTGCTGCCACCGCTGCTCGTCGCGGGCCTCGGCCTCGGCCTGATCTTCGCCCCTGCGATGAGCATGGCGACGGCGGGCGTCGCCGCGCACGACGCGGGTGTGGCGTCGGCGATGGTCAACACAAGCCAGCAGGTGGGCGGTTCAATCGGCACGGCCCTGCTCAACTCCCTCGCGACCAGCGCCGCGGCCAACTACCTCGTGGGCAAGCAGCCGACGCCGGAGGTCCAGGCCAAGTCCGCGATGGAGAGTTACTCGACCGCGTACACGTGGTCGGCGGTCTTCTTCGCGATCGGGCTCCTCGTTACGGTCGTGCTCTACCGCAGAGGAGCTCCGGTCCATTCGGACGCGGACGGCGGCGCGGTGCACATGTAGAGCGACGGTGGGGCAATGGCTTCGACGGAGAAGGCTCCCGCGACGGACAGCGCCGACGGCGGCGTCGCGCTGAAGTCGGCGCGGGGCCGCTGGGTGCTCGCCTGCGCCGTCCTCGCGTCCGGCATGGCGATGCTGGACGGCACGGTGGTGAACGTCGCCCTGCCCACGCTCGGCCGCGACCTGGACACCTCGCTCGCGTCCCTGCAGTGGGTCGTCAACGCCTACATGCTCACGCTCTCGGCACTGCTGCTGCTCGGCGGAGCGCTCGGCGACCGCATCGGCCGGCGGCGCACCCTGGTCATCGGCGTCGTGTGGTTCGCCGTCGCCTCCGCCCTGTGCGGGCTCGCGCAGGACGCGGGGACGCTCATCGCGGCGCGGGCCCTGCAGGGGATCGGCGGCGCGCTGCTCACACCGGGTTCGCTCGCCCTGGTGCGTACGTCGTTCCGGCCGCAGGACCAGGCGCGTGCGGTGGGCGCGTGGTCGGGGCTCGGCGGGGTCGCGGGGGCGATCGGGCCGTTCCTTGGCGGCTGGCTGATCGACGGTCCCGGCTGGCGGTGGATCTTCCTGATCAATGTGCCACTGGCCGCGCTCGTGCTCTTCGCGGTCCGCCATGTGCCGGAGAGCCGGGCCGAGGGTGCCACGGAGAAGCCGTTCGACGTGACAGGGGCGTGCCTTGCGGCGCTGTTCCTCGCGGGCATCAGCTTCGCGCTGATCGGCCCCTCGGGAGACTCCTCGAAGGCGGCGGCCCTCCTGCCCGGCCTCGGCGGACTCGCGGCGGGCGTCGCCTTCGTCATGGTCGAACACCGCCGCCGCAACCCGATGCTGCCGCTCTCCCTCTTCCGCTCCCGTCTGTTCAGCGCGGCCAACGTCATGACGCTGTGCCTGTACGCGGCCATCGGCGGGCTCTTGTTCATGCTGCCGGTGCAGTTGCAGACGACGCTCGGCTACGACGCACTGCAGGCGGGCACCGCGACCCTCCCGATCACTGTCCTGATGCTGCTGCTCTCGGCCGCGGCGGGCGATCTGTCGCGGCGCGTCGGCCCCACCCTGCCGCTGGTCGCCGGTCCGTTGATCGCGGGCGCCGGTGCGCTCCTGATGCTGCGGATCGAGCCGGGCGCCGCGTACGTCACGGAGGTCCTGCCCGCGGTCGTGGTCCTCGGCCTGGGGATGAGCCTGTTCGTGGCTCCGCTGACGGCCACGGTCCTCGCCTCGGTCGACGCGGGGCGCGCGGGCCTGGCGAGCGGCGTCAACAACACCGCGGCGCGGGTGGCCCAGATGCTCGTCGTCGCGGCGCTTCCGCTGGCGGTGGGCCTCTCCGGAACGGCGTACGCGGATCCCGACGCGCTGAACACCGCCTTCGGCAAGGCGGCCGTGGGCTGCGCGGGCCTGTTCGTCCTCGCGGCGGCAGCGGCGGCGGTCTTCATCCGCCCGCGGCCCGCCTCCTGGCACGAGGACGCGGGGAACACGCCGCGCTGCAAGTCCCATCTGGGCGTCAACGCACCGCCGTTGGAGCCGGGAAAGGACTGTGCGGGATAAGAGCTGTGCCCGTATCCGGGAACCCGGCTGTCAGAGCGCCACGTCGGGAGCGTCGCGCACGAACAGCGTGACCGACACGCTCTCCTTGAAGCCGTTGCGCCGCATCAGCGCGGCGGACGCCGTGTTGCGCGACTCGACATCGGTCACGACGGCCGTGGCACCGGCGGCGGTCAGCGTCGCGCAGCAGGCCTGCACCAGGTGGCTGGCGACGCCCTGTCCCTGATAGGCGGGGGCGCTGGCGATCCACTCCAGGTTCCCCCAGTCCGCGCGCTGGTCGAATCCCATCGAGCCGAGGACGAACCCGGCGAGAGCGTCACCGTCGAGCGCCACCCAGCAGGAGGAGGCATCGGCGTCCATGTGCCCGGCGATCGCCGAGAGGGACCAGGACGTGTACGGCTTCACCGAGGTGTCGTACAGCTCGCGCCCCAGGGCCAGGACGTCGGCCAGATGGGTGGGGTCCATCCGTTCGAGGACGATCGGGGACCGCTGGTGAGCGGCGGCGGCTGACATGGGACCTCCCGGGTGTCGGACGCCGGGGCCCGCACGGGGGCGGGGCGGTGACCGGCTGCTTCTCACGCTATGAGGGCCCGGGGCGTCGCGCACGCCAGGACCGGCGGCCACGTGGGCCCCAGGCTGAACCGAGGAGCCCTTTAGCAGACTGCTGCCGCGAGCGCCTATCGTGGTGCGCATGTCCGCTCCTGAGCTGATCCGCATCGTCTCCCGTTCCTCTCCCATGGCGCTGGCCCAGGTGGAGCGCGTTCGCGCCGAACTCACCGCGCTGCACCCCGGGATCCGCACCGAGGTCGTACCGGTCACGACCTCCGGCGACCGGTGGATGGGGGACCTCGCGAAGCTCGGTGGCAAGGGCGCGTTCACCAAGGAGGTCGACGCGGCGCTGCTCGCCGGTGAGGCGGACCTCGCGGTGCACTGCGTCAAGGACGTACCGGCGGACCGGCCGCTTCCGGCGGGCACCACCTTCGCCGCGTTCCTCAAGCGGGACGACATCCGCGACGCGCTCATCCACCCCGGCGGCCGCACCCTGGACGAGCTGCCCGCGGGAACCCGCATCGGCACGTCGTCGGTGCGGCGCATCGCCCAACTCGCCGCATCACACCCGGAGTTGGAGTGCGTGCCGATGCGCGGGAACGCCGGGCGCCGGATGGAGAAGCTGGCCGCGGGCGACGCGGACGCGCTGCTGCTCGCGGTGTCGGGCCTCGAGCGCATCGACCGTATGGACGTGGTCACCGAGGTCCTGTCGGTGGAGACGATGTGTCCGCCGATCGGCGCGGGGATCCTGGCGCTGCAGTGCCGCGAGGACGACACGGAGACCATCGACGCCGTGTCGGGCCTCGGCGACCCCGAGGCCTGGCGGGAGGCCACCGCGGAGCGCATGTTCCTGCACGTCCTGCAGGGGCACTGCAACTCCCCCATCGCCGGGTACGCGCGCTGCGAGCGGGGCGGCGACCTCTCGCTGCGCGCCCGCGTCTTCACCCCGGACGGCAAGACGGTCCTCAACGCCCACGAATGGGCCGGGCCGCTCGATCCGGCGACGCTCGGCACGTCCGTGGCGGTGACGCTGCTGCGCCAGGGCGCCCGCGAGCTGATCGACTCCATCGCGCACTGAGGGCGCTGAAGGCACTGACGGTGACGAGGGCACTGACGGTGCTCATACGACGGTGACCTGTACGCCGACGGCGGCGATGGCGTCGAGTTCGTCCCCGGGCGCGTCGGCGTCGGTGACCAGGGTGTGCACGCCGGCCGCAGGGCAGATCTTGGCGAACGTCGCCCTGCCGATCTTGCTGTGGTCGGCGACCACGACGGTGCGGCTGCTGTGTCCGGCGAAGGCACGGTCGGTGGCCGCCTCCAACTGGTCGTGCGTGGTGCACCCGTGGACGGCACTGATGCCGTCCACACCGAGGAACGCGATGTCCGTGTGGTGGTCGGCGAGGGTCTTCTCCGCGATGGGGCCGACCAGTTCGTAGCTCTCGCTGCGGGCGGTGCCGCCGACCACGATCAGGGTGACGGCCGGGCGCAGGACGAGGGCGGCCGCGATGTTGACGGCGTTCGTGACGATCGTGACGGGGCCGCGGTCGGCGAGCAGACGGGCCACTTCCGTGGTGGTGCTGCCGCCGGTGAGACCCACCACCGCACCGGCGGGGACCAGGTCGGCGGCGGCCCGCGCGATGGCCTGTTTCTGCGGGGAGCGCCGGCCGACCCGGTGCCGGAGCGGCACCTCGATGCTCAGGCCGCCCAGGACCGCGCCCCCGTGCGTCCGCTCCAGCAGCCGCTGGTCGCTCAACTGCCGCAGGTCTCGCCGCACGGTGGCCTGCGAGACCCCGAGGATCCTGGACAACTGCGCCACGTCCGCGCTGCCTTGGGCAGCGACATGCTCAAGTACCCGCGCCTGGCGGTCGCTTCTCAGCACCGGTCGAGCATAAGCCGGGACTGCCGTTCCGAGCAGAGTCCCGCAAGATTGGTGCGCATTTCTGCTCAGATGCGCCATGTGCTTCTCAGCCCTCTCCTCTTGACATGACTGAAACTGCTCGATTAACTCCCTGGCACGCCGATGCCGAGCACTCGGCGCAGAGGTACGCCCAGCCGGTAGTTGGCCTCGGCCATGAGCCCGGACTGAGTCGCCAGGACCCTTTCCGTGTCCGAGGCGGGGACGTGCCCTCGGACATCTGGAGCTCCTGGATGAGCCTCAATCGTGTTCTGCGCAGGGGTATCGCCGCGTCCGCGGCGCTCACGGCGACCGCCGCCGCCTGCCTGCTCGCCCCCTCGACCGCGTCCGCGGGTGCGGCCGCCGCCGAACTGCCCCCGCCGCATGCCGGGTTCGACTACCAGATCGGCGGCTCGTACACACCGCCCGCCGGGGTGGAGACCGTCAGCCGGGACCGAGCGGCCTCGCCCGCGCCGGGCCTGTACAACATCTGCTACCTCAACGCCTTCCAGGCCCAGCCCGGGGCCGAGGGGGACTGGGATCCCGATCTGCTGCTGCGGGACGCCGACGGCGACGTCGTGTACGACGGCGAGTGGGGCGAGGCCGTCCTGGACATCCGCACCGCGGGCAAGCGCGAGCGGATCGCCGCCAAGGTCGGCGGCTGGATCGACGGCTGTGCCGACAAGGGCTTCCAGGCCGTCGAGCCGGACAACTACGACACCTTCACGCGCTTCCCGGACCTGCTGACGGCCGATCAGGCCATGTCGTACGTCGCGCTGCTCTCCGCGCACGCCCACGAACAGGGCCTGGCCGCCGCACAGAAGAACACCCCCCAGCTGGCCGGCGAGCGCGAACGGACCGGGCTCGACTTCGCCGTCGCCGAGGAGTGCGGCGAGTACGACGAGTGCGGGGACTACACCTCCGCGTTCGGTGACGACGTCCTGGTCATCGAGTACACGGACAGTGGTCTGCGCAAGGCCTGCTCGGCCTGGGGCGAGCGGCTGAGCATCGTGCGCCGCGACGTCGCCGTGTCGCCCGCGGGCAGCAGCGGATACGTCCGCCGGACCTGCTGAACCCGCGGCCCCCTTCCGGGATTCCGGGCCGCGCGGGTCTTCCCGGGGCGCGGGTCTCCCCGGGGCACGGTTCGCCCGGAAGCGGGCCACCCGCTCCACCTCCCTGCCATGGACGTTCCGTCCCATGGACTCTTCGCGCCGCGGGCGCACCCGATCCCCCTGGAGGCAGTGATGAGCGCAGGACCCCGAGCGCCGGGAAGACCCTCGCGGCGCAGTGTGCTGGGCGCGGGCGGCGCGGCGGCGCTGGCGGCGGGCGGGGGCGCGCTGGCCGGCTGCGGCACGGGGCCCGCCGACGGGGTCGGCCCCGACGGGCGGGTGACCATCCAGCTGTGGCACGGGCAGACGGACACCGCGGCCAAGGTGCTCAAAGGCCTGGTCGCCCGCTTCCATGCCGCTCATCCGGACATCCGCGTCGACCTGGGCGGCGGTGTGCTCGCCGACGCCATGCTGCAGAAGGTCACCGCCGCGCTCGCCTCGGGCTCGTACCCCGATGTCGCCTACGTCTTCGGCTCCGACCTGGCCAGCGTCGCCCGGAGCCCCGAGGTCGTCGACCTGACCTCACAGGTGCGCGAGGGGCCGACGCCGTGGCGCAACTTCTGGGCACCGGCCCGGCAGGCCGTCACCGTCAACGGCCGGGTCCGTGCGGTGCCCGCGGTCCTGGACTGCCTCGCCGTGGTCTGCAACAAGAAGCTGTTCGCGGAGGCCGGGATCGATCTGCCCGAGGCGGGCTGGACCTGGCAGGAGTTCACCGACACCGCGCGCCGCCTGACCGATGCCTCCAAGGGACGGTTCGGCACCGGCTGGCCCGGCACCGGCGACGAGGACACCGTGTGGCGGATGTGGCCGATGGTGTGGGACCTGGGCGGCGACGTGATCGCCGACGACGGGCACGGCATCGGCTTCGCGCAGGAGGGCGTACGCGCCCTTGAGGTCGTGCGGGACCTGGCGCGCGACAAGAGCGTCTACGTCGACCCCAAGCCCGGCAGCGAGCAGATGTACCAGGTCTTCCTGTCCGGGCGGATGGGCATGGTGCCCACAGGACCCTGGCAGCTTCCGGACATCACCCAGGCCGAGGTCGACTACCACGTGGTGCCCCTGCCCAGCTTCAGCCGCCGCCCCCTGACCATCTCGGGACCCGACACCTGGACGGTCTTCGACAACGGCTCGGCCCGGACGGAGGCGGCCCGCACCTTCGTCACCTGGCTCAACCAGCCCGGCCAGGACAGCCGTTGGGCCGTCGAGGCGGGCAGTCTCCCGCTGAGCCGCCGCAGCCAGGACCGTCCGGCCTGGCGCGAGCACGCCGACCGGATGCCGGGCCTGCCGGTGTTCACCGAGGCGGTCGCATCGGCGCGGGTTCGTCCCGTGCACGCCGCCTATCCCCGCATCTCGCAGTCCCTCGGGCAGGCGGTCGTCTCCGTGCTGCTCGGCCGCAAAAGCCCCGCCGACGCGGTGCGCTCCTGCGCCGAAGAGGCCAACGCCGCCCTGCTGATCCCGCGTTGAGGACGTTGAGGACACCGCCATGCCACCACTTCCCCGCCCCCTGACCCTGCCGCCGGACGCCTCCGGCCGACGTGCCCTGCGCCGCCGGCGCCGCGGCGAGACCGCCACCGCCTGGGCCTTCGTCTCCCCCGCGGTGCTCGTCATCCTCGGCCTGAGCGTCCTGCCGGTCGTGTGGTCGCTGCTGCTGTCCTTCCAGGCCAACGACCTGGTCACGCCGAGCCGCTGGGTGGGCCTCGACAACTACCGTGCCCTGTCCCAGGACCCGCACTTCAGCCAGGCCGTGCGCAACACCCTGCTCTACACCGTGTTGTACGTGCCCTTGAGCATCGTCATCGGACTCGCGCTCGCCCTGGCGCTGAACCGGCGGATCCGCTTCGTCGGCCTGTACCGCACCTTGTTCTTCGTGCCGTTCGTCATCTCGGCCACCGCCCAGGGCGTGCTGTTCTCGTTCATCCTCGACCCCGACTTCGGTGCGGCCAACTCCGTCCTGCACCACCTGGGGATCTCGCCGCAGGGCTTCCTCACCGACTCGTCGCAGGCGCTGTTCGTGCTGGTCGCCATCACCCTGTGGAGCGGCACCGGTCTGTGCACCGTCATCTACCTGGCCGCGCTGCAGGACGTCGACCAGTCACTCATCGAGGCCGCCCGCCTGGACGGCGCGGGGCACCGGCACCTGCTGCGGCACGTGACGCTGCCCGCTCTCGCGCCGGTCAGCGTGTTCCTGCTGCTGTGGCAGACCATCCAGTCCCTGCAGGTCTTCGATCTGGTCTATGTGACCACCAAGGGCGGGCCCCTCGGATCGACCACGGTGATCGTCTACTTCATCTGGGAGCAGGCCTTCAAGAACTTCACCGCCGGGTACGGCGCCGCGGCCGCCTACGTCCTGGCGCTCGCCCTGTTCGTCGTGGCCGCCGTGCTGCGCGTGGCCCGTGGCCGTGAGCGCACCCTTCGTACGAAAGCAGCCGCCTGATGACCGCGACCACCACCGCGCCCGGGACGACCGCACGCCAGGCGTCCGAGCCCGCCGCTCTGCGCCACCGCCGCATCCGGCTGCCCTTCAGCGCCTGGCACGTGCTGCTCGCCCCGCTGGCGCTGCTCTTCGCGGTGCCGCTGATCTGGCTGCTCCTGAGCTCGGTGATGAGCAACGCGGAGATCAACCGCTTCCCGCCGGCGCTGTGGCCCTCGGGCATCGACCTGGGCGGCTACCGCTATGTCCTGGGCAATGCCATGTTCCCGCGCTGGCTGATGAACTCGGCGATCGTCTCCGCCGTCGCCGTGGCATCGAACCTCGTCTTCGGCGCGCTCGGCGGCTACGCGTTCGCGCGGATGCGTTTTCGCGGCTCGCGGGCGCTGCTCGTGCTGATGCTCGCGACCATGGCGGTGCCCTTCCAGCTGACGATGATCCCCACCTTCCTGGTGATGAAGAAGCTGGGTCTCATCGACACCCTCGGCGCGCTGATCGTGCCCTCCCTCGTCACGCCGTTCGCGGTGTTCCTGCTGCGCCAGTTCTTCCTCTCCCTGCCCCGGGAGCTGGAGGAGGCCGCCTGGATCGACGGCTGTTCGAGGCTGCGGGTCCTCTGGGCGATCGTGCTTCCGCTGGCGCGGCCCGCGCTTGCCACGGTGGCCGTGCTGACCTTCCTCACCACGTGGAACGACCTGACCTGGCCGCTGATCGCGATCAACCACGACACCCAGTACACGCTGCAGTTGGGTCTCACCACGTTCCAGGGGCAGCACCACACCCGCTGGTCCGCGGTGATGGCGGGCAACGTCATCACCGTCCTTCCGGTCCTGCTCGCGTTCCTCGTCGCGCAGAAGGCCTTCATCCGCTCGGTCACCTCCAGCGGCCTGAAGGGCTGACCTGCTCCGCACCTGCCGCTCGCCTCGCCCTGTCTCCCGCACGCCTCGCCCTCTCCCGCACGATCCGAAGGAACTCGATGCCTCACTCGTACGACCTGCTCGTCATCGGGGACGCCAACCCCGATGTGATCCTGGGCCCGCTGTCCGGCCCACTCGCCTTCGGCCAGCGCGAACAGCTCGTCGACGCCGGGACACTGACCCTCGGCGGCTCGGCCGCGATCATGGCGTGCGGGGCCGCGCGCCTGGGCCTGAAGGTGGCCTTCGCCGGGCGTGTGGGCGACGACGACGCGGGTCGCTACCTGCGCGACGCGCTCGCCGCCCGTGGTGTCGACACCCGCGCCCTGCGTCTGGACGCCTCCCGGCCGACGCCGCTCACGGTCGTGCTCACCCAGGGCGAGGACCGCGCCATCCTCACCTCGCCGGGCACCCTGACCGCCGTCAGCGGCGACGACGTACCCGCCGAACTGCTCGCCGATGCCCGCCACGTCCACGCCGCCTCGTACTTCCTGCAGCCCCGTCTCGCCGCCGACCTGCCCGCGCTGCTGCGCACCGCGCGCTGGCACGGCGCGAGTACATCCCTGGACACCCAGGACGACCCGTCGGCGCGGTGGGAGCCGGCGGCCCTCGACGCCGTCCTCGCCGAGACGGACATCCTGCTGCCCAACGCCCAAGAGGCCCTGCGGCTGGCCGGGCTGCCGTCCGGCACCCCGCAGCAGGCGGCCGAACTCCTCGCCGCCCGCGTCCCGTTGGCCGTCGTCAAGAACGGTGCCGAGGGTGCCTTGTGCCACAACGGCCACACGCTGCTCACCGCGCCGGGCCTCCCCATGACCCCCGTCGACACCGTCGGCGCCGGAGACAGCTTCGACGCCGGATTCATCGCCGCCCTCCTCGATGGACGGTCCCCGCACGAGGCACTGCGGTTCGCCGTCGCCTGCGGATCCCTGTCCACCCGCGCTCACGGCGGAACCGCGGCCCAGCCCACGCGGGACGAAGTCCTCGCCCACACCACCCTGAGCGGAGCGCACGCCTCATGAACCACCCCAAGATCGCCTTCATCGGCGCAGGCAGCGTCGTCTTCACCCAAGGCCTGCTCGCCGACCTCTTCGCCTTCCCCGAACTGAAGGGCGCCCACATCGCCCTGCACGACATCGACCCCGAGCGCCTGAGCACCGCACAGGCCGCGGCCGATCACATCGCCGGGCACCTCGGCGCGCACGCCACCGTCACCAGCCACGCCGAGCGCCGCGATGCCCTCGCGGGCGCGGACTTCGTCATCAACATCGTGCAGGTCGGCATGGGCGAGGCCACCCGCACGGACTTCGAGGTCCCGGCCCGCCACGGGCTGCGCCAGACCATCGGCGACACCCTGGGCATCGGGGGCATCTTCCGTGCGCTGCGCACCTTCCCGCTCCTGAAGGCACTCGGCGAGGACATCGCCGAACTGTGTCCCGATGCCTGGCTCCTGAACTACACCAACCCCATGGCCATGAACATCCAGTACCTCACGCAGGCCACAGGGCTGACCCGGGTGGTGGGCCTGTGCCACTCCGTGTACTGGACCATGCGGGACCTGGCCGAGCTGGTGGGCGTCCCGTACGAGGAGATCACCTACCTGGCGGCGGGCGTCAACCACCAGGCATGGGTGCTGCGGTTCGAGCACCAGGGCAGCGACCTCTACCCCCGGCTCGACGAACTGATCGCCCAGGACGCGCAGTTGAGGCGCCGGGTCCGCGTGGACATGTACCGGCGGCTCGGTCACTACCCCACCGAGACCAGCGAGCACTCCTCCGAGTACGTCCCCTGGTACCTGCACCACGACAGCGAGATCGAGCGCCTGCGCCTGCCGATCGGCGCCTACCTCGACATCGTCGACGAGAACGTCACCGCCTACCACCACACGCGTGACGCCCTGGCCGCCGGTGAACCTCTCACCGTCGAGGGCACCATGGAGTACGCCCCTCAGATCATCCACAGCATCGTGACCGGCACCCCGCGCACCGTCTACGGCAACGTCCCCAACCACGGCCTGATCGACAACCTCCCTGGCCACGGGGTGGTCGAAGTCCCCTGCCTCGTCGACGCCTCCGGCATCCGGCCCACCCGCGCGGGATCCCTGCCCCCGCAGCTGGCCGCGCTCAACCGCACCTACCTGAGCATGAACGACCTGGTCGTACGGGCCGCCCTCGACGACGAGCCCCGCCACATCCGGCACGCGGCGATGACCGACCCGGCCACCGCCGCGGCCCTTCCCGTGGAACAGATCTGGCGGCTGTGCGACGACATGGTCCGCGCCCACGGGGACCGGCTCCAGCCTTCCCTGCGCCGACTCCTGGGCGACTGACCGGCAGGCCCCACGGCCCGGCCCCATCGATCCAGTGCCCCGCCCCCGCATCCCCCGGACAGAGAAAGCACCCCATGTCGCTCACACGTCAGGAAATCGACACACAGCCGCAGTGCTGGCAGTACGCGCTGAGGCAACTGCCCGAATACGCGCAGGCGTTGCCCACCAAGGGCGAGCGTGTCGCCGTGATCGGCTGCGGTACGTCGCTGTTCATGGCCCAGGCCTACGCCCATCTGCGGGAGGACCTGGGGCACGGCCCCACCGACGCGTTCCCCGCGTCGGCGGCACGGCTGCACCGTCCCTACGACCGCATCCTGGCCCTCACTCGCTCCGGCACCACCACCGAGATCCTCACCGCCCTCGCGGCGGCCCCTTCCTCCACGCGGGTCACCACCCTCACGGCGGTCCCCCGGTCGCCTGCCGCGCGCGCCGCCGACGACGTGATCATCCTCGACCACGCCGACGAGCGGTCCGTCGTGCAGACCCGCTATCCGACCACGCAACTCGCGCTGCTTCTAGCCCACTTGGGCCATGACCTCGGCCAGGCACTGTCCGATGTGCACACGGCTCTGGGCGCACCGCTGGATCCGCGGCTGCTCGCGGCGGAGCAGATCACCTTCCTCGGCGATGGCTGGCACGCCGGACTCGCGCACGAGGCGGCGCTCAAGGTGCGGGAGGCGGCGGCGCATTGGACGGAGTCCTACCCGGTGATGGAGTACCGCCACGGCCCCATCGCGGTGGCCGGTCCCGGGCGGGCCGTCTGGAGCCTGTCCCCGCTGCCCGCCGACCTCACCGCCGCGATCGAGGCCACCGGCGCACATCTGCGCGTCCCGCGGCTCGATCCGCTCGCGGAACTGGTCCTCGCCCAGCGTCTGGCCGTGCGGCTCGCCGAGGACGCGGGACGCGACCCGGACCGGCCGGCGCACCTGACGCGCTCGGTCGTCCTGGCCTGACGGTCGGCCCGGCCTCACCTTCATCTGCTGCTCCTGGGCGTGGAGGTCTCGGCAGACGTACGTAAGATCGACATCGCGTCATATTTCGCCACGGCCTTCGTGACGCGTCGATCCGGCGGCTCCCTCACCGGCTGCCGCCCCGAACGAAAGTCTTCGATGCACCGCCCGTATCACCCGTACCGCCCGCGCCCGGCCCGTCTGGCCGCCTGCGCCGCCGCCCTGGTCCTGTCCGCCGCCTGCACCACCGACGGCGGCAAGGACGCCCCGGCCGCGGACGGGGCGGACTCCGTGCGCGCGCCGAAGGCCGACGCCGTCTTCGACTACCAACTCGGCGGCCCCTACGCCCCGGACGACGCCGTACAGGCGGTCTCGCGCGACCGCTCCGCCGAGCCGGTCAAGGGCCTGTACAACGTGTGCTACGTCAACGCGTTCCAGACCCAGCCTGGCGACGCCATCACCTGGTGGAAGAAGAAGCACCCCGACCTGCTCCTGAAGGGCGACGACGGCTCCCTGGTGGTCGACGACGACTGGGAGGAGCCGCTCCTGGACATCTCCACGCCCACCAAGCGCCGGGAGCTGATGGCCGTCGTCGGGCCGTGGATCGACGGCTGCGCGAAGTCGGGCTTCGACGCGGTCGAGCCCGACAACCTGGACTCCTACGAACGTTCCGACGATCTCCTCACGCCTGAACACGCCGCCGCCTTCGCCGAGTTGCTCGCCGAGCGGGCCCACAGCCGCGGCCTGGCCATCGCCCAGAAGAACACCACCGACCTCATCGCCGAGCGCGGCCGGATCGGATTCGACTTCGCCGTCGTCGAGGAGTGCGCGGCGTACAAGGAGTGCGGCGACTTCGCCGATGCCTACGACGACAAGGTCTTCGCCGTCGAGTACACGCGCAAGGACTACGGCATCGCTTGCGACGCCTGGGGCCCCCGCCTGTCCATCACGCTGCGCGACCTCGACGTCAGCCCCAAGGGCGCGAAGGGATACGTCTTCGCGCAGTGCTGAGGGCACGCTCCCCTGACCGTTTCACCCTCACCCTCAGCCCTTGACCGCTTCCGCGATCCGCAGGGCCGCCTGGGGCGGTGTGAGGCGTGTGGTGTCGATGACCTCGGCCTCCTGGTGCAGCCAGGTGCGGGCCGCCTCCGCGTAGGGCTCCAGGTAGTCGAGGCGGAATTGGGAGGGGCCGAGGTCCTTGTCCCCCTCGATGCGCCCGCGGAGGGTGTCCTGGTCGGCGTGGAGGACGAAGTGCCGTACGGGGATGGCGTGTTGGGCAAGGCCCGCACTGATCTCGCGCCAGTACTCCTCGACCAGGACGGTCATGGGCATCACGAGGGTGCCGCCGGTGTAGTCGAGCACATGGCGGGCGGTCTCGACGACCAGGGGCCGCCACGGCGGCCAGTGCTGGAAGTTGCCCGTCCAGGGCAACCCGGGCTTGATGTCCATCAGCGTCTCGCCGACCTTCTCGGCGTCGAACACCCGGGAATCCGGGAGGAGCTGCTGCACGAGCGCACTGGTCGTCGTCTTGCCTGCACCGTGAGTGCCGTTGAGCCATACGATCATGGGTCCCGACGCTAGCGGGGTCCGGGCCGCGGGCACGTCCGATCACGTCACAGATCTGGAACAGAGCGGGAGACGGGGCGGGAGACTGGGCGGAAGGCGGGGCGGCGAGCAGTGGTGACGTGCCCCCTGCCCGGCTCCGCCGCCGGTTGCTTAGGCTGGTGGTGGCAGCGCTCCGGCCGTCCGTCGCCGGAGGCCCTGCTCGCCGAAGTGCCGTTCCCCGCGCCGGGACCGGGTCCACCGCACGAGCAGGGAGGCAACGGTGTCGCAGCGCGCCACGCCCCTCTCGGCTGCCCGGGACTCGCGGGTCTCGTGGGCCCTCGCGCTCGTGTCCGCGGCGTTGTTCTCGCTCGTCACGCTGTTCGTCCCTCCGGCGTCGCTCTCCTCTCCGGCGCCGAGGGCCCATGCCCCGTCGGCCACCGCCGAATGGTGCGGGCATCCGCAGGGCCAACCCGCCCCGCACGCCGCCCTCCTGAACACCCCCGCGGTCCGCGGTACGCCTCCTGACGCGTCCCCCATCCCCCACCCCGGGCTGATCACGGCGACGGCGGCCGATCCGGCATCACACCGCAGCATCGGCGGACCGGACCAGGCACGCGCGCAGGCCCCGTCCGTCCATCGGCGTTCCGACGGACCGGCCGCACCCCGTGGCCCTCCACGTGCTCCGCGCAGCGACATCACCCTCGTCAGCGCCTGAGCCGTCCACGCACCGCGTCGCACCGCGTGCGAGTCGATCGGGCAGCTGTCCCTTCGTCCTGCCGTGGAGCAGTCTCATGTCTCAGACCAAGTCCCGCGCGCCCTTGTGGCGTGCGCTGTTCGCACTCGCGGTGATCGCCGCGTCCCTGGCCGTCGCTCTCACCCAATCCGCCCGCCTGGGTCTCGACCTGCGGGGCGGCACCCAGATCGTCCTGGAGACCAAGGACTCCCCCGACCGAAAGATCAAGGCCGATCCCCGGGCCACCGACCGCGCACTGGAGGTGCTGCGCCAGCGCGTGGACGCGCTCGGCGTGTCCGAGCCGAGCCTGTCCCGCTCGGGCGACCACCGCATCATCGTCGAACTCCCGGGCGTCCAGGACCCGCGCGAGGCGGCCGCCGTCATCGGCCGTACCGCCCAGTTGACCGTGCACCCCGTCTCCGGCGTCACCGACCGCGCCCCCGCGGACCACGGCCGCAGCGCCGCCGACGGGTCCCGCACGCTCCCCGATCCCGACCGGAAGGGCACCTACCTGCGGCTCGGCGCGTCCGCGTTGACCGGAGAGGGGGTGAAGGACGCCGACGCCGCCTTCGACCAGCAAGGGATGGCCGGCTGGACCGTCGGCCTGACCTTCCGGGAGGGCGCGAGCGGTGACTGGGCCCGCATCACCGGTGCCGCCGCCTGTGCCGCCCAGGGTTCGCCCGAGCGGCGCGTCGCCATCGTCCTCGACGACAAGGTCGTCTCCGCACCGGGCATGAACCCCGAGGTACCGTGCGACACCGGCATCACCGGCGGGGACACCCGCATCACCGGCGGGTTCTCCCACGAACAGGCCCGGGACCTGGCCGCGCTGGTGAAGGGCGGCGCCCTGCCGGTCCCTGTCGATGTCGTCGAGCAGCGGACCGTCGGCGCGACGCTCGGCGTTGACGCCATCGCCGCGTCGACACAGGCGGCGCTCATCGGCCTCGCGCTGACCGCGCTGTTCATCACGGTCGTCTACCGCCTCCTCGGAGCGCTCGCCACCCTCGCGCTCGCGCTGTACGGACTCATCTCGTACGCGGCTCTCGTCGCCCTGGGAGCCACGCTCACGCTGCCGGGTCTCGCCGGCTTCGTCCTTGCTATCGGCATGGCCGTGGACGCGAACGTGCTCGTCTTCGAGCGGGCCCGTGAGGAGTATCTCGGCGCACGGACGAAGTCGCTCGACCAGCCGCTCGCCCGCGGGTTCCGCAAGGCGTGGAGCGCGGTCGTCGACTCCAACATCACCACGCTGCTGGCCGCGGGCCTGCTGTTCTTCTTCGCCACCGGACCCGTCAAGGGGTTCGGTGTGACGCTGTCCATCGGTGTCGTCGCGTCGATGGTGTCGGCGCTCGTCGTCACCCGTGTGCTCGCCGAGTTCGCGGTACGGCGGCGCGGCGTGCGCGAGCGGCCGGGCATCACCGGCATCACGTCGACGGGGCGCGTGCGCGCGTGGCTGGCGCGGCGCGACCCGCAGATCGTGCGGCACCGCAGGCGCTGGCTCGGCGTCAGTGCGCTGCTCGTGGTGGTCGCGATCGCCGGGATCGCCCTGCGCGGTCTCGTCTTCGGTGTGGAGTTCACGGGCGGGCGGCTCGTCGAGTACTCCACGAGCCGGCCGGTCGACGTGGACACGGCCCGGACCGTCGTGGCCGACGCCGGTTTCCCCCGCGCCGTGGTCCAGGAGTCCGGCGACGGTGACATCTCCGTGCGCACGGGTGAACTCACCGACGACGAACAGCACACCATCAAGCGCGCGCTGGAGAAGCCGGGTGGCGACGTCCGTGTCGAGCGCGACGAGATGATCGGCCCGAGCCTCGGTGACGAGCTTCGGGTGAAGGCGCTGATCGCGCTGGGGATCGCCGTCGCCGCGCAGCTCATCTATCTGAGCGTGCGGTTCCGGTGGACGTTCGCCGCGGCGGCCGTCAGCGCGATGGTGCACGACGTACTGGTCGTGGTGGGCCTGTTCGCCTGGCTCGGCAAGCCGGTGGACAGCGTCTTCCTCGCCGCGCTGCTCACCGTCATCGGTTACTCGGTCAACGACACCGTCGTCGTCTTCGACCGCGTGCGGGAGGCGAGGCGGCGCGATCCGCGCATGGACCTGGAGCGCACCGCGAACAGGGCCGTACTCCAGACCCTGCCGCGCACCGTCAACACCGGCATGGGGGCGCTCTTCATCCTCGCCGCGCTGACCGCGCTGGGCGGGGACTCGCTCGGCGACTTCTCGCTGGCGCTGATCGCGGGTGTGGTGATCGGCACGGTGTCCACCGTGTTCACCGCGGTGCCGACGGCGGTGACGCTGGAGCGGCGCCGCCCTCCGCGGGAGCAGCGCCGTGATCGCGGGCGACCCAGCGGGGGCGGCAAGGGCCGGAGCCCCCTTGATGCGCGGCGCGCGGCACGGGAGGACACCGGCGCCGTCGTCTGAGCGATGACCGGCAGGAGTGGTTGCGGGCATCCGCCGAGCGCGCGCTCGGCGGATGCCCGCAACCCTGCCGTGGGGCAGGAGGACGTGAGCCTCTCAGCGAAGGACCACCGTCCATCTTCCCCCGGGCGAACACCCGGCCTTCGCAGTGCCACCGGACCGCTCGGGCCACGGCGCTCGACCTTGACGCTCGGCAGGAGCGAGTGGTGGATGTTGATCACCCGGCCTGCCGGGCGCGTGCACACCGCCGCGGGCGGTCTCCTTGCAAGTGCCGCCATCTGGACAGCTCAAGGCAGCTCCGTGCCTCCGTACTCGCTCATCGCGTCGATGAGCCAGCGCGCGAGGTAGTCGGCGAAGGAGGCCCGCGGGAGCAGGCGGTACGTCGGCGCCTCGTCGGTCTGCCAGAGCAGGACCGCCACGGGACCCACCGTGGTCGACACCGCCCGGCCAGGACCGAAGGCTCGCGGATGCAGGTCCAGCGGGCAGCCCTTCTCCAGGACCTGGCGGGCGGCCGGGCCGGTCAGCTCCAGCGTGGTGCGGTTCGCCGAGACGTCCACCACCGAGCCCGGGTCACCTCCCAGTGCCTCCCTCAACTCCGCCGTCACGGCGGCCCCTTCGGCCTGGGAGAGGACGAGCCACTCGTCCGGGCCGAGCCACAGGGCCGTGTGCGCCTCGGATGCGCTGGTGCGACCGCACTCGCGCGGGAGCGAGGCCCCCAGGGCCTTCCCGATGCGGCCGGCCGCATCGGTGGCGGGGTCGACGCGCAGATTCACCATGGTGACGTACGGCCGCTCGGTCAGCCGCACGCCGCGGGCGCCCGTGACCGTGGCGGTACGCATCCGCTCTCCCAGATGTGCCAGGGGGCTGCGGCGCAGGCCCGTCAGGCCGGTGGCCTCGGTCGGCTCAGCCATCTCGCTTGGTCCCTTCGGGGTCGTAGAGCACGGAGTCGGCCACCAGGACGGGCACCAGGTCATCGCCCACCGGGGCGATGAGGGTCTCGCCGATCCTGGCCCGCCCGTCGGCGACGAGGGCGAGGGCGAAGGGGCGGCCGAGGGCCGCGCTGTGGTAGCTGGACGTGACGTGGCCGAGCATCGGCACCGGCCCGGTCTCGGGGGTCAAGGGCACGCCCTGAGCGATGAGTTGAGTGCCTTCGGGGAGGCGGGTGCTGCGGTCGCTCGGCAGCAGCCCGACCAGCTGTTTGCGGTCGGGGCGGGCCGTGTCCGCGCGCGTGTGGGACCGGTTCCCGACGAAGTCCTTCCGCTGCGATACTACCCAGGACATGCCCGCGTCCTGTGGTGTGACGGTGCCGTCGGTGTCCTGCCCGACGATGATGAAACCCTTCTCGGCCCGAAGGACGTGCATGGTCTCGGTTCCGTACGGCGTGATGCCGTACGGCTGTCCGGCCTCGTGCACCTGCTCCCAGACCGCGAGGCCGTACCACGCGCAGACGTTGATCTCGTAGGCGAGTTCGCCGGAGAAGGAGATGCGGCAGACGCGGGCCGGGACGCCGGATGCGAGGGTGGTCTCGCGGAAGGCCATGAACGGGAAGGCGTCGTTCGACAGGTCGATGTCGGGGGCGAGTTCGGCGACGACCTGGCGCGACCGGGGACCGACGACGGCGATCGTCGACCACTGTTCGGTCACCGAGGTGCAGTGGACGTCGAGTTCGGGCCACTCGGTCTGCAGCCATTCCTCCAGCCAGTCGAGCACGCCGGCGGCGCCACCGGTGGTGGTGGTCATGAAGTAGCGGCCCTCTTCGAGACGCAGCGTCACACCGTCGTCGAAGATCATCCCGTCGGGCTTGCACATGACGCCGTATCGGGCCATGCCGGGCTTGAGCTTCTTGAAGGCGTTGGTGTAGATGCGGTTGAGGAACTCCCCCGCGTCCGCGCCCCAGATCTCGATCTTGCCGAGGGTGGAGGCGTCCATGAACGCCACCCCTTCGCGTGCCGCACGGCATTCACGGGCCACGGCCGTGTCCATGTCCTCGCCCGGCCCGGGGTAGTACCACGGGCGCTTCCACTGCCCGACGTCCTCGAACAGCGCCCCGTGGGCCACGTGCCAGGGGTGGATGGCGGTCGTGCGCTCGGGATCGAACAGCTCACCGCGCTCGCGCCCCGCCAGGGCGGCGAAGGCCACCGGCGTGTAAGGCGCGCGGTAGGCGGTGGTGCCGATCTCCCCGGGGGACGCGCCCGCGCCGAGCGCCTCGGCGATCACACCGATCGCGTTGACGCCGGACGTCTTGCCCTGGTCGTTGGCCGTGCCCAGCGAGGTGAAGCGCTTGACGTGCTCGACACCGCGCATGCCGGCGCCGGTGGACCGCCACACGTCGGCGACGGTGACATCGCGCTGCAGATCCACGAAGTGGGTGTCCCAGGTGGCGGGCTCTCCGTCGGGCGCGGGTACCAGCCACAGGGCGCGGGTGGCGGGGCGTGCCTCCTCGGGGTCGGAGAGGGCGTCGGGCACCGGGACGGGGAATCCGGCGTCCGTGGCGGCCAGCGCACCGGCCCGCTCTCCTTCGGCCAGCGCGACGTCCAGGCCGTACGTCCCGCGGGCCGCACCGGCGACGTGCTGGTTGCGCACGGTGCCCTCGGGCACGAAGGCGACCAGGTCCTCGTCCCAGCGCAGGCGGCCCTGGCGCTGGCTGTGCAGATGCACCACCGGGCTCCAGCCGCCCGATACGGCGAGCAGGTCGCAGTCGAACGACTCGGGGGCGCCGGTGAGTTGACCGTCCTCGTCGAGAGCCTGGGCGGTGACGGCGGAGAGCCGGGCTTCGCCCCTGGTGCCGGTCACGGCGCAGCCCCGCAGCACCCGCACGCCCGTCGCGGCGGCGACCTCGGAGGCCCGTTGCGACAGCGTGGGGCGCGCGTCGACGACGGCGGCGACGTCGATCCCGGCGGCATGCAGGTCGGCGACGGTGTCGTAGGCGCTGTCGTTGGTCGTGCTCACCACGGCACGCGAACCAGAAGCGACGGCATAGCGGTTGACGTACGCGCGCACGGCCCCGGCCAGCATCACTCCGGGCCGGTCGTTGCCCGCGAAGACCAGCGGACGCTCGTGCGCACCGGTCGCCAGGACTACCTGGCGGGCCCTGATGTGCCACAGCCGCTGGCGCGAGACGCCTTCGGACGGCTCGGGGGCGTCGGCGCCCAGGTGGTCGGTGCGCCGTTGCAGGGCGAGCACGTAGTTGTCGTCGTAGCTGCCGAACGCGGTGGTGCGCGGCAGGAGGACGACTTCGGGGGCGGCTTCGAGTGCCGCGCGGACGTCGGCGACCCAGTCGAGCGCGGGCTGCTCGGCGACCGTGTCGGTACGTCCGCAGAGCAGTGAACCGCCGGGCTCGGGCTGGTCGTCGACAAGGATCACGCGGGCGCCTGAGCCGGCGGCAGCGGCGGCTGCCGCGAGCCCGGCAGGTCCCGCGCCGACGACCAGGACGTCGGTGTGCACGTACTTCTTGTCGTAGACGGCGGGGTCGGGGGTCGGGTCGAGCCGCCCCATCCCGGAGAGCGTCGTGGCGGACAGGCCGTCGTACAGCTCCACGGCCGTCGCGGGCAGCATGCCCTCCGAACACGAACCGCCCAGCTGCACCAGGGCGTTGGGCTCCTCGACTCCGGCGGCGACGATGCCGCGCGGTCGGCCGCGGTAGAGCGAAGGCGCCGCCTCGACGACGCCGTTCGCCAGCATCGCCGATGCGAGGGTGTCGCCGGGGTGGCCGGTCAACTCCCGTCCGTCGAGAGCGAAGTGCAGGACGGTGCCGCGGTCGATGCGGCCCCCGTCCCCGAGCCGGAACTGCTGGTCGGTCATCGCTCTCCTCCGGCGGCCGGTGCGGCGAGGTCGGGACGCGGCTCGTCGGGCCGGTAGGTGGCGAGCACCTCGTAAGTGGCCGTGTCACGCAGGGCGTTGAACCAGCGGCGGCAGCCGTGGCCGTGCATCCAGCGTTCGGCGAAGGGGCCCTTGGGGTTGTCGCGGTAGAAGACGTACTCGGCCCACTGCCGGTCGTCGAGATCCGCGGGGTTCTCCGGGTGGGGAACATGGGCCTGTCCCCCGTAGTGGTACTCGGTCTCGTCACGCGGACCGCACCATGGGCAGGTGATCAGCAGCATCGGATCCTCCTCTCAGTGGGCCACGGCGGCGGCGCCGTGCTCGTCGATCAGTGCGCCCGTGGTGAAGCGTTCGAGGGCGAAGGGGAGGTTGAGGGGGTGCGGTTCGCCGGTGGCGATGGTGTGGGCGAAGGTCCAGCCCGCCGCCGGGGTGGCCTTGAAACCTCCGGTTCCCCAGCCGCAGTTGACGTAGAGGTTCTCGACGGGCGTGGCGCCGATGATCGGCGACGCGTCGGGGGTGACGTCGACGATGCCGCCCCAGGTGCGCAGCACGTGCGCGCGGGCGAAGACGGGGAACAGCTCGACGGCGGCGGCCATCTGATGTTCGATCACATGGAAGGAGCCTCGCTGCCCGTAGCCGTTGTACGTGTCGACGCCCGCGCCCATCACCAGCTCGCCCTTGTGCGCCTGGGAGACGTAGACGTGCACGTGGTTCGACATCACCACGGTGGGGTGGACCGGTTCGTGCAGTTCGGAGACCAGCGCCTGGAGCGGATGGGACTGTACGGGCAGCCGTACGCCCGCCTTCTCGGCGAGGACGCTGCTGTGCCCGGCGGCCGCGAGCCCGACCCTCCCTGCGTTGATGCGGCCACGGTTGGTCTCGACGCCGACGACCCGGTCGCCGTCCTTGATGAAGCCGGTGACCTCGCATCCCTGGATGAGGTCCACGCCCATCTCGTCGGCCCTGCGGGCGAGCGCCCAGGCGACGTGGTCGTGCTTGGCTATCCCGGCCCGCGGCTGGAAGGTGCCGCCGAGCACCGGATAGCGGGTGTCGGGCGAGACGTTGAGGATGGGGCAGACCTTGGCGACCTCGTCGGGGCCGAGCCATTCGGCGTCGACGCCGTTGAGACGGTTGGCGTTGACGCGGCGCACGCCCTCGCGTACGTCCTGGAGCGTGTGTGCGAGGTTGAGCACGCCGCGCTGGCTGAACAGGAAGTCGTAGTCCAGCTCTTCGGGGAGTTGCTCCCACAGCCCGAGGGCGTGTTCGTAGATCGCCGCGCTCTCGTCCAGGAGGTAGTTGGAGCGGATGATCGTGGTGTTGCGGGCCATGTTGCCACCGGCCAGCCAGCCCTTCTCCAGGACGGCGACGTTCGTGATGCCGTGGTTCTTGGCGAGGTAGTAGGCGGTGGCCAGGCCGTGACCTCCGGCGCCGACGATGACGACGTCGTACGACGGGCGGGGGTCGGGGTTGCGCCAGAGGAAGTCGGGGTGCTCCGGCAGCGGCTCGGTGGTCATGCCGCGTCTCCGTTCGGGTCGTTCAAGCCGTGCGGGGCGTTCAAGCCGTGCGGGTCTTTCAGGTCGCTCAGGTGCGGATAGAGGGGGAGGGCCCCTGCGAGCTTCTCGACCCGGTCGCGCAGCAGGCCCGCACGCTCGTCGCTGAACCGCTCGTCCTTCAGCGCCTCGGCGATGACGTCGGCGACCTCACGGAACTCCGTCTCTCCGAAGCCCCGGGTGGCCAGGGCCGGGGTACCGATCCGCAGGCCCGACGAGACCATCGGGGGCCGCGGGTCGAAGGGCACCGCGTTGCGGTTGACGGTGATGCCGACGCGGTGGAGCCGGTCCTCCGCCTGCTGCCCGTCCAGGGCGGAGTTGCGCAGGTCGACGAGGACCAGATGGACTTCGGTGCCACCGGTCAGGACCGTGATCCCGGCCTCGGCCACGTCGTCGGCGAGCAGCCTCCCGGCGAGGATGCGGGCGCCGTTCAGCGTGCGCCGCTGTCGCTCCTTGAACTCCTCCCCCGCAGCCGCCTTGAAGGCGACCGCCTTGGCCGCGATGACATGCTCCAGGGGGCCGCCCTGCTGACCGGGGAACACCGCGGAGTTGATCTTCTTGGCCAGGCCTGCCCTGCTGAGGATCACCCCGCCGCGCGGCCCGCCGAGGGTCTTGTGCGTGGTGGTCGTCACGACATCCGCGTACGGCAGCGGGCTGGGGTGGAGGCCCGCGGCCACGAGCCCGGCGAAGTGCGCCATGTCGACCATCAGGTACGCGCCGACCTCGTCGGAGATCCGCCGGAACGCGGCGAAGTCGAGACGGCGGGAGTAGGCCGACCACCCGGCGACGATCAGCTTCGGCCGGTGCGTCCGGGCGAGCTCCGCCACCTCTTCCATGTCGATCCGCAGGTCGGCGGCGCGGACGTGGTAGGGGACCACGTCGTAGAGCTTGCCGGAGTAGTTGATGCGCATGCCGTGGGTGAGGTGCCCGCCGTGCGCCAGGTCGAGGCCGAGGATCGTGTCACCGGGGTCGAGCAGCGCGAACATCGCGGCCGCGTTGGCCTGGGCGCCGGAGTGGGGCTGCACGTTCGCGGCCTCGGCGCCGAACAGCTCCTTCACCCGGTCGATGGCCAACTGCTCGATGACGTCGACGTGTTCACAGCCGCCGTAGTAGCGGCGGCCCGGATATCCCTCGGCGTACTTGTTGGTCAGTACGGAGCCCTGGGCCTCCATCACGGCGGCCGGGGTGAAGTTCTCCGAGGCGATCATCTCGAGGGTCGACTGCTGACGGTGCAGCTCGGCCTCGACGGCAGCGGCGACCTCCGGGTCGAAGGCGCCGAGCGGGAGGGAGAGGGAAGAGGCGACTGTGCTGATCGACGGGTTCGTTGCCATCTGTGCACCATCCTGAGAGCCATCTAATGGTCAACTGATATATCAGCTTGTGCGGTAAGGTATGGGAGCTCGTGCGACAGGTCAAGGGGGCTTTCATGCAGCAGCTGGACACCGCGCCCAGGGGCGAGGAACTGTCCCTTGCCGAACGGGCCTACCGCGCGATTCGCGACTGGCTCGTGATGCTGGAGATCCGCCCCGGGGCGCCGATCAACGAGGACCAGCTGGCACAGTCCCTCGGCGTCGGACGGACCCCGGTGCGCGAAGCGCTCAAGCGGCTCCAGTACGAGCGCCTGATCACGACGTACCCTCGGCGCGGCACCTTCGCCACCGACGTCAACATCACCGACCTGGCCCACATCTCAGAGGTGCGCCAGGAGTTGGAGCCCCTGGCCGCAGCCCAGGCCGCGCGGCGCGCCACGGCCGCGGACCGGGCGGCCCTGACGGCGCTCCAGGAGGAGCTGGACGCCGTGGACTCCGGTGCGCACGACCCGGCCGAGCTGATGCGCCTGGACCTTCAGGTCCACCGCGCCATCTACGCGGCCACGCACAACCCGTACCTGGAGGACACCCTCGTCCGGCACGACAACCTGGCCACCCGCATCTGGTGCCTTTTCATCGACCGGCTGCCCGGCATGACCGGCCACGTCCAGGAGCACGGCCCCTTGCTGCGGGCCATCGTCGCCGGCGACCCCGACAAGGCGGCACAGCTCACCCGCGGCCATGTGGAGGGCTTCGAGCGGGCCATCCGCGAAGCCATCTGAGGCGCTTCGTCGGAGTGCACGTAGCAGGTCGCTGTTCGGCCTCACCCCGGGTCCATGAGGCCGGTGCGCCGCGCATAGTCCTCGAGAGGCTCTGCCGATGCCCACCACGACCGGTAGTAGTCCCGGAAGGAATTCACGGCCTCAGCCGTCTCCAGGCTGTGCCCGCTCATGAAGGATCCGTCCGCCGTCAGCAGCAACAGGACCGCGGTGTCGTCGATGATCGCCATATTGACCGCGTCGACACCGCTGTTGGTGGTCACGACGCGGGCGTGGTAATTGGCGAGGCCCTGCATCTCTGCGTGGTGCTCGCGCAGCCACAAGCGCATGGCGCTCCTGCCGGGCTCCTGGGCGGGGACACCGATGATGCGGTTGAACGACGCGCCGGGATTACGCCGGGTCCAGTCCGCCGCCGCCCTGAAGTACTCCTGTGCGGCAGGGGATTGGAAGCTCGGCGGCGCCGTGTTGCGTACGTAGCTCGTGTAGACATGACGCTCGGCCGTGCGCACCAGACGGACGAACGACAGGAAGAACCGTCGCTCGTGCGGTAGTGCGTGGAAGACGCAGGAGCCTGACGGTCGCGGATCTCGATGGCGATCGACAGCAGGACGTACAGGACCGCGTAGATGAGCGGGATCTGCCACTTCACGTCCCACGCGAAGAGGTTCGCGACGATCGATCCGCCCATCACGAACAGGAGAGCGAGCAGCAGCAGCTTCTGCTCGACGGACTGCAAGGTGACCACGCGCCGCACCGGCCCCGCCCCCACCCCCATCGCGCCTTGCGCACCGCGCCCGCCGCCAAGCGGGTGGACACGCGCTTCGTGTCTACCCTCCAAGCCGGATGAGGATGCGCCAAGCCGAGTGAGGATGCGGCTCCGAAGCAGCTCGCACCAGGCCCTGAACCCCTCTCCGCCCTCCCGCCCTTCCGGCCTTTCCGGCCCTTCCGGCCGACGGCTGGTTCCTGGGATAGCCTCCGGGAGTGAGCACCGGACAGGAAGGCCCAGCGGCCGAGAAGTGGCTGGCGGACACCCGGGCGTCCTACGATGCCGACGCCGCCAGCTACGCGGACGAGACGCGCAACCTCCTGGCCGAACTGCCGCCCGAACAGGACGTCATGGCGCTGTTCGCCGAGCGGGTGCGGGCGCACGGCGGCGGGCCCGTCGCGGACGTGGGGTGCGGGCCCGGCAGGATCACCGCCCACCTGAGGGACCTCGGCCTGGACGCCTTCGGCATCGATCTGTCGCCCCGGATGATCGAGGTGGCGCGGCGTGAGCATCCCGGTGTGCGGTTCGAGGTGGGGTCGATGACTCAACTCGACCTCGCGGACGGTGCGTTGGCCGCCCTGGCCGCCTGGTACTCGATCATTCACGTCCCCGATGACGCGATCGGTGAGGTCCTCGCCGGATTCCGTCGCGTGCTGCGGCCCGGCGGTCTACTGCTGGTGGGTTTCCACGTCGGCGACACAGCACCGCCCGAGCCACAGGAGAACCGTGAGCGCTGGCCGGAGTCCTACGTCCGTCGTCGCCCGCCGAGCCAAGTGGCCGCATGGCTCGAAGAGTCCGGCTTCACCCTCGAGACCCACCCCACGCTCACGTCGGCCGCGCGCAAGCTCGGCGGAGTGCTGCTGGCCCACCGCTAGGCGTCCGAACCGGGAGCTCCGCCTGACGGCCGACTGAGTTTCGGCCCCACCCGAAAGTCCTGGAGACGGCCCCCGCGACCGCCTTAACGTCGGTCGCGCCGGTCCATGGGGGCCGGCCACCGTACAAGGGGGAAGAACGTGACCGTGTCCACCAAGCCCGTACTCAAGCACGCCAGGACCGCTGCCGCCGTGGTGGCGATCGCGACCGCCGCCACCCTGGCGGGCCCGGCGCCCACCGCGAGCGCGGGCGGTTCATGCCGTCCGCCCTTGTGCTCTCAGACCTGGAACAACAGCGGGCAGGGCTTCTACGCCCTGAAGAACTGGTGCAAGAGCAGTGGGAGCACCGGCAGTTACACCACCAAGAAGCCCACCTGCAACAACCAGAAGAGGAAGTGGCTCGACCCCGGGGAGCGGACCAAGGGCAATCAGGACTGGGACGTCTTCCAGGTGAAGAAGGGACGCTGCTTCAAGGTCGACTTCGAGCTCACCCCGGGCCGCGACTTCTCGAAGAAGTACAACCGCGAGAACAAGAAGACCATCTACGTCAAGGTCGCGAACAACGCCTTCGCGAAGGTCCGCAGCTCCATTTGCTGATCCGGCCGCAAGTGGCGCAAGCGCCGCAACGGGCACGTGGGCCAGCGGCTTGTGGTGCCTGTGCCCGTGCGGCCGTGGCAGCCGTCGTGCGCCAATGGCCTGACCCACTGGGCATTTCGGTCGGGTGTCAGTGGTGTCTGGGACCGTGTGCGTCGTGGATGAACTCGTGGAACGTGTCGATGCGCAGGACCGAGTGCTGGGAGTGGTCAGCCGGAGGGAGGCCGTCCGGGAGGGCTGGCTGCACCGGGTCGGCGTGGTGGTGTGCCGCGATGGGCAAGGTCGCTTTCTCGTCCATCGGCGTGCCGAGCATCTGTCCCGTTTCCCAGGGCACTACGAACTCGGCGTCGGGGGCGCCGCGGGAGTCGGCGAGTCCTATGAGCAGGCGGCTGCCCGTGAGCTCAGCGAGGAGCTGGGGGTGCGGGCGACAGTGTGCCTTCGGTTCAAGTTCCTCTACCGGGGTGGGCTCAGCCCTTACTGGCTCGGGGTGTGCGATGCCGTGCTTCCGGAGCTCGTCGCCCCCGATCCGGGAGAGGTGGCCTGGCATGGGTGGCTGACCGAGTCCGAGCTGCGGCGGACTCTGCGGCAGTGGACCTTCACTCCTGACAGTCAGGAGGTCTTCGATCGGCATCTTGCCTGTGCGGCAGACACCTTCGGCGCGACCCACCCCTACGCACGCAGGACGGCTGCCCCCGACACCCCATAACGGAGACGATCGTCACGGCCGCACTGGCAGCCAAGCCCGTACGGGTCTCGCCCTCGCCCGCACTGCGGCGTGCGGCCGAGATCTGGGGCAACCGCATCCAGTACGGGGCGAGCGGAGAGGCCCCGGCCCCGGACACGTTCGAGCAGGCCGCCGCCCACCGGCTCGGCACGACGGTGCACGGCAGGGCAGGCAAGGAGAAAGCCTCCGCGCGAAAAGCAGTGGAACAGCGCAGTTGTACGCCGCTACCGTGCTGCGCGACCAAGTCGTCTGTCGTCTGGGCAAGGACGTGCCGTTGTACACCCTGTGAGACCTCCCGAGTGCTGATTCGTCGCGCGTCGCGCATGTGCGCCGCGCTGCTTTTGCTGCGGACTTCTCACTGAAACCGGTGTACTTCTGTGCTCAACGACTGGGTGGTCATGCCCACCTGCCTGCCTACCGTTCTCCGGCGCTGCCACTCGTGCGCGTCCAAGCGCTTCCGGGCCAACGGAAAATTTCGCGTCAACGCACACCACAAGCTCATTGACGCCTGGCTCCTCGTGCTCTGTGCAGCGTGCGGGGAAACCGCGAAGCTCACGGTCCTGAAGCGGATGAATGTGCGCTCCGTACGACCTGAGCTGCTGGACCGGCTGCACGACAACGACCTTGGCCTGGCAGCCGAGTTGCTGCAGGATCCGGTCATGCGGCGCCGCAATCGCATCGCCCTCGACTGGGACGACGCCTGGCGCCTCGACACCGGCGGGTCGGACCATCTGGACCGCGAGGTGATCGACGTCTCGGTCCGCTTCGCGGCGCGGATCCCTGTCCGGCCGGTGCGTGTCATCGCTGAAGGCTGCGGTCTTCCGCGCTCCGAGGTCGAGCGACTGATCACGGAGGGGAAGGTCGTATCGGCGGTCCGGCTGAGCGGCAAGCTCTCCGGCGACTTCACCTTCACGCTCAAGCGCTGAGCCCGCCTGGTGCCCAGGGCCTGCCCGGCAAGCAATACCCGCCGAACAGGCCCTGGGCACCATCGCCGCGTCCTCGCCGCGGCGGATCGCCGGTGGCCCTGCACGTGGCTGCCCGTCAGCAGCGCAAGCCGACGATGCCCCATCCGCGACGCTCTGCCTCCATGGCCACTTCGCCCCAGTCGGCGAGGAGATCGGTGAACTGATCAAAGGTCGAGACCCAGCCGCTGGGCTCTGCGGCATGCAGGTCGAACGGCTCGCGCAGGGCCTCCAACCGGGGCACCGCCTGCCTCCACCACTCCGCGATCACGGGCGGATCCTCGGGAGGACACCACACCAGCAGGTCCGTGTCCCAGCCGGGCACCCGCTCCGGCAATCCCGTGCCGGCACTCTCTGTGAACTCCAGACCGTCCCAGAACAGCGCGTCGAGGAACCGGTCCAACACCGTGCGCACAGTCGGTTCGACGGACTCACGCATGTGATCCCAGCGGTGAGCTGCCCGGACGTGTGGTTTGTAGGAGCCAAGGGAGTTCTTGAAGGCGTACCTGCCGTACCAGTCCTGTCCCGGGCTCACGGGCCAGGACCAGCCGTGCTCGAAGAGATCGTCGCTGAACGCCTCGCCGAAGGCGGCATCAGTCAACAGGCCGTCCCGATCGCCGGGCGCCGCCTCCTCCACCCTCGCCCACTCCACCACCAGCAGCTCTAGATCCACTCCCATCGCGCCAGCGTACGACCGTATGGCCACTGTGCATGGCGTTGCTGTCGGAGCCGTCTGCGAGAGGCGGTGGCGCGCCGCACTCAGTCACCACATGGCCGCTTTCCTGGGGCGTCGTCAAGGCCTGTATTGACCACCTTCGGCTCCGAAGGTAAGTGACCCTCAAGCTGGTTCCAGCTAGGGGGGCAACGATGACGCATCAACGTGCCTGCGCTGTCGGCAGGATCGGACGCCATCCCACTGAGGCGGCATGCGCATGAGCTGCTGGCCTCCCTGCTCGGAATGGTGTGAGTGCGTTGACGGCGGGTGCCGACCGACGCCGTTCAAGCCCAATGCCGTCCGTATCCGGACCGACGACGGTCGCCATCTGCGGGCTGTCCACGGCCCGAAGGTCTTCTTCGGATACCTCGGCCCGACGTCCGAGAGCCCGGGGACGTGGGACACGTTCCTGATGGACGAGCCGACCACCTGGCCTGTCCGCAGCGGGGACCAGATGGTGCTGCGTGCCGTTGACGAGATGTGGCGGCCGCTGACGGACACCTTGATCCGTGTCGACCACGGAGTTCGGATCCTGCCCAAGAAGGGCAAGAAGGATGCCCCGCCCGTCTCGTACCAGTTCGGCGGCCCCGACCGTCCCGTGTTGGTGTCGTCTCCGTTCCCGCCCGGCTACCCGGGCTACAAGCCCGGCGACCCGGGCGAGTGGACGTTCACGATCACCAAGATCGGGGCCGGCGGCCCTGCTCCTGCCGGCACGCCGATCGACACCGGCGATCGGGCGACATTCAGCTTCGCCACCCGCAATCCCGCTCAGCCGGAACGGTCATGGCGGCTTCGCGACGACACCAGCCCTCAGCGCGTCGATGGTGACGCCGAGCCCGGCGGACCGCCGCCCACCGTGTTCACCGTCGAGTTCAGCGAAGTCCGGTCGGATCTCGGCTGGCGCCCGCCGCCGGGTGCTCCCTGCCGCCAATGCGCGGGCGTCACGGCGGTCGTCACGCGCCGCAGCACCGGTGCGCCGATCGCCGGCGCGCGGGTCATCGCTCTGGCGCCGAGTGAGCCGTTCGCCGGGGCCACGCCACCGGAGCCGTCCGACGGCCGTGCACCCTTGTCCGCATTCATCGAAGGCGCCGACCGGGACTGCGTGCCCGCAGGGCCGCTCAAGCTGCAGGCCACGGCGAACCGTTTCCACATCGCGACCGTCACGGCCCAGGTTCCTGGCCAGGGGGCCATCGATGTGCCGATCGCCATGGACTGCACCATGGTCACCGGCCAGGTCCTCGATTCCGCGAGGAGCCCCATGCCCGGTGAATGGGTGTTCCTCACCGACCCTCAAGGTGCGGCGCTGCTGGACCCCGACGGCAACCCATACCAGACCAAGACGGGCCTCGACGGGCGCTTCCAGTTCGCGTGCGTGCCGCACACGACGGTCAAGCTCGCCACCGAACGGCATCCCAGCGCCGATCAGATCGTGACCATCGGCCCCCCGGACCAGCATGTCGAACTCGTCGTGCCCCTCACCGCCGCCACCCTCGTCGTCCGGGTCGTCGACGCCGACAACAACAATCAGCCGCTCGACGGTGCCAACGTCCGCCTCACCACCAGCGACACCCTGGCGCGCACCGACACCACCAGCGGCACCCCGCCGCAGGCGACCTTCGCCACCGTCCTGCCCGCTGGTAACGCCAACGTGCGCGCGACGATGACCGGTTACCTGCCGAACAACGTGTCCGCGGTCATCCCCGTATCCGGGACGACGACCATCACTGTCCCGCTCCGCCGCGACATGGCTGTCCAGAGGCCGACCTCGTTCGTGATGCAGCTCGACTGGGGCACCCTCCCGCGCGACCTCGACCTGCACTGCTCCGGTCCCGACAACGCGGGCGAGCGCTTCCACTGCTACTTCAGCGCCATGCGGCCAGTGCCCTTCATCGGCCTCGACGTCGACGACCGCGACGCCACCGGACCCGAACGCATCACCCTCGCCCAGGTGGGCGGCGCGTTTGTGCCGGGCGACTACCACTGCTGGATCCACAACTACTCCGGCGAGCAGACCTTCACCAATTCCGGTGCGTCGGTGGCGCTGCTCAGCCTCGACGCCAACTCGCTGCCCACGCAGCGCGGCCGCTGGGTCATCGCCGACCTCCTCAGCGATACCCCGGCCCGGCTGTGGTCCGTGATGCGGTTCGCCATCGATGTGCAAGGCCAGCTGACCGTCACCCCCGTCATGACATACCAGTCCGGAGACTGGGCCACCGTCCTTTAGCAGCCCGCCACGGAGACCGCACATGCCCGACAACCGGCATCAGACCACGCTGCAGCGACTTCTCGTACTTCACGAGGCCGACCTCGCCGCCCTGCGCGAACAGTCCGCCAGGCTCCGGGAGATGCTGCGCCGCAGGCCGCCCCGGCCCGACAGGCTGCCCAAGCCCCTGCCGTCACGGACGGCGCTGCAAAGCGACCTCGCCGACATCGAGCGGTCGATCTCCAAGCACGAGCAGATCATCGCCCTCGGCCGTGACGAACGTGTCGGGGAGATCCTGCAGGCCGTCGCCGATGATGTGGAACTTGCAAGGGAAGCAGCCGCGGACCCCCATGCCTTCGCGGCACGGCATGGCATCGAGCTGCCGGACACCCTGATCATCGACGCGCTCATCGTCGGCCGCGATGTGTCCGCACGCATGAGCAACCTCGACCCGGAGATGCCCTTCGAGATCGTGTGGACACAGGAGGGCTTCCAGGCACCACCGGAACAAGATGCACCGCTCCGTCGCGACGTCACCGAGCCCGCATGAAGGCACGTTCACCAAGCCGCTGACCGGCTCGTACAAGCTCCCTGTCATGACGGGTGGCTCGGCGGCGGTTTTTCGAACTCGGGGGCCGCCAGTGCTCGTAGGATGCCGGGATGCCCAAGCCGATACCGATGAGCCGCCGCATTCGGGTTGCCGTGTGGGTGGTGCTGTGCGCGGCCGGTCTCGCCGCCACCGCTGCACTGAACGCCTCGTCGGCACCGGACCCGCCGTTCGAGAAACCCGTCAGCGCCGAGTGCGCCGAGTACATCGCGGATATCGAGAGGCAGTTGGCGAAGGCTGAGCGGGAGGACGAGGGAGACGGAGACGGAGTGCTGGGCTTCTCGCGAGTCCGGGTCGGCACCGAGGACGACTGCCGCGACGAGTTCCGCAACCACTTCGGCGGCGATCGGTGAGCCGCGGTACCTGGCTCGCCGCGATGGCAGGGCTGACCGTCGTCGCTGCCGGGCTGATCATCGCCGTGGGCACCACGTCTGAAACGGAGCCGCGGCCCACGCCTTCGCGGGTGTACTCCTCCTGCCTGGCGGCGGACACCAAGCCGATGCCTGCGGACGCCGACCCGTGCGACGGCCGCTGAAGCCCGCCTGTGCGACTGTCCGCCGCAGGACGGCAGGACCCCCCGATCGAAGCGGGGCTTCGGGCTGCTGCACGCAGGGGACGAACTCCGCCAACTCGATGACCACTACAGGTCCGCTCATGGCTCGGAGCGTAGCCAGCCGGACTCCTCATCCCCCGTAGGGGCAGGTAGACGCCTGGGGGCAGGCCGACAACCTGCTGCGGGAGCCGCGCGAAGATCTATTTGAAGATTCTCCGGGACGGTGAGCGGGTGAAGCAGGCGAGCGGCTTCGTCCGCCGTGCTCCTGCGGCGCGATGCCGCCACCGGGCGAGCCGCCGCTTTCGTCCGCGGGGCCGCCTTGTTGGCGCCTTCCCAATTCTTGGCGCTCCACGGGGACTTGACCTGGTAGCACCCGGTCGCCGGGGGGGGCGGAACGCTCGGTCAGAGCGGCTCGCCATAGCGCGCGGCGAACGCTGCGGCGCGGTCGCGCAAGGCGGTGCGCAGCGACTGCGGGGACAGCGCTTCCGCGTCCGTGCCGAGCTGCCACAGCGCCCATTCGGCGTGACGTGAGTCCTGGTAGGTCACCTCAAGCCGCAGCCAGCCGTCCGCGTCGGGGTCTTCTGCGCGGACGGCCAGCGCGGTGTCCAGCAGGTCCTCCCGCCGCGCCGGGTTCACCCGCACCAGCACGGTGATGTGGTCGCCGCCGGAGAGGAACCGCGCGGAGCGTTCCCGCCAGATCCGGTCCAGGTCGACCCGGTTGGGTCGCTGTGCCGTTTCGGGGAGCTCCTCGGCGGCAAGCACCCGCGACAGCCGGTAGGTTCGGTCCGCGCCGGTTCGCGTGGCCAGCAGATAGCCCCGGTCGCGTACGGTGACCAGGCCGATCGGGTCCACCGTGCGCCACTGTGGCGCCTGGCCCGTGGCCGCGTAGTGGATGCGCAACTTGTGTCCGGCGAGCACAGCGCGACGTACCTCGATCATGGTGGTGCCAGGCACCTCCTCGCTCACCTGCCGACGTGAGAGCAGGTCGGTCTCCGGGTCGACGAGAAATCGCTGGACCGCGTCGCTCGCGGTGGCGCGGTGGCCCTCGGGCAGCGCGTCGAGCACCTTGCGCATGGCCGAGGCGAGCGCCGAGCCGAGGCCGAACACCTGCTCGCCGCGCCCCGACCCGGCGGCCAGCAGGGCAAGGGCCTCGTCGTGGTTGAGCCCCGTGAGCTCGGTCCGGAAACCGGGCGACAACGCGAACCCGCCGTGCCGCCCGCGTTCGGCGTAGACCGGGACGCCGGCCGCGGACAGCGCCTCTATGTCGCGCAGCACGGTGCGGGTGGATACCTCCAGCTCACGGGCCAGCGTGTCCGCGGTCAGCAGACCGCGCTGGCGCAGCAGGAGCACCAACGAGACCAACCGGTCGGCGCGCATGCGAGAACTTTATCGAAATACATGACCAAGGATGTCGTGATTCGTTGCGAGGCTCGTCAACACGACATCGGAGCCGGCGGCTGCCGAGCCGATGGACGTACGAACTCCCCATGAATCGAATGGAGCTGACGTGGCGATGGAAAGAACTGCGGTCAACCCGGTGACCTGGTCGGCGGAGATGGGATTCAACCAGGGCGAGGTCGTGTCCGGGCACACCCGGACCCTGTACATCTCGGGGCAGACCGCGATGAGCGACGAGGGCAAGCCCCAGCATGACGGCGACATGGCGGCGCAGTTGGCGCTGAGCGTCGACAACCTGGAGGCCGTGCTCGGCGAGGCAGGCATGACTCTCGCGAACCTCGTCCGCCTCAACGTCCACACGACCGACGTCGACCTGCTCTTCCAGCACTACGGCGTGCTGGCGGGGCGGTTGGGCGCCGCCGGGGTGGCACCGACCACCACGATGCTCGGGGTCACGCGGCTGGCGATTCCCACCCTGCTGGTCGAGCTCGAGGGAACCGCCGTCGCATGATGCGAAGGCACCGCCGGCAACGCCGTGCGGTGCCAAGCGGACCGTTCTCACCTGAACTCACCTCACCTCACCTCACCTCACCTCACCTCACCTCAGCTCAGCTCAGCTCACCTGAACTCGCTGAAGTCACCTGAACTCACCTGGCCGAAACCGCACATGACCGAAACTGCACCTCTCGATACGTCATGTGACGCATTGACCTCACAGCACCATCGCGGTTGCATGCTTGTGGCCCTCCGGTGGGGAACTGGAGGGCGGACCGAGTCCTACCTGGGGGGAAAATGAGGGGAAATACGAACCGGAGCGCCACCAGACGCGTGCGGGCGGCCCTGAGCGCGGCGGTCGCGGCCTGCGCCGTCACGGTGGTGCTGCCCGCGACGCCCGCCTCGGCCGAGACCACGGCCGACACCACAGCCGAGACGGGCGTCGCGGGCGCCCGCGGAGCCGGTGTCGAGAGGACCCGCGGAGCCGGTGTCGAGAGGATCAGTGTCGCCGCCGACGGCACCCAGGCCGACGACAACTCCGGCGGCGCCTCGATCACGCACGACGGCCGCCGCATCGTCTTCTCGTCGTCGGCGAAGAATCTCACGCCCGACGCCGCGACGGGAGGCGAGAGGGTGTTCCTCCGCGACCAGCGGACGAGGCAGAACGAAAGGATGGGGAACCTCGCCCCGCTCCAGCCCCCGGTGATCAGCGGGGACGGGGGATACCTCGGCTATGCGCACCAGTGGATGGACAACGTACGGATTCGCCAGTATCAGGTGAGCACGGGGCGCACGGCGTCCCTCAACTGCTCGGCCTACACCTGTGACCAGCCGTCGCTGAGCGCGGACGGCCGCTACACCGCGCATGTCATCCGCTCCATCAGGCAACCGTCGTTCGGCCAGCGCATCGAGGTGCAGGACTGGGACAACGGCGGCAGCAATGAGACCGTCGCCGCCCTCGACCACACCCAGCCGTCCCGGCCGTCCATCAGCGGCGACGGCCGCCATGTCGCCTACCAGAACGGCAAGACGAAGGACGTCCTGGTCTGGGACAAGACCGACGGCACCACCTCCGCCCCGATCGAGGGCCCGTCCCAGGATGCGACGCTCGTCCAGCTGAGCAACGACGGCAGAAAGGTCGTCTACCTCTCGGGCTCCGACACCTACGTCCACGACGTGAGCTCGGGTAGCGCCCAACTGGTGCCGAACGTGCGGGGCGTGGCCATCGATCCCACCGGCCGCTATCTGCTGTACGCCCCGCACGACACGAACGCACCCTCGCTCACACTGCGCGACCTGCAAGCGGGCACCGACGAGATCGTCTCGAACCAGCCCGCCTCGGCCGGGACCGACGCGGTCAGCGCCGAGGGGCGTGACGTGGTGTTCCAGTCCACCGCCGACGACATCGTGCCCGGCGACACCAACGGCAAGTCGGACGTCTTCATCCGCAGCTTCTACTGACCGCCCCGGCCATCACGACGTGAGTACGACGAGGAGCACGACGAGAAGTTCGTACGGAAGGTTCGGCGAGCGGAGCGGTGATCAGCGCAGTCCGGCGAAGAGGTCGTTCTCGGGTACGGGCGCGCCGGTGGCGTCCTTGACGCGTACGAAGGTCTCCATGCCCATCAGCTCGCCGAACCTCTCCTTGCCCATCTTGAGGAAGAAGATGTTCTCGCCCTGGCTGGCGTGCGCGGCCAGTGAGTCGAACTTCTGACCACTGAACGCGATGGTGTCCACCCACGTGGTGATCTCGTCGTCGGGGAGGCCGATCTCGGCCATCGCGGCGGCCTCGGCGGGATCCGGCTCCGGCATGTCCGGATGGAACTCGCGCATGATCTCGCCGAACCGCTGCATCCCCGAGCGGGGCATCGTCGTCCAGTACACCTTCGGCGTCAGCGAGGTCATCTCCAGCGCCGCCATCGTGATGCGGTGGGCCTGGATGTGGTCGGGGTGGCCGTAGAAGCCGTTCTCGTCATAGGTGACGACCACGTCGGGACGGTAGTGCCGCATGAGTTCCGCGAGCCGGGCGGCGCCTTCCTCCACCGGGGTCTGCCAGAAGGATCCGGGGGCGTCGTTGCTCGGCCAGCCCATCATCCCGGAGTCGGCATAGTCCAGCATCTCCAGATCGCTGACCTTCAGGACGTCACAGCTCTCCTCGAGTTCTCGACGGCGCATCAGGGCGACCGCCGCCGGATCGTGCCCGGGATCGCCCGGCTTGACGCCTCCCGGTCCATCACCGCAACCGCCGTCGGTACAGGTCACGAGAACCGTGCGGATTCCTTCCGCCGCGTACCGCGCGAGGACGCCTCCGGTTCCGGTGGCCTCGTCGTCGGGGTGGGCGTGTACTGCCATGAACGTCAAGGGCCGGTCAGTCATGAAAAGCAGTCCTCCTGCAGAAATACGTCGTGCTTCGAGTGCGCGGCGGGCGTACCGCGAGATCCAGGGGCCCGAATCCCGGCGGGGCGGACGACCTGATGGCCCCCGTGTTCCCCGCCGTGCGGCGCCGGTCCCTCGGTCGATGCAACAGCGCCGACCGGACCAGCTGTTCCCGACGCGGCCACTCGGCCTTCCAGGCGCCGACGCTTCCGCGCGAACGAGGGTGCGTCGCCAGACTTGGCCGACCCGCACCGCGCCCCCGACATCGTTGTCATCGCTGTCGAAGACGCGGCCCGCGCGGATCGCGGTTCTAGCGGATCGCGGTTCTACGGGAAGCGGCAGGTCCCGAGGGAGCGCCGCGCACTGGGGCCTGCGGTCGCTCTACGGCTTGTAGACGGCGCCACTGCCGTACAGTTCCCTGGTGAACGCGGAGACATCGGCGCTGCGGTCGGAGCCGTCGAGGTTGTACGTCAGATAGACGCCGTACCCCTCGCTGACGGTGCGGCGGGCGAGGTCGGCTGCCGTGCTCTGCGAGGTTCCGCCGATCTCGACGGCCGCCGGCGAGAGCTTCGACTTGGGCAGCGCGATACCGGGGACCTGCCAGGAGCCGTAGTAAGGGTTCCAGGCGTAGTCGAACTTGGACGAGACGTCGACACCGCCGTAGGACAGGCGTGACGCGGCCGGGCCGATGTTGTAGAGGCTGATGATCTTGTCCGGCATGTTCGCGCGCAGCGCCGTCACCAGGTGCACGAACGAGCTGGCGTTGGGCTGGCCGGTGCCGTTGTTCCCGTACTCGGCGTACTCGTCGTCGAAGTCGATGCCGTCAAGACCGTACTTGGTCACGGTGTCCGACATCTGCTTCGCGAACCCCGAAGCCGCCTGCTGGGACGGGAAGTTGGCGAAGCCCGCGCCCTGGTGGTTGCCGAGCACGGAGAGGACGACCTTGATGCCCTTGTCCTGCAACGGCCGTATCTGTGTGTCGGCGTTGTCGAGGACTCGCTGCACGTTCTCGTTGAAGTGCAGATACGCCTCCTTCTTGCTCGTGTCGTAGTTGATGTTCGCCGCGAAGATCACGGCGACGTCGAAAACGTTGTCACCGCCGTTGGCGAGGGTGTACTTGCCGACGTTCAGCATGCTGTTGTTGTTCACCTCGACGTACGCCACCGAGGTCGGCCCCTGTTTCGCGGGAGCGGGGGCAGGGGCCGGTGCGGGGGCGGGGGCCGCCGCCGCGCCAGTCGTGGCGGTCGTGCCGAAGGCGAGGGCGGCGACGGCCGAGAGCGCGAGCGCGGCCGTCCGCACTCTGCTCCGTACCAGAGTGAACATCGTTGATCGGTCTCCCATCACATGGGTCGGCGCCCGACCTGTTCGAAAGCGCCGAGTGAGCCTCCGAGTTTTCCTCTCCCGTGACCGAATCCCAAGAATCATGCGCAAACTCTTCACGACTCCTGCGCACGTCGCGTCACAGCGCAATGGTCGGCAAGACCTCGCCTCGGGCAACCGGATAGATTGCGCGCGTCGGCAGTCTGCCCGGTCGGCAGTCCGGCTACTTGAGGAGGGGAAGCGTGACCGAGACCAGCGAAGCCCGATCCGCGGACGATTCGGCGCATGCGACCCAGCAGAGCCGACTGCGCCGCCTGATGCGTTACATCCCTTTGATCGCCCCCGTCCTGCTGTGGACCGTCCCGTGCTGGGTGCTGCTGCACGCAGGCCAGCACTGGCCGCTCCCCGTGGCATGGGGCGGCACCGCCCTGTTCGCTCTCGGTCTGATCGGTATGCCGCTCGCGATGATGCGCGGCCACGGCAGGCGCCAGCAGGACTGGGCGGCGATCGTCGGGGACACCCTTCTCGGGGCGAGCTGGGTGCTGTTCACCTGGTCCGTCCTGCTCGGCGTTCTGCTGCGCCTCGCCCTGACCGTGGCGGGCGCGGGCGACGGGCAGAGCCGGGCCCGGATCGTCACCTGGGCGGTCCTCGGCGTCACCGCCGTGCTGCTCGCCTGGGGGTACGCCGAGGCCCGCCGGGTGCCACGGGTGCGCCGGCTCGACGTACAACTCCCCCGCCTGGGAGCCGGATTGGACGGCACCCGCGTCGTCCTCATCACCGACACCCACTACGGCCCGCTCGACCGCGCCCGCTGGTCGGCGCGGGTCTGCGCGACGGTCAACACCCTGGAGGCCGATCTGGTCTGCCACACCGGGGACATCGCCGACGGCACGGCCGAACGCCGCCGCGCCCAGGCCGAACCGCTCGGCACCGTGCGCGCCACCCGGGCCCGGGTCTACGTCACCGGAAACCACGAGTACTACAGCCAGGCCCAGGGCTGGGTCGACCTGATGGACGAGTTGGGCTGGGAGCCGCTGCGCAACCGCCATCTGCTGCTCGAACGCGGCGGCGACACCCTCGTGGTCGCCGGCGTCGATGACGTCACCGCCGAGTCCTCGGGCCTGCCCGGTCACCGCGCCCACCTCGCCGGAGCCCTGGACGGCGCCGACCCCGACCTGCCGGTCCTGCTCCTGGCCCACCAGCCCAAGTTCATCGACCGGGCCGCGGCGGACGGCATCGACCTCCAACTCTCCGGCCACACCCACGGCGGCCAGATCTGGCCCTTCCACCACCTCGTCCGCATCGACCAGCCCGTCCTCGCCGGCCTCAGCCGCCACGGCACCCGCACCCTCCTCTACACCAGCCGCGGCACCGGTTTCTGGGGCCCGCCGTTCCGCGTCTTCGCCCCCAGCGAGATCACTCTGCTGGTACTCCGCTCCCCGCAGCGGCCCTCCACGCCGTAACGGGCAACTCAAGGCGCTCGGCGGGGAGGTCCTACGGGGTGGCGCGCAGGAGGACGAGGGATCCGTTGTAGGTCGGTCGGTTGCGCAGGTGTCCGAAGGCTTCGTCCCAGGCGCCTGAGCCCAGGGCGTGGCGCAGGGAGGTGTCGAAGTCCTGGCGGGCGCGGTCGTCGATGAAGCTCCAGGCCGAGCAGGCCTGGCGGGCGGCGGGGTTCAGGAGGAGTTCGGGGCGGCCGTAGTACGCCTCGTTGAAGCCGTCGGTGCAGTCCAGCGGGATGGGGACGGGCTGGGCGGTGGTGGTTCCGCCGAGCGCGGTCGCGAGCCGGTCCAGGGACGGGTAGCGGCGGGCTTCCACCTCCAGGACGTCGGGGGCGTATTCGTAGAGCCAGAAGTCGCGTACGCGTGCGGGGTCGCAGGTCAGCACGGCGACGGGGCCGCGGGTGACCCGGCGCATCTCGCGCAGCCCGGCTTCGGCGTCGGACCACTGGTGGACACTGAAGAGGGTCATGGCGGCGTCGAACTGCCCGTCGGTGAAGGGGAGGTCCTCGGCGACGGCGTCGATGGCGGTGGCGAGCTGGGCAGGACGACGGGCGCGCATCGCCAAGGAGGGTTCGACCGCGGTGACCGTGTGCGCCGCGATCTCGTACGACCCGGCGCCCGCACCGACGTTGAGCACAGTGCGCGCATCGCCGAGGGCTTGGGCGATGACGCGGGCGATGCGCTCGTCGGGGCGACGGAAAGAGGCATGCGCCGGGCCGACGGCCCTGTGGTCGACGCCTCCGGCGCTGCCGTCGTAGGTGCGCATGACCATGGGGGGACCTCGCCTTTCGGGCCTGGCCGGAGCTGCGGCATCCGCGCACCGATCGTCGGACTCCATCTTGCATCTGCCACATGGAATCTCATAGTCGCCTGGCGAATGCTTGGCCGATCGACCAAAGAGTGCCGCATATGCGTCATCACGCTTGGAGGTTGTGCCCGGGCGCGGGTCGTTGGCTGCTCACTCCGTGGGGGGCTGGCTCCGTGGGGGGCTGGCTCCGTGGGGGGCTGGCTCCGTGGGGGGCTGGAGGGCTGGAGGCCCTGGACCTCAGGCGCCCACCGACACGCGCCAAGGTGGCGTCAGGCGGGCTGCGGGGCGGGTGTTGCCGGAGCGGACGCGACCTTGCGGGTCTCGCGCAGTATCAGCAGGCCGTTGACCACCATCAACGTCGCGGTCAGGGCGTGGACGCCGAGTGCGGTGGCCACGGAGCCGTGGTGGGCCAGCACGGTGGCCATGTCGCCGTACGCGGCGAAGGCCTCCACCACCAACAGCCAGCCCAGCGCCCGGCGGTGGCCCGTCACCAGCAGGATGCCCAGCCCCAGCGCCATCACGACGTCGCGGATCCCCTTGACGATCAGGAAGCCGCCGCCGTCGCCGGACGGCCAACTCGGCAGGCCGAAGCCCGGCGCCGTCGTCTCCGGACTCACGATGAACTCCAGCCCGAACCAGAGGATGAAGAGGATGAAGGCGGCGGCCAGAACGGTGTTGATCTTCTTCAGCGACATGTTCTTCTCCTTGCGAGTCTTCGTGGATGTGGAGGTGGATGCGGATGCGGATGCGGATGTCGGGACATCGGCGGCCAGCCGCCGCCCGGGGAGCGGAGATCGTGCGCCACCGGCGCGGTGTCGGCCCGCGGGCTCAGGCGAGGGCGGCGACCAGCAGGGCGAAGGCGGCGATGATGACGGCGACGCGGACGTAGTGGTAGCGGTCCCAGCGGTTCATCTGCTCCTTCCAGTCCTCGGGCCGGTTCTCGGGGGTCCACGTCTTGCCCCGGTTGTTGATCGGGACCAGGAGCAGAAGCGACATGACCACGCTGACGATCAGCAGCGCACCGGCGGTGACGACCAGGGCGGCACCGTCGTGGTGCCATCCGGCGACGGCCCAGACCGCGACGAGGACGAGCGAGCCGATGTACCAGACCGGCATCACGGCGCCGAGCATCCGGCCCCCGTGGGCACGGGCGAGTTGGCCACTGTCCTCGGGGAGGGCGTTGAAGATCCGGTTCATGACGAAGGCGACGGAGAACTCCACCCCCACCATCACGCCGACGATCACGGTGGTGACTACCTCAAGTGCGTTGAGCATGACTACCTCTCAGGAATCTAGCGCCGCTAGGTGATGAGGCAACGCTAGTACTGCTGCCGCTCGCTTGTCTAGCGGTGCTAGGATCGAATCATGTCGGTACAGGAACGCAAGGAGCGTGAAAGGGCGGCCCGCGAGCGCCTCATCGTGGCGACGGCCCGCCAACTCGCCGAGCAGCAGGGCTGGGACGCGGTCACCACCCGTCGGCTAGCCGAGCGCATCGAATACAGCCAGCCCGTCCTCTACAGCCACTTCCGCGGCAAACGGGAGATCATCGGCGCCGTCGCCCTGGAGGGTGCCGCCGAGCTGGCGGCGGCGGTACGCGCCGCGACCGCCGCCGCAGAGGGGCCCCGCGAGCAGGTGTACGCCCTTGCCCGCACCTACCTCGACTTCGCCGACCGCAACCCGGCGGTCTACGACGCCATCTTCCAGCTCGACGGCGGTCTCCCCTACGCACAGGAGGACACCCCGGAACCGCTCAAGGACGCCTTCGCCGCTTTGCTGGAGTGCCTCGGCGAGGTCGCCGGGGACGGTGTCCACCCGGGGCTGTACACCGAGGTGTTCTGGGCGTCCCTGCACGGGGTGGCCACCCTGACCCGGACGGGACGGCTGCCACCGGAGGAGACCGAGCCGAGGGTGCAGCTGCTGGTGGACCGGCTCGCCGTGGTCTGACACACCGTCCCGGCGGGCAGGCGAGCAGGCGGGTAGGGGCTGGCCGGCGGAAGTCTGGCCGGGCGTGGCGTGGTGCGCGCCCCGGCGTCTGGGGGTAAACCCCCAGGCCAGACGGAGGAAATCCACGTTCCGGCGTGCCCTGGCGGAGATCTAACGTGAGGTTGTCCGACCCCACCAGATCTGCGGCAGGAGACGTGATGATCGAGACCCGAGGTCCCACCAAGCGGTATGGACCCACCGTCGCCGTCGAACACCTTCGTGCTGCCCGCCGTCATCGGCGTGACCTCGGGGACCACCGTCGCGCAGTTCTTCCCGACCATCATGGCCGGTACGCCGCTCTCGCCCTCGGCGCGGGCTCGCGCACGCCGACTCGCCGTGACGCCTGACAGGACACTGGACGCCATGCACGTCACACGCCCGAAGGCCGCCGCCACCACCGGCAGCGCCTCCACTGGCACAGCCCCCACTGGCACCGTCACCACCTCCGGCACGCCGGTGCACCCCGGGACGGCGACGGGCACGCGAGGGGCGCGCGCGCTCGTGCGAGCCGTGGGGCGCGCCCCACTGACCCGACGGGCGTGGGCGGAGGCCGCGTACTGCCTGATCGGGTTCCCGCTGGGCCTGGTGGGCGGCGTGCTGCTCGCGGTGGCGCTGGCCCTGGGCGCGGGCTTCACCGTGTCGGTGGTGTTCGCCGTGCTGGGCGCGCTGCTGTTCATCACAGGGCTCCAGCTGGCACGCGCGCTGGGCGGCGTCCACCGCCGCCTCGCCGCCCTGTTCCTCGGGGATCAGACGCCCGCACCGGCGCCGCTCCGTCCGAGCGGCCGCCTGGTCAGCCGCCTCGACGCCCGGCTGTGGGACGGGACCGGTTGGCGGTCGGCGGCCTATGTCCTGGCGAAACTGCCGGTCGGCCTCCTGGGGGCGTACGCCGTCCTCTGGTGGCTGACGGGTCTCGCCAACCTCACCGCACCCCTGCGGTGGGCGGTGTTCGGGCAGCGTCCCGAGCCCGGTTCCTCCGAGGGCATGATGGTGCTCACGCCGATTCCCTTCGGCGGCAGCCCGGACGCGGATACCTTCGCCGGTACGTTCCTCGCGGTGGCCATCGGTGCGGTCACCCTGCTGTGCGCGCCCTGGGTGACCCGCCTGGTGACCGAGGCCGACCGCCGGCTCATCGGAACCCTGCTCGGGCCCGGACAACTGGCCGATCGGGTACGCGACTTGGAGGAGACGCGGGCCCTCGCCGTAGATGACTCGGTGGCGCTGCTCCGGCGCGTCGAGCGGGATCTGCACGACGGAGCCCAGGTCCGCCTCGTCGCGGTCGCGATGAGCCTCGACATGATCAGACAGCGGCTCAGCGAGCACGAGGGTGAGGGCGCGGGCAAGGGCCCGAGCGGCGGGCCACTGGATGTCGCGCGTCTGCGTCAACTCGTCGACGGGGCGCATCACAATGCCACCGCGGCCCTGACCGAACTGCGTGATCTGGCCCGCGGCATCCATCCCCCGGTCCTCGACGACGGCCTGCCGGACGCGCTCGCCACGCTGACCGCTCGCAGCAGCATCCCTGTCGACCTGGTGACGGAGATACCGGAGCGTCCGACCCCGGCGATCGAGACCATCGCGTACTTCTGCGCCGCCGAACTGCTGGCGAACGTCATCAAGCACAGCGGGGCCGGGCGGGCCGCCATCACGGTGGCGCAGTTGGACGCAAGGCTGCTCCTGCAGGTCGGTGACGACGGGCACGGCGGCGCGGACGCCGGTGCGGGGAGCGGCCTGACGGGACTCATGCAGCGCGTACGTACGGTCGATGGGCGGATGAATGTCGAGAGTCCCGAAGGCGGGCCTACGGCGGTCACCGTCGAGCTGCCGCTGCACGCGTGAGAACATGCCGCCATGCGCGTCGTGATCGCTGAGGATGCCGCGGTACTGCGGGAGTTGCTGGGCCAGATGCTCGTGGAACGCGGGCATGAGATCTGCGCGTCGGTGAGCGACGCGAGCGCCTTGCGCGCCGCGGTCGCCGAGCATCGCCCGGACGTCACGGTGACCGACATCCGGATGCCGCCGACGCACACGGACGAAGGGCTTCGTGCGGCCATCGACATCCGGCGGGACCACCCCGGCACGGGAGTGCTCCTCTTCTCCCAGTACGTGGAGACGAAGTACGCCACGCGGCTGCTTGCCGCGGGTTCGGCGGGCGTCGGCTATCTGCTCAAGGACCGCGTCGCGAACATCGCGGAGTTCACCGATGCGTTGGAGCGGGTGGCCGCGGGCGGGACGGCGCTGGACCCCGAGGTCGTCACGCAGTTGGCCGGGGCCGGTCGCCGGGCGGAGGAGCTCGCGCCCCTCACCGAGCGCGAGCGCGAGGTTCTTTCGCTGATGGCCGAGGGCCGGTCCAACGCGGCGATCGCGCAGAGCCTGGTCGTCTCCGCGGGCACCGTCGAGAAGCATGTGGCCGCCGTCTTCGACAAGCTCGGGCTGCCCGCGTCACATGACCACAACCGCCGCGTTCTGGCTGTCATCCGCTACTTGCGCGGGTGATCGGCGCCGCGCCGCCGGAATGCTCTGCTCCGAAGGACACAGACATATGCCAGAGACATGACCGCGTCGTGTGTTGCCAAATCCCTTACGGGGCACCCTTGGCTGTGCGAAAGTCATTAGCGGTCCATCCCGCCCGTTTGGTCGCACCGCATTCTCAACGGAGCACCTCATGCCGTCCCATGTCTTCGCGGACCGCCCTTCCGCCCAGCCGCCCGAGCGCGGCTCGGTCGAAGCGCTGATCACGCAGACGCGTCGGCTCCGCGGGGAAGTCGACGCCGTGCGCCGTGACACCGGGGCCGACGACGGCGACCCGCGGGATCGCTGGCAGCGCGCCCTGTGTGACCTGGCGGTCCATCAGCTCAACGATCTGGGCGACCACCTCGCGCAGTTGAGGGACGGACCCGTGCCGTCGGCCGCGACACCCGTCGCCCCTGCCGTGCCCGCGCCCCTCGAACCGCAGCGCGGTTCACTGCTCAGCCGGGTCGGCAGCGCGGAGTGGAACCTCCTGAAGGACGAGGCGAGTTGGTCGGGCGAGCTCTACCAGATCCTCGGGCGGGACCCGCAGGCTCCCCCGCTCTCCCTCGACGAGCTTCCCTCCCTGGTGCACGTCGACGACCAGCCGATGCTGACGGCCATGGTCACGGACTGCCTGATCGACGGCAAGCCGATCGACGGCGAGTTCCGTATCGTGCGGCCCGACGGCGGCGTACGACAGGTGCACATGATGGGCGAGCCCGTGCTCGCCGCTGACGGCAGCACCGCCTCGATGTGGGCGGTCCTGCGGGACGTCAGCGAACTGCGCCGCAGCCAGCGAGTGGTGCGCGAGACCCGTGACTCGTTGCAGCGCCAGCGGCACATCGCGCAGACAGAGCACCGGCTCGCGGTCGAACTGCAGGAGGCTGTGCTGCCGCCGTGGCGCGGCTCCCTGCGGTTCCCGCACGGCGGACCCGCGGCGCTCGACCTCGCCGCGCACTACCTCCCGTCCTCGACGAGCTCACTGATCGGCGGCGACTGGTACGACGCGATGGAGCTGCCCGACGGCCAGTTCCTGCTCAGCATCGGCGACCTCACGGGGCACGGCGTCACCGTCACGTCCGGCATGGCGATGCTGCTCGGCGCCGTACGCGGGATGGCGGTCGCCGGAGTGCGGCCTGGCCAACTGATGGGCTGGCTCAACCAGTTACTGGACACCACCACGCAGCCCGCGCTCGGCAGCGCCGTCTGCTGTCAGTACACCCCCACGACCCACACCCTCACCTGGGCGCAGGCGGGACACCCCGCCCCGCTGCTGTTCCGCGACGGGACGGGGCGCGCGCTGACGCCACCGGGCGGAGTGATCCTCGGGGCGACATCCGGAGCCACGTACGAGCAGGCCGAAGTGCAACTCGAGCCCGGCGACCTGCTGTTGCTGCACACCGATGGCCTTGTCCCCCGGCGTTCCAGGGACGCGGCCACGAGCCGGCTGCTCGCGCTCGCGCCACGCTTCATGGACACGCGGGGTGCGCAGGACTGTGTGCGGACGGTCGTCGAAGAGTTCGGCGTGGCCCCACGTGAGGACGACGCCTGCCTGCTGATCGCACGGATCAACTCCTGACCCGCGCCCGAGTGGCTCGCGCCCGAGTGGCCTGCGCCCGGCGAGCCGTGCCGGGTCCTATGCGCGGACCCGGCTGCCACCTCCGGTCTTGGCCGTTGCCTTGGGCAGGGCCAGTTTGATCTCCTCACGCAGGTCCTGGATCTTCGGGTAGCCCGAGTACTGAGCGGTCAGGCGGTACATCTCCCGCAGACGGTCCCACGTGCGGTGCGAGGAGTTCGACCCCATCGAGACCAGCGCCAACCGTGCGTACCGATCGGCCTGTTCGGGGTCGTCGCCGATGAAGCAGGCCGACGCCAGCGAGATGTAGTCGAAGATCTGCGAGCGATCGCGGCCCTTGGACCGCAGGTCGATCGCCTCCTTGGCATGGCGCTGGGCGGTGTTGGCGGCGGACGCGTCGTGATCGGCGAGGGTGCGGTAGGCCAGGGCCTGCATGCCGTGCATGTCCGCCTCGTCGAACATCTGCATCCAACTGGGCGGCGGCACATCCCCCTTGTCGGAGACGAACAGGTCCTCCGCGATGCCGAGTGTGCGGCGCATCGCCTGGCCCTTGCCCATCGACGCCTGTGCCCAGGCCTCGATGGTGTAGAGCATGGCCTGCGTGCGCGGCAGCATCTCCTCGCCCGGTCCCGCCTGGGCGAGTTTCATGAGGTCCAGGGCGTCGTCGGGCCGCCCGAGATGCACCATCTGGCGCGCGGCCCGGGACAGGGCCTCACCGGCACGCGGCCGGTCGCCCCCCTCGCGCGCCGCGTGCGCGGCGATCACGAAGTACTTCTGAGCCGTGGGCTCCAGGCCGACGTCGTGCGACATCCAGCCCGCGAGGACGGCGAGATTGGCAGCGACGCCCCACAGGCGTCGCTGGAGATGGTCGGGGTGTCGGTAGGCGAGCATGCCGCCCACTTCGTTGAGCTGTCCCACCACAGCCTTGCGCTGCAGCCCGCCACCGCGGGCCGCGTCCCAGGCCCGGAACACCTCGACGGATGTCTCCAGTTCCTCGATCTCCTGCGACCCGATGGGGGCGGCCTCATAGCGGTCGAACCCAGCGGGGTCGGCGTGCAGGGGATGGTCGGTACGAGGAGCGTCGGCAACGAGGGCCGGATCAGTGTGCAGCCAGTCGTGCATGGCGCTGCTGAGTGCGGAGCCGGCGGCGAGCGCGGCACCCGCGCCCACCAAGCCGCGTCGGTTGAGCATGAGGTCCATTCCCGTGAATTCGGTGAGGACCGCGGCTGTCCGTTCGGGCGCCCACGGCACGCCGTCGGGGTGCTCCACACCGCCGTCGCCACGCCGTTTCCCCACGCGCCCGTGCCGGACCAGACCAAGATCCTCAATGGTCACGACACGGCCGAGACGCTCGGTGAACAGAGCCGCCAGCACCCGGGGCACGGGATCGCGGGGGATTTCTCCCATGTCGATCCAACGCCGTACCCGCGAGGTGTCGGTGGCCAGTTGCGGATGGCCCATGGCCGCCGCCTGCCGGTTCACCAGTCTCGCGAGCTCCCCTTTTGACCAGCCTGCCAGGCCGAAAAGGTCCGACAGTCGGGTGTTGGGTTGTCCGTTCACGTCAAGCCCCCAGGTTCTCGGCTGAGTTGACAGTAACCCTCTGTCAGTTGCTGAGCGACTATTCGCCACGGTTCGCCAGGGTGCGCCACATGGTGTGCCAGGGGACGCCGGGTGTCAGGTAGGAATGCGCCACCCCGACCCGGCCCGCCGCGGGACATTCCCCAGGGTGTTCCCAAGGGGGCCGGGGCGGGAGGCGCAGCAATTCGCAGGCACACGAAGGGATCTGTATCGCCCATGTACACAGCATCGTCCTCCGTGTCCGCCCCGCCCCGGCCACTGCACAGCCGACAGCCCGGCAGCGGCCCGTATCTGGAGCCCGCGCGCCCCGCGGCCGGGTCGCTCGGCGCCGGCCGCATGCGACGCGTTCCGGGGCCCGGCACGCAACCGCTCAGCGGGAGACTCGACTTGTCAGGCCCCCAGGGGGCGCAACTGCGCACCGCGATCGCCTCGGTGCACCGCATCTGTCCCGAGTTCAATCCGGTGCAGGTGCTCCGCCGCAGCGGACGGACCGTGCTGCTCGTGGGGACAACAGGACGCAGCACCGCGATCGCCAAGTGTTTACTCGACCACTCGCCCGTGTGGGCCGAGCGGATCCGGCACGAGATAGCTGCCTACCGCTCGTTCGTCCGGCACCGTCCTCCGGTCCGGGCCCCGCGGCTGATCGCCGCGGACCCCGAGGACTGCACGCTGGTGATCGAGCGGATGCAGGGACGCGTCGCCGCGCTGTCCCGCCATCCCGTGGAGCCGCCGCCGCGCGCGGACGTACGTCTTGCGCTCAACGCGATCCGTCACCTCAACCGGTGGCGCCCGCCGCAGGAGTTGTTCGGCAGGCCCATGGACTACGGCAGGCGGATCTCCCGCTTCCATGATCTTGGCCTGCTCACCGACCGGGACATGGGCGACCTGCAGAAACTTCTGCACGGCATCGCGCACTCGGCCGGACAGCACGGCACCTGGCAGTTCTGCCACGGCGACGCGCTGCTCTCGAACATCCTGCTGTCCCCCGCGGGCCCGGTGTTCGTGGACTGGGAGCACGCGGGCTGGTATCTGCCGGGCTATGACCTGGCGACGCTGTGGTCGGTGCTCGGTGACGCACCGGTGGCACGGCGCGAGATCAGCCAGCTGGCGCAGGAGCAGGGCCCGGCGGCGCGTGACGCGTTCCTGGTCAACCTGATGCTGGTCCTGACCCGTGAGATCCGTACGTACGAGATGGCCGTGCAGCGCTCGATGCACGACGCGGCCCCGGCGGCATCGGGCCCGGCCCATCCCGGTGCTGCGCCGTCCGGTGAGGAACAGCGGCTGCTGCTGAGGCGGTTGCACGACGACTGCCAGCTGGCCCGTCGGGCCGTGCGCGCGGCGGTCGGTACTCGCTGACGGGGATGACGGTCCGCAGTGCGCCTTGGACAGCGGCGCACTGCGGACCTTCGTATGCCCCCGGCGACTACCGCGTGACTATGACGTCGTGAACTGCACGGCGTCCAGGTCGAAGGAATTGTCCTGGGGCGACTTGAAGACCACGTACAGCTTGTGGGTGCCTGCCAGCGCTTCCACCGGCACGTCAGGTGTGGCCTGATAGGTGTCCCAGCCCCCGGTGTTGGGGACGGGTGTCGTGGCGAGCAGCTTGCCGTCGGGTGCGCCGGCGCGCAGTTCGATCGAGCCGACGCCGTAGGGCGAGGACAGCTTGTAGCTGACCTTGCTGACGCCTTCGACACTCATCGGGCTGTACGCGATCCAGTCGCCGTCGCTGACGTCGCCGATGCGTTTGCCGTTCTCGGCGCCTTCCTGGGAGACGATGCGGGTTCCTGACTGGTCGTCGTGATACTCGGCCTGCTTGTGCTTGGGGTGCATGACAGAGCGGCCGTAGCCGGTGAGGGCGCTGACGCCGTCGCCGCCCTTGTCGGTGTACTTCGCGTTCAGGACGTACGTGAGGTCGGCTCCCTCGGGGTGGCCGCCGAGGTCACCGGTGTCCACGGTGCCTTCGCAGCCGGGGATGTCGGTGGTGGGGTGCTCGTGGTCGTCGTGGCCGAGGGCCGGATTGACGGTGACCTTGGAGCAGTCGATCGTGCCGTCCTCGGGGTCGGTGACCGTGACCTTGTAGGGGATCTTGTCGCCGAACTCGATGAGCTTTCCGTCGACCGGGGTCTCGACCTTCACCTTGGGTGCCGTGTTGCCTGCCGTGACGGGCACGTTGGCGTAGCCGGACTTGCCGGTGGAGTCGGTGACCTTCAGCTGGGCGTTGAAGTCTCCCTTGGCGTCGTAGGTGTGGGAGGGGCTGGCTTCGGTGGAGTCGTACGTGCCGTCTCCGTCGAAGTCCCAGGCGAAGGTGAGCGGATCACCGTCCGGGTCCTTGCTGCCCTCGCTGGAGAAGTCGACCTTCAGTGGGGCGGGGCCGTTGGTGGCGGACGCCTTGGCCTGGGCGAGCGGGGTGCGCCGGCCCTGGGCGTAGTCGATGCGGTAGAGCCCGGAGTCGTTGTTGCCGCCGCCGAACTCGCTGCCCCACTCCAGGACGTACAGCGAGCCGTCCGGCCCGAAGGTCATGTCCATGGGCTTGGCGAACTTGGCCGACTTCAGGAAGTCGTTGATCTTCAGGAGCTTGCCGTCCTTGTCGAAGCGGATCTCCTTGACCGAGTCGCGGGCCCACTCGTAGAAGAAGCTCGCACCGTCGAAGTAGGCGGGGAACTTCGTCTTGGAGGGATTCTTGGCGTCGTAGTCGTAGACAGGGCCGCTCATCGGCGCGGAGCCGCCCGCGCCCATCTCCGGGAACTCCTTGGACTCGCCGTAGCCGTACCAGATCTCGGGCTGCTGGAGCGTCGGCAGGTCCTTGAGGCCGGTGTTGTTCGGCGAGGGGTTGGTGGGCTTGGAGCAGTCGAACTTGGCGCCGACTTCCTGGGTGTCGGGGTTGTAGGGGGCGTACGCCTGGTTGTTGCCGTGGCAGAAGGGCCAGCCGAAGTTGCCGGCCTTCTTGATGACGTTGTACTCGACGAGACCCTCCGGGCCGCGGTTGGTCTCGGGGGCGCCGCGGTCGGGGCCGTAGTCGGAAGCGTGCACGTAGCCCGTCTTGGGGTCGACGGTGAAGCGGAAGGGGTTGCGGAAGCCCATGGCGTAGATCTCTGGGCGGGTCTTCGCGGTGCCCTTGGCGAAGAGGTTGCCCTTGGGGATGGTGTAGCCGCCGCTGTCCTTGGGCTTGATGCGCAGGATCTTGCCGCGCAGGTCGTTGGTGTTGCCGGCGGTGCGGGCGGCGTCGAGGCGCTCCTTGCCGGGACGCCAGTCGATCGGGGCGTAACCCTGCCAGTTGGGGTCGAGGTTGGGCGGGACGTCGTCGCCGACGCCGAGGTAGAGCGTGCCGTTCGGGCCGAACTCGACGGCGCCGCCCGTGTGTCCGGGTTCGGGGAAGGTGCGGTCGCGGTAGGCGGGGACGTCCAGGAGCTTCTTCTCGCTGGCCAGGTCGAGGGTGTTGTCCTTCTTGACCGTGAAGCGGGAGAGGCGGTTGACGTCGTCCGTCGCCGATGAGGGGGCGTAGTAGAGGTAGATCCACCGGTTGGTGGCGAACTTCGGGTCCAGTTCCATGCCGACGAGGCCGTCCTCGCCGCCGGTGTAGACGTCGAGCTTGCCGGCCGTGGAGGTGGAGTGGCTCTTCGGGTCGAAGATCTTCACATCGCCGCTGCGCTGGACGTAGAAGACCTTGCCGTCCTTGGCGACGTCCAGTTCCATCGGGTCGGCGGTGTTGTCGTCGAGCGCGGTCTTCTCGTAGCCGGACCAGACCGTGCCGCCGCAGTCGCCGGGCTTGTTGCCCGCGGCCCACTGGATGCCGCCGAGCACGTGCTCGCGGAAGGCGGGCTCGGTGTACGACGCCTTGTCGTGGCCCATGGCGGTGGCCCAGACCTTGCCGCCCTCGGCGTTGCGGCACCAGGAGATGGGGTGGTCGGCGCCCATCTTGGAGCCGCCCGGGTCGTACGTGGTCTCGTCGGCAGTGACCAGGACGTGCACGTCACCGCGGGGGTTCTTGTCGAAGTTGTACCACTCCTCCGGGCGCTCCCAGCGCTCGGGAAGTCCCTTGGTGGAGGGGTGCGCGCGGTCGGCGACCTTGGCGGTGCCCTTCAGGACGCCCGGTGAGTGGGCGGGCATGTGGGCGCCGGCGTTGATGAGGTCGTCCCACCAGGGGAAGGAGTCCTCGACGCCCATGTCCAGGGTGTTGTGCAGGGCGACGACACCCTTGCCGCTCTTCACGTACGCCTTCATGGCGTCGCGCTGGGCCTCGGTGTCCCAGACCATGCCGGAGTTCTGCAGCATGATGATGACGTCGAAGTCCTTGAGCTTCGCGTCGTCGAAGACCGTCGCGTCGGCGGTCTCGACGACCTCGAAGTTGTTCGCCGCCGCCTGCTCCTTGACCATCTGGACGCCGGCCGGGATGGAGTCGTGGACGTAACCGACGGCCTTGGTGAAGAGCAGGGCGCGGAAGGCGGGCGCCTTGTCCGCGTCGGCGGCGCTCGACGTGGCGGGCAGGAACCCGACCGCGAGCAGCAGGGCCGCGACGAAGGCGATCACCGTTCTTCGTAGCCCCTTCGCGTCACGCAGTCTTCTGTCACGCATGCTTCTGTCACGCACATGACAGTCCATGGGGTGGTCCTCTCTGCTGGGAAGGACGGACGGACGTGCGGGATTGCCGGATGTCAGAGGGCGGCCACGGTGCGGCGCAGAAAGCCGAGCCCGTCGGTCGCGAGCGCGTCCTGGGTGGGCGCGAGGGGCCGCCAGACGGATGCGGCGACGGCGATGGCGTCGTTGTGGGCCGTGAACGACTCGATGCAGAGCGCCCCGCGGTAACCGGACTCGCCCAGGGCGCGCAGGAAGCCGGGCCAGTCGAGGTGGTCGGCGCCCGGGGCGCCTCGGTCGTTGGCGCACACCTGGACGTGGGCGATACGGCCCGCCGCCGTGCGGACCGCTTGCGGCAGGGAGTGTTCCTCGATGTTCTGGTGGTACGTGTCCAGGGCGACGCCGATCGACTCCTCGGGCAGGCCCGCGAGGCCTTCCAGGGTCTGCGCGACCGTGTTGAACAGGCTGGTCTCGTAGCGGTTGAGAGGCTCGACCGCGATACGGACACCGGCGCGTGCCGCGTACTCGACCACCGGCGCGATGTGCTCGCGCCACTCCTCGTACGCCGCCGCGCGCGCGGCCCGGTCCATGCGCCAGGTGCGGCCGACCGCCGCGTAGACGGGGCCCGCGACGACGGGGGCGCCGATCGCGTGGGCCGCGTCGACGCAGCGGCGCAGATAGTCCTGGGTGGCGCGCAGCGTGCCCTGGTCGGCGCGGACCAGGTCGCGCCCGTCGGGCATGACGGCGACGACGGCCGCGGGCGTCAGGCCCGTGGCGTCCAGGAGCTTGGCCGCCGCGGCGGGCTCCCAGTCGTCGGGCTGCTCCAGGGGCAGCTCCACGGCGTCGAAGCCCCAGCCCGCGAGGCGGGGCAGTGTCTCGCCGAGCGCCTCGGTGGTGACCGGCGAGTGCCAGATCCAGGGGTTCGCGCCCAACTGCCAGGCCGTGTACGTCACTTCTTGCCTCCCCACTCCTTGGGGAAGCCCGGCATGTCCTGGCAGCCGCACATCGCGTAGTGCAGCGGCGGCATACCCTCCTGGAGGTACTCGTCCAGGTTGGCCTGCGTGACCGTGGGCTGCGGGAGCTTCCACTCCTTGGGGACCTGCTTGCCGTCGAGGATGCGCAGGGCCGCGATGACCGGCGTGCGCCACTGGAAGGTCGGGTAGGTGGGGGCGATCGCGGTGAGGTCCTTGTCCTTCCACGCCTGGAGGAAGTCCTGCTGGTCCTCGCCGGTGATCGGCGGTACGTCCACGCCCGCGTCCTCGAAGGCCTCGACGGCGGCGACGGCCGTGGCGCCGGAGTCCATCCAGACGCCGTCGATGGAGCCGTGCCGGGAGATCGCGTCGGAGACGATCGACTTGGTCTTGGCGGGGTCACCGTCGGTGAACTTGGCGTCCACGACGTCGAGTTCGCTCTTGTCGAAGGCCAGCTTCGCCGCCGACCAGCGGGTCTCGAGGACATCCACGCCGGGCGAGATGCGCAGGGCGAGGATCTTGCCCTTGGGCTTGACCTCGTCGACGAGGAAGTCCGCGGCGACCGCGCCGTAGCCGTAGCCGCCGATGGGGTTGACGAAGGTGACGGCGCAGTCGGTCTCCACGCCGCGGTCGAAGACGATCACGGGGAGCTTGCCGCAGGCCTCCTTCACCGCGGGGGTGAGGGTGGCGGTGGTGTTCGGCGAGACGATGAGCGCGTCGCAGTCCTTGTTGCCCGCGAGCTCCTGGATGTCGGAGATCTGCTTGTCGTCCTTGCCCTGGGCGTCGAGGACGGTGAAGTCGCTGATCTCCTTGTGGAGTTTCACCTCGGCCTTCATGTTCTTCAGGCCGACCTGGCGCCAGGGGTTGAAGACGCCGGCGTTCGAGAAGCAGAGATGGGTACCGCCCGAGCCCTTCTTCTCGTACTGGGCGGTGTCGGTCATCTCCGGTTCGAGCATCTGCTCCCAGGGCTTGGCGGCGGGGCCCTTCGGGGTCTCCTTGCCCAGCTTCAACTGTCGCTCGTACTCGGCCTGTTCGAAGAACTTGGACGGCTTGTCCCCGCCCTTGCCGGACTCGGCTGCCTGCGAGGCCCCTGCGGGCGAGTCGGGCGGTGTGTCGCTGGAGCAGGAGGTGAGCAGGGCGCCCGCGAGGAGCGCCACCGCGGGTATCAGCGCGCGCCTGCGCGTCAGAGGGTTCAAGGAGCTGTGCATCACGAGGGTCTGCCTCCCGAGGAGTGGATACGACGGCGGCGCAGCCGGGACCAGTCGGCGGCCCCGAGCCCGACCGCGGCGATGACGATGACGCCCTGGACGGTGGACTCCAGGGCGCCCGATACGCCCTGCAGGTTGAGCAGCGTGAACAGGGCCTGCAGCGAGAAGGCGCCCGCCATCGCGGCGAGAACGCTGCCCCGGCCGCCGCCGAGCACGACCCCGCCCAGGACCACTGCGGTGATCGCCTCGAATTCGTAGCCCCGGCCCGCCTGCGCGGAGACCCCGGAGAAGCCGCCGACGAGGACGGCGGCGAGCGCGGCCGCCGCGCCGGACAGGACGAAGGCGATGACGCGGGCGCGGTGCACGCGGACTCCCGCCAGGGCGGCGGTGCGCTCGCTGTCCCCGGTCGCGATCAGCGTGCGGCCGAAGTCGGAGCGCATGAGCAGGACGGCGACCAGGCCCGCGACGAGGCAGGCGAGGACCGCCCAGGGCAGCCAGCCCATGGCGGTGCCCCGGCCCATCTGACGGAAACCTGCGGACAGTTGGCCGTGCGGGGAGCCGCCCGTCCAGAAGAAGACGGCGCCCTCCAGGATCAGCACCATGCCGAGCGTGGTGATGAAGGAGGGCACTCTCAGACGCGTGGTGATCAGCCCGCTGACGAGACCGGTGACCGCGCCCGCGAGCAGCAGGCCCGCCGTGATGAGCGGCCAGGGCGCGTCCGGGAACGAGCCGTAGACCTCGGCCGCCGCCACGACTCCCGCGGTGACGATCGCCCCGACGGACAGGTCGAACTCGCCGCAGACGATGACCAGATACTGCCCGGCGGCGAGGATCACCAGGGGCGCCGCGCGCTTGACGAAGGCGAGGAAGCGGTCGGGTTCGTAGAAGCCGGGGTCGGTGGCGGCGAGCGCGAGGAGCAGAATGACCAGGAGCGCGTAGACGGGCGCCCCGGTGCCGAGCGAGCGGACAACGCGCTTGTACGGGGCGGCCGTTGAGGCCTTGGCCTGCTCGGCCGTCTGACTGCTCATGCGGACCTCCCGCTGCGGCGCCGGGCGTAGATCGCGACGGCGGCGATGATGACGATGCCGCGGACCACGTTCTTGAAGAACGGGTCGACGCCGAGCTGGTTGAAGACGGAGTCGAGCACGGCGAGCACGAGGACCCCGCCGAGCGTGCCCGCCACTCCCCCGCGCCCGCCCGCCAGGATGGTGCCCCCGAGCACGACGGCGGCGATCGACTCCAGGTCGTAGCGCGCCTCCGTACCCGCCCAGGGGGCGCCCGCGCCGAGCCGTGAGGCGAGGAAGAGGGCGGCGGCGCCCACGCACAGCGAGCACAGGACGTGGGCGGCGATGATCGTGCGGCGGGTGCGGACGCCGGAGAGCCGGGCCGCGTGTTCGTCGCCGCCGGTCGCGTACAGGTGGTGGCCGAAGCGGGTGCGGCGGGTGATCAGCCACATCGCGGCGGCGACGGCGGCCAGCAGGAAGAGCGAGACGGGGATCGGGCCCATCCGGTCGTAGCCCAGATGCTGGAAGGAGGCGGGGACCTTGCCCGCCGGGCCCGTGTAGTTGTCCTCGATCCAGCCGCGCAGGATGAACGCGGTGCCGAGCGTCGCGATGAACGCGTTGACCTTGAGCCCGGTGACGATGAGGCCGTTGGCGAGCCCGACGGCCGCCGACAGGGCGAGGACGGCGAGCACCGCGGTGACGACGCTGCCGTCCTCCATGGTGGTGGCGGCGACGAGTGTGCCCAGGCTGATCAGATACGCCACCGACAGGTCGAGGGAGCCGGTGAGGATGACGGCGGTCTGCCCCACGGCGACCAGGCCGAGGGCGACGCAGTTCTGCAGGATGCCGACGACGTTCGAGAGCGTGAGGAAGTCGCCGCCGCGCGCGGCGACCACGATCCAGCCGAGCGCGGTGACGCCCGCCGCCGCGAGCCAGACGCCGACGGCGGGATCGGTGAGCCTGCTGCGGCTCGGTGCGCGGGGGGTCTTCACGGCGGGCGGTGGGGCCATGGTGGTGCCGGTGGTACCGCTCACGCGGCGGGCTCCTCTCCGGACGGGGCGCTCGTGTCTGAGGGCGCTTCGGTCGTGGCGAGCCGCATCACGTCCTCCTCGGCCGCCCCCGCCGGGAGTTCACCGGCGATGCGCCCTTCGGACATGACGAGGACGCGGTCGCTCATGCCGATGAGTTCGGGCAGTTCGGAGGAGACGATCAGGACGGCGATGCCCTCGCGGGCCAGCTCGCGGACAAGGGTGTGGATGGCGGCCTTGGCACCCACGTCGACGCCGCGGGTGGGTTCGTCGAAGAGCAGGATGCGGGGGCGGGCGGCCAGCCACTTGGCGATGACGACCTTCTGCTGGTTGCCGCCGGAGAGGTACTGGGCCTGCTGGTCCTCGCCGCGCGCCTGGAGGCGTACGCGCTCAAGGAGTGCGGTGAGTTCGCGGGCCGCGGGCGGTCCCCCGCGGGCCGGTACGGCGCGGGTCACGAGCAGGGCGTTGTCGCGCACGGACTGCCGCAGGGCGAGCCCCTCGGCCTTGCGGTCCTCGGTCACCAGGGCGATTCCGGCGCGGATGGCCTGCCGCGGGGTGGTGGGCCGCAGGGTTTCGCCGCTCACGGTCATCGTCCCGCTGGTGAACGGGGCGGCTCCGAACAGGGCCCGCGCGAGGGACGTACGGCCGGAGCCCTCAAGGCCCGCGATGCCGGTGACCTCGCCGGCGCGCAGGGTCAGGTCGATGCCGCGGAGCCGGTCGTTGCCGCCGCCGGTGACCGTGAGGCGTACCTCGCCGATGTCGTCGGGGCGGGCGCGCGGCGGGTAGTAGGCGCTCAGCTCCCGGCCGACCATGGCGCGTACGACCTGGTCGGTGTCCGTGTCCTGGGTGCGCACCGTCGTCACGTGACGGCCGTCCTTCAGGACCGTGATCCGCCGGGAGAGCTCGAAGACCTCCCGCAGGCGGTGCGAGATGTACAGGATGCCGAGGCCACGGCCCGCGAGGCGGCGCACGAGGTCGTGCAGGAGGCCCGCCTCGTGGTTGGCGAGCGGCGCGGTCGGCTCGTCCATGACCAGGACGCGGACGTCCGACGCGAGCGCCTTGACGATCTCGACGGTCTGCTGCCGGGCGACGGACAGATCGCGGATGTACGTGCGCGGCGTGATGCCCGATACGCCCACCTCGGCGAGGAGTTCGGCCGTGCGGGCCTCCATCGCACGGCGGTCGACGAGGCCGTAGCGGGTCGGTTCGCGGCCCAGGAAGACGTTCTCGGCGACCGTGCGGTGCGCGAGCAGCGCGAACTCCTGGTGGATGATGCCGATCCCGGCGGCCTGGGCCTGCGCGGGATGGCTGAAGGAACGCTCCGTTCCGTCGAGCACGATGCTGCCCTCGTCCGGGACGTGTTCGCCCGCGAGGACCTTCATCAGGGTGGACTTGCCGGCGCCGTTCTCGCCGACCAGCGCGTGCACCTCGCCCGCGGCGAGGTCGAGGGACACCCCGTGCAGCACACGCACTCCGAGAAAGCTCTTGGAAACCCCGCGCATCGCCAACATCTCTTGCGTCGCCTGCATCGCCTGCACCCTCGGCTCCTTCGGCAGCGGTCTGCAGAGCAATGTGATGAGCCAGCTTTGACCTGTCAAGAGCTCAAGCAGCTTTCTCTGCAAGCGAGTTGACGGTGACTTAGGTCGATCGTCGAACACCATCGGCCTTGTGAGCAGCGAAACTCGTCCCTAAGGTGGCTGCCATGTCTGGAGCGCCGGATCACCCCGTTTCCCCGCCGTCGTCACCCGGCGAAGTCCTCGCCCTGCTCCGCACGGGGGCGGCGGAGACCCGCGCCGACATCGCCCGTGTGACGGGGCTCGCGCGGTCGACGGTGTCGCAGCGGGTGGACGCGCTCATCGCGCACGGCTTCCTCACCGAGGAGGCGGACGGCGGATCGACGGGCGGCCGGCCACCACGCCGCCTTCGCCTGCGCACCCGCGAACACGCCGTCGCAGGCGTCGACTTGGGCGCGTCGCACTGCAGGGTCGCCCTCCTCGACATCGGCGGCGAGATGCTCGCCCTGCGCGAGGACCCGCTCTCCATCGCGGACGGCCCGCAGGAGGTTCTCGGCCATGTCGAGCGCACGCTGCACGCCCTGCTGGAGGAGGCCGAGCGCGATCCCGCGTCGCTCCAGGCCATCGGGGTCGGGGTGCCGGGACCCGTGGAGTTCTCGACGGGCCGCCCGGTGGATCCGCCGATCATGCCGGGCTGGCATCAGTACCCCATCCCAGAGTTCTTCGCCGAGCGGTTCGGCCCGCGGGCCCTCGTCGACAACGACGTGAACGTGATGGCGCTCGCCGAGCAGCGCCGCGCCTTCCCCGACACGCGCTATCTGCTCTACATCAAGGTGGGCACGGGCATCGGCTGCGGCATCGTCGCCGACGGCCGGCTGCACCGGGGCGCGCAGGGCAGCGCGGGCGACATCGGGCACATCCGGGTCGGCGACATCGAGGAGCCCTGCCGGTGCGGCAACTCCGGCTGCCTGGAGGCGGTGGCGGGCGGCGCGGCGATCGCCCGCAAGCTGGCCGGGCTCGGCCTGGACGCGACATCGGGCAGCGATGTCGTACGCCTGGTGAAGTCCGGCAACCGCGACGCCGTACGGATGGTGCGCGAGGCGGGCCGCGCGGTGGGCGAGGTGCTCGCGGGCCTGGTGAACTTCTTCAACCCCGACACGGTGGTGGTCGGCGGGGCGCTGGCCGCCGTCCACGACCAACTCCTCGCGGGCGTAAGGGAGGCGGTGTACCGCCGCTCGCATCCGCTGGCCACCCATGTGCTGCGGATCGAGCCGAGCCGCACCGGCGAGAACGCGGCGGCGATCGGTGCGGGCATCCTCGCGGTCGAGCACGCGCTGTCGCCGCGGCAGGTGGACCGGGCCCTGTCGGGCGCGGCACGCTGAGACATCGGCCCCCAAGCCGGGCCCGCCCCCGGTCCACGCGGACCGGACAAGCACCATGCAACACCGGCCATACCGCCGCCGCCCCTATGTCGCAGGGGGACTTACGCCCATAACTTCAGGCTATGTCCCTCAATGACGCACAGCAGATCGACCGCGCCAACGCCTCCCCAGAGCGCGTTCCGGTCGTGTTCGTGCACGGTCTGTGGATGCTGCCCAGCAGCTGGGACCTCTGGACGGCCCACTTCGAGGCCGCCGGATACCTGCCCGTCGCCCTGTCGTGGCCCGACGATCCGGCCTCGGTCACCGAGGCGAGGCAGCGCCCCGACGCCCTCGCGGGCAAGACCGTCGGACGGATCGCCGATCACCTGGCCGGCCTGATCGACGGCCTGGAGCGCAAACCGGCCATCATCGGGCACTCCGTCGGCGGGCTGCTCACGCAGATCCTCGCGGGGCGCGGTCTCTCGGCCGCCTCGGTGGCGATCGACCCGGTGCCGTTCCGCGGCATCCTCGCGCTGCCCCTCTCGACGCTGCGCTCCTTGCGCCCCATCATCGGCAACCCGGCCAACCGCAAGCGCGCACTACCGCTCACCTTCGACCAGTTCCGCTACGCCTACGCCAACGCCGTCAGCGAGCAGGAAGCCAAGGAGCTCTACGAGAAGTACGCGGTCCCGGCCCCGTGCGCACCGCCCTTCCAGGCGGCCGGGGCCAACATCAACCCCCGGACGGAGATGAAGGTCGACTGCCGCAACCCCCGCCGCGGCCCCCTCCTGATCATCTCCGGCGAGAAGGACAACGCCGTGCCCTGGGCGCTCGCCAACGGCGCGTACAAGAAGCAGCGGGAGAACGCCGGGGTCACCGAGATCACGGAGATGGCCGGTCGCGACCACGCACTGACGATCGACAGCCGCTGGCAGGAGGTGGCGGACACCGCGCTGACCTTTGTGCGCCGCTTCGTCTGATCCCCGTCGCCGTGCCGGTCAGGGCCCGTCGTCTCCGGCGAGCTCCTCGCACAGCGACCAGACCGCTTCACGCGTACGGGGCTCGGTGGCGAAGTCCGGCCACGGGACCCGGCGGCACTTGGCGTCGAAGTAGGCACCGGTGACGTGCGCGAGCTCCGGGCTCGTGGCCAGGTGGATGCTGGACCTGGCGGGCTTGGCGAGGTCCGCGAGCAGGAGCGGGCCGAGCAGGCGGACGAGGGGCGCGGCCGGGCGGTACACCCAGGGGAAGGCGCTCATCGAGGTGGCCTTGTTGCCCGGCGTGTAGGCGTGGCCGGGATAGGCCACGTTGATCGTGACAGGGCCGTCCTCGATCCGCCGCGCGTACTCGTAACTCATCGCCATGAGCGCGGCCTTGGTGTGGTTGTACTGGCCGAAGGTCCAGCCGACGAAGGTCTTCTCCGCCTGGAGGTTGCCGGGGTCGACGGGTCCGCGCGGGATGCCGCCCGTGAGGTTGACGACCCGGGCGGCGGGCGCCTTCGTCAGCTGGGGCATGAGGAACCGGGTGAGCGCGAAGGGCGCGAGGACGTTCGCGGCGAAGGCGGTCTCGACTCCGTCATCGGTCAGGCGCCGACCGGCCGGGTTCATGCCGAAGTTGTTGACGAGTACGTCGAGTTGGCCGCACCCGGAACGCACCGCGTCGGCCACGGCGTGCAGCCCTTCGTGCAGCGTCAGGTCCGCTGCCACCGCCTCAACAGGGCCGCTCCCGGCCTCACGGGCGAGCTCGCGCGCCGCGTCGGCGGCCCGCCCGGGATCACGGCCGACGAGGATCACGTGAGCGCCGCGCCGGGCGAGACCGCGGGCCGTCTCCTTGCCTATCCCGCCCGTACCACCGGTGACCAGTGCCGTCTTGCCGCGTAAGGACGTCATGTCCGCCTCCCCGAAGCCGTATACCCCAGAACACGTCACTCGGTGACACATTAGGCATCGGGTGAAGCAAAGTAAACTCCGGTGCATGGGTAGCCGTGAGAGTGCAGATCATCAGGAGGCCGGCGGGATCCGCGCCCGTGCCCGGCGCGCCATGCGGGCCGAACTGGCCGCGCTGGCACTTGAGTTGTTCGCCGAGCGGGGATTCGATGAGACGACCGTGGAGGACATCGCGCACGCGGCGGGCCTGTCGAAGCGCAGCTTCTTCCGGTACTTCCCGTCCAAGGAGGACGTCGTCTTCGGCGCCGTGGAGTCGATGGCGGACGAGGTCGCCGACGAGGTGCGCGGCAGGACCGCCGACGAGGCGCCGTGGGACTGCCTCCATCAGGTACTGCGCTCCTGGCAGCAGCGGATCCACACCTCCGGGTCCCAGTTGGCGGAGCTCACCCTCATCGACGCGACGCCGTCCCTGCGGGCCCGGCTGCACCAGAAGCGGGACGCGATGCGCGCACAGGTCGCCGAGGCGCTCACCCAACGGCCCGGTGCGGAGCTGGACTCGTTCACGGCCGATGTCCTCACCTCCGCCGCTGCGGCGGCTCTCGACGCGGCCGACAGGGAGTGGCTGCGCTCGGGCGGCACGACGGACCGGGGCGCCCTTGTCGACCGGGCGTTCGCGACGCTGAGGCCCTGAGAACGGCCCTGAGGACGGCCTGAAGACGCCGTACGCATCCCCCGAACAGGTGGACCGGACCACTGACGTCCCAGGGGGCGACCCGATGATCGGTGTGGAGTTCGTGCTGCTCATTGGTCCAATCCACTGACGCGTCGCAGGCCGTGCGGCCTCCCGGGGCGAAACCCGCCGGGACCGGCGCTGACATGGGAAATCCCGCCTCCTGGGCATGATTGACGGATCGTCGGAGAGCCGGTACCACTGACGCACGCCCGGCCCCGCACGCCCCATCACGCTTCACCGTCCCAGGAGGCTGCATTGCGAGGATCCGCCACCGCCCGCACCCCTGCCGCGCGCAGACGCGCCGTCAGGACAGCGGGCGCCCTTGTCTCCGCCGGTCTGCTGCTTCCGCTGCTCGGTGCCGCCCCGTCATCCTCGTCGCCGGGCGCCGGCGCCCAGGCGCCGCCGGACGGGCTGCAGAGCGCCTTCGCGGCAGCGGCCGACGAGTACCGCGTACCGCAGAGCGTGCTGCTCGGAGTGTCCTATCTGCAGTCCCGCTGGGACGCGCACGGCGGCGCGCCGAGCGTGACCGGCGGCTACGGCCCGATGCACCTCACCGACGCGCGTACCGCCATCGCCGGCACCCCGCACCACAGCGAGGGCGAGGAGGACCCGCGCGGCGACGCGTCACGGGGCGTCCTCAAGCCGAAGGAGTTCACGGCGAAGGTGCCGAAGAACTCCCAACTGCCCGCCCGCCTCAAGACGTTGCCCCGCGCGGCCGAGGTCAGCGGGCTCTCCGCCGAGCGGCTGCGCACCGACCCGGCCGCCAACGTACGCGGCGGCGCCGCCCTGCTCGCCGCCGCGCAGAAGAAGCTCGGCAAGCCGCTGAGCGAGAACCCCGCCGACTGGTACGGCGCGATCGCCCGCTTCTCCGGCGCGGACGACCAGGCCACCGCGGCGACGTACGCGAACGACGTCTTCGCCGTCATCCACGACGGTCAGGAGCGCACCACGGACGCGGGCCAGCACGTGGCCCTGCCCGCGGTCACCGGTCTGAAGCCGGACGCCGCGCAGGTGCGGGCCATGGGGCTGCGGAAGGCGCCGAAGGGCGAGACCGAGTGCCCGTCCACGGTGTCCTGCGAGTGGATCCCGGCGCCGTACGAGGAGTTCAAGGACCCGGACGGCAACGACGACTACGGCAACCACGACCTGTCGGACCGGCCCAAGAGCCAGAGCATCGACACCATCGTCATCCATGACACCGAGGGCCGCTGGGAAGGCGTCCTCAACATGGTGCAGGACCCCACGTACGTGTCCTGGCAGTACACCCTGCGGTCCACCGACGGTCACATCGCCCAGCACGTGAAGGCCAAGGACGTCGCCTGGCACGCGGGCAACTGGTACGTGAACTCCAAGTCGATCGGCCTGGAGCACGAGGGCTTCCTCACGGCGCCCGACACCTGGTACACGGAGGCGATGTACCGCTCGTCGGCGCGCCTGGTGAAGTATCTGTCGAAGAAGTACGGCATCCCGCTGGACCGCCAGCACATCATCGGCCACGACAACGTGCCGGGCACGCTGCCGTCGACGATCGCGGGCATGCACACCGACCCAGGGCCGTACTGGGACTGGCAGCACTACTTCACCCTGATGGGCAAGCCGTTCAAGCGGACGGCGGGCCCGAACGGCGGTCTGGTGACGGTGGCGCCCACGTACTCCAAGAACCGGCCGGAGTACACGGGCTGCGTCAAGCCGGGCGAGAAGTGCGCGACGCACGGTTCGGCCGCGGTGCGCGTCCACACCGAGCCGCGTGACGACGCGCCGCTCATCAAGGACATCGGCCTGCGGCCCGGTGGCGGCGAATCGACGACCGGCGTGAACGACACCGGCGCGCGCCTGTCCACCGGCCAGCAGTACGCGGTCGCCGACCGCAAGGGCGACTGGACCGCCGTCTGGTACCTGGGCCAGAAGGCCTGGTTCAAGAACCCGAAGAAGCAGCCGACCGCCGTCGACGCGTCGGGGCTCGTGGTGACGCCGAAGGGCGACGCCAAGGAGGTCCCGGTGTACGGGCGCGCCTATCCGGAGAAGGAGGCGTACCCGGCGGGCGTTCCGGTGCAGCCGGTCACGCCGCTGCCGTACAAGCTCCTCGCGGGACAGAAGTACGCGATCGGCGACAAGGTGCCCGGCGAGTACTTCTACGCGCCGACGTTCGACACCGCGCCGCACAAGGTGGTGCGCGGCAAGGACACGTACTACGAGGTCCAGTTCGGACACCGCGTCGCGTATGTCCGTGCGGCCGATGTACGGGTGGTGCGTTCGGGCTCCTAGAGCCGCCGCGAGAACAGCCGGGGCCGGGTCCGCGTGGGGGTGGACCCGGCCCCGGCATGTCCACCGGACGCGAGCTCAGTCGAAGACGTACCGCTGTCCTGCCCGCGCCTTGAAGGTCTGCTCGCCACCCTTCAACAGGTCGCTGCGCACGGTGAGTTCACGGGTGCGCGACGCGGTGAGCACGATGCGTGTGGCGCGTCCGCCCTTCCACTCGATGTCGAGGCTCGCCCCGCCGCGCGCCCGCAGGCCGCGCACCGAACCCTCGGGCCAGCTCGCGGGCAGCGCGGGCAGCACCTCGATGACGTCGAACTGGCTCTGCAGGAGCATCTCCACGATGCCCGATGTCGCACCGAAGTTGCCGTCGATCTGGAACGGCGGGTGGGTGTCCCAGAGGTTGGGAAGCGTCGAGGACTTGAGCTGCTCGCCGAGCATCTTGTGCGCGTGGTCGCCGTCGCGAAGCCGCGCCCAGAAGTTGACCTTCCACGCCTTGGACCAGCCGGTGCCGCCGTCGCCGCGCGCGGTGAGGGAGACCTTCGCGGCGTCGGCCCACTTGCTGCCGGGCTTGACCTGGCGTCCGGGGTGCAGGGCGTAGAGGTGCGAGACGTGCCGGTGGTCGTCGGTCTTGTCGTCCAGGTCCGCCTTCCACTCCTGGAGCTGGCCCCAGGATCCGACGCGCAGGCCGGGGTCGAGCTTGCCGAGGGTCTTCTCCAGATCGGCCCGGAAGGCCGCCGAGTCACCGAGGACGCGGGCGGCTTCCAGGGTGTTGGTGAACAGGTCGTGCACGATCTGCTGGGCCATGGAGTCGCCCGCGGTGAAGTCGCCGTGCTCGGGCGAGTAGCTGGGGGTGGCGACGAGGGCGCCGTCGCGCGGGTCGGTGCGGAGGTTGTCGAGCCAGAACTCGGCGGCCTCCTTCATCGCGGGATAGGCGGTGGAGCGCAGGTACTCCGTGGAGCCGCCGAAGCGGTAGTGCTCGTAGAGCTGCGCGGTGAGCCAGGCCGCGGCCTCGGGGAACCAGAAGGCGGTCGACCAGTCGTGGACGCCGGTGAAGCCGTAGGGGTTGGTCTCGTTGTGCACCACCCAGCCCCGCGAGCCGAACATCTCCTTGGCCGTGCGTCGTCCCGGCGCGCGCAGCGCCTCGACGAAGCGGTCGTAGGGGGCGGTGGTCTCGGCGAGGTTGGCGGCCTCGGCGAGCCAGTAGTTCATCTGGAGGTTGATGTTGGTGTGGTAGTCGGCCGACCAGGGCGGGGTGGTGCTGTTGTTCCACACGCCCTGGAGGTTGGCGGGCAGCGAGCCCGCGCGGGACGAGGCGATGAGGAGGTAGCGCCCGTACTGGAAGAAGAGCGCTTCGAGGGCACGGTCCGCCGCGCTCGCACCTCCCCCGTATCCCTTGAGCTGCTGGTCGGTCGGCACGTCGGCGGGCGTGCTCTGGCCGATGTCGAGGGCGACGCGGGCGAACAGGTCCCCGTGGTCGCGCAGATGGCGGGTGCGCAGTGCGGCGTGCCCCTTGGCGACGGCCCGGTCGACGGCGCGTACGACGTCGGCGTGGGGGTCGTCGCCGCGGTAGTCGGGGTAGGTGTCTGCGTATTCGGTGCCCGCGGCGAGCGCGAACCAGACGTGGTCGGCGCCGCTGACGGTGATGCTGCCGTCCGCGTTCGCCGTGCGGGTGCCGCCCTGGTGCACGACGCGCAGCTGCGCCTCGAACTTCAGGCCGTTGTCGACGAGTTCACCGCGTACGGCGATCCGGTCGCCGTCGGCCTTCGCGGTGAAGTCGGCGCGGGGCGAGGTGTGGCGCAGGGTGCAGCTGACGCTCGCGGGACGGTCGGCGGTGAGGCGCCCGACGAGCACGCCGTCGGGGTACGAGGCGAAGAACTCCCTCTCGTGGCGCACTTGTCGGTGGGTGTACGTGACGGTCGCGAGGCCCCTGCGCAGATCGAGGGTGCGGCGGTAGGTGGCGTCGGGCGCCTCCGGGGCGTTCGGTATGTCGAGGTGCAGGTCGCCGAAGGTCTGGTGGGCGCCGTAGCCGCGGCGGGACTGGCCGAGCTCGGCGGCGACCGCGTCGGGGGCCAGAGCGCCCTTCTCGTCCAGCTCCCCGCGCACCGCGTCGAGGGCGCCGGGCCTGGCCTCGCGCCAGTCGCCGTGGTCGTAGCCCTCGCGGGAGCCGGGGCCGCCGGTCCACAGGGTCTTCTCGTTGAACTGGAGCCGCTCGGAGGCGAGGGTGCCGAAGACCATGGCGCCGAGTGCGCCATTGCCGATGGGCAGGGCCTCGCGCTCCCAGTCGGCGGCAGGCGCCGCGTACCAGAGCACCGATTCATCGGAGGTGTCGCGACGCCCCTCGGCTGCGGCCGCGACACCGGAGAGAACGCCTCCGCCCGCTGCCAGTACGGCTGCTCCGCCTACGGCGGACTTCATCGTGGTTCTTCGCGAGATCCCGGGAGTCATGACCGGTCACGTTAAAAGTCCGATGACTGGCCTGGCAAGGCGCATGACAAAACCCACCCCTCCGGCAGAAGGGGTGGGTGCGTGGCCTGCGGCGGTCCGGGGCGGTTCAGCCCTGCTGGAAGAGCTCGGCGGGCAGCGGCTTCAGAAGGGCGTACAGATCGTCGGTGATCGGCCGGTCCCAGGCGGCGATGGTGACCAGGACGCCGTCGCTGCGGTCGAACTGCACGCAGGAGATGCGGCTTTCGGAGAGCTTGAGGCGGCGCACGATGAGGAGGTTGTCCCCCTGCATCACCGGCATGTCCTCGGTGGTGACGACGGTGATCTCCTCGTCGTTCTCCAGCGCGAGCATCAGCTGGGCCACCTCGAAGGGCACCTCGTCGTCGGCGATCTCGCGCGCCGGGGAGCCCTCGGGCAGATTGCCGATGATCATCGCGGGGCCGCGCCCGCCGAAGAGGTCGTAGCGCAGGAAGACGCCCTGGCAGCTGCCGTCGGGGGCGGGCAGCAGGCCCGCGCCGAGGTTGCCGGGCCAGTCACCCGGGTCCATGGCCAGGACATCGAAGTCCGGGCCAGCGGGAGTGGCGGAGCTGCGGCGGCGGAGGAAGGACATGCGCCAATGGTACGTGGCCCGCGGCGGTTGTCGGCGCGGGGGCGGCGCCGGTCCGCGCGGGGCGGCCGTGGCGCGGTCACGCGCTCAGCGCGAGGTCAGCGGGGGTGGCGGGACGCCGAGCGCGGCGGCAAGACCGGAGTGATCCGTTCCCACTTTCCGGTACACGGCGGACAGCAGCCGGACGACGGCCGCCTCGTCGGTGTGCAGCTCCTCGGCGATGCGGGCGGCCGGCTCACCGCGGACGGCGAGCGCGGCGGCGCTGCGCTCGCGCGCGGTGAGCGTGTCCGTCTCCGTGCTGTGCAGCAGCCGGGGGCGCAGTCCGGCCGCCGCCAGCTCCTCGCGGGCCCGCTCGACCAGGCCGTCCGCGCCGCACTGGACGGCCGCTTCGAGCCCGCGGTAGAGGGGGTCGGCCGCGTCCTTCGGGCGGCCGGCGCGGCGCAGCTCGGCGCCCAGGCAGACCAGCGCACAGGCGAGTTCGTACGCCGCGGGCGACCGCTCCAGGTGGCTGACGGACTCCTCCAGGAGCTTGACGCGCACGGAACCCGGAGCGACCTCGGCGGTGATCCGCAGCGCCTGCCCGATCGCCGACGCGGTGGCGAACCCGCGGGCGCGCCGGACCGCTTCGTACGCGGTGGCGAGCGCGCGCTCGGGGGCGTCGTCGGCCTCGGCGAGCGCGAGGTGGAGCTGCCAGGGGCACCAGGCGGGGTTGCGCATGCCCCGCGGGTCGAGGCGGCGGCCCGCAGCGGCGAGTTCGGCCGCCGCGTCCTTGGTGAGGCCGCGGGCGAGGAGCAGTTCGCCGTGCACGGCCTGCGCGTCGGGGAAGACCACGGCCGAGGGGAACGGCTCCCCGAAGCCGTACTCCTCGGCGGTGCGCGTGGCCTCGGCGACGCGGCCACGGGCCAGCAGGATCTCGATGAGGATGCCGACGGCGTACCAGTGCGCGGGCGTTCCCGACCCCACACGCTCGGCGATCCGCAGCCCGGCGCGCACGAAGTCCTCGGCTTCGGCGAGGCGTCCGCGCCGGAACCGTACGTACGCGAGAAGGGTGTACGCGAACGACAGATGGGCGCCGCGCCAGCCCTGGCGCTCGAAGTCGGCGATCCCGGCGGCGAACAGTTCCTCCGCCCGGCCCGGCCGGTCGGCGTACAGGAAGGTGAGCGCGACCAGGACCGGGACTTCGAAGCCCCGGTCCTCCTCGGCCCAGCCGAGCCCGCCGACCAGGGCGCGCTCGGCGTGCCGGACGGCGGTCCGGGCGGGCTCGGCGCGCAGCGTCGCGTCCCAGGCGCGGAGCCCGATGATGTACCGCTCGGTGAGATCGCGGCCGGGCAGCCGGTCGGCGAGCCGGGCAAGGCGACGTGACCGGGCGGGCGAGTCCGGCTCGTCGGCCCGGAAGGCGTCCCACATGAACTGCTCGGCCTGCATCCGGATCCGCACCCGTGGCTCGGTGGTCACCCGGATCTCGCGGGCGAGGGTGTCGGAGGCCTCGCCCAGGCGGTCGGAGTGGGCGAGGACCTGGGAGAGGCGGTAGACGATGCCGTTGCGCAGGACGGGGTCGGTGATGGGCTCTTCGAGTGCGGCGCGCAGGTGGTTGACGGTCGTCGCCGGTTCGGTGAGGTAGGACGCGCAGCCGAGTTCGTAGAGGACCGCGGCGCGGTCCTCCCAGGGCGGGGGTTCGCGCAGGGCGCGGGCGAGATAGCGGCGTGCCGCGTCGGGGGCGCCCGCGCGGACGGTCTCGCGGGCGGCGGCGCGCAGCTGCTGCACGACCCAGGTGTCGCCGTCGGGGTGGACCTCCAGGAGATGCCGGGCCGCGGCGGACGCGCCGAGCCCCGCGTTGACCACGCACCAGGCTGCCTGACCGTGCAGGGCGACGCGGACACCGCCAGGGATGGCGCGGTAGACGGCGGTGGCGATCAGCGGGTGCACGAATTCCAGGGTGTGGGCGCCGGTCAGGACGCGGGCGCGGCGCAGCCGGTCGGCGCAGTCGGCGGCCTCCCGCTCGCCGATGCCCGCGACGGCGGCGGCGAGCGCCGGGGGGACCGAGATCCCGAGGACGGCGCAGGCCCAGGCGAACCGGACGGTCGAGGTGCCAAGACGCTCCAGGCGTGCGACGAGGCCACTGCCCTTCACGGCCGCGGCGAGATCGCGCAGCAGATGCGCGCCGGCCTCGTCGGGGGTGAGCCCGCGGTCGTGCACCTTCGCGGCCAGCTCCACGGCCTCGAACGGGTTGCCCGCGGTGACCGCCCAGCACTCGCGGCAGAACGCGTCGTCGGCACGGGTGCCGAGCGCGTCGCGTACGAGGCGGGCGACAGCGGTGGCGCTGAGCGGTTCGAGTCCGATGGGCCGCTGCCCGGCGCGTCCGGGCAGGCCTCTGAACTCCGCGGCGTGGGCGGGCAGTTCCTCGGGACGGTAGGCGACGACGAGCAGCAGGGGCAGGGCCTCAGCGCGGGGCGCGAAGGCGGAGAGCCAGCTCAGCGACTCGGCGTCGGCCCAGTGCGCGTCGTCGATCACGACCACCAGCGGGGCGCGCTGCACGGCGACATGGGTGAGCACCCAGTCCAGTCCGTCGCGCAGCCCCTGCGGGTCGGGCGGCGCGCCGTCCGGCGGGGCGCAGAGCCCGAGGGCGGGGCCGACGATGGCGTACCAACTGCCCAGTACGTCCCGCAGTTCCGCGTCGGGGACGGAGGCGAGCAGGGGCTGCACCAGCTGCCGCGCCACGTGGAAGGCGACCCGCTGCTCCTGGTCACCGCCGCGTGCCGACGCCACGGTGCAGCCCTTGGCGGCGGCACGGCGGCGGGCCTCGGCGAGAAGGGAGGTCTTGCCGAGGCCCGCGCGCCCCGCGAAGGCGATGAGTGCTCCCCGGGGCCTGTCCGGGGGCTCGGAGCCGTCCCGCGACAGACCGCACAGTTCACTCAACGCCTCGTCGACCGCCGCGAGTTCGCTCTCCCGCTCGAAGAGGGTCCGCTTGCCATGGGGAACGTGATGCACCATGGGACACCCTCCGCCATGGTGGTGCGCCGGGCGCTTCCTGCTGCGCGTGCCTTGACCTTCAGGCACCTCAGATTACGCCCGCGGGGCCCGCCGGGAGCCGATTCGGCCACAGCGATGCGGTTGGCTGTGACATCCACCCCGGACGGGTGGCATCCACCCCGGACGAAGGGACCCCCACGTGACGGTCGGCACCGAGAACGTACTCAACTACTGGCACGGCGGCCTGAGCGAGGTGCCCGACGAGGTGTGGCACCACCCGTCCCTGGAGGTCCTGCTTCTCCCCGACAACGCGCTCACGCATCTCCCCGCGCGGATCGGATCCTTGGCCTCCCTGCACACACTGGACCTGGGCCACAACCACCTCAGCTCCATTCCGGACGAGCTGGGCGACCTGTCGGCTCTGAGCCGCTTCCTCTACCTCCACGACAACCGCCTCACGTCACTGCCGGAGTCGCTGGGCAACCTGAAGCGGCTGACGTACCTCAACGTGGGCGAGAACCGGCTGACGGCACTGCCGGACACACTGGGATCGCTCGAGGCCCTGGTCGAGCTGCGCGCCCAGCACAACCACCTGACCTCGGTCCCCGCGTCGCTCGGCGGCCTGACGGCCCTGCGCGAACTGTGGCTGCGCGGGAACCGTCTCGCCGCGCTCCCCGCCTCGGTCGGCCACCTGCGCGGACTGCGCGAACTGGAGCTGCGCGAGAACCAGTTCACGACGGTGCCGGAGGCGCTGCGCGGTCTGCCGCTGCTGCGGAGGCTGGATCTGCGGGCGAATCTCCTGCGTGAACTCCCGCCCTGGGTCGGTGACTTGCCCGCGCTGGAGAAGCTGGACCTGCGCTGGAACGACGTCACCGTGCCACGGGACCTCCTGGGGAGGTTGGCGGGGCGGGGGTGCGTGGTGCTGCGGTGAGACGTGGGACGTGTGCGCGAACACGCGTGAGACCCCTGCGTGACAGCGGCCTTACCGGGACTCCAGTGGCACCACGGCCACCGCACCCCGCGCATGCAACAGCACCGCGTTGGTCACCGACCCCATCAGCCTCCCCAGCGGCATCCGGCTCTGATGCCGCCCCACCACCACGAGCTCCGCGTCCCGCGACGCCTCCACGAGCAGCCCCGCCGCGTCCCCCGGCAGGATCTCCCTCTCGACGTCCACCTGGGGATACCGCTCCTGGAAGGGCGCGAGCTGCTCGCCCGCGAGCTCGGTGTACCGCGCCGATGTCGCCGCGTCCGCCTCCGCCGATGTCACGAAGTCACCGGTGGCGGTGTAGACGAGGACGGGCCCGGGATAGGCGCAGACGACCCGGAGCACCGCGCCCCGCAGCGCCGCCTCCTCGAAGGCGAAGCCGATCGTCTCGTCGTGCGGGGAGAGCGCGTCGAGGCCGAGGACCACGCGGGGCTCGGCGCCCGCCGTGAGCTCGTCGCCCGGCCGCACCACCACGACGGGGCACGCCGCCTCCCGCGCGCTCGCGAGCCCCTTCGAGCCGAGCAGCAGGCTGGCGAAGCCGCCCCGCCCGCGCGACCCGAGCACCAGCAGCCGCGCCCCGTCGCCGAGCCTCGGGACGTCACGCCCGGGGGCGCCCTCCACGACGGCGAAGTCCAGGGGAGGCAGTTCCGGGCGCCGCTCCAGGGCCCGGCGTGTGCGGTCGATGACCGGGTCGGCGTCGAGCCGGTGGTCGATGGTCGGCATGTGCGGACCGTCGGCCAGCGGCATCGCGTACTGCCGCACATGCACGATCCGCAGCGGCGTTCCCCGCAGTCGCGCCGCGGTCAGTGCCCATTCCAGGGCGTGGTCGCTGCCGGCCGAACCGTCGACGGCCACGACAACAGGTTCAACGGGCGCGTCGCCACTCATGGCTTCCTCGTCTCCGGCGCAAGGCCAAGGTCGACCGGCTCTGCTTCCGGTCCCGGCCTCGCCCAGGAGGCGGGCCGGGGGCAGAGTCCAAAGTCACCAGGTCAGCACGGCAGAGGCCGTGAGCGGTGGCGACAGCCGGAGACGAGGGTCCACAACGCCCACACGGCCTACGTCAGATCGAACTCCCCCGCACGCGCGCCGTGCACGAACGCTCCCCACTCCGCCGGAGTGAAGATGAGGGAAGGGCTCTCGGGGCGGCCCGCGTTGCGCATCGCGATGAATCCTTCGACAAAGGCGATCTCCACATCACCCCGCCCCTCACTGCCCGATTGCCAGTCTGCTGTGCTGAGGTCGAGCTCCGGCTTGTCCCAGCCTGCGAGCGGGCGCTGCTGACCTGCGAGCGGATGCTGCTGAATGGTGCCTTCGGCCACGTCCGTGCTCCTCCCGATGCGTCGTCCGCCCGCCAGCCTAGCTTTCGGTTCCGGTGCCGGACAGGCCGCGGAAGGAGGACGGCCGCCCGTCCGGCCCGGCGGACCCCTCACGTGGTGGGCGGCTCCGCGCCGACCAGCCACATGGAGAAGAACTGCGAGCCGCCTCCGTAGGCGTGCCCGAGCGCCCTGCGGGCCCCTTCGATCTGGTGCTCGCCGGCCTGGCCGCGCACCTGAAGTGCCGCTTCGGCGAAGCGGATCATGCCCGAGGCGCCGATGGGATTGGTGGACAGGACGCCGCCCGACATGTTGACGGGCAGATCGCCGTCCAGCTCCGTCACGCCCGACTCGGTCAGCTTCCAGCCCTCGCCCTCCGCGGCGAAGCCCAGGTTCTCCAGCCACATCGGCTCGTACCAGGAAAAGGGCACGTACATCTCGACGGCGTCGATGTCGCGCCGCGGGTCCGTGACCCCCGCCTGCCGGTAGACGTCGGCCGCGCAGTCCTTGCCCGCCTGCGGCGACACGAAGTCCTTGCCCGCGAAGAGGGTCGGCTCGCTGCGCATCGCGCCGCCGTGCATCCAGGCCGGCGGCCGGGTCGAACGGGCCGCGCCCGCACGGTCGGTGAGGATCATCGCGCAGGCACCGTCGGACGACGGGCAGGTCTCGGAGTAGCGGATCGGGTCCCAGAGCATCGGCGATGCCTGGACCTTCTCCAGGGTGATGTCCTGCTCGTGCAGATGGGCGTAGGGGTTCTTCAGGGCGTTGCGCCGGTCCTTGTAGGCGACGAGCGAGCCGACCGTGTCGGGGGCGCCGGTGCGCCGCATGTACGCGCGCACGTGCGGGGCGAAGAAGCCGCCCGCGCCCGCGAGGAGCGGCTGCTGGAAGGGGACGGGCAGGGAGAGCCCCCACATCGCGTTGGATTCCGACTGCTTTTCGAAGGCGAGGGTCAGTACGGTGCCGTGGACGCGGCCCGCGACCAGGTTCGACGCGACCAGCGCCGTGGAGCCGCCGACGGAGCCCGCCGTGTGGACGCGCAGCATCGGCTTGCCCACCGCGCCGAGCGCGTCGGCGAGGTACAGCTCGGGCATCATCACGCCCTCGAAGAAGTCGGGCGCCTTGCCGATGACCACGGCGTCGATGTCGGTCCACGTCAACTCGGCGTCCGCGAGGGCGGCTTGGGCGGCCTCGCGGACCAGTCCCGCGATCGAGACGTCCCGCCGGGCTGCGACGTGCTTGGTCTGGCCGATACCGACGACGGCCACGGGCTCCTTGCCCACCCCACTCATCACGAATCTCCTTCGAGGACGGCGACCAGGTTCTGCTGGAGGCAAGGGCCGGATGTGGCGTGCGCGAGGGCCCGGTCCGACTCGCCCCGGTGGATGCGGGCGGCGGCCTCACCGAGCCGGATGAGCCCGGCGGCCATGACGGGGTTCGCGGCGAGCGCACCCCCGGAGGGGTTCACCGCGACGTCGGCGCCCAGCTTCAGCGCCTTGCGCAGGACGACCTCCTGTGAGGTGAACGGCGCGTGCAACTCGGCGGTGTCCACGGGCCGTTCGAAGGCGCCGGCGCGCTCGGCGGCCAGGCGGCTCGACGGCGAGTCGGTGAGGTCGCGCACGCCGAGGCTGTGCGCCTCGACGCGGTGGTCGATCCCGCGGATCCATGCCGGCCGCTCGCACAGGTCACGGGCCCGCTCCCCCGCAGCGAGGATCACGGCTGCGGCCCCGTCCCCGATGGGCGGGCAGTCGCCGGTACGGAGGGGACGTACGACGTAATCCCCTTGCGCCACCGAACCCCGCAACTGCGCATGGGAGTTGGCGGAGGCGTCCTGACGGCTGCGCGATGCCACCCCGGCGAGCGCGGGCTCGTCGGTGTCCCCCGCGTCGATCAGCGCCTGCGCCTGGAGGGCCGCGAGAGCGACCGAGTCCGGCCAGAGGGGCGCCACGTAGTACGGGTCGAGCTGCCGGGTCAGGACGTCACGCACCGAACCGGGGGACGACTTGCCGTAGGAGTACACGAGCGCGGTGTCGGCCTCGCCGGTGAGCAGCTTGGTCCACGCCTCGTACAGCGCCCAGGCCCCGTCCATCTCGACGTGCGACTCGGAGATCGGCGGCCAGGCCCCGACCCCGTCGAGCGCCATGGTGAAGGAGAAGGCACGCCCGGCGAGGTAGTCCGACGACCCGGAGCAGGTGAAGCCGATGTCGCTGGTCTTCAGGCCGGTGGCGGCGAGGACCTGGTGCAGGACCGGCATGAGCATCTCCACCTCGGAGAGCTCGTCGGTGGAGCGCAGATGGTCGGTCTGCCCGAAGGCCACGATGGCGATGTCCCGGACGGGCCGCATCACGGACGGCTTGGCGGACGGCATCTACACCAGCTCCTTGTACGTGTCGTAGTCGGCGTCCGGCTCGCCCGTGGGCCGGTAGTGATCGGGGAAGCGACCGCCCTCGGTCCACACCGGTTCGACGCGCAGCCCCATCCGCACCTGGTCGTAGGGGATGCCCGCGATCCGGGCGTGCAGGGCGAGGTCCGCGCCGTCGAGGGCGATGTGCGCGTAGACGTAGGGCACTTCGATGTCGAGGTTCTTCGCCTTGATGTTGACGATGCAGTACGTGGTGACGGTGCCGCGCGGCCCGACCTCGACCCGCTCGGTCGTGGCGACGCCGCAGGTGGGGCAGGCGCCGCGCGGCGGGACGTAGACCTTGTGGCAGGAGGGGCAGCGCTCGCCGACGGTCTTCTGGTCGGAGAGGGCGTTGATGTAGGCGGTCTGGGCGCGGCCCGGCGCGTAGGTGTAGTCGAGGCGTGCGGCCGCGACGATGCCGGTGACGGGGTCGCTGAACTCCCCGTCGTGCGGCACGACTTCGCTCTGAGCCGCCCCGTCGTACGCCTCGAAGCAGGCGATGTCGGTGATGGCACCGGTGCGTTCGGCGGCCCAGCGGATCCGGACGCGCATGCCGGTCCTGACCTCATCGGGGCCAGGGGCGTCCAGGGCGTGCAGCAGGGCGGTGTCGGCGCCGTCGAGCCGCACGAGGACCCAGGCGAAGGGAGTGTCCAGGGGCTGTCCCCTGCGGGGTTCGTGGTTCCAGGCCCAGGTGGTGACGGTGCCGGTGGCACCGACCTCGACGAGGTCACGGATCTCGTCGGCGGTCACGGGGTCGTACTCGACGGGCGGGACGAGCGTCCTGCCGTCCTTGGTCTTCACGCCGAGCACGGTGCGTTCGCGCAGCCCGGTCAGGAACGCGCTCTGCACCGGCCCGAGGGACCGGGTGAAGGGAAACTCGACGACGAGCGGGGCTCGCAGCACTTCGGGGGAGGGAGCGGATGCCATGAGCAGAACTCCGTTTCTCAGCAGGGTAAGAAGTCGCCCCGTGCGGGAACGACAGGGGCGCCTCGTAAGGGGCGCGGGGAACTGCGCGACCAGCCCCCACCGGTCGCCAGGTGACCGTCGGCCTAGGCCCGCCGAAACACCGGGTCCCGCTTCTCCGCGAAGGCTCTGGAGCCCTCCTTCGCGTCGGCGGTGTCGAAGATCGGCCACCCCCGCTTCAGCTCGGCCGCCAGGCCGTCCGCCTCCGTCATCTCGGCGGCCTCGTACACGGACGCCTTGACCGCCTCGACGGCCAGCGGCCCGCAGGCGTTGATCTGCTCGGCGATGACGAGCGCCTTCTCCAGAGCGGTGCCGTCCGGGACTACGTGGCCGATGAGGCCGATCGCGGCGGCCTCGGCCGCCGAGTAGGGCCGCCCGGTGAGCAGCATCTCCAGGGCGTGCGTACGAGGAATCTGGCGCGGGAGGCGCACGGTCGAGCCGCCGATGGGGAAGAGGCCGCGCTTGACCTCGAAGAGCCCGAACGTCGCGGACTCGCCCGCGACACGGATGTCCGTGCCCTGGAGGATCTCCGTGCCGCCCGCGACGCAGTACCCCTCGACCGCGGCGATGACCGGCTTGCGGGGGCGGTGGTGGCGCAGCATCGCCTTCCAGTGCAGATCGGGGTCGGCCTTCATCCGGCCCCGGTACTGCTCGCCGTCCATCCCCTTGCCCGCGAGGGCCTTGAGGTCCATGCCGGCGCAGAACGCGCCGCCCGCCCCGGTGAGCACGACGGAGCGGATCGCGTCGTCCTCGTCGGCGGCCACCCAGCCGTCGTAGAGGCCCACCAGCATCGGCAGCGAGAGCGCGTTCTTCGCCTCCGGCCGGTTGAGCGTGAGTATCAGTGTGGCGCCTTCGCGCCGTACAGCGAGATGTTCCGTCCCACCCATGGCCGTGCTCCCTCTCGTGACGGCTCGTCGACGGCCGGCCCGCGTCGGCCATCTGCTGTCGGCTTCGGACCTGGAACAGGTTGCAGTAGGTGGGGAGCCAGTTCAATAGTTTTCTGACAGTCAGTCAGATTTCTTGAACGAGCACCCTTCCCACTTGTGGGTGCCTCTGCTCTGATGACCGCCAGAAGAGATGACTCCGGGGTCAGGAGGAGCGGTGGAGTACAACCTTGCCGACCTGTTCGAGTCGGTCGTCGACGTGGTCCCCGACCGCGAGGCGCTCGTGTACATCGATCACCCCGGCACCGGGGCGGAACGCAGGCTGACGTACGCCGAGCTCGACCTGGCCGCCAACCGCCTCGCGCACCACTTGATCGACAGCGGCCTGAAGCCGGGCGAACACCTGGGGCTCCACCTCTACAACGGCGTCGAGTACCTGCAGACGGTGCTCGCCTGCCTCAAGGCGCGCCTCGTCCCGGTCAACGTCAACTACCGCTATGTGGAAGAGGAGTTGGTCTACCTCTACCGTGACGCGGACCTCGCTGCCCTCATCTTCGACGCGGAGTTCACCGAGCGGGTCGCGGCCGCGCTGCCGCGCACGGAGAAGCTGCGGCATCTGGTGCGGGTGGGGACCCCGCCGGCCGACGCCCCGGTGCTCGACGTGGTGGCCTTCGCACAGGCGGAGGAGGCGGGTTCGCCGGAGCGCGGGTTCCCGGCGCGCTCGGCCGACGACCTGTTCATCATCTACACCGGCGGCACCACCGGCATGCCCAAGGGCGTCATGTGGCGCCAGGAGGACCTCTTCTTCGCCGGGCTCTTCGGCGGCGAACCCGCGGGCGAGCCGGTGAAGCGTCCCGAGGAACTGGCGGAGCGCGTCGCGGCGGGCGGCCCCGGCATCACGTTCTTCCCCGCTCCCCCGCTGATGCACGGCACGTCGACGCTCACGTCGTTCATCGCCTTCAACTACGGCCAGCGGGTGGCCATTCACCGCAAGTACGTCCCCGAAGAGGTGCTCCGCACCATCGAGCGGGAGAAGGTGTCCAGCGTCTCGCTGGTGGGCGACGCCATGCTCAGGCCCCTCATCGACGCCCTGCACGGCCCGCTCAAGGGCACCGACCTGTCGTCGCTCTTCAGCGTCTCGTCGTCCGGGGCGATCATGTCGGAGACGGTGCGCGCCCAGTTCCAGGAACTCGCCCCGAACGTCCTGCTCCTGAACAACTTCGGCTCATCCGAGTCCGGGTCCAACGGCAAGGCGACGGACGACTCGGGTCCGGAGAAGGGCTTCCGCCTGGAGGTCAACGAACGTACGCAGGTGGTGGATCTGGTCACGCACGATCCGGTCCCGGTGGGCGTACCGGGCCGCCTGGCCCAGCGCGGCCATGTGCCGCTCGGCTACTACAACGACCCGGCGAAGACCGCCGAGACCTTCTTCCAGAAGGGCGACGAGCGCTGGGTACTGCTCGGCGACATGGCGACGGTCGACGAGGACGGCATCGTCACCGTCCTCGGACGCGGCTCGCAGTGCATCAACACCGGCGGCGAGAAGGTGTATCCGGAGGAGGTCGAGCAGGCGCTCAAGTCCCATCCGGACGTGTACGACGCGCTGGTCGCCGGAGTCCCCGACGAACGCTGGGGCAATCGGGTGGCCGCGGTGGTCCAACTCCGGCAGGGCGCACCCTCATTGGACCTGGAGGCCATCCAGACCCACTGCCGCACCCGCCTCGCCGGCTACAAGATCCCGCGAGCGGTGGTCTTCACCACGGAGATCCAACGCTCACCGAGCGGCAAGGCGGACTACCGGTGGGCGAAGTCGGTGGCGGCGGGGGCGGGTCGCTGAGTCCGCGGGCCAATCGGGCACGCACGCCCACCGAGGTCACCAGGGGACAATCGGACACCCCCACCCGGCCCCAACCGACGTCACCACAGGCCAATCGGGCACCCCCACCCACCTCCACCCCAACCAACTTCACCACGGGGCAATCGGGTGGGTGGGCGGGAAAGAATCCGCCGCGAAGCGGCGGCCCGGAAGAGAGTCAGCCCGCACACACAGACCGAAGCGCACGCTCCAGAGCCACGGTGTGCAGCACGTCAAGCTGCCGCTCATGGAGAACCCGTACGCCCGCCACGGTGACAAGCCCACGGCAAGCCGGCGCTGAACGCGCGGACGCAGAGTCGGCGATCCCCCGCACCAACTCCCCGTTCACCCGATTGATCTCCTTGCGAACCTCCCCGAGGTCCGGCTTCTCCGCGGGCACCTGCGAAGGATCCGCGTCCCACCGCCGGTGCAGCTCTCGCTGCACCACCTTGTTGGCCTCGATCTGGTCCCGGAAGATCCGCACGGTCGCCTCGGGATCGGCCCCCACATCCCGTGCCTGGCGCGCGACATCGTCAAGGACCTGCTTCTCGCGGGCAGGGTCGTCGATGGGGCTGCCGGTGCCGTACTTCGCGGCGGCGACGAGATCGGCGGTGGCCAGCCGCTGGGCGGCGAGATCGACCAGCGGATGGAGCCGGGCGTACGACCCCGCGGGGGCAACGGCCCCGGACCGCTGCGACGGAGCGGCAGCGGGAGCGGCAGTCGGAGCGGCAACAGCAACACCCCCGCTCCCCGCCAGCAGAGCCACGCCCACGGCCCCAGCGGTGAACAAACGCCCGACGGACGCGGTAAGACGCACGGTGTTCTCCTCCGTATTCCTAGTCCTGCGCGAGGAATCCTGCCACGCGCCGCGCGAACCACTCCGGATCGTCCAGCCACGGGAAGTGCCCGCCGCCCGGCTGCACTTGGCGCACGCCGCCGGGGAAGTACCCGGCGAACTCCTCCGCGTGCGCGGGGTTGGGCGCACCGTCGTACTCACCCGCGAGCACGAGCACCGGCGCCGCGAGAGCGGCCAGGGCCTCGCGCGTACCCGCAGGGTCGAACGCGCCGTCACCGTAGAACAGAGCAGCCGCCTCGGCGTTCTTCTCCCTCGCGCTCGCCGCCTGGTGCGCCCGCGCCGCGTCGTCCCAGCGGCCGTAGGCGAGGGGCACGATCGCGTCCCACACCTCGAGGGGGCTGCGACCGCCCTCGATCTCCTTCAGGGCGGCCTCGGCGGCCGGGTACCAGGGCTCGGCCTTGTGCGCCGCCGCGGCGTCAAGGTGATCCCGCGCGCCCGGCGTGAGGCCGAGCGACTGGGTGGCCGGCGCGACGAGGACGAGGCGGCGGACCCGCTTCGGGTGGCGCGCCGCGTACAGCGTGGCGATGTTCCCCGCCGCCGAATGGCCGAGCAGGTCGATCTCGTCGAGGCCCAGGTGCTCGCGCAGCGCCTCGACATCGTCCACGAGTCGGTCGCAGCGGTACGTCACCGTGTCGGCCGGCACCGCCGAGTCGCCCGTGCCGCGCAGGTCGAGCAGGATCAGGCGGCGGTGCGCGGTCAGGCCGCCGAGGTCGCCGAAGTAGGCGGAGGCGCGCATGGGACCGCCCGGCACACAGAGCAGCGGTTCGCCCTCCCCCTTCTCGTGGTAGGCGAGCTCGGTCCCGTCGTATGCGGTGAATGTCGGCATGGGGTTGATCATCACATCTCGCGCCGCACCCGGACAATGCCGTTCGGAGGCAGCGCCCCAGCTCAATGCGGCCGTGCGCGATCTCTTGACGGCCGCCCCCGGGGCTGGATTACTGACCTCGACAGAAGATCCACGACCGAATGATCGGTCGCCCGTTTGGGACGGGAGAGCATCCATATGACGGCCATGCTGGACGCGGCGGAGCGCCTCGGGCGCGAGGAGCTCGAGGCGCTGCAGCTGGAGCGCCTGCAGGACACCTTGCTGCACGCGTACGAGAACGTTCCCTTCTACCGGGCGGCGTTCGACAAGGCGGGCCTGCGCCCCGACGACTGCCGTTCACTCGGCGACCTGGCCCGCTTCCCGTTCACGGCCAAGACCGATCTGCGGGACAACTACCCCTTCGGGATGTTCGCGGTCGAGCAGTCCGAGGTGCGGCGCCTGCACGCCTCCAGCGGCACCACGGGGCGGCCCACGGTCGTCGGCTACACCGAGCAGGACCTGTCGATGTGGGCGGACGTCGTCGCCCGCTCGATCCGCGCGGCGGGCGGCCGCCCCGGCCACAAGGTCCATGTGGCCTACGGATACGGCCTGTTCACCGGCGGTCTCGGCGCGCACTACGGCGCCGAGCGTCTCGGCTGCACGGTGATCCCGGCGTCCGGCGGCATGACGGCGCGCCAGGTCCAGCTGATCCAGGACTTCCGCCCCGAGATCATCATGGTCACCCCGTCGTACATGCTGACGCTCCTGGAGGAGTTCGAGCGCCAGGGCGTCGACCCGCGCACGACGTCCCTCAAGGTCGGCATCTTCGGCGCCGAGCCGTGGACGGAGGAGATGCGCGCCGAGATCGAGGAGCGGTTCGCGATCGACGCCGTCGACATATACGGGCTCTCCGAGGTCATCGGCCCCGGTGTCGCCCAGGAGTGCGTGGAGACCAAGGACGGCCTGCACATCTGGGAGGACCACTTCTATCCCGAGGTGGTGGACCCGATCACCGGCGAGGTGCTCCCGGACGGCGAGCGCGGCGAGCTGGTCTTCACCTCCCTCACCAAGGAGGCCATGCCCGTCGTCCGCTACCGCACGCGCGACCTGACACGCCTCCTGCCCGGCACCGCACGGACCTTCCGCCGGATGGAGAAGGTCACGGGCCGCACGGACGACATGGTGATCCTGCGTGGCGTGAACCTCTTCCCCACGCAGGTGGAGGAGATCGTCCTGCGGACTCCGGGCGTCGCCCCGTACTTCCAGCTGCGCCTGACCCGCGAGGGCCGCATGGACGCGCTGACGGTCCGGGCCGAGTCCCGCGCGGACACGACTCCCGAGCGGCGCGATGCGGCGGCACGGGAGATCGCGTCGGCGGTGAAGGACGGCATCGGCGTCTCGGTGGCGGTCGAGATCGTCGATCCGGAGACGATCGAGCGGTCGGTGGGCAAGTTCAAGCGGATCGTGGACCTGCGGGACAAGTAGCGCCTGACACGTACCCCTACGACGCGCTGAAACGGTCCCGCAGCTCCCGCTTGAGGATCTTCCCGCTCGCGTTGCGCGGCAGCTCGTCCACGAAGAGGACCCGTTTGGGCGCCTTGAAGTGGGCGAGCTTCTCGCGCGCATGGTCGATGAGTTCGGCTTCGGTGACGTCTCCGCTGCGTACGACGACGGCGGTGACCGCCTCGATCCAGCGCTCGTCCGGCAGGCCGATCACGGCCGTCTCGGCGACCCGCTCGTGGGTGTAGAGCGCGTCCTCGACCTGGCGGGACGCGACGAGGACGCCGCCGGAGTTGATGACGTCCTTCACCCGGTCGACCACCGTGAAGTAGCCCTCCTCGTCCCGCACGGCGAGGTCCCCGGAGTGGAACCACCCGTCACGGAAGGCCTCCTTGGTCTCCTCGGGCTTGTCCCAGTAGCCCTCGCACAACTGCGGTGAGCGGTAGACGACTTCACCCTGCGTGCCGTCGGGCACCTCGGCGCCACGCTCGTCGACGACCCGCGCCTCGACGAAGAGGACCGGCCGCCCGCAGGAGTCCATCCGCCCCTCGTGCTCCTCGGGCCCCAGGACCGTGGCGAGGGGGCCGATCTCGCTCTGCCCGAAGCAGTTGTAGAAGCCGAGCGACGGCAGCCGTTCGCGCAGCCGCTCCAGGACGGGGACGGGCATGATCGACGCCCCGTAGTAGGCCTTGCACAGCCCGCCGAGGTCACGGGTGGCGAAGCCGGGGTGGTTCGAGAGGCCGATCCACACGGTGGGCGGCGCGAAGAGGCTGTCGGCGCGGCCCGCCTCGACGAGCTCGAAGATCCGCTCGGCGTCGGGCGCGTCGATGATCGTGTTCTCGGCGCCCACCGCGAGGTACGGCAGCAGGAAGACGTGCATCTGCGCCGAGTGGTAGAGCGGCAGCGAGTGGACGGGCTTGTCCGTCTCCTTGAGGTCAAGGGCGGTGATGGCGCTGACGTACTCGTGCACGAGGGCGCGGTGGCTCATCATCGCGCCCTTGGGGAGCGCGGTGGTGCCGGAGGTGTAGAGCAGCTGGGCCAGGTCGTCGGCGCCGGGTGCTTCTCCGTCGTACGCCGCCGTGCCCGCGAGCCGCGCGAGCAGCGAGTCGTCCGCGTCGCGCAGCGGGAGCACGCGGACGTCACCGGGAAGGCGCGGGGCGAGGTCCGGATCGGCGAGGACCAGGGAGCTGCCCGACTGCCCCACGATGTACGCCAGGTCGTCCCCGACGAGGTTCTGGTTGACCGGCACATGGACCAGGCCCGCCCGCGAGCAGGCCAGGAAGCCGATGAGATAGGCGTCCGAGTTGTGTGCGTAGGCGGCGACACGGTCACCGTGGCCGAGCCCCTCGGCGCACAGTGCCCGGGCCGCGCGCGAGACGGCGTCGTCCAGCTCCGCGTACGTCCAGACCCGCTCGCCGTAGCGCAGAGCCACTCGCCCCGGCACGCGCCGCGCGCTCCGCCGAAGGACCCCGTCGACCGTATTGCTGCGTACACCCGTCATGGCGTGATCCTGTGCCGCGCGCGTCTCGGTGGTCAAGGCTCCGGACGGGGCACGAACTGGTCCGGTTTCGGTACTCGATCAAGTGACATACCGATTGGTACGCTCAACCGCCCCTTCCCTCACTCCAGTTGGGAGGCACCATGCGTACCCGCACAAGACGCCTGACGGCCCTCGGCATCAGCCTGTTGACCGCCACGGCTCTCCTGCCGTCGTCCGGCGCCATCGCCGGCGCGGCGGAGGGGCGCGACGCCCGCCCTTCGGGCGGCGGCCTGTCCGCGACCGTCCGCTACACCCAGTACGGCATTCCGCACATTCTCGCCAAGGACTACGAGAACCTCGGCTTCGGCACCGGCTGGGCGCAGGCCGCCGACCAGGTGTGCACGCTCGCCGAGGGATACGTGACCGTGCGCGGGGAGCGGTCACGTCACTTCGGCCCTGACGGCAAGCCCGACGGCTCGCTGTCGTCGGCCACCACGAACCTCTCCAGCGACCTCTACTTCGGTGGCGTCCGCGACACGCACACGGTGGAGAAGCTCCTCAAGCAGCCCGCCCCGGCGGGGCCGAGCGCCACTTCCAAGAAGTTGATGGCCGGATTCGCCGCCGGCTACAACGCCTGGCTGAAGCAGAACCGCGTCACCGACCCGGCCTGCAAGGGCGCGAAGTGGCTGCGCCCGATCACCGCCCTGGACGTGGCACGGCAGGGCTTCGCCGTTCAGGTCCTTGGCGGTCAGGGGCGCGGCATCGACGGCATCACGGCCGCGCAGCCGCCGACCGCCTCGGCCCCGGACCGCGCACCGGACCCCGAGCGCACCGCCAAGGAGGCGCGCAGGCTGTTCTCGGCCGACGAGGCCGTCATGGGCTCCAACGCCGTCGCCTTCAGCGGGAAGACCACCGCGAACGGCAAGGGGCTGCTGCTCGGCAATCCGCACTACCCCTGGCAGGGCGGCCGCCGCTTCTGGCAGTCGCAGCAGACCATCCCCGGCGAGCTGAACGTCTCGGGCGGTTCGCTGCTCGGCACGAGTGTGGTGAACATCGGCTTCAACGGCGATGTGGCGTGGAGCCACACGGTGGCGACCGGCGTGACCCTCAATCTGCATCAGCTCACGCTGGATCCGGCCGATCCGACCACCTATCTGGTGGACGGGAAGCCGGAGAAGATGACGAAGCGGACGGTCGATGTGCCGGTCAAGGACGGCAAGCCGGTGACCCGCACGCAGTGGTGGACCCGGTACGGCCCGGTCACCACCGGCCTCGGCGCACAGCTGCCGCTGCCGTGGTCGGCGAAGACGGCGTACGCCCTGAACGACCCCAACGCCACGAACATGCGCGGCAGCGACACCGACCTCGGCTTCGGCAAGGCCCGCTCCACCGACGGGATCCTGAAGGCGCTGCGCGACACCCAGGGCCTGCCGTGGGTCAACACCGTCGCCGCGGACCGCAGGGGCCACTCGCTGCTCAGCCAGTCGCAGGTGCTGCCCCGCATCACCGACGACCTGGCCGGGCGCTGCTCCACCGACCTGGGCAAGGTGACGTATCCGGCGTCGGGTGTCGCCGTGCTCGACGGATCGCGTGGTGACTGTGCGATCGGGTCGGACAAGGACGCCGTCCAGCCGGGTGTCTTCGGGCCGTCGAAGATGCCCACCCTCAAGGACGCCCCGTACGCCGAGAACTCCAACGACAGCGCCTGGCTCACCAACGCGGACCGGCCGATCACGGGGTACGAGCGGGTCTTCGGTACGATCGGCACGCAGCGCTCCATGCGCACGCGCGGCGCCCTCGAGGATGTCGCGGCGATGGCGAAGGAAGGCGGTCTGACGGTCAGGGACCTCCAGAAGCAGCAGTTCGCCAACCGTGCGCCGGCGGGCGACCTGGCCGCCGACGACGCGGCACGTGCGTGTGCCGCGCTGCCCGGGGGCACCGCGACCGGCAGTGACGGCAAGGCCGTCGACGTACGCAAGGCCTGTGACGTCCTCAAGGCCTGGGACCACAGCATGAACACGGACAGCAGGGGCGCACTGCTCTTCGACCGGTTCTGGCGGGGGCTCGTCGCCACCGTGCCGAACGCACAGCTGTGGAAGGTGCCGTTCTCCGCCGCCGACCCGGTGCGCACCCCGCACACGCTGAACACGGCCGCTCCTGGCTTCGCGACCGCGCTCGCCGACGCGGTGACGCAGCTGAGCGGGGCGGGCATCGCGCTCGACGCTCCGCTGGGCAAGAACCAGTTCGTCGTGCGCGGCTCCGAGCGGCTGCCGGTCCATGGCGGCACGGAGTCGATCGGCGTGTGGAACAAGGTCGAGCCGGTCTGGGACGCGAAGGGCGGCGGCTACACCGAGGTCGCGCACGGTTCGAGTCACATCCAGGCGGTCGGCTGGGACAAGGGCCGCTGCCCGAAGGCGCGCACGCTCCTCACCTACTCGCAGTCGTCGAACCCGAACTCGCCGCACTACAGCGATCAGACGCGGCTGTACGCCGATGAGCGCTGGGTGACGTCGCGGTTCTGCGAGAAGGACATCCTGGGCGACCCGAAGCTGAAGGTGGTCAAGGTGCGCGAACGCCGCTGAGGCTTCGCCGCACCGACCGGGGCCGGGTCGCACCGCGTTGCCATCGACGCGGTGCGGCCCGGCTCTGTCGTGTCCGGGGGGGCGCTCAGCCGTCGGCGAGGCCGTCCTCGTACGCCGTGAGCGTGTCGATGAACAGCTTCCTCTCGGCTCCGGTGAGCGGCGCGAGCGCCTTGCGCCAGGCGACGGCGCCCCTGCCGAGCCAGCCGTCGATCGACGAGCGGTGCGCATCGGCGATGTCGACGATCTTGCGTCGGCGGTCGGCCGGGTCCTCCTGCCGTTCCAGGACTCCCTTGCGGCTCAGCTCGCCGACCATCAGGCTCACCGTCGTCGGCGCGACCTCCAGGCGGGCGGCCAGTTCGTTGACGCTCATCGGGCCGTCGAAGAGGAGGTAGGCGAGCAGCGAGAGATGGCGGGGCGCGAGCGCGAGCGACTGCAGCTCTTCGGGGATCTTGATCCGCTTGACCCGTCCGACCATGCGCGGCATCAGCAGGAGCAGGGTCCGGACGGCGTCGTCGACCTCCGGACCGGCCTGGTCACCGGTTGACACTCGCCACCCTCCTCAATAGCTTTGACGTCAAAGCTAATTCGCTTTCAAAGCAAACGCATCTGCCGTGCCGATGCTATCGAAGGGGTACACAGCCATGCCCGAAGAGCCTGAACAGCCCGCGCAGCTCCCCTCCCCCGCAGAGTTCAACCGACAGCTCATGGCCGACTTCCGGGCGAACGGAGGCCAGGTCGGCGGCATGTTCGCCGGCGCCCCGCTCGTCCTCCTGACCACGACCGGCGCCCGCAGCGGCCGCCCCCGGAGCAATCCCGCCGTGTACGCGCGCGACGGCGACCGGCTCCTCGTCTTCGCCTCCAACGGCGGCGGGGACAAGAACCCGGACTGGTACCACAACCTCCTTGCCGACCCGCGGCTCACCGTCGAGATCGCCGACGGCACGGGCGGCGTCGATCGCTTCCCGGCCACGGCCGAGCCGCTCGCCGGCGACGAACGCGACCGCCAGTACGCGGCGCAGTGCGAGCGCGACCCGGCCTTCACCGCCTACCAGCAGGGCACGGACCGCACCATTCCCGTCATCGCGCTGCACCGGCTGAGCGCGGCCGACCCCGCACGGCACCGGGCGATCGCCGATCACCTGGTCCGCGTCCACGCCGAACTGCGCGACGAGCTCGCCGACTTACGCAAGCAGGCAGCCGCCCGCCAGACGGCATCCGGCACCCCGCGCCCCGCACCGTCCCTCGGCGAGCAGCTCACTCGCCACTGCCTCACCCTCTGCGGCGCGCTCCACGAGCACCACACCAACGAGGACGGCGCCTTCACCGAACTGGAGCGCCAGTTCCCTGAGTTGACCCCGGGGATCACCAGACTCCGCGAGGAGCACCAGACGGTCGCGCGGACCCTGGCCGAACTGGAGGCGCTCGTCGCCGATCCGGACGCGGCCCCCGACCTGGTCGGCGAACTCGACCGACTCGCGTCGGGCCTTGAGGAGCACTTCGCCTACGAGGAGGAACAGCTCCTGCCCGCGCTGTACGGCCGCCGCCCCTAGACCGCGCGCTCCCGTCCCTCCCAGTACGGCTCGCGCAGCCGCCGCTTGTAGAGCTTGCCGTTCGGGTCGCGTGGCATGACCTCGATGAAGTCGACGCTCTTCGGCCTTTTGTAGCCCGCCAGTTGACGCTCGCAGTGCCCCAGGATGTCGGCGGCGAGTGCGTCGCCCGCCGTGTGGCCGTCCGCCACCTCCACGACCGCCTTGACCTGCTCGCCCCACTCGTCGTGCGGGATGCCGAACGCCGCGGCGTCCGCGACGGCGGGGTGGGTGAGCAGCGCGGACTCGATCTCCGCGGGGTAGATGTTGACCCCGCCCGAGATGATCATGTCGATCTTGCGGTCGCGGAGGTAGAGGTAGCCGTCCTCGTCCAGGAGGCCGAGGTCGCCGACGGTGAAGAAGTCGCCGATGCGGTTCTTCTTCGTCTTGGACTCGTCCTTGTGGTAGGAGAATCCGCCGGTGCTCATCTTCATGTAGACGGTGCCGAGTTCACCGGGCGGCAGCCGGTTGCCGTCGTCGTCGAAGACGGCCAGTTCGCTGATGGGCCAGGCCTTGCCGACGGTGCCCGGCCGCTTCAGCCAGTCCTGCGCGGTGGCGAAGGCGCCGCCGCCCTCGCTGGCCGCGTAGTACTCCTCCACGCACTCGCCCCACCACTCGATCATCGCCCGCTTGACGTGGTCGGGGCAGGGCGCGGCGCCGTGGATGGCGTGACGCATCGACGACACGTCGTACGCCGCCTTCGTCGCGTCCGGCAGGGCGAGGAGGCGGTGGAACTGGGTCGGCACCATGTGGGTGTGCGTGCACTTGTACCTGTCGATCAGGCGGAGCATCTCCTCCGGGGTCCACTTGTCCATCAGGACCAGGGGGTGGCCTATGTGCAGGGCGGCGCCCGCGAATTGGAGGACCGCGGTGTGGTAGAGCGGCGAGCAGACCAGGTGCACGTTGCCGTCGAAGGGCTTGACGCCGAAGATGCCGAGGAAGCCTCCCAGGTACGACTCCTCGGGGAGCTTGCCGGACAGCGGGCGCCGGATGCCGCGCGGGCGCCCCGTCGTGCCCGACGTGTAGTTCATGACCCAGCCGAGTGTGCGGCCTTGCGGCACGGACTCCGGCTGTCCGGCGAGGAGTTCGGCGTACGGACGGAAACCCGCCACCTCGCCCACGGCGTACCGGTGCGTGGCCGGGAGCTTCGCCTCGTCGGCGGCGTGGGTCGCCGCCTGCGCGAACCGCTCGTGCGCGACGAGCACCTTCGCACCGGAGTCGGCGACGATCCAGGCGATCTCGGGTCCGACCAGGTGGTGGTTGACCGGGACGAGATAGAGACCGGCCTGGGAGGCCGCCAGATACGCGGTGAGGAACTCGACGCCGTTGGGCAGCACGACGGCGAAGGCGTCGCCGCGTTCCAGGCCCGCGGCGCGCAGCCCGTGGACGAGCCGGTTGGTCGCCTCGTGCAGGCGCCGCGCGGTCCACTCCTCGCCGTCGGGCGCGATCAGGACCGCACGGTCCGGGTCGGCCTGGGCCTGGGCCCAGAAGCCGTTGGGGGGCGTGCTGCCCGGCGTGCTGCTCGGCGTGCTGCTCATGGGAACCTCTCCTCCGTCGTCTCGTCAGCCGCGTCCGGCGACGCGGTTCACGCGGTCGATGGCGCGCTCGAAACCGCGGGTCAGCTCGTCGAAGACGGCCTGGACGCTGCGTTCGCTGTTCATCCGGCCGACGATCTGCCCGACGGGTGTGCCGAGCAGCGCCTGGACCTCGTGCTTCTGGATACGTGAGACCGCCTCGGCGACCAGGAGCCCCTGCAGGGGCATGGGCAGCGTGCCGGGCCCCGCCGGGTCGTCCCAGGCGTCGGTCCACTCGGTGCGCAGCTGGCGCGCGGGCTTGCCCGTGAGGGCGCGCGAGCGGACCGTGTCGCCCGAACCCGCCGCCAGGAGCTTCTCCGTGAGAGCCCGCGAGTGCAGGTCGGCCTCCGTCGTGGTCAGCCAGAGGGAGCCGAGCCACACGCCCTGCGCGCCGAGCGCGAACGCGGCCGCGATCTGCTCCCCGCTGCCGATGCCGCCGGCCGCGAGGACCGGCAGCGGCGCGACGGCCTCGACGGCCTCGGGCGTCAGGACCATGGAGGCGATCTCGCCGGTGTGGCCGCCCGCCTCGTAGCCCTGCGCGACGACGATGTCGATGCCCGCTTCCGCGTGCTTGCGCGCGTGCCGTGCGCTGCCCGCCAGAGCGGCCACGAGTACGTCGTGGTCGTGGGCTCGCTCGATGACGTCGGCGGGCGGTGAGCCGAGCGCGTTGGCGAGCAGCTTGATCGGGTAGTCGAAGGCGACGTCGAGCTGATTGCGGGCGACCTGCTCCATCCACCCGGTGATGCGCCAGCCGGAGGCCTCTCCTTCGGCGAGCTCGGGCACGCCGTACTTGCCGAGGGTGTCCTTGACGAACTGCCGGTGCCCTTCAGGGATCATCGCCTCGACGTCGGCCTCGCTCACCCCCTCGACCTTCTTCGCGGGCATCACGACGTCAAGGCCGTAGGGCCGGTCGTCGACGTGCTCCTGCATCCAGTCGAGATCCCGGGCCAGCTCGTCGGGAGCCGTGTAGCGGACCGCGCCGAGCACACCGAATCCACCGGCCCTGCTGATGGCTGCCGCCACAGCCGGGAAGGGCGTGAAGCCGAAGATGGCGTGCTCGATCCCCAGTTTCCTGCTCAGATCTGTCTGCATGGCCGCAGGATGCCGCAGCCGTCCGGACGACGGAAGAGATTTTCTGATGCAGTGTCAGATCTTTGCCGGGCGCCCTTGGTTGACAGGGCCCGGCGGTGACATGAAAGTTTCAGCAGTCTCTTGTGATCCCGAAAGATAATTTCAGCTGTGGAGAGTTTCAGGAGGGGGCACGGTCATGGCCGAGGACAGCGGGGCGGCGGACAGAGCGGGTGACGGTCTCAGCCGACGCCAACTGGGCGTGCGGGCCGTGGCGTTGGGCGGGGCGCTGGCGCTCGTGCCGTTCCCCGCGGGCCCCGCGGCGGCAGCGGAGTCAGCGGCCGATGGCGGGCGTCCGACGCTGCGGCCGGGCACCCCCGAGCGGGCCGGGCTGCTCGCCGGACATCTGCGGCAACTGGTCGCCGACGCCGAGCAGTTCCTCGGCCCATCCCCCAAGCACCCCTGGTACGCGGGCGCCGTCCTGCTCGCGGGCCGCGGCGGCACGGTCGCCCTGCACCAGCCCATCGGCAAGGCGGTGCGCTACGCGGCGTACGACGAGAAGACCGACACCGGCGTCGAGCTGCCCGCCGACCGGCAGATCGCCATGGCCAAGGACACGGTCTTCGATCTCGCCTCCGTCTCCAAGCTGTTCACCTCGCTGCTCGCGGTGCAGCAGATCGAGCGCGGCACGCTGGAGCTGGAGGCGAAGGTCGCCTCGTACCTCCCCGACTTCGGGGGCGCGGGCAAGCAGGACGTCACCATCCGCCAGCTCCTCACCCACACCTCGGGCTTTCGCGCCTGGATCCCCCTCTTCAAGGAGCCCACGCGCGAGGGCCAGCTGCGCCTCATCTGGAACGAGGCACCCCTCAACGCGCCCGGCACCAAGTACCTCTACTCGGACCTGAACCTGATCTCGCTCCAGCTGGTCCTCGAAGAGATCACGGGTCGTCAGTTGGACGCACTGCTCCACGACGAGATCACCGCTCCGCTCGGGATGCACCGCACGCGCTACAACCCGCCCGCCTCCTGGCAGCGGAAGATCGCCGCCACCGAGGACGCCCGCCTGCCCTGGTCCGGCCTCGACCGCGGCATGGTGTGGGGCGAGGTGCACGACGAGAACGCCTTCGGCTTCGGCGGGGTCGCCGGGCACGCGGGGGTCTTCTCCTGCGCCTGGGACCTCGCGATCCTCGGCCGTACGCTCCTCAACGGCGGGGTCTACGGCCGCTCCCGCATCCTCTCCGCCGAGTCCGTGAAGCTGATGTTCACCGACTTCAACACCGCTTTCCCCGGCGACGAGCACGGCCTGGGCTTCGAGCTCTACCAGCACTGGTACATGGGCGCGATGGCGACGCCGCGCACCGCGGGCCACACGGGGTTCACCGGAACCTCCCTGGTCCTCGACCCGACGACCGACTCCTTCCTCGTCGTCCTCGGCAACTCCGTCCACCCGGTGCGCAGTTGGCGCTCGGGCTCGGCCCCCAGGGTGGCGGCGGCGAACCGCATGGCGCGCGCCGTTCCGGTACGTCCCGCACACGGGCGCACCGCGTGGTTCTCCGGCATGGCGAACGCGACGTCGGCCACCCTGACCCTGCCGCCGCTCACCCTCACCACGGACCGGGCGCGGCTGCGGTGCGCGCTGTGGTGGGACACCGAGCCGGGCTCGGACCTGCTGGCGCTGGAGGCCTCGCGTGACGACGGCGCCACGTGGCAGCCGGTGCCGTTCACGACGCAGCGCAAGGGCTCTGACCCCCGGGAGCACCCCGACGGCACGGCTTCGGGCTGGTCGGGGCGTGTCTGGCACCGGCTGACCGCGGACCTCTCGGACCTGCGGGGCGAGGGGGTGCGGCTGCGCTGGCGGTACGCAACGGACCAGCTCTACGTGGGGCGCGGCGCGTACGCCGACGGGCTGCGGGTCGAGGACGGCGGCCGTACGGCGTTCGACGAGGCACGGCCCGCCGACGCGGCACGCATCGAGGCGGTGGGGTGGGCCCCTTCGGCCGACTGAAGGCGGACGGAAGCGGATGGCCGCCGGGGCCCGTGCCCTACTCCCCCAACGCCTCCATCGCCGCGTTGTGCCCGGGGATGCCGCTGACCCCGCCACCGCGCACGGCGCCCGCCCCGCAGAGCAGGACGTTCGCGAGCCGTGTCTCCACGCCCCAGCGGCCGGTGTCCTCCTGGGCGTAGGGGAAGACGAGGTCGCGGTGGAAGATGTTGCCGCCGGGCAGGCGCAGGTCGCGTTCCAGGTCGAGCGGGGTCTTGGCCTCGATGCAGGGGCGTCCTTCGGCGTCGGTGGCCAGACAGTCGGCGAGCGGTTCGGCCAGGTGCGCGTCCAGCTGCGCCAGGGTCGACTTCAGGAGTTCGGCCCGTACGGCGTCGTTGTCGTGGGCGAAGAGGCGGGCGGGCGTGTGGAGTCCGAAGAGGGTCAGGGTCTGGAAGCCGCGCTCGACCAGGTCGGGGGCGAGGATGCTGGGGTCCGTGAGGGAGTGGCAGTAGATCTCGGACGGTGGCGCGGCGGGCAGTTCACCGGCCGCGGCCTGGGCGTACGCGGTCGCCAACTCGCCGTATCCCTCCCCGATGTGGAAGGTCCCGGCGAAGGCCTCGTGCGGGTCGACCGAGGTGTCGCGCAGCCTCGGCAGCCGTTCGAGCAGCATGTTGACCTTGAGCTGGGCGCCTTCGGCCGGGGTGGGCGCGGTGTCACCGACGAGGGCGGCGAGCTCCTGCGGTGAGGCGTTGACCAGGACGTGCCGGGCGGCGACGGTGGCTTCGCGCTCGGGCGTGCGGTAGGTGACCTCCGCGGTCTGTCCGTCCGACTCGATCCGGGTGACCTCGTGGTCCGTGGCGAGTTCGGCGCCCGCCGCTCGGGCCGCGGCGGCGAGGGCGCCGGTGAGCGCGCCCATGCCGCCGACGGGCACGTTCCAGTCGCCGGTGCCGCCGCCGATGACGTGGTAGAGGAAGCAGCGGTTCTGGCGCAGGGAGGGGTCGTGGGCGTCGGCGAACGTCCCGATGAGGGCATCGGTGAGCACCACCCCGCGCACCAGGTCGTCGTCGAACCGCTCCTCGATGGCGGCGCCGATGGGTTCCTCGAAGAGCGCCCGCCAGGCGGCTTCGTCACCGATCCGCTCGCGCAGTGCCTCGCGCGTGGGCAGGGGTTCGGTGAGCGTGGGGAACACCTCCTTGGCGACCTGCCCGGTCATGGCGTAGAACTCCCGCCACGCCTCGTACTCCCGCGGACCGCCGGTGAGCCGCTCGAACGCGTTCCTGGTGCGTGCGTCGCCCCCGCCGACGAGCAGTCCGGCGGGGCGGCCCGCGCGCTCGGTCGGGGTGTAGGAGGAGACGGTGCGGGTGCGCACCCGGAAGTCCAGGTCGAGGTCTCGCACGATCTTCCGCGGCAGAAGGCTGACCAGGTACGAGTAGCGCGAGAGCCGGGCGTCCACCCCGGCGAAGGGGCGGCTGGACACGGCCGCGCCGCCGGTTCCGGAGAGCCGCTCCAGGAGCAGGACGGAGCGTCCGGCGCGGGCGAGATAGGCGGCGGCGACGAGGCCGTTGTGACCACCGCCGACGATGACGGCGTCGTATCGATCGCGAGGAGGCATAGCTCTTGGTAGCACGTACACGCACCGCGCGGCGTGACCGTCGGCTCCCCTTGGCTGACTCCCGGGGGTGCGTCGTGGCTGGTCGCGCGGTTCCCCGCGCTCCTTCCGGGTGCTGCCTAGAGCCCTCCCGACGCACGCCGCTGGCGCAGGGCCGCCACCCGCCGGTACAGCTCGACCGCCTCGGTGCCGCGGCCCAGCTGCTCCAGGCAGTGCGCCTCGTCATTGCGGCTGGCGAGGGCGTCGGGATGGTCGGCGCCGAGCACCTGTTCGCGGGCGGCGGCGACCCGGCGGTACTCGGTCAGGGCGTCGGCCCAGCGGCCGAGCCAGCCGAGGCCCACCGCCACCTCGCGGCGGCTGACCAGGGTGTCCGGGTGGTCTCCGCCCAGGACGCGCTCACGGATCGCGCAGACGTCACGGGCCTCGGCCAGGGCTTCCTCCCAGCGGCCCTGACGGCCGAGGTTGACGCCGAGGCCGTGGCGGGCGCGCAGCGTCTCGGGGTGGGCGGGGCCGTTCACGCGGGTGCGGTCGTCGATCAGGTCGCGGTACAGCTCGAGAGCCTCGCCGCTGCGGCCGAGCCGGCCGAGGCTGATGCCCACTTCGTAGCGTGCGGCGAGGGTGTCGGGGTGGTCGGCGCCGAGCGCCCGCACCCGCGCGTCGGCGACCTCGCGGTACGTCTGGAGCGCCTCGGGCCAGCGGCCCAACTGGCCAAGGGCGTAGGCGACTTCGTAGCGGGTGACGAGTGTGTCCGGGTGCGTGACACCGAGGACGCGCGCGCGGGCCGTCGCGACATCGCGGGCCAGTCGGTAGGAGTCCTCCAGGCGGCCGAGCCTGCTGAGGTTGTACGCGAGGTTGTGCCGGCAGCGCAGGGTGTCGGGGTGGTCGACGCCCGCGGTGCGCTCCCGCACGGCAAGGACCGACGTGTACATCTGGTGGGCCTCGAAGTGCCGCCCCAACTGCCCCAGGACATAGGCCATTTCCTGCCGGGCGGCGAGCGTGTCGGGGTGCTCGGGGCCGAGCGTGCGCTCCCTGCCCTGGGCGACGCGGCCGTACTCCCGCAGGGCGTCCGCCGCGCGGCCGGTTCGGCTGAGCGTGAAGCCCACTTCGTAACGGCTCGCGAGCGTGTCCGGGTGGTCGGGGCCAAGGGCGTGCTCCCGCTCGGCGGCCACCGCGCGGTGCACCTCGCCCGCCTCGGCCCAGCGGCCGAGGCGCCCCAGGCTCAGGCCCGCGTTGTGGCGGCTGACGAGGGTGGCGACCACCTCCGGTGACGGCGTGGGCCGTTCGGGCCTGCGCGGCGTCGCGGTCCGGCGCGCGTCGGTGCGCGGGATCCACTCGCCGGTCAGGCCCGCCGCCGCGTCGGGCGGTGTCGTCCGCAGCTCGGAGGCGCCGTTCGCCTTGTGTCCGGTCGTCATGCCGCGGGTCCACGAGGGCAGCCGGGGCTCGCGCGAGGGCGGCTGCTCCGGGCGGCGCACGGGCGGGGTGACGACGGTCGGGACGTACGTGGGGACGGTGCGGCCCGAGACGATGCGGCGCCCCAGCTCACGTGCGTCGCTCGGCCGCTCGTCCGGCTCCTTGGCGAGCAGGTCGAGGACGATCCGCTCGAAGTACTCGGGCAGCTCGTCGCGGTGGCTGCGCGGCGGCTCTGGAGCCGTGTCGCGGTGACCGACGAGCACGGCCCAGGCGTCCTCCAGGTCGAACGGCGGCGCCCCGGTGGCGATCTCGTACAGCACGCACCCGAAGGAGTAGAGGTCGCTGCGCTGGTCGACCTGGGTGCCGCTGATCTGCTCGGGCGACATGTAGTGCGGCGTGCCCATCGCGATGCCCGTGCCGGTCAGGCGTGAGGTGAAGCCGATGTCGTGGCCGAGCCGGGCGATGCCGAAGTCGCAGATCTTCACCGTGCCGTCCGTGAGCCGCATGATGTTCGCGGGCTTCAGGTCCCGGTGCACGATGCCCTGTTCGTGGGTGTACGCGAGCGCGGACGCGACCTGGTCGGCGATCTCCACGACGTCCGCGACGGGCAGCGGATGCTGTTTGTTGTCCTCCAGGAGCTGGCTGAGGTTGCGCCCTTCGAGCAGTTCCATGACCAGATACAGGACGCCGTCGTGCTCCCCGAAGTCATGGACGACGGTGACGCCGCGGTGCTGCAGCGCCGCCGCGACGCGTGCCTCGCGCCGGAACCTCTCGCGCAGCACGCGCGTGAAGGACTGGTCGTGCTGGGGCCCCATGGGCTTGAGGCACTTGACCGCGACCCTCCGCCCGAGGGACTCGTCGCGCGCACGCCACACCTCGCCCATGCCGCCGCGCCCGATCAGGTCCAGCAGCCTGTACCGGCCCTGGATCAGCCTGGTGTCCGCCATCTCCCGCCGTCGCCCCCGTTGCCTCGCTCTGCCCTCCCCGGCCCGTCCAGTATGGCTGCACGCCTGTCGAGTTTGTACGGGGCAGGCCGGGCGCCGGGCCCGAGCCTGGCCATCGCGCGCAGAATGTGCTTCGGCGGAAGTTGCCAGCGTAGACGTGCGGGAATGGTGCGCAGGATGGTGCCGGTGGTGACGAGCCGCCGGGTCACGGTGGCGGGCGGCGGCGCCGTCCTGCCGTACAGCTCGTGGGCGTACGGCGGCAGCGAGGCGTACGCCAGATTCGCCACGCGCCGCCACAGCAGGGCGCGCGCCGGGATCAACAGGGGGTGGGTCGGCGGGCGTTGGAGGAAGTCGTCGACGTCGCGCGCCTCGGGTCCCGCGGCCAGTTCGGGCCGGATCCGCTGGAAGTACGCGGCCAGTTCGGCGGTCGATGCCGGTACGCCGGCGGGGTCCAGGCCGACCAGGCGGGCGCTCTCCCGGTGCTCGGCGACATACCGGTCGGCGAGCTCGTCGGTCAGCCGGAACCCCGACCGGCGTGCCACGTGCAGATAGGAGTCGATCTCGGCGCAGTGCACCCAGAGCAGCAGGCCGGGCTCGTCGACGCCGTACCGCTCCCCCGTGTCGGGGTCCGTGGCCGTGAGCATCGTATGGATCTTGCGGACGCGGGCGCCCGCCTGCTCGGCGACCTCGGTGGTGCCGTACGTGGTGGTGCCCACGAAGCTCGCCGTGCGCATGAGGCGGCCCCAGGCGTCCTTGCGGAAGTCGCTGTTCTGCATGACGCCGCGCACCGCGCGGGGGTGCAGGGCCTGCAGGTACAGGGCGCGGATCCCGGCGACCCACATCATCGGGTCGCCGTGCATCTGCCAGGTCACGGACGAGGGGCCGAAGAGCCCCGGGTCGGCTTCCACCGGGTGCCCCGATGAGGATGCCTCGCGCATACAACCACCTCCTGACCGCAGGCTACGCCGCCGACGGTGGCCTCAACCCGCCTTGAGCACCTCGGGGTTGGCGCAGTGCTCAAGCGGCTCGCCGCGCAGGAAGCGGCCGACCTCGGCGGCCACGATGCCCGCGGCCTTGTGCGCGACCTGCTGGCTGCCGCCGGCGATGTGCGGGGTGAGGACGACGCCGGGGGCGGTGAGCAGCCGGGAGCCGGCGGGCAGCGGCTCCTCGGGGAAGACGTCGAAGCCCGCGCCGGAGAGGTGGCCCGAGTCAAGTGCGTCGCAGACGGCGTCGTAGTCGAGCAGCGCGCCGCGGGCGCAGTTGACGATGATCGAACCGCGGGGCATCGCGGTGATCTGGGCGCGGCCGATCATGCCCTTGGTCTCGTCGGTGACCCGGGCGTGCAGGGAGACGATGCGCGAGCGGCGGAGCAGTTCGGCGAGAGAGACCTGTTCGGCGACACCGGACAGGGCCTCGGGCCGTACGTACGGGTCGTGCACCAGGACCTCGGCGCCCATGGCGCGCAGGACCTTGGCGACGCGGCTGCCGATGGCGCCGTAGCCGATCAGGCCGACGGTGGCGCCGTCGATCTCGATGCCGCAGTTGTCGTAGTCGTAGTAGTCGCCGCGCCAGGTGCCCTTGCGCAGGTCGGTGTGGGTGTCGCCGACTCCGCGGGCGGCGGCGAGCAGCAGGGTGAGGGTGTGCTCCGCGGTGGCGGTGGCGTTGCGGCCCGGGGCGTAGCAGACCGCGACGCCGTGCCGGGTCGCGGCTTCGAGGTTGGCGTTGACCGGGCCGCCCCGGCTGGTGCAGAACAGCTTCAGGTCGGGGCAGTTGGCGAGGATGCGCTCGGTGAGCGGGCCGTGTTCGGTGACGCAGATCCGTACGCCCTGGAGCGCCTCGATCATCTCGTCCTCGCTGCCGGACGCCTCGATGACCTCGGCGACCGGTCCGAACGGCGTGTGCGGCCAAGGGAATTGGAGCTCGCGGACGTCCAGTGGCAGCTCCCCGGCGGCGGCGCGCACGGCCTCGGTGAACAGGCTCGGGCGGATGAAGTGGTTGCCGGCGGCGAGGACGGTGGTGCTCATGGGCGGGTGTCTCCTGGAGGGCGGTGGGGGCGGGTGGCCGGTCAGTGGGTCAGTGGACGTCGGGGGTCCGGGCCGTCGCGGGGGTGTTGAGGCGCAGGAGTGCGGTCTGCCCGTCCTCGATGCGGATCTCCGTGAGGGCGCCGTTGAGCAGCTGGGGGAAGACCCGGCGGTAGTCGGCGAGCGGGATGCCGAGGAGATGGCAGAGCGTGACCCGGACGAGGGTGGAGTGGGCGACGAGGAGGATCCTGCCGTCCGGCTCTTCGCGGGCGATGTCGGCCAGGCAGTCGGCGGCGCGGGCGGCGGCCTTGCGCGGGTCCTCGCCGCCGGGGAGGTGGTGGGCGACCGGGTCGTCGAGGAAGGCCGCGAGGTGCTCCGGGAAACGCTGCCGCATCTCGTCCCTGGTCAGGCCGTCGCCCTCGCCGAAGTCGAGTTCGCTGAGCCGGTCGTCGACGCGCGCGGTGAGGCCGCAGGCGTCGGCGGCGGGGGCGGCCGTGAGCCGGGCGCGGGAGAGCGGGGAGCTCCAGACGGCCGTGAGCCGCGCGGTGACGGCCCACTCGGCGAGCGCGGCGGCCTGCTCGCGGCCGTGCGGGGTGAGGGGCACGTCGGTGCGCCCCGCGTAGCGGTTCTCCGCGTGCCAGGCGGATTCGCCGTGGCGTACGAGGATGAAGTCGGTCACTGTGCTGCCCTCCTGCGGGCGTGGTCGGCCACGGTCTGGTCGAGCCAGCCACGGCGGGTGAGTTCGTCGATGAAGCGGAGGTAGACGGGGAGGTAGCGGGCGGTGCGGGCCGGCGACGGGTGGATCTCCTCGCCGGTCCTGACCATGGCGGCGGCCGCCTCCTGGAGGCTCACGCCACAGGAGGTGGCGGCGAGCACCGCCATGCCGATGGCGCCCTCGGCCTGTTCGGGCAGGCGTACGGGGCGCCCGATGACCTCGGCGCGAAGGCGGCACCAGTAGCGGTTGCGGGCGCCGCCGCCGGTGAGGGTGAGCGGTCCGTCGACGGGGGCGCCGAGGTGGTCGAGATAGTCGAGGCAGAGCCGCTCCAGGCAGGCGACGCCGAGCAGTTGGGCGTGGAACTCGGCGGCGCGGGTGGGCACTTCCCCGAGGGTGAAGGGTTCGGCTCGCGGGGCACGGAAGGGGAAGCGTTCGCCGCCGGTGGAGACCAGGGGGTAGGTGACCGCGTCCGGGTCGAGCGCGGCGGCCCGCTCGGTGAGCGCGTCGAGGTCCTCGCCGGGGAAGTGCCGGGAGATGACGCCCGCGCCGCTGCTGGAGGCGCCTCCCGGCAGCCAGTTGTCGCCCGGTCCGCGGTGGCAGTAGACGACGCCCGCCGGGTCGCGGATCAGGTGCGTGCTGGTGCCCTTGAGGACGAGGGTGGTGCCGAGCACCGAGTTCCAGGCGCCGGGTTCCAGGGCTCCGGCGCCGATCTGGGCGGCGCAGCCGTCGGTCATTCCGGCGACGAGAGGGGTGCCTTCGGGGATGCCGGTGGCTTGCGCGGCCTCGGCGCACACGGTGCCGAGCACAGTGCCGGGGCGTACGACGTCGGGCAACAGGCTCTCGGGGACGCCGAGTTCGGCCATGGCCTTGTGCGGCCAGCGCTCCTCGACCAGGTGGTAGCCGGTCTTGAGTGCATGGCTGGCGTCGGCCGCGACCTGATGTCCTGCGAGACGCCAGGTGATCAGGTCGACCTGGTGAAGGAGCCTGGCCCCCGCATCGGCCGCCGCCCCGTCATGGTCCAGGAGCCAGCGCAGCTTCGGCAGCGCCCAGGACGGCTGCATGCTGCGGTAGCCGAGCTCCCGCCAGACCTCCGCGCCCGCCTCGTTGACGGCCGCCGCCTGGTCGGCGGCGCGCCCGTCGTCGTACATCAGGGCGGGGGTGAGCGGGGGGCCCGCGGCGTCGGCGAGCAGGATCGTGCCGGAGGTGCCGTCGATGGCGAGCCCGCGGACGCGCCGCGCGTCGAGTCCGCTCAGCGCATCGCGGCAGGCGGCGGAGAGCGCGGTCCACCACTGCTCGGGGTCCTGTTCGTGGCGTACGCCGTCGCGGTGGCTGGTCAGTGGCCGGGAAGCGGCGGCGAGCAGCCTGCCGGTGCCGTCGACGGCGACGCAGCGGGCGCTCTGGGTGCCGAGGTCGAGGCCCAGCCAGATGCCGTCGAGGGAAGCGAGGGCAGGGTCGGTGGAACGGGTCTCAGACATCGATGCCTCCGGGGGCGGTGCGGTGGTCGTCGCCTTCGTGCGGGGCCGCGCCCGGCCTCGCCGCGCCGCTCCCCTGCCATGTCGCGCCGCCCCGCCAGCCTGCATCGCGGGAGATGGTGCGCCGGCCGATGAAGTCCTCGTACAGGGCGGCGTAGAACTGCGCGCGTTCCGGGTCGGGTTCCCAACTGCTCTGCATCCGGACGTACTTGGCGGCGGCGGTGTGCATGCTGCTCTCGGCGCCGGAGCGGACAAGACCGGTGAGGAAGGCGCCCTTGGCGCCCAGTTCGGTGTCGCCGGAGCGGGCGGTCGGCACGCCTGTGGCATCGGCGATCAGCGCGCACCACGCGTCGCTGTTGGCGCCGCCGCCGCACAGCCGCAGCTCGCTCACCTCCGTACGGGCCGCGGCCAGCGAGTCGCGCAGGACGAGCGAGAGCCCGTCGAAGACGGCGCGGGCCAGGTCGGCGCGCGAGTGCTCCAGGGACAGACCCCAGAAGGAGCCCCGGGCGCGCGGGTCGAGGAACGGCGCGCGTTCGCCGGCCGGGGAGAGGTAGGGCAGGAACATCAGCCCGCGGGCGCCGGGCTCCGACTCGAAGGCCAGCCGCGCGAGCTCCGGCGGACCGGAGGTGCCCAGCATCTGCGCGGCCCAGCCGAGGACTTCGGCGCCGTTGAGGGTCGGGAAGGCGCGGAGCACCCGTTCGCGGCCGCGGTAGGCGATGTTGATGCCGGACGGTTCGCCGCTGGTGTCGACGTCGGTACGGACGATCTCCGTGCACAGGGTGGTGCCGAGGATGCTGCACGCCTGGCCGGGGTTGACCACGCCGACGCCGCGGGCGGTTGCGGCGATGTCGTACGGGGACATCACGACCGGAAGACCGGCGGGCAGGCCCAGTTGGCCCGCCGCGTCGCCGGTGATCTCGGCAATCCGCTCCGACTCCCCGAGAACGGTCGGCAGGAGCCGGCGGTAGGCGCTCAGGCCGAACAGGTCGAGGATCCGCGGGTCGTAGTCCCCGGTGGCGTGGTCGAGGAACGGGGCGGAGGCGTCGGACTCGTCGCAGGCGCGGACACCTGTGAGACGCAGGAAGAGCCAGCCTGCGGCGGTGAGCGAGGTGGCGGAGCGCGCGAGGCGGTCCGGGTCGTGGGCGGCGAGCCAGCTGAAGAGGGCGTTGGGCATGCCGGCGCAGGTCAGCGAGCCGTTGCGGCGGAAGGCCGCTTCGAGAACTCCCTCGCGCTGCCAGGCGGTGAGCAGGTCGCCGGCCCGGCCGTCGGACCACAGAATCGCGGGACCGGTGGGGCGGCCGCCCTCGTCGACGAGCCAGGCGCCGTCGCCCTGGGCGGTGAAGGACACCAGCCAGACGGGGTCGGCGAGGCCGGACAGGACACTGCGGACGGTGTGCACGACGGCGTTCCAGACGGCATCCATGTCCTGTTCCGCCCAGCCGGGGTGGGGACGGAGGACCTCGGTGGCGAGCCGCGCGACCGCGATCTCCTTGCCCTGGTCGTCGAAGACGACCGACTTGATCATCGTGGTGCCGACGTCAATGGTCAGTACGGACATCAGGTGGGTCCTTTCACGCCGGGGCCGAGGCGGTGGCGGGCGCGGCGTCCGGCGCGGCGCTGGCCTTCTGCGCCTGTGCCGCACCCGTGTCGTCCGGCAGCTTCAGGAAGAGCGCGAGCACGGTGCTCACCGCATGCATCCCCGCGAAAATCCAGACCACCCCTGTGACACCGAGCGGCCCGACGAAGACGGCGACGACCGCGGGGCCGACGAAGGTGCTGGCTCCCGCACCCAGGTTGAGCGCGGCGAGCGCCTGCCCCTTGTGTCGCGGCTCCAGCGAGGGCACCAGCGCCGAAAGCGGTACATATCCGGCCAGCGTAGCGCCGTAGAAGGCGGCGGCCAGCAGGGCGAGCGGGAAGTTGTCGCCCGCCGCGTCCGGGACGTGGAAGAGCAGCAGCGTGCTGACGGTGCATCCGGCGCCGCCGCACCAGGCGATGGTCCTGCGCCAGCCGAACCGGTCGCCCACCACGCCGAACAGCAGGTTGGCGAAGATGTTGGTCGCGAACATCGCGCTGAGCAGATGCAGCCACTCGGTGAGGCTGAAGCCGACCGTCTTCGTGAAGTGGATCGGCATGATCACGAAGAAGCCGAACTGCGAGGCCGTGTTGATGACCCGGGCGAGCGAGCCCGCGCCGACCCGGGGATTGCGCCACAGGACGGTGACACTGCCGACGAGCGTGGCGAGCGGTCCTTCACCCTCGCCGCGCGGCAGCTTGCCGCCCCGGTCGTCACGGACGAGGAGCAGGGCGATCAGACCGCCCGCTGTCACCAGGGCCAGCGCGGACCACAGCGTGGCGTACGCGCCGATCTGCGGGATGAGTCCGCTGGCGACCAGCGAGCCGAGGGTGGGCAGACCGCCGGTGAAGGCGAACCAGAACCAGCCCATGGCCGTGCCGAGCCGGGCGCGGGGCGCCACCGAGGCGATCCAGACCAGGAAGCCGTAGGCGAAGAGCGGATAGCCGAGGCCGCGCAGGCCGTACCCGAGCATCATCAGCGGATAGCTGGTCATGGGGATGGCCAGGACGAGGAAGAGCAGCTGGAAGACGCCCCAGATGCCGAGCCCTGTCCACATCACGCGGCGCGGGCCCCACAGGTCGGAAAGCACTCCGGAGAGCCAGGCGGCGATGGCCGCGGCGCCTCCGTAGACGGTGAACAGGAGCGCGACCCGGGGCTGCGAGATGCCCTCGTCGATCAGGTAGGGCGAGAGATAGCCGGACTCGACCCCGTCTCCGATCATGAAGAGGAGCAGCCCGAGGTAGCCCCAGGCGAGGGTCGGCGGAATGCCCAGGCGTGTGATCAGCGAACGCGGAGGAGGGGGCAGAGAAGTCATCATCGACTCTCCCCTTTCTGCGGCAGGGGCAGGAGGGACGGACGAGCTGATGGAACAGCTGGCCGGAAAGGCGAGTCAATGGCGGCTGAAATCTTCCCATCGGGGCGCCGACCTGCCGTGTTGCGTCGCACCGGAGCCGCTCGCGGACGCCGCACTCGCCCGGCGACGCGCGTTAGATCCGTGCGAACATAACGCGGCGAGTTCACACACGTGCCGCGCACGGCACAGGCAGAGCCCTGGCACCGCACAGGGCGCGGACACCGGAGGGAGCGCTGCGATGGACCGGGTCGAGGCGCAGGAGGAACGGCGACGGCAGATGCGTGAGGCCGTCATCGGCCGCGGCTTCGTACGGACCGCGGACCTCGCCGATGAGTTCCGCGTCAGCCTGATGACCGCGCACCGCGATCTGGACGCCCTGCAGGCACAGGGCTGGCTGCGCAAGGTGCGGGGCGGTGCGACCGGCCTGCCGTCGGCGCAGTTCCACGGCAGTGTCGCGGAGCGGATGGCCACCATGGCGCAGACCAAACAGCTCCTGGCGCGGGCCGCGGCGACCCTCCTCGTGCCGGGCCAGACGGTGCTGCTCGACGACAGCACCACCTGCCTGCTTCTCGCGCACCAGGCCACCGAGCAAACCCCGCTGACGGTGATCACCAACTCGCTGCCGGCCATCACCACGCTCGCGAAGGAACCCGGTATCTCGCTGATCACGCTGGGCGGCGCGTACTTCCCGGCGTACGACGCGTTCATGGGCCTGCACACCGCGGACGCGGTCCGGGCCTTTCGCGCCGACGTCCTCTTCATGTCCACCACGGCCGTCAGCAACGGCCGCTGCTATCACACATCACCGGAAACGGTGCAGGTCAAGCGGGCGATGATGGAGTGCGCGGCGCGCCGGGTGCTGGTCGCGGACCACACCAAGTTCTGCAAGGACGGTCTTTACGCCCTTGCGCCGCTGACCGACTTCGATCTGCTGATCGTGGACGACGGCCTCGCGGCGGAACAGGTGCGGGCGGTGCGGGCCGCCGGGACCGAGGTGATGGTGGTCAACTCCGGCCCGCGCCAGGGCGATCCGAGGTCAGGTACGAGATGACCATGTCCCCGAGCATCGTCCGGTAGTGCTCGCGGCGGGGCGCCTCGGTGAGGTCGCGGCCGAAGAGCGCGCGGAACGTGTGCCGGTTGGAGACCCGGAAGAAGCAGAACGAGCTGATCATCGCGTGCAGGTCGACGGCGTCCACCTCGGCCGTGAACACGCCCTGCTCGCGCCCGGTTTCGAGGATGGAGGCGATGACGTCGATCGCCGGCGAGCTGAGGGAGGCCAGACTCGGTGAGGCGCCGATGTGCTGCGCCTCGTGGATGTTCTCGATGCTGACGAGGCGGATGAAGTCCGGATGCGCCTCGTGGTGGTCGAAGGTGAGCTCGGCAAGGCGGCGGATGGCGGACACCGGGTCGAGATGCCCGACGTCGAGCTGCTGCTCCTCGTGCCGGATGACCTTGTACGCGCGCTCAAGGACCGCGGTGAACAGCTGGTCCTTGCTGCCGAAGTAGTAGTAGATCATCCGCTTCGTGGTCCGCATGCGGGCGGCGATCTCGTCGACCCTGGCCCCCGCGTAGCCCATGCGGGCGAACTCCTCGGTGGCCACATCGAGAATCTCCCCCTGCGTACGGGCCGCGTCCCGGGTGCGCTTGGCGGGCGGTGACGACGGGGGGACTGCGGCGGCCATGCGGCTCCTCAGGGCGGACTCATCGGCGCCGGTCAGTCTAACCTCGGTCCGCCCTGGGGCTTTTGTCACCGGTGGCTGGGTTCCGCGAACATCCGGAAGGTCACACCCTCCCGCTCACGCCCCCTGCTGGTGAAGATGCTGGGCCGCGAGCCGTACGGCCGCGTTCTGGGCCCCGTACCCCTGATAGCCGCCCGTGCGCTGCACCAACTCGAAGAAGACCCGCCCGACCGTGGCGGTGTAGCAGTGCAGGAACTCCCCGTTCTCGTCCCGGTCGTAGAGGATGCCGAGCTCCGCCAGCGTGGCCAGGCGCTCCGGGTCTAGATCGTGGCGTGCGCCGAGGTCGTCGTAGTAGTTGGCGGAGATCGGCAGCAGGCTCGCGCCGCTCTCCTGGATGCGCCGGGCGGCGCCGACGATGTCGTCCGTCGCCAGCGCGATGTGCTGCAGGCGGGCGGCATCGGCGTCCGGCGCCGGCGCGATGTTGAGGACGATGCGCACTCCGCCGTCGGGTGACGCGACGGCCCGGCTGCGCACGAGCCCGTAGGGGTCGGCCAGATCGAGGCTGCCGTCCGCCTCCAGGCCGAGGACGCCACGGTGGAACAGCGATGCCTCGTCGAACTGGTGCCAGGGCTGGGTGAGCGCGATGTGGTCGATACGGCGGATGGCGGCCGCGGACGGCTCTCCCGCCTCCTCCGGCAGAGCACGCTCCTGCGACAGGGCACGCTCCTGCGCCAGAACACACTCATCCGGCAGCGCGCGCTCATCCGGCAGCCCGCGCGACGGCAGTTCGGTGAAGTCCCCGGTCCAACTGATGTGGTCGGCCTGGTCCGTTCGGCAGAAGAAGATCTCCGTGCCGTCGGGTGCGGCCACCGCGTCCAGGGGTGCGTCGAGCTGCGCGCGACGGCGCGGCACCACGGGGGCGAGCACCGCCTCGGCGCGCCGTGCGGCTCGGTCGGGGTCGGGGGTCTCCACGCCGATGGCGGTCAGTGCCGGATCCTGACGACGGCCGCTGACACCGGTGTTGAGCAGGATCCGGGCATCGCCCTGTTCCCACAGTTCGACCGGCTTCCAGGTGTGCCGAGCGGTGGGGGCGAAGCCGAGGGAGTCGAGCACGCCGCGCAGCGGTTCGGTGTCGGCCGCGGTCAGCTCGGCGAAGGCGAAGCCGGAGGGCGCGGACGCGGCGGGGAGCACGGACAGACCGGCCGACTCCTCAAGGAGGAGCAGCGAGCGGAGCGCGTCGACGGCGGTGGAGGCCGCCCCTGCCTGCCGGAACACGTCGTTGAACACTTCGAGCGACAGGGGCCCTTGGCACCCGGCCGCCACCGTCGCGGCCACCAGAGGGGCGAGGTCGAAGCCGCCCTGGCCGGGGAAGCAGCGGTAGTGGCGGCTCCACTGGAGGACGTCCATCGCCATCAGCGGTGCGTCCGCCAGCTGAAGGAAGAAGATCTTCTCGCCGGGGATGTCCGCGATGCCCTTGGGGTCGCAGCCGCGGGAGAGGATGTGGAAGCTGTCGAGGCAGGTGCCGAGGGCGGGATGGTCCGCCTGCTCGACGATCCGCCAGGCGTGGTCGTACGTGCTGACGTGCCGGCCCCAGGCGAGCGCCTCGTAGGCGATGCGGATGCCGTGGTCGGCTGCCCGGTCGGCGAGCAGCCGCAGGTGCTCGGCGGCGAGCGCGTCGTCGTCGACCGACTCCGGGGCGACGCTGGAGCAGACGAGGAGCAGGTCCGCGCCGAGGCGCTCCATCACGGCGAACTTGCGTTCAGCGCGCCGCAGATTGCGGGCGAGAGTGTCGGCGGGAACGGCCTCGAAATCGCGGAACGGCTGGTAGAGGTCGATGCTCAGGCCCAGGTCCGCGCAGCGCAGCCGCACTTCCTCGGGGCTGAGCGGGCTGCCGAGGAGATCGTTCTCGAAGATCTCCACACCGTCGAATCCGGCGGTGGCGACGGCGGTGAGCTTCTCGGACAGCGGCCCGCTGAGCGAGACAGTGGCGATCGATGTGCGCATGGTGTCCTCCTGTCGGGTCAGGGCCGGTCAGGCCGGGAAGGCGGCCAGATCGCCGAGGTCGGCGAGCATCGGTCCGGTGTGCGGTTCGAGTCCGGTGAAGAGCCGGAAGGCGTCGGCCGCCTGGAAGACGGCCATGCCGCCGCCGTCGAGGGTGCGGCAGCCGATGGCGCGGGCCTCGCGCAACAGCTCGGTCTCCAGCGGCCGGTAGACGACCTCGGCCACCCACAGGCCGGTCCTGAGCAGTGAGACCGCGAGGGGCAGGCCCGGGTGGGCGACCATGCCGGTCGGTGTGGCGTGCACGAGACCGTCCGCTGCGGCGAGGCGCTCGGCCAGCTCCCCGGCCGGCGCGCAGTGCGCACGGCCAGGTCCGAAGCGCGCGGTCAGGGCGGCGGCCAGGGTGGCGGCACGGTCCGGATCGGTGTCGACGAGGGTGACCCGGTCGACACCGAGGTTCAGCAGGGCGTGTGCCACGGCGGCGCCCGCTCCGCCCGCCCCGAGTTGGACGACCTCACCGGTCGGCGCGTCGGCCAGGCCGCGGGCGAAGGACTGGGCGAAGCCGGTGGCATCGGTGTTGTGCCCGACGGCGCGTCCGTCCCTGAAGACGACGGTGTTCACGGCTCCGAGCTCGGCGGCCTCGGGGGCGAGCTCGTCAAGATGCTCGATGACCAGCTGTTTGCAGGGGTGGGTGATGTTCAGCCCGTCGAAGCCGATGCGGTGGGCGGCGCGCACCAACTCACCGACGCCCTCGGGCGCGACGCCCAGGACGTCGATGTCGAGCGTGCGGTAGATGAGGCGCACACCGTGCCGGTCCGCCTCGCGCTCGTGCAGGGCGGGGCTCAGGGAGGGGCCGATACCGGAGCCGATCAGGCCGGTGAGGTACGAGGTCATCAAGTCTTCCTGTTGGTCGGCCGGGCACGGTTGTTGGTCGGCCGGGCACGGTTGATCGTGGCTCGGCGGAGCGCCCCCCGGCGCGGCAGCGCTCCCCCGGCGTGTCCGGCTCACAGAGCGGCGGCCTCGCGGGCCTTCGCCGGTGTCCTCGCGTCCCCGGGGCGCAGGCCGAGATCGGCCGTGGGCACGCGGTGCGTCTCGCGCCCGGTGGCCACGGCGATCGCGCAGATCGCGCAGAAGGCGGCGGTGAAGATCGCGACGCCGACCCACCTGTCACCGTCGGGGCCGTCGATCTGGGCCGCGAAGGTCACCGCGAAGCCCGCGATGGCGAACCCGATCTGGGTGCCGATGGCCATGCCGGAAAGCCGGACCCTGGCGGGGAACATCTCGCCGTAGAACGAGGGCCAGATGCCGTTGGCCGCGCTGTAGACGACGCCGAAGAGCAGCACTCCGGTCACGAAGACCAGCGGGTAGCTGGCGGTCGAGATCGCCCACAGATAGACGAAGATCATCACTCCGCTGCCGATCGCCCCGACGAGGAAGACCGGCCTGCGACCGATCCGGTCGGAGAGCTTTGCCCAGAGCGGGATCGCGAGGAGAGCCACCGCGTTGGCGCTTCCGGCGACCCAGAGCATGCCCGTCTTGTCGAGGCCGACCGCGTCACTCGTGGCGTACGAGAGGGCCCAGACGGAGAAGATCGTGCTGACCGTCGCGATCAGCGCCGCCGCGACCACTCGCAGCACGTCGGCCCAGTGGTTCCTGAGCAGCTCCGCAAGGGGCATCTTGGCCACCTCCTGGTCCGCGGAGACCTGTTGGAAGACGGGGGTCTCCTCCAGGGTGCGGCGGATGACGTACCCGGCGACCGCGACGAGGGCGCTCAGCAGGAACGGGATGCGCCAGCCCCAGGTGTACAGCTGCTCGTCCGGGAGCGCGGCGACCGGCAGGAACACCAGGGTCGCGAGGAGCTGACCGGCCTGGGTCCCGTTGAGGGTGAAGCTCGTGTAGTAGCCGCGCCGGTGTTCCGGCGCGTGCTCCAGTGTCATCGCGTTCGCGCTGGCCTGCTCACCGGCCGCGGACAGGCCCTGGAACACCCGCATCAGCACAAGGAGCACCGGTGCGACGGTGCCGACCTGCGCGTATGTGGGCAGGCAGCCGATGAGGAAGGTGGAGAGACCCATGAGGATCAGCGTCCACACCATGATCTTCCGACGCCCGAGCCGGTCGCCGAAGTGACCGAGGACGAGCGCCCCGAGGGGGCGGGCGGCGTAGGCGACGCCGAAGGTCGCCAGGGAGATCAGGGTGGCGGTGGCCGGGTCGTCCGGGTCGAAGAAGACCTTGGGGAAGACCAGGGCCGCGGCGCTGCCGTAGATGAAGAAGTCGTAGTACTCCAGCGCGCTGCCGATCCAGGCGGCGAACGCGGCCTTGCGTGGCCTGCCCTGGGGCGGCACGGCCGACGCCTGGTCGGCCGGCGGGTGAGCGGACACGTGAACTCCTCGGGGGAGAGCAGCGCAACCACCTGCTGGGGCGGCTGCGAGGGGACGGGGACCGGCGCTGCTGGGGGGAACGCCGAGGCGGGTGGCGAGCGGTGCGCACCCGGCACATGCTGTAGTTAACGCACTAGATAGTTAATTAACGTGGATGTGATGCTGGCCCGCCCCTGGAGCCGTGTCAATACTTCCGGCCGTAACAGCCCGGCCGGGCTGAGCGTCACGGCCGTCGGGCGTCGGGCGCCGGGCGCCGACACACAGATGATCACGCCCCTGAGCCGGGCCTCACGCGGGCCGTCCCGCACCGGCGCCCCGCCCCGCCCCCGCCCCCGCGCCGGCGCGGATCGGTAACGGCGACCATCCGGAAGCCATGAATTCCTCCACATTGCAAATCCGCCGAATCTGCCGGAGGGCACACAATTATTCATTCCACAAATACGGCGGAGGGCATAAAGTCCGTTCAGCCGCAACAGTATCGGTAAGAAATTCCAGGCTTGACGGCGTCGCGGAGTTTGCTTATGGTCCAGTCGTTCACGTTCCCGCCGCTCGCTATCCGAAGGTGTTCATGACCGCGACTCCAACGTTGCCGAAGTTCAGGCAGCAGTTGATTCTGTCCGTTCTCATGCTGTGTTCGCTGCTGATTTGGCTGGACAATACCGTCCTGAGCACCACGCTGGAGACCCTCGCGGACCCGGGCCGTGGGCTGGGGGCCGATCCCGGCCAGCTGCAATGGGCGACCGGTTCGTACACCCTGGCCTTCGCGACATTGATGTTCTCCGCAGGCGCATTGGGCGATCGGTTCGGTCACCGGACCGTGTTCTCCATTGGTCTTGTCATTTTCGCCGGGTCTTCGCTGTGGGCGGCGTACGCAAGCGATGCGGGCCAGCTGATTGCGGCTCGAGCGGCGATGGGGGTGGGCAGCGCGCTGATCACGCCCGCCATGATGGCCATCCTTATGTGGACCTTCACCGGCCCCGCTCGGGCTGCCGCGATCGGCATCTTCTCGACGTCGGCCGGTGTGGGAATGGCTGCCGGACCTGTGCTGGCCGGGTTTCTGCTCGATCATTTCTGGTGGGGCTCGGTCTTTCTGATCAATGTTCCGGTCGCGGTATTGGCTCTTGTCGGACTCGCCATGCTGGTTCCGAATTTCCGCAGCCCCGCTCGGCGGCCACTGGACCCCGCTGGAATGCTGCTGTCGATCAGTGGACTCGTGGCCTTGGCCTACGGACTCATCCGGGCGGGGCAGGTGGCGACGTGGAGTCGTACCGACGTCTGGGCGCCGATCATTGCCGGTCTCATTCTGCTGGCCGTTTTCGCACTCGTCGAAATGCGCGTAAAGGTTCCCAGCTTCAACCCGCGACTTTTCGCACAGCGCGCATTCGGTGGCGGCAATGTGGCGCTCGGACTTCTGCTCTTCGGCGTGGCCGCCATCACCTTCTACAACGCCTTCTACCTGCAAGGAGCGCTCGGCTTTTCGCCGATGAAGGCGGGTCTCGCCAATATCCCGACCGCATTCGGCGCGCTCGCGGCGGCTCCGCTCGCCTCGCGCCTGGTGCGCCGCCTTTCACTCCGTCTTGTCACGGTGCCGGCGCTGATCGTGGCCGCGCTGAGCATGGGTGGGTACGGATTCCTCGGACTACAGACTCCCCTCGTCTGGATCGAGATCCTGTTGTTGATCCAGGGGCTCTCGATCGGCATGGTGATCGGCCCTGTGACGGCCGCATTGATCAGCGACCTGCCGTTGGAACAGGCCGGTGCGGGATCGGCCGTCACCAACACCGTGCGACAGACCGGCAGTGTCATCGGAATCGCGGTGGGCGGCACGATCATGTCGATCGAGTACCGACGCGCGATCGGACCTTCACTGGAGGGTGCCCCCGGTCCGGTGCGGGATCAGGCGCAAGTCTCCGCCGAACAGGCCCGCCACGTCGCCGCCACCATCAATCAGCCCACTCTCGCTCAGGCCGCCGATGATGCGTTCATCCACGCGATGCATGTCGGCGCGGGCTGGATCGCGGCCATCGCGCTTCTCGGGGCAGCCGTGCTGCTGATCGCCTTGCCTGCCGCCGGAAAGAAGAAGGGTCCGCTATCGGAGCCGGAGCCGGAATACGAAGAGGCCCGCAGCTCCGCCTGAGAGTCACCGCACGTCAGCGGCGCACCCGCGGCATCCCGAGCCCGATCCAGGAGATGATCTCGCGCTGGATTTCGTTGTTGCCGCCGCCGAAGGTGAAGATGACGGCGCTGCGGTAGCCGCGTTCCAGCTCGCCGTGGAGGACCGCGCCCGCGGAGCCCTCCTTGAGGGAGCCTGCCGAGCCGACCACCTCCATGAGCCAGGCGTACGCGTCCCTGCGCGCCTCGGAGCCGTAGACCTTCACGGCGGAGGCGTCCTGGGGGGTGAGGGTGCCCTCCTGGTCCGCGTTCACCATCTGCCAGTTGAGGAGCTTCATCGCGTCCAGCTTGGTGTGCGTCCTGGCAAGGCGCTGGCGGACCCAGCTGAGATCGATGACCCGGCGGCCGTCGGCGAGCTTGGTGTCGGCGGCCCAGCGCTGCACGTTGTGGAAGGCGCGGATGGCCATGGTGCCGTGCGCGGCGAGCGTGACGCGTTCGTGGTTGAGCTGGTTGGTGATGAGCCGCCAGCCCTTGTTCTCCTCGCCCACGCGGCGCGCGACGGGGACACGGATGTTCTCGTAGTAGCTCGCCGTCGTGTCGTGCGAGGCAAGGGTGTTGATGATGGTGCAGGAGTAGCCGGGGTCGCTCGTCGGTACGAGGAGCATGGTGATGCCCTTGTGGGGCGGGGCGTCCGGGTCGGTGCGGACGGCGAGCCAGACCCAGTCGGCGGTGTCGCCGTTGGTGGTCCAGATCTTCTGGCCGTTGACGACGTACTCGTCGCCTTCCCTGACCGCCTTCGTCTTGAGCGCGGCGAGGTCGGTGCCCGCGTCCGGCTCGCTGTAGCCGATCGCGAAGTCGAGTTCACCGGAGAGGATCTTCGGCAGGAAGTACGCCTTCTGCTCGTCGGTGCCGAACTGCATCAGGGTCGGCCCGACGGTGTTCAGGGCCATGAGGGGCAGCGGGACGCCGGCCTGGGCGGCCTCGTCGAAGAAGATGAACTGCTCCATCGGCGAGAGCCCGCGCCCGCCGTACTCCTTGGGCCAGCCGACGCCGAGCCAGCCGTCGGACCCGAGCCGGCGGATGGTCTCCCGGTAGAACCGCTTCTGCGCCGTGGGGTCGGCGTACCGGGCGTACGCGTTGTCGGGCACCAGCTCGGCGAAGTACGTGCGCAGCTCGGTGCGCAACTGCCGCTGCTCAGGCGTGTATTCGAGGTGCACGGCCCCTCCTGCTTTCGCTGGCTCTCCGGGCTTGGCCTTGACGGCGCACACAGTAGAACGCGTTTCAGTAATAGGGAATGGCGCTGACGCATGACAGTGAGGCGAGCGCCCGTGTGCGTCCACGTGTAGCACCCGGAAGAGATCGCAGTTTAGACATTGTCTCGGTTTGGTATCGGTCGCAAACTCGGTGAGCGCCGGGCTGAGCGGCGTCCGTATTCACGCTTCGAACGCACCAAAGCGACTCGAAATGATCTGAACGCCGATATAGGGAGATCTCCCATGCTCAGCAAGAACTCCGGCAAGAACACCGGCAAGAACGCCCGCAGGAGCACCGCCGTCCTCGCCTCCTTCGCCACGGCGGGAGTCCTGCTGCTCTCCGCCTGCGGCGGCGGGGACACCAAGCCCTCCGCCGCGGCGCCCGCCGCCGACGGCTCCATGGACCTCGCCCTGAAGTCCGGCACCGCGCGGCAGAACAACGCGCCCAAGAAGACCGGGGACTGGGCCAATCCGCCCGGCAAGGCGGCGTCACAGCCGGTGCAGCGCAAGTGGGTTCAGCTGTCGGCGTCCAGGGCGGGCGACCTGGACCCGGTCGTCGTCAACGGCTCCGGCTTCACCCTCTACCGCTTCGACAAGGACACCGCGTCACCCTCCAAGTCCACCTGCAACGACGCCTGCGCCACCACCTGGCCGCCGGTCCTCGTGGACCCGGGGAGCAAGATCTTCGTCGACGGCGTGAACGCGTCGGACGTCGGCGTGGTCAGGCGGGACGACGGCACCCGCCAGGTCACCGTCGGCGGCTGGCCGGTCTACCGCTTCAGCAAGGACCTCAAGCCCGGCGACACCAACGGCCAAGGCGTGGGCGGTACTTGGTTCGGCGTCCAGCCCGACGGCCAGAAGTCGGGCGCGCAGGCCGGAGCCGAACCGACCGAGGCCCCGGACCAGGCCCAGGATCAGGCCCCGGACCAAGCCCAGGCCGTGCCCGCGAGCAGCGCGATCCTCTTCGACGACGCCAACTTCTCGGACAACGGCCCCGCGCAGGGCGTCGCGGGCGAGGGCTGCCAGAACGTCGCCCGCCCGAAGGTGACGTCGTCCGTCTCCGTGAGCGGCTCGATGAAGCTCTGGGCGTCCCCCGACTGCAAGGGCACGTCCAAGGTCATCAACGGCGACGTGGCCGACCTGTCCACCATCGGCTTCGACGACAAGATCAGCTCGGTGACGTTCGGCTGAGGTCTCGGCGCCACGCGCCCCTGACATGGGTCCGCCCCGGTAGCGGTTTCGCTACCGGGGCGGACCCATACCGGCCGAAGTTCACTCGGCCAAGTTCACTCAGCCAAGAAGGCCGAGCGCCTTGTTCAGCGTGGCCGACGGGCGCATCACGGATGCGGCCTTCGCCGGGTCGGGCTGGTAGTAGCCGCCGATGTCGGCGGGCGAGCCCTGGACCGCGTTCAGTTCGTCGACGATCGTCTGCTCCTGGTCGACCAGCGTCTTGGCCAGCGGGCCGAACGCCTCGGCGAGCTTGGCGTCCGCGGTCTGCTTGGCCAGCTCCTGGGCCCAGTACGTGGCCAGGTAGAAGTGGCTGCCGCGGTTGTCGATGCCGCCGACGCGACGGGTCGGCGACTTGTCCTTCTCCAGGAACGTCGCCGTCGCGCGGTCGAGGGTGTCGGCCAGGACCTGGGCGCTCGCGTTGTCCGTGGTCTGCGCGAGGTGCTCGAAGCTGGAGGCCAGGGCGAGGAACTCGCCCAGGCTGTCCCAGCGCAGGTAGTTCTCGCGGACCAGCTGCTGGACGTGCTTGGGGGCGGAGCCGCCCGCGCCCGTCTCGAAGAGGCCGCCGCCGTTCATGAGCGGGACGATCGAGAGCATCTTGGCGCTGGTGCCGAGCTCGAGGATCGGGAAGAGGTCCGTCAGGTAGTCACGCAGCACGTTGCCGGTGACCGAGATGGTGTCCTCGCCGCGGCGGATGCGCTCCAGGGAGAACGCGGTCGCGTCCACCGGCGACATGATCTCGATCTGCAGGCCCTCGGTGTCGTGCTCGGGCAGGTACGCCTTGACCTTCTCGATGAGCTGCGCGTCGTGCGCGCGGGTCTCGTCGAGCCAGAACACGGCCGGCGAGCCGGTCGCGCGGGCGCGGTTGACGGCCAGCTTGACCCAGTCGCGGATCGGGGCGTCCTTGGCCTGGCACATCCGGAAGATGTCGCCGGTGGCGACGGTCTGCTCCAGGACGACGTTGCCGGCCGCGTCGAGCGCGCGCACCGTACCGGGCGCGGCGATCTCGAAGGTCTTGTCGTGGCTGCCGTACTCCTCGGCCTTCTGCGCCATGAGGCCGACGTTGGGCACCGAGCCCATCGTCGCCGGGTCGAAGGCGCCGTTGGCGCGGCAGTCGTCGATGACGACCTGGTACACGCCGGAGTAGCTGGAGTCGGGAAGGACCGCGAGGGTGTCGTGCTCGCCGCCGTCCGGGCCCCACATGTGGCCGGAGGTGCGGATCATCGCGGGCATCGAGGCGTCGACGATGACGTCCGACGGCACGTGCAGGTTGGTGATGCCCTTGTCGGAGTCCACCATCGCCAGCTCGGGGCCCTCGGCGAGCTCCGCCTCGAAGGACGCCTTGATCTGCGCGCCCTCGGGCAGCGCGTCCAGGCCGTTGAGGATGCCGCCGAGACCGTCGTTCGGGGTCAGACCCGCACCGGCGAGCGCCTCGCCGTACGCGGCGAACGTCTTCGGGAAGAAGGCGCGCACGACGTGGCCGAAGATGATCGGGTCGGAGACCTTCATCATCGTGGCCTTCAGGTGCACGGAGAACAGCACGCCGTCGGCCTTGGCCTTGGCGATCTGCGCGGTGAGGAACTCACGCAGCGGGCCGACCCGCAGCACGGCCGCGTCGACGACCTCGCCCGCGAGGACCGGTACGGACTCGCGCAGGACCGTGGTGCTGCCGTCCTCGCCCGTGAACTCGATGCGCAGGGTGCCGGCATCGGCGATGGTCGCGGACTTCTCGGTGGAGCGGAAGTCGTCGACGCCCATGGTCGCGACGTTCGTCTTCGAGTCGGCCGTCCAGGCACCCATGCGGTGCGGGTGCGCCTTGGCGTAGTTCTTGACCGAGGCGGGGGCGCGGCGGTCGGAGTTGCCCTCGCGCAGGACCGGGTTGACGGCGCTGCCCTTGACCTTGTCGTAACGGGCGCGGATGTCCTTCTCCGCGTCGGTCTTCGGGTCGTCCGGGTAGTTCGGCAGTGCGTAGCCCTGCGACTGCAGCTCGGCGACGGCCGCCTTCAGCTGCGGGATCGAGGCCGAGACGTTCGGCAGCTTGATGATGTTCGCGCCGGGCGTCTTGGCCAGCTCGCCGAGCTCGGCGAGGGCGTCGTCGATGCGCTGGCTCTCCTCGAGGAACTCGGGGAAGAGGGCGATGATGCGCCCCGCCAGGGAGATGTCACGGCTCTCCACAGTGACTCCGGCCGTCGAGGCGTAGGCCTCGACCACCGGCAAGAACGAATACGTCGCGAGGGCCGGGGCCTCGTCAGTGTGGGTGTAAATGATGGTCGAGTCAGTCACCGGGTGCTCCGCTCCACGTCTGCAACATTGCTCGACATCAAGATATCTCGTGATCGCCCCCTCCCACGAAGCGGGCCTGGTTCCGAACGTCACAGTCCGTAGCGTCCGTCACGGTCCGGAGCCGAATCGGCACGCGTGGTTGCTGTCCGGTTCCCACAGACCCGGCCCCGCGTTCCTGGCGACGGGCCCGATCCCGGCGGTGGGGCCGCCGCGGCAAGGATGAGCGGGTGATCGCTTCTTCCCAGGACCCCGCAGGCCCCGCCTTGGACCCCGCGGACCCCGCCTTCGCCCACGACCCGTATCCCTACTACGCCCGCCTGCGCGGCCAGGGGCCCGCCGCGCGGGTCCCGCTCGCCAACGGGACGTACGCCTGGCTCGTGACCGGCTACGAGCGGACGCGGGCCGTCCTCGCCGACCCCCGCTTCTCGAACGTGCCCCCGCAGGGCGCGGGGCGGCCGAAGGGTGACTCCCCCGCGCGGCGTGCCCGCGCCTGTCTGGCCCGGCACATGCTCAACTCCGACGCCCCCGACCACACCCGGCTGCGGCGGCTGACCACCGCCGCGTTCGCCCCGCGCCGCGTCGACGCGCTGCGGCCGCGGATCGAGGAGCTGACCGCCGGGCTCCTGCGGGAGATGGCGATGCGGCTGCGGCGGGACGGGAGCGTGGACCTCGTGGACGCCTTCGCCTTCCCGCTGCCCGTCCTGGTGGTCGGTGAGGTGCTCGGGGTGCCGGAGGCCGACCGGGCGGATCTGCGGGAGTGGACCTACCGGGTCGGCTCGCCCGCCGACGCCCTGGAGCCGGGAGCGGTGGACGAGGCATGGACAGGTCTGTACGCCTACTTCACCGAGCTGATCGCCCGCAAGCGGCGCGCCCCCGGACCCGACCTGTTCAGCGCGCTCACGCAGGACGCGACGGAGGGCGGGCTCGACGACGGCGAACTGCTCGCCATGGCGTTCCTCCTCCTGTTCGCCGGCTACGAGACCACGATGAACCTCCTCGCGTCGGCCTCGCTGCTGCTGCTCACGCACCCCGGCGAGCTGGCGGCCGCCCGGCGTGATCCCGCACGCTGGCCGGCCGTCGTCGAGGAGACGCTGCGCCACGCGAGCCCGCTGGAGGGCACGACGTGGCGGCACACGACCGAGGAGGTGGACCTCGGCGACGGCGTGGTCATACCCGCGGGAGCCTCCGTCCTCGCGGTGCTCGCCGCCGCCAACCGCGACCCCCGGCACTTCACGGAGCCGGACGCCTTCCGTCCGGGCCGCTATCTGGCGGGGGCGGGCGGCACGCGCACGGCGCCCCACGCAGCCTTCGGCCACGGACCGCACTTCTGCGTCGGCTCACGGCTCGCCCGCTTGGAGGCCACGATCGCGCTCCCCCGGCTCCTCGCGTCCTTCCCCGGCCTCCGCCTGACGGCCGACCCGGCGCAACTCCCCTACCGGCCCGGCCTCTTGGTCCGCGGCCCGCGCCACGTCCCCGTCACCACCGCTCCCCTGGCCGCCTCGTCCGTCAGCGCGTGAGCAGCAGCGCGTCGCCCACCGCGCGCTCGGTGCCGTCCGACGGCGAGTTGATCACCTTGCCGTTCACGGCCATGGTGACCGAGCCGCCGCCGTCCAGGGCCATGGCGCGCACCGCGCCGAGCGACTTCATCAGCTCCGCACCTTCGTTGAGCCCGAACCCGTCGCTGTGGCCGGGCTGCCGGCCGTCCGCGCCGACCAAGAGCATGCGGCCCTGCCGGTCGACGCCCAGGAGCATGCGCGGGTTGCGCTTGATGCCCCAGGTGTACGCGAAGGAGGGGTCGCCGGGGTGCTCGATGCCGTCGGCGGCGTAGTTCACCGCGACTTTGCCGTCCCGCACCAGCTCCGGGCCGCCGTTGACGATGTCGTCCTGCGGGCCGAGCTTCAGCTCCCGGCCCCGCTCGTCCAGGATCCGCTGCCGCACCTGCACCGCGCCGCCCTGCTGCGCGTGTGTACGCAGCCAGGTGGCGCCCGCGCCGATGCCCGCGAGGACGCTGCCGCCCTCGGGCACGGCGCCGCCGCGCGCTCGCACCTCCTGCACGCGTCCGCGCGCGTCGAGCACCGCCTCCACCCCGTCGCCCGCCGGGGTGTCCGCTCCGAGCTCGTCGGTGAACTTCACGATCTCGTCGGGGTCGGTGCAGGTCACGTCGTGCTGCGGCCGCTGGGTGGGGGCATCGCCGCCGACACCGCCGCAGTTGCGCACCAGGCCCGGCACGCGGTTGACGCCGTCCACGACCGCGGACGCCGCGCCCGCGCGGACCCTCAGCTCCGTGCTGAGCTTCTCGAACTCCGGGCGCAGGCCGTCGCCGCGCAGCACCGCCGCGATCCGGCCGTCGGTCGCCGCGCTCTGCAACTCCCCGTCGTACGCGGCGATTCCGGCCGCCGCGCCCGGCACGCCGTCCTTGCCCTCCATGACGAAGAAGCCCGCGTTGACGCCGAGCAGGGCGTCGCCGCCCGATGCCATGTCGCTCACCGTCTCACGGCCGGCCACTCCCTCGCCGTACGTGCCCTTCAGCGCACCGCGGTATCGCTTCGGGTCGACGATCGCCACCTTCACCCGGGCGACTCCGGTGCCGGGCACACCATCGGCGCCGGTCCACTCGCTCACCGCGTCGAATCCGGCGGCGGCCAGGGCCTTGCGCTCGGCGTCGGCATCGGCGCGCGTGGCGTACTCCCCCACCCGGACCCGCACCCCGATCACGCCGTGCCGGTCGGAACCCCGCGGCCACGCGACCGCCTCGGCACGCGCGCCGAACCCGGCGCCGCGCACCCGTTCCGCAAGCGCCTGCGCGTCCCGTCCGGCGGCGAGGTGGGCACCGTTCGCGCGCACCGTGACCGTCCAGTGGTCGGCACCCGGGCGGCCCGAGATGCTCCCCTGGTACAGGTCGGCGCCGGAGGCGAGGCGTTCGTGCTGCCAGTCGGCGATCGGCCCGGGGACAGCGGCAGTTGGCGCGGCCGCGGCGGCGGTGTCCCCGTACCGGTCGACGACGACACCGGGGGCGAGAAGCCCCGCCGCGGCGGCGGCGACCACCGACGCCTTCGCGGCGGCTCTGAACGGACGGCGTACGAGGGCCACGGGAACTCCTAGGTCGCATGAGGTACACCGCAGCGAACGCGAGCGCGCGGACGGCGATCGATCCCAGGAGTGAATACCAGAAGTCCGGCCGGAAAACAGGGCCCCCGCCCCGCATTTGAGGGCCGGATTCAGTCGCCTCGCCCTCTTCAGGCGCCTCGCCCTGCTTCAGTCGCCTCGCCCTGCCTCAGTCGTCTCGCCCTGTGGAGCGCGCGCGGTGCCTGCGTACCGCGTCGCGGTTGGCGCACCGCTGGGAGCAGTAGCGCTGGTGCCCGGTGCGGGAGGTGTCGGCGAAGATCGTGACGCACTCGGTCACGGCGCACCGCCTCAGGCGGTGCATGCCCCGGCCCGCCAGGTGCAGCGCCGTACCGACGGAGATCAGCTGGAACAGCAGGGCGCCGAGCGGCTGCCGGTCGTCGCGGTAGTGCAGGTGCCAGCCCGTGTCCGCGTGGTCGGTCAGGCGTGGGTGGGCGGCGGAGGCCGCCAGCATCCCGTTGAGCAGCTCGGCGCGCTCGTCCTCGTCGGTGGCGTCGACGACCTTCTCCCACGCGTCCAGCGCGCCCTGGGTGCGGTCGAGGTCCTCCGGCGTCACGGGACGCTCCAGGACGAGCCCGGCGGCGCGGCAGCGCTCCGCGAGCTCATCGGCGGTCTCCGGGCGCCGGTTGGCGAGGTCGGCGGCCAGATTCACGACCTCCTCGCCGTAAGGGTTGAGGTGCACAAGACCATTACATCAGGCTGAGCGGCATGCCACAACGCACCGCGGTACACACCGACATACGTCCGGCGACCCAGGAGGACATCACGGAACTCGTGCGCCTGCGGGCCCTGCTGTTCAAGGACCTCGGCGGCGCCTACTTCAACCCGCCGTCGGGGGACGGCGGCTGGCGGGACGCCCTGGCCGTGGTCCTGACGGACCAGTTGGCAGCGGGCAGCACACGGATCCTCGTCGTGGACGGCGACGGCGACGGCGACGGGCGCCTGGCCGCGTGCGCCATCGGCTCGGTCGAGCAACGGCTGCCGGGCCCGCACCTGCGCAACGGCAGGGTCGGGCTCGTGATCGGCGTGGTCACCGACCCGGCGCACCGGCGACGCGGGCACAGCCGCGCGCTCATGGCCGGCCTGCTCGACTGGTTCCGGGAACGCGAGGTGGCCCGGGTAGACCTGTACGCCTCTCACGAGGGCGAGCCGCTCTACCGCGACCTCGGCTTCGTCGACCACCCGGATCCCGCGCTGTACTGGCGCCCGTGACCACCGTCGACAAGGTGGCTCACAGCGCCTGGCGCTACCGCTGGGCCGTCCTCGGCATCGCCACCTTCACCCAGGCCGCCGCCGGGTTCTTCGTGCAGGGCATCGGGGCGATGGGCATCCACCTGCAGCGCGACCTGCAGCTGAGCACGGTCCAGTTGGGCCTGCTGGTCTCGGCGGCCCAACTGGTCCCCCTGGCCGGGCTCCTCGTGGCCGGGGAGCTGCTCGACCGCTGCAACGAGCGCTGGGTCGTCGGGGCGGGCGCCGGCGTGGTCGCCGCGGGCCTGCTCGCGGGAAGCGCGGCGCCGGGGTACGCGTCCCTGCTCCTTGTGCTGCTGCTCGTCGGCGCGGGATACAGCACCGTCCAGCCCGGCGGCAGCAAATCGGTGGCGTCCTGGTTCGGCGCGTCCCAGCGGGGCTTCGCGATGGGGATCCGCCAGGCGGGCCTTCCGCTGGGCGCGGCGCTCGCATCGGCCGCGCTGCCGTTCATCGCGGAGGCGTACGGCTGGCGGGCGACGCTCGTGGCCGGCGGGTTCGTCGCGCTCCTCGGGGCGGGCGTCTTCATGGGCTTCTACCGCATGCCGCCCGTGACCTCCGCTCCCCGCGGCGGCGAGCGGCGCGCCTCGCTCGGGGCACAGCCCGGCGCCCGGCTGCGGATGCTCCGCGACCCGTCCATAGCGCGGATCATGCTCACCGGGACGAGCCTGATCTCGGTGCAGTACGGCGTGGGCATCCTGACCGTGCTGCATCTGCACGGGACGGCGTCCCTCGGCGCCGGACCGGCGGCCCTTGTCCTGGTGGCCGTCCAGGGTGCGGGCGTCGTCGGCCGTATCGCTCTCGCGGCCTGGAGCGACCGCGGCAGGTACGGGCGGTACGGCTCGCTGGTCCTGTGCATGGCCGCCGTACTCATGGGAATGGCCGTGCTGATGACACCGCTGGGCCGGTCGCCCGCGATCGCCTGCTGCACGCTCGTCTGGCTCGGCTTCTTCGGCTTCGGCTGGTACGGCCCCTGGGTCACCTACGTGAGCGAATCGGCCCCGCCGGACAGGACGGGATTCGCGCTCGGTCTCGCCATGTCCGTCAACCAGATCGCCATCGTGGTGATGCCGCCCGTGCTCGGCCTGCTCAAGGACCTGTCCGGCAGCTTCGTGCCGGTCTGGGGTCTCCTGTCGGCGATGACCGCCGTCGCCCTGGCCGCATCGGCCCGGGTACGGCCGGGCAACCGGCCCCGCTCGTGTGGCCGGGAAGGCGTCTGCGGTCCACCGTGAACCAGTACGAGGTGTTGCCGCGACGACGAGGGGTAGCCGGGCCACCGCACCGGAAGCCGTCGTGGAACCACGCGGAACGAAGTGACAAGGCACTGGAGGACACCGTGAGCGAGGAGCAGCCCGAGACCAGGGGCGAGGACGAGAAGCCCGTACCGAGGGATCTGCCCGATCAGCAGGCTTCGGACGAGGAGGACCACTGGGAGCCGGACGACGCGTCGGCCACCACCGGCAACGCCGCGGACGCCGACGACGACGTACCGGACACGGACGAGGCGGGCACCGGCCCACGGGGCGCCCCGCCCACGGGTGGTGTGCGCCCGGACCAGCCGGTGCCGGACGAGCCAACCGGCTGAGGGGAAACCGTCGCGGCCGGCCGTACGGAGCCCGGCGCCGCCTGCCCTGCCGGGCGCCTGCGGCTAGCCGGACACGGTCAGGGTGAACGAGTGGCCGGCCGGGTCGCTGTAGGTCCGGGTGTCCCGGGAACCCGAGTTGTCCGTGGTGTCCACGGGCCGGGCGCCCAGGCCCACGGCCTCGCGCTCCGCCTCGTCGATGTCGCCGTCGGGCACCAGGATCCTCAGGTGCGCCTGCTGCGCGTCCTCCGGCCGCGGCCAGCTCGGAGGCGCGTATCCGTTGTCCCGGTGGATCGCCAGGCGGATGCCCTGCCCGTCGTGGACCTCGACGTAGTCGGGATCCTCGCCCGTGCCGGCCGTTCCCCCGAGCAGTCCCGCGTAGAACTCCGCGAGCTCCTCGGGCTCCGCGCAGTCCAGGACGAGAACCGCGGTCTTCTTCACAGCCATGGAAGCCTCTTCCGTCGACGCCAGGGCGTGCGGCCGTATCGCCCGGCCACCCCGCGACTGACCAACTGCCCCGCGCGGACCGCCTCAATCGGCAGCCACCCCAGAGCGCGTGGGCCCCGGCGCAGGCGACACTGGAGCCATGCGCCTCGTCCACCAGTCCCCGCCCCCGCCCCTCTACGGCCGTCTCCGTGTCGAGCGGCTCGACCTCGAGCCCGCCCGCTGGCTGGAGCAACGCCCGCCCCACGACGACGGGTTCGGCACGGTGGCAGGCGTCTGCGCACCCGGCTTCGACGCGTACGCGCGGATCCTCCACCCGGCCCTGCTCGGTACGGAGCCGGTGCGGTGGGACGAAGTGGCCTCCGCGTACGGCCGGTCGGTGTCGGCGGGGACGCGCTGGCACGAGCTGATCGGCCTGGGGGACCGTCTCCTGTACCGCAACGACGACACCCCGGGCGTCCCCGGCCTCTGGGACGAACACCCGCACGAGGGCCCGACGCCCGCGGACGTGGCCCGCGCCCTGATCCCCGTCCTGGCCCGGCACACCCGGACGCCCGACCGCTGCTGGTACGGACTCTGGGAGGGGTACGGCAACTACAACTGGGACGGCTATCCCGTGTTCCGCACACCGGGCCGCCACGAGATCCTGCTCGCCGGGCCTCTCGACGACGCCGACTCGCCCGCGTCACCCGCGGCCGATCGCGACATGGCACTGCCCGAGATCCCCGACCTGTGGTGGCCCGATGACCGCGCCTGGTGCGTGGCCGGTGACGTCGACCTGGTGAGCACGTACGTGGGCGGAACGGCGGCCTGCGTCGCGGAACTCCTCGCGACTCCGGGCATCGAGGCCCACGAGGTCACCGAGACGTCGGCGGTCGACTGATCCACCCCGTGATGGCCGCTGTAGAGTCGAACTTCACTATCACGCAGCCATGTTCGAGGGGCGAGAACGCGGCGAAGTGCTCTCTTGGGAGGACTGTTCCACCTCTGGGTCCTGCGCACCCCGCGGGGTGACTAGCATGGCGCCATGTGTAGCCCGGAAGCTCACCGTCCTCTTTGGTGTTCCCACCGGGCCTGCGACCGATGCGCAAATTCGGTCGGCTCGTTGCTCACCTGTACTCAAGGACCGAGGGACCGCTGAATGCCCGTGCCTGCTCCCCCCAGCCCGCACCGAATAGCGAAGGCGCGGCGGCCCGCGTCGGCCGTGCCCGTGGTCGTGCTGGTGGTGACCGCTGCGGCCGGTGCCATCGCGAGCCTCTCGGCACCTGACGACGCCCGGGTCTGGACGGTGGCCTCCGTCGCGGCCGGCTGGCTCTGCCTGGCGATCGCCCTCGTGAGCAGTTCGCTGCTCACCAAGCGGGTCCACGCGGCCGCCGCCGCGGACCACGCCGAGGCCTCCTCCCTCAAGGCGCAGTTGGCGCGCCAGGGTGCCGAGTCCGCGCATCTGGTGAACGTCACGCTGCCGACCGTCGTGAAACGGCTGCGCGACGGGGCGAGCGCGAGCGAGACCCTGGCGCAGACGGCACCTCCGTCGGATCCGCAGCTGCGCCAGGTCGTCCAGGTGTTCGCGTCCGTGGTGGAGGAGACCGTGCGGCACGCCGCCGACGTCGAGTCCCGGCGCGACCAGGCGCAGGGGCAACTCGCGCAGGCGGCAACCGAGTTGGACCAGCTGACGGCGGTGACCCTGCCTTCCGCGATCGAGCGGCTGCGCGAGGGCGCGTCCGCGGACACGGTCCTTGCCGGACTCGAATGGCCGCGCAATCCCTTGCTGCGGGTGCCCGCCGAATCGTTCGTACGGGAACTCGCCTACAGCGAGCGGCGCGCCGCCGCCGCGCAGGCGGCATCCGCCAAGGCGCTGAGCCGCGTCCAGGCCAAGTCCGTGGGCATGCTCGCCGACCTGCGGGACATGCAGGAACGACACGGCGTCGAGGTCTTCGGCGACCTGCTGCGCCTTGACCACAGCACCTCCCAGCTGGGTCTGATGACCGACCGTCTCGCCCTGTTGATGGGTGGCCGCTCCAGCCGCGCGTGGAACAAACCGATCGTCATGGAGAGCATCCTGCGGGGCGCGGTGGGCCGGATCTCCGCCTACCAGCGCGTACGGCTGCACTGCTCGACGACCGTGGCGATCGCCGGGTTCGCCGCCGAGGGCGTCATGCACGTGCTCGCCGAACTCATGGACAACGCGGCCAACTTCTCCCCGCCCATCGACGAGGTGCACGTCTATGTCGAGGAGCGCAGCGCCGGGATCGTCGTGACGATCGAGGACAGCGGTCTGAAGATGGCCGACGCGGCCATGCGCCGCGCCGAGGAGTCGGTCTCCGGGCATGTGACGGACCTGGCCTCGCTGCAGGGCACGCGCCTCGGTCTCGCCGTGGTCGGACGACTCGCCGCCAAGTACGGCATGAGCATCAACTTCCGTCCTTCCTCGCGCGGTGGCACGGGCGTCGTGGTGCTCCTGCCGCCGCAGCTCCTGGCCCAGCAGCGCGACCCCGCTCCGCAGCAGCTCGCCCCCCGCAGCATCCAGCCGGCGACCGCCCCGGCGGCCCAGGCGGCCCAGGAGGTCGCGGCAGCCCCGGAGCGCCCCGCCGCCCCGGAGACGCCCGCGGCCCCCGTCCCGCCCCCGGCCGACGTGAACCCCACGCCCCAGCCCGCGCAGCCCGCCCGCCCCGCGGCCGCCACGACGAACGGCCTGCCCGTGCGCGCCCCCGGCCGCACCATGGCCGAGGCGGAGCGTGAGCGGGAGCAGCGCAGGGCGGCGTCCGACGCCGCCGCGGCGGCGGGGGCCGGGGCGATGTCCGGCGACGCGGGTCTTCCGCCGCGTGACGCCGGTTCCCGTTTCGGTGCCTTCCACCGTGCGCGGCGGGCTGCGGGCGACGTGCCCGGCTCCCCCGCGGCACCCGATTCCCCCACCGGGTCCGGGCCGCCGCCCGCCGAGTAGATCGAAGCCACCCGCACGGCGCCCGGGCTCTGGCGCCCCCTTCCCCGCTCAAGATCGTGAGATTGGAGGGACGGGCAGGTGACCGGCAGACCCGGCGCATCTCGCCCCGCCTACCATGCAGACCACTGACAACAGCCTGACCTGGCTCCTGCAGAGCCTCCTGAAGCGCACCCCCGGTACGCGGCACGCCCTGGTGCTCTCCCGGGACGGCCTGAAGCTGTGCTGGAGCGAGCATCTGACGCTCGACCAGGCTGACCAGCTGGCGGCGATCTGCTCCGGCATCCAGGCGCTGGCCCAGGGTGCATCCATGGAGTTCGGCGACGGCACCGGCGGCGTCCGGCACTCGATGACGGAATTCCACGGCGGGTTGCTCTTCATCGTCGAAGCCGGCCTGGGGGCGCACTTGGCGGTCGTGGCGGAGGAGAACGCCGATCCGGGTGTGGTGGGCCATCAGATGACCGAGCTGGTCGAGCAGATCGGTGAACATCTGCGCGCCGAGCCGCGCGCGCAGGACGAAGGCAGCGGCTCCTCGTGACGCCGCCGCGCAGGCCCGTGGACATCGGTGACCCCGACCGGCTGTACACGGTCACCGGTGGCCGCAGCCGCGCCGACGACGATTCACTCGACCTGGTCACTCTGGTGGTGAGCGAGTGCGAGCCCACTGCCGGGATGCAGTCGGAGCACGTACGGATCCTCGAACTGTGCCGGCATCCGACGGCCGTGGTGGAGGTCGCCGCGGAGATGAAGCTGCCGATCACGGTGGTACGGATCCTGCTGGGTGACCTCCTTGCGATGAGCCGGATCACCGCCCGTCATCCCCGCGCGGCCGGCTCGGCCGCGTCGATCCCCGATTCCGCCCTTCTCAAGGAGGTGCTCCATGGGCTCCGCAACATCTGAGCTGCCCTCCCGTACGCCGCTGTCCGACACTGCCGAGACCGGCCTGAAGATCGTCGTCGTGGGCGGCTTCGGGGTCGGCAAGACCACGCTGGTCCGGTCGGTCAGCGAGATCCGTCCGCTGAACACCGAAGAGGTGATGACGCAGGCCGGCATCGGTGTCGACGAGACGGCCGACGTGGCCGCCAAGACCACCACGACGGTGGCCTTCGACTTCGGCCGCATCAGTCTCAACGAGCGTGTGGTCCTCTATCTGTTCGGCGCTCCCGGGCAGGAGCGCTTCTGGTTCCTGTGGGACCGGCTCTTCTCGGGCACGCTCGGCGCGGTCGTCCTGGTCGACACCCGGCGGATGGACGACTCCTGGTACGCCATCGACCGTCTCGAGCATCACAAGACGCCGTTCGTGGTGGCCGTCAACCGCTTCGACGACGACAGCTCCGCCCATTCGCTCGATGAGATCCGCCAGGCCCTCGCGCTGCCCGACCATGTGCCGCTGATCGACTGCGACGCACGGGTGAGGTCGTCGGGCAAGGACGTCCTGATCACCCTCGTGGACCACCTCTACGCACTGGCCATGGCCCAGGAGATGACACCGTGACCGAGCCGACCGGATCCCCTTACGAGCAGAGCCCGCCACCCGGGTGCCCGGCCCACGCGGGCGCGGTGCGTCTGGGCGGTCTGGAGTACCAGCAGACGCCTTCGCAGCTCTACCGCAGCATGCGCAGGGAGCACGGTGCGGTCGCGCCGGTCCTCCTCGACGGTGACGTGCCCGCGTGGCTGGTGCTCGGCTACTCCGAGGTCAGCTATGTGACCGGCCACGACGAGCTGTTCGCCCGCGACTCGCGCCGCTGGAACCAGTGGGACCACATTCCCGCCGACTGGCCGCTGCTCCCCTTCGTCGGCTACCAGCCGTCGGTCCTGTTCACCGAGGGCGAGGAGCACCGGCGGCGGGCCGGGGTGATCACGGAGGCCCTTGAGGGGGTCGACCAGTTCGAACTCGCCCGGGACAGCGCCCGGATCGCCGACCGGCTCATCGCCTCGTTCGCCGGCAGCGGCCAGGCCGAGCTAATGGACGCGTACGCGCACGCGCTGCCCATGATCGCCGCGGTGCAGATGTGCGGCATGCCGCACGAGGGCACGGACACGCAGCAGCTCGTGGACGACCTGCGGATCTCGCTCGACGCACATGAGGGCGACGACCCCGTGGCGGCGTACACCCGCGTCGCGGAGCGGATCCAGCTCCTGGTCAAGGAGAAGCGGGAGAAGCCCGGCGCGGACGTCACGTCGCGGATGCTGCAGCATGCGGCGGGCCTCACCGACGAGGAGATCGTCCAGGACCTGATCTCCATCATCGCGGCCGCGCAGCAGCCGACGGCCAACTGGATCTGCAACACACTGCGGTTGATGCTGACCGACGACCGGTTCGCCCTGAACGTGTCCGGTGGACGGCTGAGCGTGGGCGAGGCGCTCAACGAGGTGTTGTGGCTCGACACCCCGACCCAGAACTTCATCGGCCGCTGGGCGGTGCGCGACACCCAGCTCGGCGGGCGGCAGATCCGGGCGGGCGACTGTCTGGTGCTCGGCCTCGCCGCGGCGAACACCGACCCGCAGATCTGGCCCGAGTCGCACGTCGGCCCGGAGAACTCGGCGCATCTCTCCTTCAGCCACGGCGAGCACCGCTGCCCCTACCCCGCTCCGCTGCTCGCCGACGTGATCGCGAGGACCGCGGTCGAGACGCTCCTGGAGCGGCTGCCCGACCTCGTCCTCGCGGTGGAGCCGCACGAGTTGACCTGGCGCCCGTCCATCTGGATGCGCGGCCTGACGTCGCTGCCGGTGCGGTTCACGCCCGCGGCGCACTGAAGCGTGGCCGGGGCGCCGCCTTGGGGCGGCGCCCCGGTGGGGTCGGAGGTCAGGCGGTGACGGGGGTGAACCGCACCGGCAGCGACTGCGGCCCGCGGGTGAACACCCCTTGCTCGACGGGGTCGAAGCCCTCGGCGAGGCGTACGTCGGGCATCGCGTCGAGGAGCTGGCCGACGCCGATCTCCACCTCGGCCTTGGCCAGCAGGGCGCCCACGCAGAAGTGGCGGCCGAGGGCGAAGGACAGGTGGTCGGCGGCGGCGGAGAACGCGGTCGTCGTGGTCAGGTCGTCCCGGAAGATGTCGAAGCGGTCCGGCTCGCGGTAGCGCTGCTCGTCACGGTTGGCCGAGCCGATCAGGCAGGTGACGGTGGCTCCGGCGGGGATGGTGCCACCGGTGACCTCCACATCGGTCGCCGACTGCCGCATGATCATGTGGACCGGCGGTGTGTGGCGCAGGGTCTCGGCGAAGGCACGGGCGATCAGGGTGCGGTCCTGCCGGACGGCTTCGAGCTGTTCGGGGTGCATCAGGAGGTTGGCGAAGATGCTGGCGATCGCCTTGTCCGTGGTCTCGCCGCCCGCCGCGAGCAGCAGGCTGCAGAAGGCCTTGATGTCCTCGTCGCTCATGCGCACGCCGTCGACCTCGGCGGCGCACAGCGCGGAGAGCAGGTCGTCCCCCAGGTTGCCCCGGCGCTCCTGGATGATCGGGATCATGTAATCGGCGAACTCCACGCGGGTGCGCTCGCCGGCCGCCGCGACCTCGGCGTCGCCCGCGAGATTGCCGAGGAAGGCGATGACGGTGGTGTACCAGCCGTGGAAGCGCGCGTGGTCGGACTTGTCCAGACCGAGCATGTCGGCGATCACGTTGACGGGGAAACGGGTGGCGTAGTCCGCGACCAGGTCGACGGTGCCGGTGTGCCGGAAGGTGTCGATGAGTTCGCGGGAGTTGCGCTCGATGACCGGCAGGAACTTCTCCTGGAGGTCGCTGCCGCGGAACGCCGGAGCGACGAGCGCGCGCCGCACGGAGTGCTCCCGGCCGCTGAGCTGGAGGATCGTCTTGCCGTGAACGGGCTCGATCTGCCAGTCGTAGTTGTCGGTGGTGAACTGAGAGCCCTTGTCCTTGAACACGCGCTCGACGTCCTCGTACCGCGAGATGATCCAGCTCTGCGTCGCCTCGTGCCAGAAGAGCGGCGCGTTCTTCCGCATCGCCTGATAGGCCGGGTACGGGTTCTTGGCGAACTCGGGCGAGAGGATGTCGGGGACCTGCTGCGCGGTGGACATGAAGCTCCTAGGTCAGAGACAGGCAACGTCCACCAGGCTATTGATCACTTACGGAGCCAACCAGCCCCTCCCGGCCGACGGTTGAGCGCTGCACTAATGTTGGCCGAAAATCACCCCCTGAAAATCACCCCTCGCCCCGCGGAATCGAAGCCCGCGGGGCGAGGGGGAGCAGCGGCACCCGGCCGCCGGGGGGCTCAGCAGCTGAGCTTGTCGCCCGGGGTGACGTTGAGGATCCCGGTGAACCGGGTGTAGTTGTTGATCCGGCTCTGCACCTGCTCCGGGTTCTTCCCGTCGCACTCCAGGCTTCCGTTGATGCTGCGGATCGTCTCGCCGAATCCCGCGCTGTTGACCATGGCGTTGTGCGGCGTCATCGTCCCCGGGCCGTTCTGCGTGTTCCAGTACCAGAGGCCGGTCTTCCACGCCACGGCCGCATCGTTCTGCACGAGGTCGGGGTTGTTCAGGAGGTCGATGTTCAGGGCGTCGCCCGCCGCCTTGTAGTTGAAGTTCCAGCTGAGCTGGATCGGGCCGCGTCCGTAGTACTTGTCGTTGCCCGCCGGGCAGCCGTAGGGCTGAGAACTGTCGCAGTAGTGCGGGTAGTTCGCGGTGTTCTGCTCGACGACGTGGACCAGGCCGCCCGTCTCGTGGCTGACATTCGCCAGGAAGGCGGCGGCCTCCTGCTTGCGTACGGTGTCGCTGCCGGTCCCGGTGAAGTCGGGATAGGCACTGAGCGCCGCCGTCAGGCCGCTGTAGGTGTAGAAGGAGTTCCGGTTCGGGAACATCTGGTTGAACTGGGCCTCGCTCACGGGGAATTCAGCCGCGGCAGCCTTCTTCCCCGGCTCCGCCTTCTCGGCCGAGGCGCTGGGCGCGAGGGTCAGGAGGGTGAGTGCGGCGGCGGACGCGGTCGCGGTCAGCGCGGCAAGTACACGAAGACGCATGGGGATCACTCCTTGGGCGGGCCGGCTCAGGCACGACCGACCGCCGCATGGTGGGGGGATGTGGGGTGCGGGGGTGTGGGGGGGTGTGCGGTCGGGAGCGCGCCGGACACACCGGAGCTGCGGCTATCCGGAATAACTCCCGCCGTTGGACTAGACCATACCGAGTGACGCATTCACGTCAAGAGGTCGCCGGATAACGGCAGTTGAGAGGTGCTGCCGGACCCCTCAGGCCGAGCCCCGCCCCGGGCCAGCACCTCGATTCAGGCCGAGCCCGCCCCGGCCAGCACCTCGATCACCCCGGCGACATGGGCGGCGTACGCGCCCACCAGCGGCCCCAGTTCGCGCCAGCGCTCCCCCGCCCCCGTGACGTACACGGTCCGGGCGTGGGCGAGCACGGGCCGGTGGGCCGCCGGGAGCCGGGCGAGCGCCCAGTCGGCCGCGACGTCCTTGGACGTCAGCGTCCCGGTCGCCAGAGTCATCCAGATCCGGGCCAGCGTCAGGACGACGTTGCGCGTGTCCGACGCGAGGTCCGCCAGCAGATCCGGCACCCCGGCGACGATCGCACGAGCGAGGTCCTCGGCGGGTACGGGAGCCAGCACCTCGCCCGGTGGCGGCCCGGCCAGCGGTGAGTCCGCGAGCAGCACCATCGTGATCAAGGGCGCCAGATCCGGGCTGGGCACCGGCGACGGCAGCTGCCCGCGCTCGTACTCCTCCCGCAGCCACTCCCCGTACTGGAATTCACAGCGCGGCGGGTACCTCCAGGGCGTGACCTCGCGCCGGACGACGAGCGTCAGCTCGACGGGGCGCTCCCCGCCTCCCCGGGGCGGCCAGACGGAGAGTTCCAGCAGGCCCTCGACGAGTTCGCCGCGCCGCCCGGCCGTCAGAGGCTGCTCCACGACGGCGAACAGGTCGATGTCGCTGTGCGGCCGCAATCCGCCGAGCAAGGCGGAACCGTACAGATAGATGCCGACGACATCCGTGCCGAGCGTTTCGCGCACCAGGTGAACGGTGTCCTCGGTCTGGGTCACTGCGGCCCTTTCTGATGCGGCGACGTGCGGGAGCGGGGGACGAACCGGTCATGATCGTAGGAATGGCCCGTGCACCGTGGCCAGCGAGTTTCCGGCACGTCTGCCGCGAGCCTTCGCGGACGTACACTGAAGCGGTGTCGGGCAGGTCCCTGCTCCGCCCGGCCATCTGTGATCAGCCCTCCACGACCCGGATCCGGTCCTTGGCGACCGGTCGTGCGGCGCACAGGTAGCGTTCCTCGGCCGTCTTGGCCCTTCGGCCCGCACGCAGATATCCCCCTGTGGGGCCCCGCTCGCCTTACACGCGCATCACCGCGGACTCCGGCTCACCGTCGCCCCTGCCTCTCAGGCCGGGCGTGCGCGCGCCGCGATCCGCCTTCGAGGGGACTGTTGTGAAGCTCAGCGCACTGCTCGACGGGCACGACCACCATGTTCTGCACGGTGACCCGGGCGTCCCGGTCACCGCCGGAATGACCTTCGATCCCGGGCAAGTGACGTCCGGATCGCTGTACGTCGCCGTACCCGGCCATGAGGAGGGCGGGCCCGGGGGCATCAGCCGGGCACTGGAACGAGGGGCGGTGGCGGTCCTCTCCGAGGGTGACGCACTGCCCGACGTGGCGGTCGCCGGGCAGGTGTGCGTGGTGCGGGTGACCGACGCACGCGCCAGCGCCTCGCTCGTCGCCTCCCGGTACTACGGCGAGCCCGGCCGCGCGATGGACGTCGTGGCGATCACGGGTACGAACGGCAAGACCTCCGTCTCGTACATGGTCGAATCGGCGCTCAGGCTGGCCGAGGGCGCGAAGGTGGGGGTGATCGGTACCTCGGGGAGCCGGATCGGCACGGAGCGGATCCCGATGCCGCGGTCGGTGCTCAGCACCCCCGAGTCACCGGATCTGCACTACCTCCTGGGCCACATGCGCGACCGCGGTGCGAGCAGCGTGGTGCTGGAGGCCACGTCCATGGGGCTGCTCGAGCGGCGCCTGGACCATGTGCCCGTCTCCGTCGGTGTCTTCACCAATCTCACCCAGGACCACCTGGACGACCACGGCACCATGGAGCACTACAAGAACGCCAAGCTGCGCCTCTTCACCGGCCTGTGCGAACGCGCGGTGGTCAACGCCGACGATCCCGTCAGCGCCGAGATCATGGCCCTGATGCCGGGCGCTGTGACCACGTACGGTCTCGATGCGCCGACGGCCGACTACCGGGCGAGCGACCTGGTCGTGGACGCGGTGGGCACCCGCTTCACACTCCACCACGACGGCCGCAAGTACCCCGCGGCGATCCCGATACCGGGCCGCTTCTCCGTGTCCAACGCGCTGGCCACCCTCGCCGCGTGCCATCTGCTCGGACATGAACTGCCCGCCCTCGTGGAGGCCTTGGACCGGATGCCTCCCACTCCGGGCCGCCTTGAGCGCTTCACCACCGCACAGGGTGTCTGCGTGCTCGTCGACTACGCGCACTCCCCCGACTCGCTGGAGAAGGTGCTCGCCACGATCCGCGGCTTCGCGACCGATTCGGTGATCACCGTCTTCGGCTGCGGCGGCGACCGTGACACCACCAAGCGCGCCCTGATGGGCGAGATCGCGGGCCGCCACTCCGATCTGTGCGTCCTCACGTCGGACAACCCCCGCAACGAAGACCCCGAGCTCATCCTGGACCAGATCGTCCCCGGTCTGGCGTCCACCGGGACTCCCTTCCACCGGGTGGCCGACCGCCGCGCCGCGATCGCACGCGCGCTGTCCGCCGCGCGGCGGGGCGACATCGTGCTCGTCGCGGGCAAGGGAAGCGAACCGCACCAGATCGTCGGTGAACAGCTCATCCCCTTCGACGACATGAGCGTGGTCCGCGAACTCGACGCCCTGTAGAGGTACTTGAGCGGGCACGGGTGCGGGCGGTGTGCGATTCATCCATCACGTCGGCGCGCGCAGTGCGAATCGGGCACTGGTGCGGTGGGGCGCATGGCGTCTACGGTCCCTGCAATTCCGCCACCGCACCGCGTACGTCGTGGTGCCGTCCCCCAGGGAGCTGCCTGTGCCCATGGAGTCATCGCCGTCCGTGACCGAGGTCGAGACGCACGGAGTCGAACGCATCCCGGACGCGGACCGCACGGCCGGGCCGCTCGATCTGTTCCGGCTCGCGTTCGGTGGCGCCAACACGTTCGCCACCTGTGTGCTCGGCGCGTTCCCGATCCTCTTCGGCCTCTCCTTCTGGCAGGGGCTCGCGGCGATGCTCATCGGACTGCTCATCGGGGCGCTGCTGCTCGCCCCGATGGCGGTGTTCGGGCCGCGCAACGGCACGAACAACGCCGTCTCGTCGTCGGCACATCTGGGCGTGCACGGCAGGATCGTCGGCTCCTTCCTCTCCCTGCTCACCGCCGTGGCGTTCTTCTCCCTTTCGGTGTGGAGCTCGGGCGACGCACTCATCGGCGGGGCGCACCGGCTCCTCGGCGTGCCGGAGAGCGATGTGGCCTACGGCTGCGCGTACGCCCTCTTCGCCGCGCTGGTGCTCGCCGTGTGTGTCTACGGTTTCCGCTTCATGCTGCTCGTCAACAAGATCGCGGTGGTGGCGGCGACCCTGCTGTTCGTCCTCGGCCTCGTCGCCTTCGCCGGGGACTTCGATCCCTCGTACACCGGGATCTTCACGCCCGACGCCGACCGGGCCACCCAGGACCTGTTCTGGCCGTCCTTCATCGGCGCCGCGCTGATCGTGCTGTCCAACCCGGTCTCCTTCGGCGCCTTCCTGGGTGACTGGGCCCGCTACATCCCGGCCGAGACACCCCGGCGCAAGGTGATGGGAGCGGCCTTCCTCTCGCAGGTCGCCACCGTGCTGCCGTTCGGCTTCGGCCTCGCGACCGCGGCGATCATCGCCGAGCAGGCCCCCGAGTACATGGACCCGGCCGCCCCGAACTTCGTCGGCGGGCTGCTCGCGATCGCGCCCGGCTGGTACTTCCTGCCGGTCTGCCTGATCGCGCTGATCGGCGGCATGTCGACCGGGACCACCGCGCTGTACGGAACCGGCCTGGACTTCTCGTCGGTCTTCCCGCGGCTCGGCCGTGTTCAGGCCACCGTCCTGATCGGCGTCCTGTCGATCACGTTCATCTTCGTGGGCCGGTTCGGCTTCAACCTGGTCCAGGCGATCTCCACGTTCGCCACGATGATCATCACCTGCACGGTGCCGTGGATGATCGTCATGATGCTCGGCTACGTCACCCGGCGCGGCTGGTACGACCCCGAGGCGCTGCAGGTCTTCACGCGACGGCAGCACGGCGGCCGCTACTGGTTCGCGCGCGGCTGGAACTGGCGTGGCATGGCGGCCTGGTGGACCGGTGCGGTGACCGGCGTGCTGTTCACCAACATCCCCGGGCAGTTCGTCGGGCCGCTCGGCGACCTCGCGAACGGCGCCGACATCAGCCTCCCGCTGGGAGCGGCCGTCGCGGCGGCCGTCTATCTCGCCCTGCTCGCGGCCTTCCCGGAGCCGCGCGCGGTGTACGGGCCCCAGGGGCCGCGCTGGGTACGCGCGGCGGACACACCGATCGCTCCGATCACCGGGCCGCCGAGCGGCGACCGCGACGAGGCCTCCGCGAAGGTGAGGGCGTAGCCCGTTGCGGCGTGCCGTCCGTGCGGAGGGCACGCCGCAGGCTCAGCCTGCCGTCTCCAGCTCCCGCTTGAGATTCCGCAGCGTCCTGTCGATGTTGCCGACCTGAAAGACCGCGAACGTCTTTCCGCCCGTGGCGAGCCGGTCGAAGGCGTTGGCCACGAAGGTCGGCCAGGAGCGCCGGTCGTCCGTCCAGGTCTCGGTCACCTTCGTGGCACCGTTCTTGTCCTCGAACCGGTACTCCCAGGTGGCGATCGGGGCCCGCAGCCGGGGGCGCTTGAGCCCGATCGCGTGCACGCGGAAGGCGAAACGACGGCCCGGATCGGCCTCGGTCACCGTGCAGCGCGTGGTCCAGCGGAACGGGCCGCGCTTGTTGTGCCCGTCGAATTCCAGGCCGACACCGGCGGGCGACTCGCCTGCGGGCACGGTCGCCCCGAGGTTCTCGGGACTCCACCGCCCCATCAGATCGGGCCGGCTCACCTGCTCGTACACCGACTGCGGTGACGCCTCGACCAGGATGCTTCGGGACACTGTGAACGTGCGGGTCATGACCACTCCGATCCTCGACCCGCGACCTTACTCACCAGTAGCATAAATGTCAGCCCCCCACCCCCTCCCCTTTCGTGCTCATGGTCGTCCGCGCCTTCGCAACTGGTGGAGACTGTCCTGATGTTGGGCAACGTTCCAGAGGAGACGGACCGCTTCGTGGGGCGGACGGTCGAAGGACAGACTCTGGCCTCGACTCTCGTGACGCATCGGCTGACCACGCTCACCGGCACGGGCGGCGTGGGCAAGACGCGCCTGGCCGTGCACACCCTGCGCTCCCTGGCCGCCGAGGACACCGCGCTGCTCGGCGACGTGTGCTGGGCCGACCTCGGCGCGCTGTCGGACGAGCGCCTGCTGATCCCGGCCGTGGCCGACGCCGTGGGCCTGGCCGACCACACACCCGGCATGCCTCTGGATGCCCTCTGCGAATGGTTGTCCGACAGGCCGCGGCTGCTCGTCCTCGACTCCTGCGAACATCTCGTCGGCGCCTGCCGGAATCTGGTCACCGATCTGCTGACCGCGTGTCCGCGGCTCACCGTCCTGATCACCAGCAGACAGCCGCTCGACGTGCACGGCGAGACGCTCCTCGGCCTCCAGCCACTGCCGTGCCACAGCGACGCGCTCACCCTCCTCTTCGAGCGCGCCACGGCCGTCACGCCCGGGGCACGCGCGGACCGACCGGAGGAGCGGAAGCACGCAGCGGAGATCTGCAAGCTCCTCGACGGGCTTCCGCTCGCGCTCGAACTGGCATCGGCCCAGCTGGCGCACCACTCTCCGCGCGAACTCGCCGCCCGGCTGCGCTCGCACCAGGGCGAGTTGCAGTCGGCTGCCCCCATCTGGCCGAGGCGGCACCGGACCCTGCGTACGGCCATCGGCTGGAGTCACGAACTGTGCGAGCCCCTGGAACGCCTGCTGTGGGCGAGGCTCTCGGTCTTCCGCGGCTCCTTCGACGACGACGCGGTGCGGGGCGTCTGCTCGGGAGGCCCGCTCACCGCCGACACCCTGCCTGACGCGCTCGCGGGACTGATCGCCAAATCCGTGGTCGGCCACGACACGAGCGGCCGCTACCGCCTGCTCGACACCGTCCGCGAGTACGGGGCGATGTGGCTGGCCGAGCTCCAGGAGGAAGGCGCGGCGGCCGCCCGGCACGCGGACCACTTCCTCCGCCTTGCCCGCCTGGCCGACGAGGGCTGGATGGGCACGGAACAGGTCACGTGGTACCGGCGCGTCGCCACGTCGCACACCGACCTGTGCGCCGCCCTGGACCATCTCGCCGGATCCGAACCCGAGCGCGCCCTCGAACTCGTCGGTCTGGTCGCGTTCTTCTGGAGCTGCTGCGGTCATCTGCGCGAGGCCCGCAGCTACTTGGGCCAGGCACTCCTGCTGTGCGACACGGACAGCCCCGCGCGCGCGAGGGCCCGCTGGGCGCTCGGCGTCGTCGTCCTGCTGCAGGGCCGGCACGACCAGGCGGCCGAGCTGAGCCGGGAATGCGCGCGAACCGCGGCGCGCGACGAGGACGTGGAGGGCCAACTCGCCGCGGCCTACCTCCTCGGCATCACCCACCTGCTGTCCGGCGAACCCCGCGCCGCCCTCGACGTGGCGGGCCACGCGCTCGGCCGGACCTCGGGCCCTGCCTTCGCGTCGCCTTCGGTGCTCCGCTGTCACCTCGTACGGGTCTTCGCCCTCACCGGGCTCGGCCGCCTCGACGAAGCCGCGGCGCGCGCCGCCTCGCTCCGGGAGGACTGCGCCGCGAGGGATGAATGCTGGACCCGCGCCTACACCGACTACCAGCTCGCACTGATCGCGCTGGCCCAGGACGCTCCTGGCCGGGCCGCCGAGCACGCCCGCGCGATGCTGGACGGCAAGCGCCGCCTGGGCGACAGCTTCGGCATCGCCCTGGGCATGGACGTGCTCGCCGCGGCAGCGGCCGCCCTCGGCCAGGGGGAGACATCGGCCCTGCTGTCGGGAACCGGCCAGACCTACTGGCGTTCCGTGGGGCACGGCCAGCGCGGTACGCCCGAGCTGCACGACGTCCGCGAGGCGTCCTGGGGCCGTGCCCGCGCGGCCGTCGGGAACCAGACCTTCGAACACGCGTTCCGCCGCGGCGCGGAGGCCGACCCGCGCGCCGTGCTCGCCCTGGCCGTGGAGGGGCGCTTGTTCAGCGAGGCGTGAGGGAGGGACGGGTGTCGGATGGCCGGTGCCGGATGGTCGGTGCCGGACGGTGGCCGTGTGCCTCAGACGCGTCCCGTGACCGTGACGGCGATCCCGGGCGCGGCCGGCTCCCCGGTCACCCGCTGGACGGCCTGCGCGGCGGCCGCGCGCACCTCTCGTGTCACGTCCAGGGCCCGCCGTCCGCGGTGCAGGACGACGTACACCTCCACGCTCCAGTCCTGGGTGTCCTTCCGCCGCCGCACCTGCACTCCGGCGGAGCCCGCCGGAGCATTGGGGAGCCCCCGCCTCAGCACGGCCGATGAGCGCAGGAGATCCGCGAGGCCCGGCCGCAGGAAGGCCACCCCCGGGGTGCCGATGACCGCCTCTGCGACGGCATCGGCCAGCACGCGGGAAACGTCTCGGTCGTTCACTGCCGCCGCCCTTCCTCGGTGTCGTCGTCGATGACATCGGTGATCGTCACGTCGACGAGCGCGATCCGCATGCCCAGTTCGCCGTCCACGGCTTCCCGCACCTGGTCGCGCACCCGGTCCGCGATCTCCGGCAGGTTCCACAGGAGCGGGACCTGGACCTCGACGCGGACCCTGACCGGGCCCCGCGCCAGGCGCCCCGTCGGCGCCGGGAACGCCCCGTCGTCCAGCGGGCCGATGCGGCAGCTGCCCGCGCGCACGCCCGGCAGCGACTCGGCCGCCGCCCGCACCGTCCGGGCGGCGGCGGCCTCCACGATCCAGGCGTCCTCGTCCTCGTCGCCGAGCGGCAGCGTACGGCCCGGCCGCAGTTCAAGCCGCACCACGTCCATGACACGGCCGGTGAGCACGGAGGCGTCCGGCTCCCGCGGCGTCGTGTCGCGCGCCTCCGTAACGATTCCCTCAAGGTGCCGCAAGGCGTCCAGAGCCTGCGCGCAGTGCGGGCAGCTGTCGGCGTGGGGGTCGGGCACGCCCGCCTCCCACTGTTCCCATACGTGTGACAACTCGCGCCCGCAGGGCAGCAGTTCGTCCTCAGGCTCAGGCAGCACTCCGAAGCCCGCCTCCCGCTCCTCGTCCGGTACGGATTCCCCGTTCATCGCCATGCGGCCATCGCCTCCGTCAGATAGCGCCGCGCCCTGAAGACCCGGCCACGGACCGCCTCCGGACTGATCCCGACCGTCTCGGCGATGGACTCGTAGGGCGCGCCGTCCAGCTCACGCAGCACCCAGCACACCCGCTGCTCCGGCGAGAGCCCCTCCATCGCCCGCGCCAGGTCCGCCACGGCCGCGTGCCCCTCGGCCACCCGTGCGGGCGAGACCTCGTGCTCCGGAGCGGGCGGCTCGGGCAGGCTGTCCAGGGCCACGACCGGCCGCCGCGAACGCAGCAGGTTCAGGCAGCGGTTGGTGACGATGCGGTAGATCCACGTACCGAACTGCGCGTCCCTGCGGAACTCCGGGAGCCCCCGCCAGGCGCTGACGAAGGAGTCCTGTACGGCGTCCTCCGCCTCAGGACGGCTCCCGAGCAGGCGCGTGGCCAGGCGCAGCGCCATGGGTGCGTGGCGGTGCACGAGTGCCTCGAAGGCCTCCTCGTCGCCCTCCGCCGCCCGCACCGCGAGGAGGCCGTCCTCGCGTCTCGACGACGCATCCGCTTCCTCGGGTGTTCCACCCCGGTCGCCCGGCACACGCGGCTCCTCTCACTTCGGTCGTGCTCGTACGACACACGAAGGGCCCTCCGCGTTACGCGGCCCAGGAACGCTACATGCCGGGCGAGAAAAATCCCGCGAGGCGCGTAACAGACCCGCGGCATCCGGGTCGGAGCAGGAGAAGAGCCTCAGACGTGCACCTCGCACGGGCCGGCACCGACAGCGACAGCGACAGCACGAGCCACCGAGAAATCCCTGACGACGACCAGGAGATGCCACCATGACGACGCAGGACCTCACTTCGAACGCAGCCGTCTCCGGCAGCACCGGGAATGACCTCACCGGCGGGGCGCAGAAGAGCCTCGGAGCCACCACCGTCACGGGCAAAACCGGCGCGGCCGAACCGGCGGCGACGCGGGGCAAGACCTCCATCGCCGATGTCGTGGTCGTGAAGATCGCCGGAATGGCGGCACGCGAGATCCCCGGCGTGTTCGACATGGGCGGCGGCCTGTCCCGCACCATCGGCGCCGTGCGCGACCGTGTTCCCGGCGGGCGCCCGAACGTCGGCCGCGGGGTGAAGGTCGAGGTCGGCGAGCGGCAGACCGCGATCGACCTCGACATCGTCGTCGACTACGGCGTGCCCATCACGGACGTCGCCCATGACGTGCGCGAGAACGTCATCTCGGCGGTGGAGCGCATCACCGGCCTCGAAGTGGTCGAGGTGAACGTCGCCGTCAACGACGTCCACCTGCCCGAGGACGACACCGCGGACTCCGGCGGCGAGACACGCGTCGAGTAGCCCACCGCCCCACGCGGGCCACCTTCCGGTGGTGCGAGACGTCCCCTTCTGTGGTGTGAGGTGAGTGGTGAGCACAGCTCTGGTCGGTCTGATGGCGGGCATGGCCCTGGGATTCGCCGGATGGTTCGGCGGCTTCGGCGCGTTCCTCCTGGTCGCCGCGCTCGGCGCGGTCGGCTTCGTCCTGGGTCGTCTCGTGGACGAGGGCACGGACCTGCGTGCCTTCCTCGGCGGGCGCGACCGGGAGCGCCGATGACCACGCCCGCCGCGGAGCGCGGTTCGACGACCGTCGCGGACCGCGCGGTGCGGCGCATCGCGGAACGCGCGGCGACGGAGGCCCTGGCACCCGGCGCGGTCCAGGCCGCCCGGGGGTCGGCGTCCGTGCGGGGCCGCAGGGCCCGGGTCGGCGTCACCGTGACCCTGCCTTATCCCGCCGTGCTCGACGAGGCGGGCGAGAGCGTGCGGTCGCACGTCGCCGAGCGCACCGCCCGGCTCACCGGGCTCACCGTGCCGTCCGCGCGGATCCGCGTCCGGGGTCTGTCCCCCCGCGAGCGGTCCGCCGGGCAGCTCGCGCCTCCGGAGGCGGGCGCGGGGGCCGCGGAGGCTGCCGGGGTTCGCGCGCGGCGCCCGTGGTCCCAACGGCGCCTGCCGATCGCGGTGTTCACCCTCGTCGCGGCCGCTCTCTGCGGTGTGCTGCTGTACGACGTGGTGTCGGTGCACGCGGCCGGCCACGCTCCCGCCCGGTGGCGGGTGGAGGTGATGGAGTGGCTTTCCACGCATGGCCCGCACGGCACCACGGCCTCCGGCGTCCTCGCGGCGGCCGTCGTCCTCGTGCTCGGCGTGTGGCTGCTGGTCCTCGCCGTCACGCCGGGCCGTCGCAGCGGTCTGCCGATGCGGCCGCCGCTGCCGGGCGTGCACGCGGTCCTGGAACGCCGGGCGGTCGCCGGTTTCCTGCGGGACGCCGTGGCCGACGTGCCCGGCGTCGGCCGGGTCCTGGTCCGGGTCGGCCGCCGCAGGGCACGGGTGCGCGCCGGTCTTGAGTTCGGTGAACGGGACGGCGCGCGGCGGGCGGTGACCGAGGCCGCCGAGGCCGCGGCCGCCGGGCTCGGCCTCGCCAGGCCGCTGCGGCTGCGCGTGCGGCTGAGGACGGAACCGGGCTGGCGCGCCCCGGCGCCCGAGCACGGGCCCGAGTCCGAGCACGGGCCCGCGTCCGCGTCCGCCTCCGAGTCCGAGTCCGAGTCCGCGAGCGTGCCCACCGCGGCAAAGAGGAGCACCCCCTGATGAGCCGGCTGCGTGGCGGCGTGAACCGCTCGACTCTGTTCTGCTCGGCGGCAGTTCTCCTGGCCTGCGGAGCCGCGCTGGCCTCCGTGACCGCCCCCGTCCGCGATCGGCTGCCGTCGGCCGTGCCCCGTATCGGCGCCGACCGGGTGTGGCTGGACCAGGAGTTGCTCGGCCGCTGGCGTGATCACGACTGGTGGCCGCCCGTCGTGATCGCCGCGCTTGCCGTCGGCGCCGCCTTGTTCCTCTGGTGGTCCTTCGCCCAGCTCCGCACCGGCCGGCTGCGCGAACTCCCCCTCGGGCAGCCCGGTGTCACCCTGTCCGCCACGGCTCTGGCCGCCGTGATGACCGAACGTGCCCGAGCCGTGGACGGCGTCGCCCGCGCCCACGTACGCCTGCTCGGACGCCCCCGGCGGCTGCGGGCCCGCATCACTCTGGTCCTCGGCCCCGACGCCTGTCCGGAAGCGGTGCTGAGCGAGCTCGCCCGCGGCACCGTCGCCGAGGCGCGGGCGGCCGCGGCGCCGCGCACCCTGGAGGCGGACGTACGCCTCACGGCCCGGCCGCACCGGGCGCGCCGCATCCACTGAGCGCGGGCCGCCCCGCGGTCAGCGGTTAGCGCTGCAGGGCTTCCAGCGTGGTGCGGAGGTCGGTGGCGCGCGGGCGGTTGTGGGGAAGCCTGGCCAGGGCGACCGCCATGCCGCAGGTGTTGGTCACGGCGGAGAAGACGAGGCCCGCGCCGACACCGGCGGCCAGCAGGCGCGCGGCCCGGCAGCGGGTGCCGGCGGCGATGCCGAGGAGGACGAGGGACCCGGCGGCGAGGCGGACCTGGCGTTCCATCGCCCAGGCCTTCGGCGCGCCTTCGGAGGGCTGCAGCGGGTGGCCCTGCTCGGCCCATGCGGCGGTGCCGCCTGCGAGGGTGGCGGCGGGGATGTCGGCGGCGGCCAGCTCGGCGCACGCGGTGGCGGAGCGGTTCCCGGAGGCGCAGACCATCAGGAGCTCGCCGCGGGCGGCGGCGGCCTTGAGCTCGGGCAGCGCCGTGTGCAGGTGGTCCACGGGAATGTTGTGGGATCCGGGGATGTGGCCGGAGGCGTACTCGCCCGGGGTGCGGACGTCGATGACGGTGTACCGGTCCAGGCGTGCTGCGGCCTGGGCGGGGGCCAGATCGGCGGGGAAAGTCATGTGGGGCTGTCCTTTCGTTGATCCAAGGCTCTCACCCCGGCGGGCCGAAATACCCCCAGGGGTATCGTGCTGCCGCGCGCGCCGACCGCGGGAAGCCTCCGCCGCCCGGTCCTGGGGCGGCGGAGGCTTCCGGTGGTGATGACTCTCCGGGGGTGGTGCCTCTCCGGATGGGGTGGCTTTCGGGGCGTGGTCAGCTCTTCGGCATCAGGACGGTGTCGACGATGTAGACCGTGGCGTTGGCCGTCGGGACGTTGCCGCAGACGACCTTCGACACGTCGTTGACCTTGTACTCCGTGCCGGAGCCCGCGGTGGTGAGCTTGCTCTTCTCCAGGGTCTCGAAGGAGCCGTTCTCCATCTGCTGCGGCTCCAGTTTCTGACCCACCACGTGGTACGTGAGGATCTTGGTGAGCTGGGCCTTGTCGTTGAGGACCTTGTCCAGGTCGGCCTTCGGGATCTTCGCGAAGGCGTCGTTGGTCGGCGCGAACACCGTGATGTTCTTCGCGTTGTTCAGGGTGTCGACCAGACCGGCCTTCTTGACCGCGGTGACCAGGGTGGACAGCTCCGGGTTGTTCGACGCGGCGGTGGCGACCGGGTCCTTCGCCATCCCGTCGAAGGAACCCGCGCCGTCCTTCGGGACCGACGAACAGGCCGGTCCGAACGGCTCGTCCGCGGTCATGGAGCCGTCGGCCGTGGACGCCTTCGCGCTGGGCGTGGAATCCGCGGCCTTGGTGTCCTTGTCGCCGCCGTCCGAGCACGCCGTCAGAGCGATCGGCAGCATCGCCGCGGCGGCGACGGCGACCGCGGTCCGGCGGATTCGGGTGGAGTACGTGGACATGGTCTTCTCCTTGCGTCGTTGCATGCGTGAGGTGGCCGAGAGAGGCGGCATCAGGGCACGTCCGTGCGCACTGACCGTGCGCACCGTCCCCACGGCTTCCGTTCTTCGCTCACATAGGGAATTCGTCACGGAGCGGGCCGGGGATTGGTGCCGGATCCACACTCGTCCGATCAGGTCCGCATTCGTCCGATCGGGCCCACCCGGCCCTCCGGTCCCTCGGCCGGTCAGGCGCCGCGGGCCTGCTCGAAGCGGGCGCGGCCCTCGGCCAGTTCCACGATCGGGTCGGGGTAGTCGACGCCCGCGCGGTCCAGTCCCTCCAGCTTCCACGGCTCGTGGACGTACCGGTCCGGGACGTCGGCGAGTTCGGGCAGCCAGCGGCGTACATAGCCGCCGCCCGGGTCGAAGCGCTTGCCCTGGATCACGGGGTTGAGGACCCGGTTGGGCCGGGTGTCCGTCCCGGTGCCCGCCGCCCACTGCCAGTTCATCTGGTTGTTGGCCACGTCGCCGTCCACCAGGAGGCTCAGGAAGTGCCGGGCGCCCACACGCCAGTCGACGTAGAGGGTCTTGGTGAGGAAGCTCGCCACCACCATCCGCCCCCGGTTGTGCATCCAGCCCTCGTGGCGCAGCTGGCGCATCGCCGCGTCGACGAAGGGGTAGCCGGTGCGCCCTTCGAGCCAGGCGGTGGTCTCCTTCTTGTTCGTGCGCCACCGGTCACCGCGCGAGCGGTAGTCCTGCGCCGCCGCGTCGGGGCGGGCCGCGAGGACCTGGTGGTGGAAGTCCCGCCAGGCCAGCTGCCGGATGAACGCCTGCGCCCCCGACGAGCCCTCACGGGATGCCTCGCGGATGACTTCGGCGGCCGACAGGGTGCCGAAGTGGAGGTGGGGCGAGAGGCGGGATGTGACATCGCCCGCGATGTCGTCGTGGCCGTCCTCGTACCCCGCGATGCCGCCGGACAGCCAGGCGCGCAGCCGCCGGCGTCCGGCGTCCTCGCCCCCGGCGTCGAGTCCCGGCGAGACGCCGCTGATCCCGCTGCGCGCCAGCACCCGCTCCGATGTCACGTCGGCGACCCGCACCGTGCGCGGAGCGGCCAGGACATCCCGTACGCCCTCCGTCGTCCAGCGCCGGAAGTACGGGGTGAACACGGCGTAGTGGTCGTTGCCCGCCGGGAGCAGCTCCCCCGGTGCGACGGCCGTGACCACCGCGTCGTGCACGACCAGGCGGCAGTCGGTGTCGCCCAGCGCGGCCCGCAGCCGCTCCTCGCGCCGCGTCGCGTACCGGCTCACCCCTGCCGCGACGTGCACCCGCGTCGCGCCGGTCTCCTTCGCCACCCGGTGGACCTGGTCGACGACGTCACCGCTGCGGACCACGAGGCGGCCGCCGCGCTTGCGCAGACCCGCGTCCAGGTCCTCCAGGCAGTCGGCGAGAAAGGCCAGCCGGTTCGGGACGGCGAATCCCGTGGCCCGCAGCCCCTCGTCGTACACGAAAAGGGGGACGATCCGGTCCGCCTCGCGCTGCGCGGCCCGCAGCGCCGGGTTGTCGTGCAGCCGCAGATCGGAGGTGAACAGGACGATCGAGACAGTCACTTTCTGCGGCTCCTCATGCTCATGCGCTGCGGCTCTTCATGCTCATGCACTGTGGCTCCTCATGTTCATGCGCTGCGGCTCCTCATGCCGTGGGGAAGTTCATCAGGGCCACCGGGTCGGACGTCGGCTCCTCGGAGCCGCCCGCGGGTTCCACGGTGATGCCGATGCCGGATGCCTGGTCCACCGGGCCGTCGAGCAGCACCGCCTCGGTGCTGCGGCCCGGATTCATCAGGCCGGCCGAGCGCATCGTTCCGTCGTCGTTGAACCACAGTTGATAGACCTTGCCCGAGGGCGGCTCGGGCATCTTGGCCGCCACGAAAGCGGCTTGGTTGAGGCTCTTGGCCACCACGACCGTGCCGGTGGCCCCGTCGGTGAGCCGGCCGGTGGACGCCTTGGCGTCCGGTGCGGCGAGCACCTTGGCCAGCTGCTCGGTCTGTTGCTGCGCCTGTTCGGCACGCTCGCCCGCCTCGTCGGCCCGCTGGTTCTGCCATACGGCGATCCCGCCGAACCCGGCGGCCAGGGCCAGACACGCGGCGAGGGCGAAGCGGGACAGCTGCCGCCCGCGGCCCGTGCCACCGGGGGTCTTCGCCGATGTGAGCGTGTGCGGCGGCAGTTGGCGGACGGTGGCGATCTGCCGCAGCACGTCGGCCTTCATCTGCGCCGGAGGGGCGACCGACACGGCACGGGCCAACCGCCCTGCCGTGGCGGCGAGTTCGCTCACTTCCTGGGCACAGGCCTGGCACTCCTGCAGGTGCAGCTCGAACTCCGTGCGCTCCTCGTCCGAGAGTGCGTGCAGGACGTACGCACCTGTCAGCGTGTGCAGATCGGCGGCGCTCATGCGCTCACCCCCAGGCAGTCGCGCAGCCGGATCAGGCCGTCGCGCAGCCGCGTCTTGACCGTCCCCAGCGGCACCGAAAGGAGCTCCCCGACCTCCCGGTAGGTCAGCCCCCGGTAGTAGGCGAGGGTCACCGACTGCCGCTGCAGCTCGGTCAGATTGCGCAGGCAGCGGCGCACCTGCTCGCGCTCCAGGCGGTTCTCCACCTGCTCGCTCACCTCGTCGAAGGCGGGTGTGCGTTCGAGCAGTGCCGCCTTGTGGTCGCGCTCCGCCGACGCCTGTACGGACCGCACGCGGTCCACCGCTCTGCGGTGCGCCATCGTCAGCACCCAGTTCATGACACTCCCCCGTTCCGGCCGGTAGCGCGCGGCCGTACGCCACACCTCCACCAGCACCTCCTGGGCGACCTCCTCGGACTGGGCCGGGTCGCGCAGCACCGTGCGCACGAGCCCCAGGACGGGCGAGCTGACCGCGTCGTACAGCGAGGCGAACGCCTGCTGGTCGCCGCGGGCCACCTCGCTCAGCAGTTCGGGCAGATCGGGGCCCGCGGAGGGAGCTCCGCTGATGTGCACTACTTCGTTCACCCGGTGATCCTCCTGGACGCTGGTCGCCTTCAGAGGTGATTCGGAGCCGGTGCGCCGCCGGATTGCCGCAGGGTCACGATTTCTTCGTGGTCCCCGCGGTGCGCTGTTCGGCCGTACGTGTGATGTTGCGTGCCATGCCGCCGAAGACGAGGGCGTGGAACGGCGACACGCTCCACCAGTACGCATGCCCCAGAAGTCCGTGGGGATGGAAGAGAGCCCGCTGCCGGTAGCGGGTGCGGCCCTTCTCGTCCTGTTCCGCGTACATCTCCAGCCAGGCGAGGCCGGGCAGCCGCATCTCGGCCCGCAGCCGCAGCAGCCGTCCCGGTTCGATCTCCTCGACCCGCCAGAAGTCCAGAGAGTCCCCCACCCGCAGCCGCTGGGCATCACGGCGGCCACGCCGCAGCCCCACCCCGCCGACGAGCCGGTCCAGCCAGCCGCGCACCGCCCAGGCCAGCGGGAAGGAGTACCAGCCGTTGTCGCCTCCCACGCCTTCCACGACGCGCCACAGGGCCTGCGGCGAGGCGTCGACGGTCTGTTCCCGCCGGTCGGTGTAGAGGCTGCCGCCCGACCAGTCGGGGTCGGTGGGCAGCGGGTCGCTGGGGGCGCCGGGTACCGATGCGGACGACCACCGGGTGGTGACCTGGGCGTCCTTCACGCGCTTGAGGGCCAGGGCGAGCGCCGTGTCGAAGCTGATCGGGATGCCGGGCTCGTCGGGGACGTACCGGGCGATGTCGTGCTCGTGGCAGACGACCTCGTGGCGCAGCGATTCCGCGAGGGGACGGGCGATCGACGCCGGTACGGGCGTGATCAGGCCGACCCAGTGGCTGGAGAGGCGCGGGGTCAGGATGGGGACCGGCACGATGAGGCGGTGGGGCAGCTTCGCCACGGTCGCGTACCGCCTCATCATGTCGCGGTAGGTGACGACGTCGGGGCCGCCGATGTCGAAGGCGCGGTTGACGTCGTCGGGCATGGTGGCGCTGCCCACGAGGTAGCGCAGGACGTCGCGCACGGCGATGGGCTGGATCCGGGTGCGCACCCAGCTCGGCGTGACCATGACCGGCAGGCGCTCGGTGAGGTAGCGCAGCATCTCGAACGACGCGGAGCCGGAGCCGATGATCACGGCGGCCCGGAGCATGGTGGTCGGCACACCGGACTCCAGGAGGATCCGGCCCACTTCGGCGCGTGAGCGCAGATGCGGCGACAGGTTCTCCTCCGGGATGCCCTCGGGGGTGAGCCCTCCCAGGTACACGATGCGCCGCACGCCCGCGGCGCGGGCCTGTTCGGCGAAGATCCGGGCCGTCGTGCGGTCCGTCTTCTCGAAGCCGGAGCCGGTGCCGAGCGCGTGAATGAGGTAGTACGCGACGTCGATGTCCCGCATGGCGTCACCGACCGACTCGGCGTCGGACGCGTCGCCCCGCACCACCTCGGCCCGCCCGGCCCAGGGGTAGTCGCGCAGCTTCTCCGGTGAGCGGGCGAGGCACCGCACCCGGTGCCCCGCGTCGAGCAGCTCGGGCACGAGCCGCCCTCCGATGTAACCGGTCGCCCCGGTCACCAGGCAGCGCAGCCCTCGCGCACCTCCGCCGCTGTCCATCGGCACCTCCGGCCTCGGGTGACGTCCTCGGGTCCACCTTCTCCCGGGGACCGCCTCTCGCGCGCGGTCAGCGCGAAGGTGGCCGAGCGGTGCTCTGCCGCAGGACGAGCCGGGTGGGCACCAGCGTCGTGCCGCGCTCCGGTGTGCTCTGCTGCATCTGGCGCAGGACCCCTTCGACGCAGCGGCGTCCCACTTCGGCGAAGTCCTGGTGGACGGTCGTCAGAGGTGGCTGGAAGGAGCCGGACTCGGGGATGTCGTCGAAGCCGATGACGCTGACGTCGTCGGGCACCTTGCGGCCACGCTCGTGCAGGGCGCGCAGCAGACCGAGGGCCATCTGGTCGTTGGCGGCGAACACGGCCGTGCAGTCCGCCTGTTCGGCGATGCCGAGACCGGCCCGGTAGCCGGACTCCGCCGACCAGTCGCCGCGCACGAGCGGCGGCGGGACGCGTCCGGCCTCGTCGAGCGTCGCCCGCCAGGCGTCGGCGCGGCGTTGGGCGGCATAGGAGTCCTCGGGTCCCGCGAGGTGCCATACGGTCCGGTGGCCGAGGTCGAGCAGGTGGTTGACGGCGTCGCGGGTGCCGCCCGCCTGATCGGTGTCGACCACGGTGTAGCGGTCTCCCGCGTCCGAGTCGGCCACGACGACCTGGACATGGGGCGGCAGGGAGAGGGCCGCCGCGTCGAGCAGGTGCACTTCCATGATGACGATGACGGCGTCGACGGCGAGTTCCCCGAGGCGGGAGAAGGCGCCCCGCACCTCGTCCTGGGTGGGGACGGCGACGGGGAGCAGGGTGACGGCGTACCCCTCCTGCGCGGCGGAGGTGGCGATCGCGTCGATGGTGCGTACGTTGCCCGTGGTGGAGAGGGTGAAGGTGATCAGGCCGATCGTGCGGAACTCGCCGCGCTTGAGGGCGCGGGCCGCGCTGTTGGGCCGGTAGCCGAGCTCCTTCATGGCGGCGAGCACCTGCTGCCGGGTCTCCTCGGTGACGCCCGGAAACCCGTTGGAGACGCGGGAGACGGTCTGTGAGGAGACGCCCGCGAGACGGGCCACGTCGGCCATGGACGCGCTCTGCCCGCGGCGCGCGGACCGTTCAGCCCGTTCAGCCCGTTCGGGCCGTTCGGCCGGGATCCCGCTCGCCGAGGTGCTTTCGGTTGCTTCCACTGTCTCCCTCGCCGTTGTTCTCAGTCTTCTCGGACGACCCTTGACCGCCGCCATCGGGGCAGTGTAGACATTCCGCCACTGAATGTTTACGTAAACATAACATCCTGCGGCGCTCGGCTCATCCCCTTGTCACGCCGCGATGTTTACGCAAACATCGCGGCACGTGACCCGGCTCCGAGATGGACGAGCGAGGAACGACATGACGACGCTTCACCTGCAGGAGGCCGCGGAGCGGCGTCCCGCCCGACCACCGTCACCACGGAATCGCCGTTCCTGGACGGGCTGGGGCTTCATCGGCCCCTTCGTGGCGGTCTTCGCCCTGGTCTTCCTGGCCCCCCTCGCCTACTCGGTCTATCTCAGTCTCTTCCGTGACCAACTCATCGGCGGCACCACGTTCGTGGGCCTCGACAACTACCAACAGGCCCTGAGCGACGACCAGTTCTGGGCGTCCCTGGGGCGGGTCTCGCTGTTCCTCGCGGTCCAGGTCCCGATCATGCTGGGCATCGCCCTGCTCGTGGCCCTCGCCCTGGACAGCGGCCGCCTGTACGGCAAGGACTTCTTCCGGATCTCGGTCTTCCTGCCGTACGCCGTGCCCGCCGTGGTCGCCTCGCTGATGTGGGGCTTCATGTACGGCACCCGCTTCGGGCTCGTGGGCGACATCAACGACGCCCTGGGCGTCTCGCTGCCCGACCCGCTCTCGCCCTCGCTGGTCCTCGCGTCGATCGGCAACATCGTCACCTGGGAGTTCGTGGGCTACAACATGCTGATCTTCTACTCCGCGCTCCGCGTCGTCCCGCACTCCCTGTACGAGGCCGCGGAGATCGACGGCGCCGGTCAGATCCGCGTCATCACGGCCATCAAACTCCCCGCGATCCGCGGCGCGCTGGTCATCGCGACGATCTTCTCGATCATCGGCAGCTTCCAGCTCTTCAACGAGCCGAGCATCCTGCAGAACCTCGCGCCCAACGCCATCACCACCGACTACACCCCGAACCTCCTCACGTACTCGCTGTCCTTCTCCGGTCAGCAGCAGAACTACTCCGCGACGGTCGCCATCGTCATGGGCCTGATCACCATGGTCATCGCCTACGTCGTCCAGCTGCGCGGCATGCGCAAGGGAGCGTGACCCGATGACCGGACCGAGCAGCCCCGTCACCACCGCCTCCCCCACCGTCCCGGCGCCCGCCCGCGCGCCGGGCGCCCCTCCCCGCCTGCGCACACCCCGCGTCCGCACGTCCCGGCCGCACACCGCGGGCCGGCCCCGGCGCAGCGTCCTGCTCACCGTGCTCACCGGCCTCGTCCTGCTCTACAGCCTGATACCGCTGCTGTGGCTGGTCATCAGCGCCACCAAGACCCAGGAGGGGCTCGCCGGTTCGTTCGGCCTGTGGTTCGGCGGGGACTTCGCCCTGTGGGACAACATCAGCGCGACCTTCACGTACAACGACGGCGTCTTCACCCGCTGGTTCCTGAACACCCTTCTGTACGTGGTCGTCGGGGCCGGGGGCGCCACTTTCCTCGCGGTCCTCGGCGGCTACGCCCTCGCGAAGTTCGACTTCCCCGGCAAGCGCGCGGTCTTCGCCGTCGTCATCGGCGCCGTCGCCGTGCCCGGTACGGCCCTGGCGGTGCCCACCTTCCTGATGTTCAGCAAGATGGGCCTGACCGACACCCCCTGGGCAGTCCTGATCCCCTCGCTCATCTCGCCCTTCGGGCTCTATCTGATGTGGGTCTTCGCCACCGAGGCCATCCCCACCGAGCTGATGGAGGCCGCCCGCATCGACGGGGCGAGCGAGCTGCGCACCTTCTTCCAGGTCGCCCTGCCGCTGCTCGCGCCCGGCACCGTGACCGTCCTGCTGTTCACGATGGTCGCGACCTGGAACAACTACTTCCTGCCGCTGATCATGCTCAAGGACCCGGACTGGTACCCGCTGACCCTGGGCCTCAAGAGCTGGAACGCCCAGGCCGCGACAGCCGGCGGCGATCCCGTCTTCCACCTGGTGATCACCGGTTCGCTGATCACCGTCCTGCCGCTGATCGCCGCGTTCCTGCTGCTCCAGAGGTACTGGCAGTCCGGACTCGCCGCCGGAAGCGTCAAGGAGTAGCACCCGCACGCCAGTTGACCCCCGTTGCACCACCCCCCTTTCGGACCACGGAGAAGTGGAAGCATCGCCATGCCCCAGAACACCCGCCGCCTGCTGCGCGGCATAGGTCTCGTCTGCGCCCTCACCCTGGGCGCGACCGCCTGCGGCGGCTCCGACGACGACGGCTCCGGCCAGAAGCAGGTCTCGGCCGCGGACATCAAGGCCGCCCTGAAGAAGGGCGGCAAGGTCAAGGTGTGGGCGTGGGAGCCCACCCTCAAGAAGGTGGTCGCCGACTTCGAGAAGGAACACCCCGCCGTCGACGTCGAGTTGGTGAACGCGGGCACCAACAAGGACCAGTACACGGCCCTGCAGAACGCCATCTCGGCGAAGAAGGGCGTCCCCGACGTCGCGCAGGTCGAGTACTACGCGCTGAGTCAGTACGCCCTGACCGAGTCCATCACCGACCTGACGCCCTTCGGCGCGGACAGGCTCAAGGACTCCTACTCGCCGGGCCCGTGGAACGCGGTGAAGTCCGGTGACGGCGTCTACGCCCTGCCGATGGACTCCGGCCCCATGGCCCTCTTCTACAACAAGAAGGTCTTCGACAAGCACAAGATCAAGGTGCCGACGACCTGGGACGAGTACCTCCAGGCCGCCCGCAAGCTGCACAAGGCCGACCCGAAGGCGTACATCACCAGCGACACGGGTGAGGCGGGCCTGACCACCAGCCTGCTGTGGCAGGCGGGTTCGCGCCCCTACAAGGTCGACGGCACCAAGGTGGGCATCGACTTCTCCGACAAGGGCGCCCGCACCTACACCAAGACCTGGCAGAAGCTCATCGACGAGAAGCTGGTCGCACAGATCAACCCCTGGACCGACGAGTGGTACAAGGCGTTCGGCGACGGCACCATCGCCACCCTGCCCACCGGTGCCTGGATGCCCGCCAACTTCGCCTCGGGTGTGAAGGAGGCCGCCGGCGACTGGCGCGCGGCGCCGCTGCCGCAGTGGACCGCGGGCGCCGATGCGAGCGCCGAGAACGGCGGCAGCTCGCTGGCCCTGCCGGAGCTCGGCAAGAACAAGGAACTCGCCTACGCCTTCGTCGAGTACGCCAACTCCGGCAAGGGCGTGCAGACCCGCATCTCGGAGGGCGCCTTCCCCGCGACCACCAAGGACCTCAGGTCCAAGGCGTTCCAGGACACCGAGTTCCCCTACTTCGGCGGCCAGAAGGCCAACAAGGTCTTCGCCGAGTCCGCGGCGAACGTCGCCGACGACTGGAAGTACCTGCCCTACCAGGTGTACGCCAACTCGGTCTTCAACGACACCGCGGGCAAGGCCTACGTCTCGGGCACTCCCCTGTCCGAGGGCCTGAAGTCCTGGCAGGAAGCCTCCGTCAAGTACGGCACCGAGCAGGGCTTCAGCGTCCAGAAGTGACGCGGCACGAGCGCCCCCGTACACCCGGCGACATCGAGCAACACACCGGAAGGACCACCATGCCCCCCACCCTCCCGTCCCGGCTCCTGCGCGGACCGGACGGTGGCGCCGCTCCCCGTCTCGCGTACGGCGCCGACTACAACCCCGAGCAGTGGCCGCGCGAGGTCTGGGAGGAGGACGTCCGGCTGATGCGCGAGGCCGGCGTCAACATCGTCTCCGTGGGGATCTTCTCCTGGGCCCGCATCCAGCCCTCCAAGGACACCTGGGACTTCGCGTGGCTCGACGAGGTCATGGACCTGCTGCACGCGGGCGGCATCGGGGTCGACCTGGCCACCGCCACCGCGTCCCCGCCGCCCTGGCTCACCGCGGCGCACCCGGAGATCCTTCCGGTGACCGCCGCCGGTGAGACGGTGTGGCCGGGTGCGCGACAGCACTGGCGGCCCACCTCGCCCGTCTTCCGCGAGCACGCGCTGCGCCTGGTGCGCGAGATGGCCCGGCGCTACGCCGGCCACCCGGCCCTGGTGGCCTGGCACGTCTCGAACGAGCTGGGCTGCCACAACATCTACGACTACTCCGACGACGCGGCCCGCGCCTTCCGTGACTGGCTGCGCGCCCGGTACACCACCCTCGACGGCCTCAACCACGCCTGGGGAACGGCCTTCTGGGCGCAGCGCTACAGCGACTGGGAGCAGATCCTGCCGCCGCGGCTCGCGGCGTCGCACCCCAACCCCACCCAGCAGCTCGACTTCAAGCGGTTCTCGTCGGACGCGCTGAAGGACTGTCTGCGGGCGGAGCGCGACGTCCTGCGCGAGATCACACCGGAGGTGCCCGTCACCACGAACTTCATGGTGATGGGCGGCACCAAGGGCATGGACTACGCCGACTGGGCGGGCGAGATCGACTTCGTCTCGAACGACCACTACGTCGTGCCGGGTCCGCAGGCCAGGGACGAACTGTCCTTCTCCGCCAGCCTCACCAGCTCCATCGCGGGCCACCGCCCGTGGTTCCTCATGGAACACTCCACCAGCGCCGTGAACTGGCAGCCCGTCAACCTGGCCAAGCGCGAGGGTGACCTGGCCCGCGACTCCCTGCTGCACGTCGCGCACGGCGCGGACGCCGTGTGCTTCTTCCAGTGGCGCCAGTCGGCGGCAGGCGCCGAGAAGTACCACTCGGCGATGGTGCCGCACGCCGGGGCCGACAGTGATCTCTTCCGTGCGGTGACCGGTCTGGGGCAGACGCTCGAGGCGCTGGCGCCCGTCGCGGGCTCCGGGCGCGAACCGGCGCGTGTGGCCGTCCTCTTCGACTGGGACTCGTGGTGGGCCAGCGAGCAGGACTCGCATCCCACATCCCGGCTCGACTACCACCAGGAGGCCCTGGACTGGTACTCCGCACTCCTGGCCCTCGGCATCCGGGCCGACGTCGTGACCACGCGGACCGAACTCGCACCGTACGACGTCCTGATCGCGCCCGTGCTGCACGTGGTCCCCGAGGCGCTGGCCAAGGACCTCACACGCTATGTCGAGGGCGGCGGCCATCTGGTCACGACCTACTTCTCCGGCATCGTCGACGAGAACGACCACATCTGGCTCGGCGGCTATCCAGGAGCGCTGCGTGATCTGCTCGGCATCCGCGTCGAGGAGTTCGGGCCGCTGCTCGACGGCGACGCGGTCGAGCTCGACAACGCCACCACGGGCTCGGTGTGGACCGACCGGATCACGGTCACGGGTCCGGAGGTGGAGATCCTCGCCCGGTACCGCACCGGCTCGTACGCCGAGCGGCCCGCCGTCACCCGCCGGGCGGCAGGGCGGGGTTCGGCGGCGTACGTGTCCACGCGGCTCGGCACGGACGGACTCACCGCCCTGCTGCCACAGCTCCTCGCCGGCGCGGGTGTCGAGAGCGAACTGCCCGCTCCCGCACGGGGACGCGTCGAGCTGGCCGTACGCCGCGATGCCGAAAGCCGCTACCTGTTCCTGGTCAACCGGACGGACGACACCGTGCCTCTGCCCGGACTGACCGGAGACGTCCTGATCGGCGGACCCCGGGATGCCGCCGACGGCACTCTCGCCCTGCCGCCCGGAGACGTCGCGGTCCTGCGCCGCCTCCATTCCTGACACCACCACCCCCTCCTGACACCACCACCCCCTCCTGTACAGCGCCACCCGTCCCAGAGCCGTGCCGTCCTGCCCGCGTGCGGGGCGACACGGCTCCGCAGCGCACCCGAGTTGGGAGCACACGTTGGCACCTCGTACCCGCACGAGAACGCGCACGACGACCCGCACAGGGACCCGCACGAGGACCCGCACGAGGCGACTGGTCGGCATCGTCGGCATCACCGCCCTGGCCACCGGGGCTGCCCTGGTCACGGCCCCGCCGCAGTCGGCCGCCGCGGCCTCCGACGCCGTCACCGTCCGGCCCGACCCCTCCTACCAGCACGAGAAGTTCGAGGGCTGGGGCACGAGCCTGGTCTGGTTCGCCAACGCCACCGGCGACTACCCCAAGGAGATACGCGAGAAGCTGGCCAGGCTCCTCTTCGGCGACAACGGCCTGGCCCTGAACATCGCCCGCTACAACATCGGTGGCGGCAACGCCCCCGACGTCAAGGACTATCTGCGCCCCGGCGGCGCGGTCGAGGGCTGGTGGAAGGCCCCCGCGGGCACCACCCGCGAGGACACCGACTGGTGGAGCGCCGCGGACAAGGCCGACTGGAACCCGAAGGCCGACGCCACCCAGCGCTGGTGGGTCGACCGGATCAAGGACGACGTCGACCACTGGGAGACGTTCAGCAACTCGCCGCCGTGGTTCATGACCGAGAGCGGCTATGTCTCGGGCGGCTTCAACGCGAGCGACGACCAGCTCAAGACCGGGTCCGTCGACGACTTCGCCTCCTACCTGGCGGGAGCGACCGAGCGTCTCGAGAAGTCCCACGGCATCAAGGTCGACACCCTCGACCCGTTCAACGAACCGAACACGGACTACTGGGGCACCCGCCTGGGAGCGGACGGCGAGCCGGTCGGCGGCCGCCAGGAGGGCGCCCACATCGGCCCCGAGCTCCAGCAGAAGGTGATCCGCGCCCTCGACCCGGCTCTCAGGAAGTCCGGGACCGGAGCGAAGATCTCCGCGATGGACGAGACCAACCCCACCACCTTCACGCGGAACTGGAACTCCTACCCGCAGGAGGTCAGGGACGCCGTCAGCCAGATGAACGTCCACACCTACGGCACCGAAGGACGCACCAGCGTGCGCGACTTGGCCAAGGCGGCGGACAAGCCGCTGTGGATGAGCGAGGTCGAGGGCGACTGGGGCGACGGCCAGGACTTCGACGACATGCGGCCGGGCCTCGGCCTGGCCCAGCGGATGGTCGACGACCTGCGTGAACTGGAGCCGAAGGCCTGGGTGTTCTGGCAGCCGGTGGAGGACTACGACAACATGAAGCCGGGCGGCGAGTCCGCCAAGGGCGGCAACTGGGGCAGCATCCAACTGCCGTTCAGCTGCACCTCCAAGGACACACTGGAGACCTGCCCCATCCGTACGAACACGAAGTTCGACACGGCACGCAACTTCACGCACTTCATCAAGCCCGGCGACCGGCTGGTCAAGGTCGACGACACGTCGAGCGCCGCCGCCGTGTCCCGGAAGGGCGACGCGGCGACGGTCGTCCACGTCAACAGCTCGGCCGCCGAGCGCACGGTCACGGTCGACCTGTCCAAGTTCGGCCACGTGCGCGGCACAGCCACCGTCACCCCCGTCGTGACCAGCGCCGAGGGCAAGCTCGAACGGCACGACGCCATCGGCGTCAGCGGCAGGAAGGCCACCTTCACGGTGCCCGCCCAGTCGGTGACCTCGTTCCTCGTCGAGGGGGTCTCCGGCGTCGCGAAGGACGCCTCCCCGCTGCAGAAGGGCCACACGTACGAGCTGACCGGCGTCCAGAGCGGCAAGGGCCTCACCGTCGCCGACAACGGCACCGGCCTCGTCATCAAGACCGCCGCGGACTCGGCCGGCCAGCGGTGGCGGCTGCGGCAGATCAGCGGTGACACCGGAAATCAGCGGCGGTACGTGTTCGCCGACTCGGCGGAGGGGAAACGGCTGGCCGTCCGTGCCGGGGCCCCGGTGGTCGAGCCCGACACCGGCCCCCGCGACAAGGCCGTCCAGTGGATCATGTCTACGACGGGTGACGGCACATGGACCCTCGTCAATGCGGCCACGGGCCGGCTCCTCGAGGTCGGCGGCCAGGCCACGCACGACGGAGCCGCCGTCACGACGTGGACACCGAACTCCGGGGCCAACCAGCGCTGGAAGGTGACCGAGCGGTAGACCCGCCCTCGGCGGCACTCCTCACCAGGCTCCATCACGCAGCGCAATCGCCTGACATGCACTGAGTTACCGCCGTGCCACGATGAGAAAACCAATCCGCCCTCACGAGGAGTGAACTCATGGGCAAGCAAAAGCGGTCCGCCGATCCGTCCCGTCAGGCCCCCGGCCGCCAGGAGCCCGCACAGCGGGGCCGGCGCGACCAGGACCCCGCACAGCCGGGTCAGGGCCGTCAGCAGGAGCGCAACCCGGGCGACGCCCGCGCGCAGCAGCGTCAGGACGCGGACGACGACCTGGTCTGACGCCTGGACCGCGTATGACCCGAGGGGCGCACCCTGTGCATGGGTGCGCCCCTCGGCGGTATCCGAAACGCGGATACGCGACCACTGAGACCTACCGCCCGGGGTACCCGTCAGCGCCATGACCGCGTACCACCGGTCCCCCAGGAGGCGCCATGGCCACGCAACGCCGGACGGTCGACGAGTCGTACTGGATGGCGACCACGCCCGCCACCGCATATCCGGCCCCCGACGCGGATCTGACGGCGGACGTCACGGTCGTCGGCGGCGGCATCGCCGGGCTGTGCACCGCCTGGGACCTGGTCCGTGCCGGTCTCGACGTCGTCGTCCTCGAGGCCGACCGGATCGCCTCGGGCGTGAGCGGCTGCACCACGGCCAAAGTGACCGCGGCGCACGGCCTCATCTACGCCGGCATCGAGGCGCGGCACGGCGCCGACGACGCCCGGCTGTACGCGCTCTCGCAGCAGGAAGCGGTCGAGCGGACAGCCACCCTCTGCACCGAGCTCGGCATCGACGCGGACCTGGAACGCGCCGCCGCCTTCACCTACGTACAGGACCCCGCACGCGTCGACGAGCTGCGGCAGGAGGTGGCGGCGGCACGGCGGGCCGGGCTCGACGCGTCCTTCGTGACCGAGACGGAACTGCCCTTCGCCGTCACCGGCGCGGTACGGGTCGGCGGCCAACTGCAGTTCCATCCAAGGAAGTTCCTGCTCGCCCTGGCCGAGAACATCACCCGCGCGGGGGGACGCGTCTTCGAGCGCTCCCGGGTCACCGCCCTCCACGACGGCGCCCGGTGCCGGGTCACCACGGAATCCGGCGTAACGGTCGAGGCACGCGACGTGGTCATCGCCACGCACTACCCCGTCTTCGACCGCACCCTGCTCTTCACCCGGATCAAGCCCCGTCGGGAGCTGGTGATCGCGGCGCCCGTGCCGTCAAAGGCCGCGCCCACAGGCATGTACATCACGCCGGAGGGCGGGACCCGTTCCCTGCGCAGCGCGCCCTACGACGACGGGCGACGGCTGCTCATCGTCACCGGGGAGTCGTTCGAACCGGGCGCGGGCGACGTGCGCGCGCGGTTCGACCGGCTCGACGCCTGGGCACGCGAGCACCTGCCGCACTTCGCCGAGCAGGGCGAGACCTACCGGTGGGCGGCGCAGGACAACGACTCCGTCGACCACCTGCCGTACGTCGGCCACGCCCACCCCGGCACCCAGCACGTCTTCGTCGCCACCGGCTTCGGCGGCTGGGGCATGAGCAACGGCGTGATGGCGGGCCGGCTGCTCACCGCCCATGTCGCGGGCGGTCCGCGACCGGCCTGGACCGATCTCTACGATCCCCGGCGGCTGCCACCGGTGCGCGACGCGGGCCAACTGGCCTCCTACCAGGCGGCAGCGGCGAAGCACTTCATCGGCGACCGGCTGCACACCAGCCACGTCGACGCGCTGACCGACATCCCGCCGGACAGCGGGGCCGTCGTACGCCTGCAGGGCAAGCGGTGCGCGGTCTACCGCGACGAGAACGGGAACGCCACCGCGCTCTCCGCGCGCTGCACCCACCTGGGGTGCCTGGTGCAGTTCAACGACGCGGAGCGGGTATGGGAATGCCCCTGCCACGGCTCCCGCTTCGCGACGGACGGCTCGGTCCTGCACGGCCCCGCCACGCGCCCCCTGGAACCGCGCGAACTCCCGGATCCCCCGGCCTAGGAGAGGTGATCACCTTGGTGTCCGTGGACGGGTTCACCGACCGCCTCGACTACCCGATGTACGTGGTGACGGCGGCTGCCGACGACGGTCCTGCGGGCTGCCTGGTGGGGTTCGCCTCGCAGTGTGCGATGGATCCGCCGCGCTTCGTGGTGTGGCTGTCCCGGGCGAACCACACGTACCGAGCGGCCCGAAGCTCCGTGTTCCTCGGCGTGCATCTCCTCAGGCGCGATCAGCACCGGACGGCCCGGCTGTTCGGGGGCGAGTGCGGCGACCGGGTCGACAAGTTCGCCGGTGTCCGGTGGGAGCCACGCACGGGCGGGACTCCCGTGCTGACGGACTCCTGCGCCTGGTGGGTCGGCAAGGTCGAGCGGCACGCCGACTGGGGCGATCACGTGGGCTTCCATCTCACTCCGGTGGAGGCGGGCGCGGACCCGCCGCCCTACGAGGAGCTGCTCCGCCTGAGCGACGTCACCGACATCACCCCCGGTCACCCGGCATGATCCGGGAACGGCGGTCCGGCGTGATCCCGGAGCGCCGGCCCGGGCGGGACTATCCTTGACCTTGACGAGAACCCACGGCAGCCCGTGCCCTCAGCTGCTGGAGGTAGCCATGAAAGGCGCACGCCCCGGCCGCCGCGGGCACCCGCACACGGCGTCCGGTCCCCCGAACCCCGGACCGCTCGCCCATGGTCCGGCCGGCGCGTCCCCGGTGCACACACACCGTGCCCATCGCCTGCGCCACCTGCTCACCTACGTCTACACGCCGCTCTTCCTGGCCCTGGCCGTGCTCTTCGGGGTGTGGGCAAGCGGCGGACCTCCCAGCCCCTGGGCACTTGCGGGCCTCGCGATCCTCTTCGCGGTCCTGGCGCTCCTGGCCCTGGCCGTCCACTCCGCCCTGCACCACCGCCACCGGGACCACGGCGGCCCGGGGCACTGAACGGACCCCGTCCCGACGCCGAGCCGCTCCAGCCAAGAGACCGGCCGCGGCCTAGCCGTCCCGCAGACGGACCGAGGCGCGCCCGGACTTCGGGTCGGACTCCAGAACCACGTACCGGCCGAGGACGGCGAGGGCGACCAGGCAGCCGCTCATCTCCAAACCCTCCTCCACGACCGTTCCCAGCATCAGCACGGTGCTGTGGCCGTTCGCGTGCGCCCAGCCGTTGAACGCCTCAGTCAGCAGCGCCCCGCCCAGGTACACCCCCAGTGCGGCAAGGAGCCCTCGCCGCAGGTCGCGCGGGAGGTTGCGCGCCCACAGCACGGCGATGGCGGTGCCCGCCGCCGCGAGCACCGCGCCGGGCAGCACCCAGGCGTGCGTGGGCAGCGAACCCCCGGCCCACTCCTTCCACGACCGGCCGACCTCACCGAGGCGCTCGTGCAACGACACCGTCTCGTCGACGCTGAGCAGTGCGGTCGCGGCGGCAAGACCCAGCCAGGACCGCCGCCCGGGGCGCGTGGAGCGCCCGCCGAGCAGCGCAGCGGTCAGCGCCATGCCCGCCACGGCAAGGAGCAGCGTGCTGTTCCACCAGGTGGCCAGGTTGGCCTCGACGTCGACGTTCACCAGCCTGCGGACGGCCGGTATGGGTTCGTAGTGGTTGTAGGCGCGCGTGGCGAGGTCGGCAAGGAGTAAGGCCGCGGTGCCGCCGGCGGCGAGCCACAGTAAGCGGCGGGCCGGCGGTCTCTCGAGCTCACCCGCGAACCGGTCGCGAGTCTGTGTATCGGTCATGCGTACGAAGGCTAGCGCGCGATCAACTCGGCCCGGGCGTCGGGTCCTTGGCGTCGATCGCAGGTCTCAGCCCGCGCGAACCCAGCTCATTCGTGGGATGAGACCTTCAGACCTTGCGCCAGCGGGCGTTGGCCCAGGAGAAGCCACCGAAGGCCGCGAGGCCGAGCGCTATGAGCACAAGCAGCCAGGGGCCGGCGGGGGTGTCGGTGAAGGAGCGCAGCGTGTCGTCCATCCCCTTGGCCTGACCCGGCTTGTGCTCAAGGGCTGCCGCGATGGCGAAGCCTCCCGCGACAGCGAAGACCGAGCCTCGGCACGCTCCGCCGAACACGCCCAGAAAGTTGACCACCTTGCGGGTTTTCGGCGACATCTCGGACATCTTCAAGTGCTTCTTGAACTTGAGCATGACCGCCCTGACAGCGATCCACACGCCTGCGCCGGCCACCACCGCACCCGCGATCCCGACGATCCACTGCCCGCCGGGCCAGTCCAGGGCCTTCGCCGTGATGTCCTGGGATTCCTTGTCCGAGCTCCCGCTGCCGCTGCCCTTCTCTCCGACCGCGTACGACAGCACGGAGTAGGCGACGAATCCGTAGAAGACGCAGCGGCCTGCGGCCATCGCCCTCTTGCTCGCCTTCTTGCCGTCGGGCCCCGCTTGCCCGAAGGCCGCTTCGGTCAGACGCCACAAGGCCATCCCCACCAGGGCTATGCCCAGCAGCCACAGCAGAACCGTGCCGAAGGGCTTCTCGGCGATCTCGGCGATGGCGCCACCCCGGTCTGCCTGCTCACCGCCTCCGTCCGAGAAGGCGATCCTGAGAGAAAGCACACCAATGAGCAGGTAGATGACCCCGCGGGCCACGAAGCCCGCACGGGCCGCGCCCTCAAGGGCCGTGCTGTTCGCCGCGCGCCGGGCCTGTCTGCGCCCGCGTGCCGTTACTGATCCGGTTGTCATGCCCGCCTTCTGCCCCCGGAGAGGCGTGCAATCCCTGGAACAGGCACTTCGCTTTTGTCTTCCCGCTCATTGTCGAGGAAGGTGCGTCCATGACATCCACGCAGAGCGCTTCCGCAGGCACCACCGGAACGACGGGCGTCGTCACGTCGTCTCCCTCCGGCAACGGAGAGGAGGACATCGATGATGTCCTCGCTGAGCGGGCCCGACGCGCCAGACGTCGGCTGGAGAGACTCATAGGGGTCGCGGCGACCGAAGGCAACGCGCTTGTCGCGTTGCGCAACGGCGACAGGATATTCGCGGCGATGCTGGACGGCATCCGCTCCGCGCAGCACACCGTGGACATGATGACGTTCGTGTACTGGAAGGGCGAGATCGCCCAGCAATTCGCCGACGCACTGGCCGAACGGGCACGCCAGGGGGTGCGGGTGCGCCTCATGCTTGACGGCTTCGGCAGCCGGCTCATCGAGAAGGACCAGCTGGAGGCGATGGAGCGAGCCGGCGTGCACGTGGCCTGGTTCCGCAAACCGCGCCACCTCTCACCGCTGAAGCAGAACCACCGCTGCCACCGCAAGGTCCTCGTCGTCGACGAGGCGACCGCGTTCACCGGCGGGGTCGGCATCGCCGAGGAGTGGTGCGGCGATGCCCGCAACCCCGACGAGTGGCGCGACACCCACGTACAGGTGCGCGGGCCCGCCGTGGACGGACTGGCCGCCGCGTTCGCCCAGAACTGGGCCGAGTGCCACGACCATCTCTTCGATGACCGCGACCGGCTCATCAACCATGACCCGCAGGGCGACGCCGTCGTACAGGTGGTGCGGGGCTCGGCCAGCTTCGGCTGGCAGGACATGCAGACACTGCTTCGCGTGGTCATCGAATCCGCGGAGGAACGGATCCGGCTCGCCACCGCCTACTTCGCCCCCGACGCCTACTTCATCGAGCTGCTGTGCGCCGCCGCCCGCCGCGGCGTCGAGGTCGAGATCCTGCTGCCGGGCCCGCACACCGACAAGAGGGTCTGCCAGCTGGCCGGCCAGCGCTACTACGAAGACCTCATCGCCTGCGGCGTCAAGGTCTTCCAGTACCAGCCGACGATGCTCCACACCAAGGTCATCACCGTCGACAGCATCATGGCCCTGGTCGGATCGACGAACTTCAACCGCCGCTCCCTCGACCACGACGAAGAGGTCATGCTGGCCGTCCTGGACCGGACGTTCACCGCCACGCTCGACAGCCATTTCACCGAAGACCTCGCGCACAGTGTGCTCATGACTCCCGGACGCTGGAAGCGCCGCTCACTCCTTCAGCGCGCCAGGGAAGCGACTGTCGTGCCCATCCGGCGCTTCCTCTGACGACGCTCTCCGAAAATTTCAGGAATCCTCGGCAGATGACGGGGTTGCTCATGTCACAGCGGTGGGGCAGACCCCTGAGGGTCTGCCCCACCGCTGTGACAGCAGTTCGGTCGGCTAGTGCTTGCCGACATCCTTGATCTTTTCCTTGGCCTGGCGGGCATCGCCCTTCTTCCGCTCGACGCGCCCCTCGGCGGTCAGACTCTCGTTGCCGACAGCGCGGCCCACGGTCTCCTTGGCAGCGCCGGTGGCCTGCTCGGTCTTGGCCTTGGCCTTCTCGTTGGCAGTCATGTCCGCTCACGCTCCCTTGGCTTCGACGTCTTGTTGCTCTCCATCCGTGTGGCCACTGATCCACGGCGCAAACATCGCCTCCCGTGTGGCCTGATCGTTCTGCTGGCCCGTGGGACCGGCCTGCTCGTTTGCCAGGCCTCTCCGGCTCCGGGGCGACTCGTGGAGAACGTTGCCGTGCGGCTACGATCGGCCGGGCCCTTGCCGGGGGCGTAGAGAGTCGTGGGCGCCGATTGAGAGGGCCGGGCAATGAGTGACAGGGAGTCCGTAGTGCGGGAGCGCCTGACCGAGGTGCTGCAGCGCCGGGCCGGTGAGATCGCCGATCGCTGGGTGCAGCTGCAGGAAGAGCGCGTGGGCCTGAGCACTGGAGGACCGGCCGAGGCGGAGCTGCGTGAAGAGGCGGACGCGCTGGTCACCGCACTGGGCACCGGTCTGGCCAGCAGTCTGCCCGCCGAGGCGATCGTCAGCAGGCACTCCGCGTTGAGCGACGCCGTCACGGACATGTCACTTCGCCGGGCCCGCGAGGGCGCGGAGCCGACGGCGACGTCGTTGGCGGTCCTGGCGATGAAGGAAGCCCTGCTGGAGGCGGTGCAGGACGAGGACCTCACCTCCGGCCACATGTTCACCGCCGCACTGATGATCAACCGGCTGCTGGATGCTGCCGGCGCGTTGTCGTTCGAGACATATGTCGAGGGGCGTGAGGAGATCATCCGGCGGCAGAGCCGTCAGCTCCTCGAGGTCTCGACGCCGGTCGTGCGCCTGTGGCATCAGGTTCTGGCCGTACCGCTGATCGGGAATCTGGACACGGCCCGCAGTCAGGTGGTGATGGAGAACCTGCTCCACTCGATCCAGAAGGACGAGGCACTGGTCGCCATCATCGACATCACCGGGGTGCCGACGGTCGACACGGCGGTCGCCCAGCACCTCATGCAGACGGTGAAGGCCGTGCGCCTGATGGGCGCCGAGTGTGTCATCAGCGGCATCAAGCCCAGGATCGCCCAGACGATCGTGCAGCTGGGGATCGATCTGTCCGGCATCCAGACCCGCGCCACACTGGCCGACGCCCTCTCCACCGCCATCGCACTGACCGAGAAGTCCGACACCCGGGCGCGGCTGGGGGCCTCGGCTTCCCCGGGACAGCTGTGAGCGCGCCGACGGCAGGGGTGACGCCCATCCTGAGACTGGGAGACACCCTGGTCACCGGGCTGCTCAGCGAGGTCGACGACACCTCCGCCATGGCCCTGGCCGAGGAGCTGACCAGCCGCATCGTCGAGGACGGCGCACGCCATGTGCTGATCGACATCTCCCGCGTACAGCTCATCGACTCGTTCGTGGCGCGCGCTTTGATGGAACTGAGCACCATGGCGCAACTCCTGGGTACACGGGTGATCGTCGCAGGGATGAGTCCTGCGGTGACGATCACTCTCGTGGAGCTGGGTATCGACATGACTGGGGTAGAGACCGCGCTGAACGCCGAGCAGGGCATGGCGGCCCTCGGCTGGTACCAGACCGTGCGACCGCCCCGGACAGCGGAGACGCAGGAGTGAGGCTGTCCGGAGAGCGGGGTGTCGACGGCTCGGGCCACGAGGGGCGGAACGCGACCGGCAGCGTGATCGACGGTCGGCGGTCGGCGCCCGCCGCTCGACGTGCCGCCCAACCCTCCCGTCCTCAATCCACAACTTCCCGTCCTCAATCCACCGAGACCTATGAGGTGCGCACGGAAGGCGACCTGCTGACCGCCCGCCACGCCGTGCGGGCGGCCACCCAGGAGCTGGGCTTCAGCCTGGTCGACCAGACCCGTGTGGTCACCGCCGCCAGTGAACTGGCGCGCAACGCCTACCTGCACGGCGGCGGCGGCACGTTGACCATCGACCGCCTGCAGCAAGCGCGCGGAGCGGGACTGCGGCTCGTCGTGCGGGACGAGGGACCGGGCATCGACGATCTGGAGGACGCGATGGCCGACGGCTTCACCACCGGCGGCGGCCTGGGGCACGGTCTGGGCGGTGCACGACGGCTCATGCACGAATTCGACGCACGGTCACTGCCGGGGCAGGGCACCACCATCACCGCGGTCCGGTGGGTGGATCAGTGAGCCGGGAACCGATGCGACTGGTCACCGGACAGGTCCGGATCGACCATTCCAGCGCCGTCCACCTCGCAGCCACGCGCGCCCGCGCCACGGCGGTCGAGTGCGGCCTGCCCGGCTCACTGCCCGACCAGGCGGCGGCAGTGGCCAGCGAACTGGCCAGCAACCTCGACAAGCACGCCGTCGACGGCATCGTCTACCTGCAGCCGCTCCCGATGGGTGACGGGATGGAGATCCTGACGGCAGACCGCGGGCCGGGCATGACCGATCTGAAGCGCTGCCTCACGGACGGCTACTCCACCACCAACACCCTCGGCGGCGGGCTCGGCGCGGCGCGCCGAGTCGCCTCCTCCTTCACCGCCCGCACCCAGGTGCCGGAAGGCACCGTCCTCTCCGCGCGCATCCGCGTCCCGGGCACCACGCCCTCCTACGCCCCTTCCCACGACCCGGAGCGCACTCCTGTCGCTCCGCACACCGGCATGGTCTGCCTGCCGGCGGACGGGGAACAGGAGTGCGGCGACGGCTGTGCCGTCGTGGACACCGACGCAGGCCGCACCGCCCTCGTCGTCGACGGGCTGGGGCACGGAGAACTCGCCGCGCAGGCCACCCGCACCGCCTTGAAGGCCTTCCACGCCACTTGCGACAAGCCGCTGCCCGACATCATGCGCTCCCTCCACCACGCGCTGCGGCATACCCGAGGAGCCGCCGTCGGCCTCGTGCGACTGCAGCCCGGCCAGGCTCAGTACTGCGGCATCGGCAACATCCGGCTGTGTGTCCTCTCCGTCCACCAGACACACCGCCGGCTCGACGGACAGCCCGGCATCGTGGGCTGGAACATGCCCACCCCCCAGACCCGCACGGTGCCCCTCCATCCGGGACAAATCAGCGTCATGCACTCCGACGGCATCGAGGGCCGCTGGTCACACGACCCGTCCTCGTTCCTTCTGCGCCTGCCCGCCGAGCTCCTGCCGGCCGCTCTCGCCCACCGTCACCGCCGTACCCGTGACGACGCCACCGCACTCAGCCTGACCGGTATGCGATGACCGGTATGCGACCACAGCCACTGACAAGCCTGCGCGCACTGCGGCAGGCCGCACGCAGCCTCGCCGATGCCCATGGACTCAGGGTGGAGGACCGCGCCCGTCTCGTGCTCTCCGTCACCCTCGCGGCGCGCGCCGAACTCCAGGCGCACCGCGCCGTGCGGCTCACCGGCACGGCGGACCACCGCGACGGCACCCTCGCGGTCACCCTCAGCGCCCGGCCCGGAGCCGAGACCCCCCACCCCTCCCGGCTGCCGCTGCCTGCGGCATCGGGCCCCGACGGCACGACCGTATGGCACCTGCCTGTCCAGCCTCTCGCCGCCTCCCAGGCCGCCCCCGGGACCGACGGGGCGGACGAGCAGGCCGAGGACGAGCTGGCTTCCGTCATCCACCGCCTGGACTCGGTATCGGCGGAGCACCGCCAGCTCAAGGCCGAACTGGACGAGACCAACAGCGGAGTCCTCGCCCTCTATGTCCAGCTCGAGGAACGCGACGAACAACTGCGGCGCGCTCACGGCCAGATGCTCCGCAAACTGGAGGACGCACTGCGTCCTCCCCCACTGACCGTGCCCGGCCTGGAACTCGCCGTCCACTACGCGCCCGCCGAGACCGACGCCCCCTCCGGCGGTGACCTCTACGACTGGTTCGCCCTCCCAGACGGCACCGTCCACATCACCATCGTCGACGCCCTCGGTCACGGCATCGGCAGCACACGCACCGCCCTCAGCGTCACCCACGCCGTACGCACCCTCGCCCTGGAAGGACACCCGCTCCAGGACATCGTCCGCCAGACCGCCGACATCCTCGCCGTCGTCGACCCGCACCTCATGGCCACGACCCTGCTCGCCCGGCTCGACCCGACCACCGGCGAACTGCATCTGGCCAACGGAAGCCACCCGCCCGCCCTCCTGGTCAGCCCGAACGGCCATACGCGCTATCTCGAACTCCGAGGCCGCGGCGTCGGCTTCCCGCTCCCCGGCAGCGAAGAGACACTGAGCATCCAGCTCACCCCGGGCGACCTGCTGCTCCTCTACACCGACGGCCTCACCGAGAGCCGCAAGGACCCGATGGAAGGCGAGCACCGTCTGGGCATCTCCGCGCTCCGGCACGCCCAACGCCCCATCAAGACCATTCCCAGTGCCATTGCCGAGGACATGCACACCGTCGTGCTCCACCCCGACGACACGCTGGCGCTCGCCGTGCGCCTCGCCCAAGAGCCGTGATGGAGTCGGCAGGAGTGTTGTGCGTCGCCTCGGGCAGGCGGTACTCAACGACCGATCACTTGCCATATGGACGATATGGCCGGTTCGCAGCTTGGAGCTGAGGTCTTATGGGGACTCACGCGACGCCCAGCACGCTGGACGTGGCCTGCCACGATGTGCGCGATGCGGTGAGGAACGTGATCGAGCCGGCCTGCCTGGCTCTGTCATCGCACCAGGCCCGCAGATTCCGCGAAGATGCTCTGCTGGTGGCCAGCGAGTTGGCATCGAACGCGATCCTGCACGCCGGCGGTGTCTCCCGGTTCGACACGCACATCGAGGACGGTCTGCTGGTGGTGCGGGTCAGCGACCGCAGTACGAGCACGCCGCATCTCGTACGCCAGGAGCCCGGCCGGCCCGGGGGCTTCGGCTGGATGATCACCCAGCGCCTCGCCTCGCACGTCAGCGTCGACATCCACCCCGACGGCAAGACCGTCACCGCGGCACTGGCCCTGCCGTAGCGCCCCGGTTCCTCGTCACCGGGCACCCGAGAGGATCATCGGGGTGCCGCCTGCATGTTCGGCTCGATGCCGGGTATCCGCGCGAGAGCAAGTGAGAGGCAGTCAGCCTCGGGACAGCTGAAGGCAGGGCGCATGATGACGGTGATGACGCAGGACAAGGCAACGGCCGCTCAGGGCCAGGAGGCCCTCGTGGAGCGTGCCTACGCGGACCCGTCTTCCGTCGCGCCGAAAGATGCGCGGGAGATCGGCAAGCGGTTCTTCCACCGGCTGACCCAGCTGGAGGAAGGGACGCACGAGTATCAGTACGTGCGCAACTGCCTGATCGAGATGAACCTCTCCCTCGTGCAGTACGCCGCGTCCCGGTTCCGCCACCGCGGCCAGGAGGAGATGGAGGACATCGTCCAGGTCGGCACGATCGGCCTGATCAAGGCGATCGACCGCTTCGAGCTGACCCGCGAGGTCGAGTTCGCGACCTTCGCCGTCCCCTATGTCACCGGTGAGATCAAGCGGTTCTTCCGCGACACCAGCTGGGCGGTCCATGTGCCGCGCCGGCTGCAGGAAGCCCGCATCGAACTCGCCAAAGCCACCGATGAGTTGCGCACCCGCCTGGGCCGCAGTCCCTCCACGGCCGAGCTGGCCGAGCTGATGCAGCTTGAGCCGGCCGAGGTACAGCAGGCGCAGATGGCGTCCAACGGCTACAACGCGTCCTCCCTGGATGCCACAGTGATGAACGGCAACGAGGAATCCGACGCCGCCCTGGCCGATTTCATCGGCTTCGAGGAGAGCTCCTACGAGCTCATCGACAACTTCAACTCGCTGACCCCGCTCATCGCCGAACTCGACGAACGTGAGCGCACACTGATCCACCTGCGGTTCGTCGAGGAGCAGACTCAGGCGCAGATCGGCGAAGCACTCGGAGTCTCACAGATGCACGTCTCGCGGCTCATCGCCCGCGTCGTGGCCAAGCTCCGTACCGGCCTGATGGCCACCAACTAGGGTCCGGCTTCAAACGCACCTTGCCCGGAGCAGGACGGCAGCACCGTGACCGGGGTCGCGGTGCTGCCGTCTGCCGGGGCTCTCTGGGCGATGGGCTTCCGGCCCACGGATGCCACGGCACCGGGGTGGATCGCGATCACCTGGCGCCTCGACCTGATCGCACTCGGCGAGAGCGCATCCAGCCATCCGCGGACAGCGGGCGACTCTTCAGAGCCGAACAGTTCGAACACAGCCCGCGCCACCTGGCGCCGTTCGCTCGATAATGACCTCAGGCTCGCACATCTTCCAGCACAGAGGCTTCACTGCCCCTCACCCGGAGGTACCCATGAAGATGCTGATCAACGTGGCGGAGACAGTCGTCGCGGACGCGCTGCGGGGCATGGCGGCCGCGCATCCCGACCTGACGATCGACGTGGAGAACCGCGTGATCGTGCGCAGGGACGCCCCCGTCGCCGGGAAGGTCGCCCTCGTCTCCGGCGGGGGTTCCGGGCATGAGCCGCTGCACGGCGGGTTCGTCGGGCCGGGGATGTTGTCCGCCGCCTGTCCCGGTGAGGTGTTCACCTCGCCCGTGCCCGATCAGATGGTGCGGGCCGCTGCCGCCGTGGACAGCGGGGCGGGGGTGCTGTTCGTCGTGAAGAACTACACGGGGGACGTCCTCAACTTCGACATGGCCGCCGAGCTCGCCGAGGACGAGGGCATCCAGGTCGCCAAGGTGCTCGTCAATGACGACGTGGCCGTCACCGACAGCCTGTACACGGCCGGGCGGCGCGGCACCGGTGCGACGCTGTACGTCGAGAAGATCGCCGGGGCGGCGGCCGAGGAGGGCATGCCGTTGGAGCGGGTCGAGGCGATCGCACGGCAGGTGAACGAGAACTCGCGGAGTTTCGGGGTCGCGCTCAGCGCCTGTTCCACGCCCGCCAAGGGCAGCCCGACCTTTGATCTGCCCACCGGCGAGCTGGAGTTGGGCGTCGGGATCCATGGTGAGCCCGGACGTGAGCGGCGCGCGATGATGACGTCCAGTGAGATCGCGGACTTCGCCGTGGACGCCGTACTCGAGGATCTCCGCCCGCGTAACCCCGTGCTCGTGCTCGTCAACGGCATGGGGGCCACTCCCCTTCTTGAGCTGTACGGCTTCAATGCCGAGGTCCAGCGTGTTCTCGCCGAGCGCGGCGTCGTCGTGGCGCACACGCTGGTCGGCGACTACGTGACCTCGCTGGACATGGCCGGGGCCTCCGTGACCCTGTGTCAGGTCGACGAGGAGCTGCTGCGGCTCTGGAACGCCCCGGTCCGTACCGCCGGGCTTCGCTGGGGTGTCTGATCCCTGGCCGTCACCCCGTACGACGTGCTCTCTTCCGCCCAACTGATCTACCGCGCAAGGAGTTTCCGTGCTCGATGCCGCATTCTTCCGTCAGTGGCTGACCTCGGCCGCCGCACTCGTCGACCGGGAGGCGGAGCGGCTCACCGAGCTGGACTCGCCGATCGGTGACGCCGACCACGGCAGCAATCTGCAGCGCGGGTTCGCCGCCGTGGTGGCCACCCTGGAGAAGGAGGCACCCGCCACGCCGGGGGCCGTACTCACCCTGTCGGGGCGGCAGTTGATCTCGACCGTGGGGGGTGCGTCGGGGCCGCTCTACGGGACCTTGCTCCGGCGTACCGGCAAGGCCCTCGGCGATGCCGCCGAGGTCAGTGAGCAGGAGTTCGCCGACGCGCTGCGCACCGGCGTCGACGCGGTCAGCGCGCTCGGCGGCGCCGTGCCCGGCGACAAGACCATGCTGGACGCCCTCGTCCCCGCGGTCGACGCGCTCTCGGAGTCGTTCGGAGCGGCGCGCGACGCCGCCGACGAAGGCGCCCTCGCCACGACGCCCCTGCAGGCACGCAAGGGGCGGGCCAGCTATCTGGGCGAGCGCAGCATCGGGCACCAGGATCCCGGGGCGACCTCGTCGGCGCTTTTGTTCGACGCCCTCGCGCGGACCGCGGAGGCCGGCCGTGAGTGACGACAAGCTGGTCGGCATCGTCCTCGTCTCGCACAGCGGCGCCGTCGCCGAATCCGTCGCCGCGCTGGCCACAGGGCTCGCGGGTGGCGGGTCGACCGCGCCCGTGGCCGCCGCGGGCGGCACCGAGGACGGCGGCCTCGGCACGAGCTCGGAGCTCATCGCCCAGGCCGCCGCGAAGGTGGACCGCGGCGCGGGCATCGCGATCCTCACCGACCTGGGCAGCGCGGTCCTCACCGTGAAGGCGCTGATCGCCGAGGGCGACGAGCTCCCCGATGGCGCCCGCCTGGTGGACGCCCCGTTCGTCGAGGGCGCGGTCGCGGCGGTGGTGGCCGCTTCGGCGGGCGCCGACGTCGACGCGGTGGAGGCCGCGGCCGCGGAGGCGTACTCCTACCGGAAGGCGTGAGGAAACCCGCCGGGCGATCCGGTCAGTTCTGCCGGAGGAACTGCCGGGCCAGCGTGTCACCTCGGGTGACCGCGGCCCGGTGGCTCTGGATGGGCGACGCCTTGCGTCCCTTGAAGACGAGGTAGGTGACGCCCGCGTCGGTGCCGCCGGACCTGGGGTCGGCGCGGATGCCGAGCGACTTCGCCGCCGCGTAGGACGCCTCGCCGATGAGGCCGGTGGGGCCGGTGTCGCCGACGACGGCGTACAGGACCTTGCCCTCATGGATCACGGCGGCCACCGAGCCACCCGTGATGCCGTGCGCCGCGTGGTTCCAGCGGCGGCTCGCGCCCGGCACGACGATGTACGGGAGGCGCTCCGCGCTCAACTGGCGGCCGTTGGATTCCTGGAACGCGGTGGCGTGGAAGAACAGCGGGTCCGTGCGCCGGTTGCAGGCCTTGCTCGGCCGGCCGTCGCAGTCGATGTCCATGTCGGCCTTCCAGAACACCGCGCCCCGCTTGCCGCAGACGGGGATGTTCGCGCGGGTGCCGTCGTCCGTACGGTACTTGCCGCGCGAGATCTGTCTGCAGGATCCGACCTCGGCGAGAAGCGCCGAAGCGCTCACGCTCCCTTCCCGGGCGGTCGAACCCCCTTTGCTCTCCGTCGACTTGCGGGGCGGCGCGCTCTCCTGCGGATACGCCGCGGCGGGCAAGGAGGCGGGGGCGAGCAGGGCGGCTCCGGCCGCCACGGCGAGCGCCGTCGTTCTGGTTCGCACGAGAAAGGGCCTTTCCTGGGAGGAACTGACGGTTGGTCGGATGAGCGGAGGCACTCGGCCCGAGCTCGTGACCAGACATCCCAATCTGTCCCGGGTCGTACACCTCGGTCACCGCTCAGGGCCCGGACGGCGCACGCGCACACCCCCTCGAAGTGCGGCCCACCCCTTGATGTGCACTCGACACCCCTGTCAAATAGGTCCGGACCAATGCTGCCCGAGTGGAAGGCACGACCGTGCGACGGACCCCCCACCTGTCCACCCCCTTCTCCGCCCTCCTCCTTGCCACCGCCTGCACCCTGACCTCCTGCGCCTGGGGCGGCGACCAGGACGCGAAGGACGTGCAGCCCCCGGCCGCCCCCCGAGGCGTCACCGTCCAGGCGGGCAGCGCCACCACCGCCCACGTCATGTGGAACCAGGCCACGGACGACACGGAAGTCACCGGCTACGACGTGTACCGGGGCGCCACCAGGGTCGAGCGCGTGCCGAGCGGCAAGCACATGGTGGACGTCGTCGGTCTGAAGCCGTCCACGGCCTACACCTTCACCGTCCGCGCCCGTGACGCCGAGGGGAACGTCAGCCCCGCCAGCAGGAAGCTCACGGTGACCACACCCGCCGCGGCCGCCGCGGACCGCGAACCGCCGTCCCGGCCCGGCTCGCCGCGGGGCGCGGTCGAGGGGAGCCGGGCGGTGACGCTGTCCTGGGGTGCGTCCAAGGACGACAAGGGCGTCGCCTCGTACGAGATCTATCAGGGCACGTCGAAGATCCACAGCGTGGCCGGGAGCGAGCGCGAGACCCTCGTCACGGGGTTGCGGCCGGGCACGGCCTACCGCTTCACCGTCAAGGCGCTCGACGCGGCCGACAACGCGTCGCCCGCGAGCCGCGCCGTCCGCCTGACCACCGCGGCGGGCCGGGACGACGGGCGGGGCACGGCGCCGACGGACTTCCGCGCGAAGACCCGGCACGCCGACGGGGCGTACTACATCGACCTGGCCTGGACGCCGCCGCACACCGGCGGCGCGGTGGCGGAGTACCAGATCCACCTCGACGGCAAGGCGGCCACCTCGCTGGTGTTCGGCGGTGCGGCGCCCCGGAAGAAGGCCACGCACACCTTCTACGTGGGCAAGAAGCCGGGGGACACGCACCGCGTCAAGCTGCGGGCCAAGCTCCCCGACGGGACATGGGGCGGCTACTCCGCCGAACGGACGGTCACCACCGGCTGAGCCCCGAAAGGCCGAGGACGCCCGTGACGCCGGGTCAGCTGTCGGCCGTACGAAGGATTCCGTCACCTGCCCGGTGGCTGTCCGCATGCGGCATCGGCGAAGGGCACGTTGGCTCGTCGTCAGGTAGCACGGGCGCTCCCCTACCCCCGGCGGCGCATGGGATGTACCGCCTCCCGTGCCACCGGAGGGCAGACTCATGCGTACCACTCAGATATTCGTCCGCGCCGGCCTGACCATCGCCGCCGCTGCTGCACTTCCGCTGGCACTGACCGCTCCGTCGGCGTTCGCAGCGCCCGGTGGGATCACGGTGACCGCCACGGGATCGACGGTCACGGTCACCACCGCGGCCTGCGTCAACGGAGGCGACGCCTCGCTGATGAGCAACGGCCAGTCCAGTTTCGCCCAGGGAAGGCAAGTGGAACTGACGGGCGGCTCCGCCTCCTGGCAGAACGTCAGCACCGGCGTCCATACGGTGGCGGTGGTCTGCGAGGACGGTTCGGCGGCGGGTTCCCAGACGGTCACCGTCGGGGCCTCGGCCTCGCCGACCACCCGGTCCACGACGGCGCCCCCGCGCGGCGTCCGGGGCGGTCTCGGCGGCGGCAGCGAGGACTACGGCACGCTCACCCTCGCCGCGGGCGGGGCCCTCGTGGTCCTGGCCGGCGTCGGTGGTGGCACCTGGTACCTGCGCCGCCGCGGCGCGCAGCACCGGCTCTGATCCAGGGCCACCGGAAAAGCGGCTGCCGCCGGTCCCGACTCAGGTCGGGCCGGCGGCAGCCGTCATGCACGCAGCCGTCATGCACGCGGGCGTCACGCACATGGGCGCCCGGCGTCACACCTCAGGCGTCCGGCGTGAAGGCGTCCGGCGTGAAGGCCTCAGGCCTCCGGCACCCCGAGCTCCTCCAGCGTCCGCTCGAGCCACTGCGTCCAGAACGTCTCCAGATCGATCCCGGCCCGCAGCACCACATGCCTCAGCCGGTCCTCCACCGCGTCCCTGCCCGGCGGGAAGTCCCGCTCCTCGATCTCCTGATACTCGGCCAACTGCCGCCGGTGCAGGGTGAGATGGCGTCGCAGGTCCGCCTCGATGCCCTCCGTTCCGACGACCGCCGCCGCCCGCAGGCGCAGCAGCAGCGTGTCCCGCAGCGGCTTGGGGTCCTGGCTCGCGGCCGTCCAGCGGGCCAGCTCCGCGCGGCCCGCGGGCAGGACCTCGTACTCCTTCTTCTGCCCGCGGGTCGCCTGCTGCTGCTCAAGCGCGCGGATGGCCCCGTCCCGCTCCAGTTTTCCCAGCTCGCGGTAGATCTGCTGGTGCGTGGCCGACCAGAAGTAGCCGATCGACTTGTCGAACCTGCGGGTGAGCTCGAGCCCTGACGAAGGCTTCTCCAGTAGGGCGGTGAGGATCGCGTGCGGGAGTGACATGGCGGCCATCCTAGGTACGGCGCCCGGGGCGGACGCCCCGTGTCACAGCGCCGCGGCCAGCTCCGTGCCCTGCTTGATGGCGCGCTTGGCGTCCAGCTCGGCCGCGACGTCCGCGCCCCCGATGAGGTGCGCGCTGTGCCCGGCGGCGAGCAGCTCCTCGTACAGGTCGCGGCGCGGGTCCTGGCCGGAGCACAGGACGACCGTGTCGACAGGGATGACCGTCGCCTGTCCGTCGACCGTGATGTGCAGGCCCGCGTCGTCGATCAGGTCGTAGCTCGCACCCGCGACCATCGTGACGCCGCGGTGGCGCAGCTCGGTGCGGTGGATCCAGCCGGTGGTCTTGCCGAGGCCCTGGCCGACCTTGGACGTCTTGCGCTGCAGGAGGTGCACCTGGCGGGGCGGGGCGGGACGGTCGGGCTCGGTCAGGCCGCCGCGGTCCTTGTAGTCCATGTCGACGCCCCACTGACGGAAGTACGTCGCCGGGTCCAGGCTCGCCTTGTCGCCGCCGTCGGTGAGGTACTCCGCGACGTCGAAGCCGATGCCGCCCGCGCCGATGATGGCGACCCGCTCCCCCACGGGCGCGCTGTCGCGCAGCACGTCGAGGTAGCCGACCACGCTGGGGTGGTCGATGCCGGGGATCTCGGGCGTGCGGGGCGTGACTCCGGTGGCGACGACCACCTCGTCGTACGCGGCCTTCGCCAGCCCTTCGGCCGTGGCGCGGGTGTTCAACTCGACGTCCACGCCGTGCCGTTCGAGCTGCGTGCGGTAGTAGCGCAGGGTCTCGTCGAACTCTTCCTTGCCGGGGACCTTGCGGGCGACGTTGAGCTGACCGCCGATCTCGGACGCCGCGTCGATGAGCGTGACGGCGTGGCCGCGCTCGGCCGCGGAGACCGCGAAGGCAAGGCCGGCCGGGCCCGCGCCCACGACGGCGACGCGCTTCTTGGTGCGGGTCGGCGCGAGGACGAGCTCGGTCTCGTGGCAGGCGCGCGGGTTCACCAGGCAGGAGGTGATCTGCAGGTTGAAGGTGTGGTCCAGGCAGGCCTGGTTGCAGCCGATGCAGGTGTTGATGGCGTCGGAATCCTCGGCCTTCGCCTTGGCGACGAAGTCCGGGTCGGCCAGGAGCGGGCGGGCCAGGGACACCATGTCGGCGGCGCCGTCGGCGAGCAACTGCTCGGCGATCTCCGGGGTGTTGATGCGGTTGGTGGTGACGAGCGGCACGGAGACCTCGCCCATGACCTTCTTCGTGACGAAGGTGTAGGCGCCGCGCGGCACCGACGTCGCGATGGTGGGGATGCGCGCCTCGTGCCAGCCGATGCCGGTGTTGATGATCGTGGCGCCCGCGGCCTCGATCTCCTTGGCGAGGTGCACGACCTCTTCGAGGGTCGAGCCGCCGGGGACGAGGTCGAGCATGGAGAGGCGGTAGATGATGATGAAGTCCGCGCCGACGCGCTCGCGTATGCGCCGGACGATCTCGACGGGGAAGCGGATGCGGTTCTCGTAGGCGCCGCCCCAGCGGTCCTCGCGCCGGTTGGTGGGGGCCGCGATGAACTCGTTGATCAAGTAGCCCTCGGAGCCCATGACTTCGACGCCGTCGTAGCCCGCGAGCTTGGCGAGCTCGGCGGCGCGCACGAAGTCCTCGATGGTCTGCTCGACCTCGTCGTCCTCAAGGGCGCGCGGCACGAAGGGGCTGATCGGCGCCTTGATCGCGCTCGGCGCGACGAGGCCCTCGTGGTAGGCGTACCGCCCGAAGTGCAGGATCTGCATGGCGATCTTGCCGCCCGCGGCATGCACGGCCGCCGTGACGCCCGCGTGCTCCTGGGCCTCCGCCTCGGTGGTCAGCTTGGCGCCGCCGTCCCAGGGACGGCCGAGCTCGTTCGGGGCGATGCCACCGGTGACGATGAGGCCGACACCGCCGCGCGCGCGGGTCGCGTAGAACTCCGCCATCCGCTCGAAGCCGTTCGGCGCCTCTTCCAGGCCCACGTGCATGGATCCCATCAGAACCCGGTTGGGCAGGGTGGTGAAGCCCAGGTCGAGCGGGTTCAGCAGGTTCGGGTAGCGGCTCATGCGGGCCCTCCGTACGCGGTGTGTCGTCACGACAGTTCTAGAGGACGCCGACCCCTTGTGCAACTAGTTGCATAAAGACGTGGCGGGCGCCACTCCGGCACAGCACGTACCGGGTGACTGTTTTGACCGCATTGCCGGAAGATTCACCGTGCGCAACAGGGGATTGACCATTCAACGAAGCACTCCTACGCTCCTCGCACCCCCGCAGGTATATCGATTAACCGCCCTGGTTGGAGACATCCCGCTGTGCGCTCAACGATGAGTCGGCGCGGCTTCCTCGCCGCAGGTTCAGGCCTGGCCGCCGCCACCACCCTGCCCGCCCTCGCCGGCTGTTCCACGCTGGCATCGGCGGATTCCGATCCCGACACGCTCGTGGTGCACAGCCAGCTCGGCACCACCGCGCCGGGCTCGCCCACGTACCTGTCCGCCCTCGACGCCTTCCGGGACGAGAACCCCGGCCTGAAGGTGAAGAACCTCGTCAACGGCGACGACCTCGCGCAGGTCTACGAGACCTCCCGGCTTGCCCGCAAGGAGCCGGACGTCGTCATGGTGAACCTCTACGACAAGACGCTGGCCTGGACCGATGTCGGGGCGACCGTCGACGTCAAGGGGTACATGGACGACTGGGGGCTGCGAAAGCGCGTCCTGCCCGTCGCCCTCGACGCCTGGACCGACGGCAAGGGGCGCCTTCGGGCCTTCCCGTACTTCGCCACCAACTGGCCCGTCGCCTACAACACCGCGCTGCTCGACAAGGCCGGTGTCGACGCGATCCCCACCACCGGCGACCAGCTGATATCCGCCGCCCGCAAGCTCCGCGCCAAGGGCATCGCACCGGTGACCGTCGGCGGCAACGACTGGACGGGCCAGAAGCTCCTGGCCCAGATCATCCAGACGTTCCTCTCCCCCGACGAAGCGCGGAAGGTGTTCACGAGCGGCGACTTCAGCGGCAGCCGGGGCGCACGCGACGGCATCGAGTACTTCGCCGCCCTGCGTGACGCGGGCGTCTTCGCCGACAAGGCGCAGGGCCTGACATCCGACACGATGACGACGCAGTTCAACACCGAGGCCGCCGCCATCGAGTCCGCCATGTCGTCCGCGCTCGCCAAGGTCCCGGAGAAGGTCGCCCGGCACACCGAGGTCGGCGGCTGGCCGCTCGCGCCGGACGCCGCGCACGCCAAGCCGACGATCCTGCGGACGTACACCCTCATCGGCTTCTGGATCAGCCCGAACGGCACGAAGAAGCTGGACGCCGTCGAGAAGTTCCTGCGCTTCATGTACCGCGAGGACACCGTCTCGCGCTTCATCAAGGAGTCCGGGCGCGACATGGCCCTGCGCTCCGACGTCCTCAGCACGGACTTCCCGCTCGTCGCCGAGGCGCAGAAGCTCGGCAGCGACGTCAGCCAGGCCCTGCTGCCCGATCTGTACGTCCCGCCGGCCGCGACGCAGCCGCTGATCACCGCGACCAGCACGGCGTTCACGCGCGGCACGAGCCCCGCCAAGGTGCGCTCCGTGCTCGAAGCCGCGTACCGCACCGCATGAGCCGCCCGCCCGAGCCGCCCGAGCCTTCTGGGAGTCACCCGAGATGACGACACTGACGTCGACACCGGGCGGGACGAAGGTCCGCCCCGCACCGTCCGAGCCCCCCGCCCGCAAGCGCCGCCGCGAGGGCGGCACGATCCTCGCCGTCCCGGCCCTGGTCTGGTACCTGGTCTTCATGGTCGGGCCGATGATCGCGATCTTCGTGATCGCCGCCCTGCACTGGCCGGGCATGCTGCAGCCCGTCTCGTTCGCCGGGCTCGACAACGTCCGTACGGTCTTCGACGACCCGGTCTTCTGGGACGCCGTGCGCAATACGGCGGTCCAGCTCGCCGTCGCGCTGCCGATCATGATCGTGTGCGCGTACATGCTGGGCTACTACGTGGCGCAGAAGCCGCCGGGCCACAAGGTCCTGCGCTACCTCCTCTTCATCCCCGGTCTGATCTCCACCCCGGCCAAGGCGATGGTGTTCTACGCGGCGCTCTCCCCCGACGGCCTGGTCAACGGCGCGCTGAAGTCGGTGGGCCTCGGCTCGGTGACCGATGCCTGGCTCGCCTCTCCCTCGACGGCCCTCGCGTGTCTGATCGTGCTCGACGTCTGGGGCGGCATCGGCTTCACCGCCGTCCTGTTCGCCGCCCGGCTCGGCAGCGTGCCCGAGGAGCTCGGCGAGGCGGCGCAGCTGGACGGCGCCGGGCACTGGCGGACGATGTGGCGCGTGCACTTCCCGGTCATCCGCGAGTACGTGGGCGTGGTGACGATGCTGCAGTTCCTCTGGACGTTCTTCGGTTCCGCCCAGCACGTCCTGCTGCTCACGCAGGGCGGGCCCGGCAGTTCGTCGACGACGCTCTCCTTCCTCGTCTACCAGAAGGCGTTCATCGCGGCCGACCTCGGCTACAGCCAGACGGTGGGCGTGATCCTCTTCCTGGTCGGCCTCGTCGGTCTGCTCACCATCCGCCGCGCGTTCCGCCAGAACTACTGACGCCGCACGACCCCCGATCGGAGCCGGTCACCTTGAAACACGGAAAGTCCTGGCTGCCCGCCCACATCCTGGCGTGGGCGTACGCGGCGCTGCTCGTCGTCCCCCTCTATTACCTGCTCGCCTCCGCCTTCAAGACGAACGACCAGATCTTCGCCAGCCCCTTCTCCCTTCCCACCTCGCTGTCGTTCGGCAACTTCAGCACGGCCTTCGAGAGCGCCGATCTGGGGCTCGCGGTCCTCAACTCGGCGCTGGTCACGGTCTTCTCGCTGGTGCTGACACTGGCGCTCGCGATTCCGGCGGCGTTCGCCATCGCCCGCGCGACGGGCCCGCTCGGGGCGTTCGTCGAGAAGGTCTTCTCGCTGGGCTTCCTCATCCCGACGTTCGCCGCGCTCTTCCCGACGTTCCTGCTGGCCGCGGCGACCGGTCTGTTCCACACCCGTCTGTTCATGGTGCTCTTCCTGCCCGCGACCGCGATGCCGCTGTCCGTCGTCATCCTGGTGCAGTTCATGCGGACCATCCCCAAGGAGATGGAGGAGGCGGCCCGGATGGACGGCGCATCGACGTTCGCGGTCCTGCGCCACGTCTATACGCCGATGTGTCTGCCCGGCATCGCGACGGTGCTGCTCCTGAACTTCCTGACGTTCTGGAACGAGTACCTCTACTCCCTCGTGATCATCGGCCCCGACCCGTCCCAGCGCACCGTGCAGGTCGCCCTGCCCACCCTGAAGTCCCTGACGGGGACGGATTACGGGGTGCTGACCGCCGGTACGGTTCTGACTCTCGTACCGGTATGGGCCGTCTACACCGTGCTGCAGAAGCGGATGCAGCAGGCCCTCGTCAGTGGGGCGGTGAAGATGTGAGCGGGTCGGAGACATCCCGTAAGGACAACGGCAGCGACAACGGCAGGGACAGCGGCGCGCGTCCGACGATCAAGGCGGTCGCCGCGGCGGCCGGGGTCTCCACGGCCGCCGTCTCGCAGGCCTTCAACGCCAAGGGCCGCATCTCCGAGGCCACCCGGCGCCGCATCCTGGACGCCGCCGCCGCGCTCGGCTGGTCGCCGAGCGCCACGGCGACGGCGCTGCGCAGTGCGCGGACGCGCACGCTCGCCCTCGTGGTGCGCCGCCCCACGGACGTGCTCGGCGCCGACCCGCACTTCAGCGAGCTGATCACCGGCCTCGAGGGCGAACTGGCGCCGCGCGGCTACGGCTTGCTGCTCCACCTGGTCACGGACGTCGCCGAGGAGAGCGCGCTGTACGAGCGTCTCGCCGCCGAGGGCCGCGTCGACGGAGCCGTCCTGACCGACGCCCGCGCCGACGATCCGCGCCCGCCGCTCCTGCGGGGCCTCGGCCTGCCCGCCGTGCTGCTCGGCGCGCCCCGGCCGGACGCGCTCGTGCCCACCGTGGGCCTGGGCAACCAGGGCGCAGGCATACACGAAGCCGTCGACCACCTCATGGAGCTCGGCCACCGGCGCATCGCCTATGTGTCGGGGCCCGGCGAGCTGCTGCACACGGGGCTGCGCCGTGCGGTCTTCGAAGAGACCTTGCTGCTCAAGGGAGCCCAGCCCGCGGCCGTCCTGAGCACCGACTTCTCCGAGGCGGCGGCCGTCGCCGCGACCGAGCAGCTGCTCGGCATGGCGGAGCGTCCCACCGCCGTCATGTACGCCAACGACTCCATGGCGGTGTGCGGCATCGGCGCGGCCCAGCGCGCCGGGCTCCGCGTCCCGGACGACCTGTCCGTCGTCGGTTACGACAATCTCCCGGTCGGCCGCTGGCTGCATCCGCGTCTGACGACCGTCGACCAGCAGGTGCAGCGGGTCGGCGCCGCCGCCGCGCGTGCGCTCCTTGCGCAGTGCGGCGAGGACGTGCCGCCCCTGGCGCTCGACGACCGGCCACGGCTCGTCGTCCGCGAGTCGACGGGCCCCACCGGCTGACCTCCGCCTCCGATCACCTCCCCACCCCCGTACGGAAAGACCTGAGTACCACCATGCGACGCCACAGCGCCCAGCTCACCCATGACTCCGCCGTCCTGCCCTGGATAGGCGCCAACTTCTGGTCCCGCACCGGCGGTCCGCTGATGTGGCGGAACTACGACCCGAAGACGGTTCGTGAAGAACTGACCGTGCTGCGTGAGCACGGGCTGACGATGACCCGCTCCTTCTTCTACTGGCCGGACTTCCACCCCGAACCGCACCGCATCGACGAGGAGTTGTGCGAGCGCTTCCGTGACTTCCTGGACGCGCACACCGAGTTGGGGATGGGGACGGTGCCGACCTTCATCGTCGGGCACATGTCCGGCGAGAACTGGGACCCGGCGTGGCGCGGGGGACGCGACCTCTACGAGGACGTGTGGCTGGTCGGCCGCCAGGCATGGTTCGTGTCGCAGATGACGCGCCGCTTCAAGGACCACGCGTCGGTCACCGGCTGGCTCATCACCAACGAGATGCCGGGCTACGGCCGCATCTACCAGGTGGACCCGCCCTCCAGCGATGTCGTCACCGCCTGGGCGCAGTTCATGTGCGACGCGGTGCGCGCGGCGGGCGGCACCCAGCCGGTGTCGCTCGGTGACGGCGCGTGGGGCATCGAGGTGACGGGCCGCGACAACGGCTTCTCGCTGCGGGACACGGCCGAGTACGTCGATTTCGTGGGCCCGCACGTGTACCGCTCCGACACCGACCGCGTACGTCAGCACTACCGCGCCGCGTTCGAGTGCGAGCTGGCGGCGGTCACCGGACAGCCGGTGATCCTGGAGGAGTTCGGGCTCTCGACGGACACGGTGTCCGCCGAGAACGCGGGGATCTACTACCGCCAGACGCTCCACAACTCCCTCCTCGGCGGCGCGACCGGCTGGATGGCCTGGAACAACACCGACTACGACGACCTGTGGGACCAGTCTCCTTACGACCACCACCCCTTCGAGATGCACTTCGGCATCACGGACAGCAAGGGAACCCCGAAGGCACCGCTCGTCGAACTCGCCGCGTTCTCCGAGGTGTTGGAGCAGGTCGACTTCGCCCGCTGCCGCCGCTCGGACGCCGGGGCGGCGCTCGTCGTGCCCGCGTTCCTGGAGCGCGGCTACCCCTACAGCCGCCCCGCCGACCGGCCCCTGATCTTCACGTCCCTCCATCAGGGTTACGTCGCCGCGCGCGGGGCCGATCTCCCGGTGGCCCTCACACGGGAGGCCGACGGGATGCCCGGCGACGCGGCGCTCTATCTCCTGCCGTCCACCCGGCAGTTGACCACCCGGACACGGCGCGATCTCGAGCGGCGGGCCCGCGAGGGCGCCACCGTGTACCTGTCGTTCTGCTCCGGTGAGCACCCGGGGACGCGCGGCCCGTGGTTCGACGATCTGGACGGGCTCTTCGGCGTCGAGCTCCAGCTCACCTACGGGGTGGCCGAACCCATCGAGGACGACGTCCTGGAGATGACCTTCACCGAGGAGTTCGGCGGCATCCCGGCGGGCGAGACGCTCCGCTTCCCGGTCGCCGGCAACGAGGACAGCCGCGCCTATCTGCCGGTCGTCCCGACGGGGGCGCGGGTCGTGGCGAAGGACGCGCACGGCCGCCCCGCGCTCCTGGTCCACGAGACGGGGCGCGGCCGTACGGTCCTTGCCACCTACCCGCTGGAGCACATGGCGGCTCGCACGGCCCGCGTCAACCCGGAGCAGACGCACCGGCTGTACACCGCACTGGCTCAACTGGCCGGTGCGGAGCGGACGGTGACGGTGGACAGCCCTTACGTCTCGGCGGACGTCCTCGTCCACGAGGACGGGCGGCGGTTCGTGTGGCTGGTCAGCCAGTCGGACGAGGAGCTGACGGTGCGTCCGGCGGTGGACGGTTCGCTGCACGACCTGGTGACGGGTGAGGCGGTGGAGGAGGCGCGGCTCGCCCCGTTCGGCGTGCGCGTCCTCGAACAGCGGTGAGCGCGCCCCTGTACCGGGACGCGGGTGCCCCGGTCGCCGACCGGGTGCGCGACCTGCTCTCCCGGATGACGCTCACCGAGAAGGTGGGCCAGGTCAACCAGCGGATGTACGGCTGGAACGCGTACGAGCGGACGCCCGGTCCGCAGGGAGGCCACCGCCTGACGGACGCCTTTCGCGCCGAGGTCGCCGCGTTCGACGGGATGGGCGCGCTGTACGGACTGCAGCGTGCCGACCCGTGGTCGGGGGTGACGTTCGCGGACGGCATCACGGCAGGGGACGCGGCCGGGGTCGCCGATTCGGTGCAGCGGCACGTCATGTCGAGCACCCGGCTCGGCATTCCGGTCCTGATGGTCGAGGAGGTCCCGCACGGCCACCAGGCCCTGGACGGCACGGTGCTTCCGGTGAATCTCGCGGTGGGCGCGACCTGGGACACGGACCTGTACGAGGCCGCCGCGGCGGGCGCGGCGGCCGAACTGCGCGCCCGGGGCGGCCATGTCGCCCTCGTCTCGGCGCTCGACCTGGTCCGTGACCCGCGCTGGGGGCGCGCGGAGGAGTGCTTCGGCGAGGACCCGTATCTGGCGGCGCGCTTCACGCGGGCGCTGGTGCGGGGCATGCAGGGCGACGATGCCGTGTTCGCCCCCGACCGTGCGGCGGTCGTGCTCAAGCACTTCGCCGGGCAGGGCGCGACGGTCGGCGGCCGCAACAGCGCGGCCACGGAGCTCGGCCCGCGCGAGCTCCACGAGATCCATCTGGTGGCGGCGCGGGCCGGGGTCCGCGCCGGGGCGGCGGGCGTCATGGCCGCGTACAACGAGTACGACGGCCTGCCGTGCGCGGCCAGCCGTGACCTGCTCACCGGACTGCTGCGCGAGCGCTGGGGGTTCACCGGTCTGGTCATGGCCGACGGGTGCGCCCTCGACCGGCTCGTACGCCTTGCCGGTGACCCGGTGGCGGCGGGCGCGCTCGCCCTGGGCGCGGGGACGGACCTGAGCCTGTGGGACGGCTGCTTCCCGCGGCTCGCGGAGGCGGTGGAGCGTGGCCTTGTCTCCGAGGACGCCCTGGACGCGGCGGTCGCCCGCGTCCTGGCGCTGAAGTTCCGCCTGGGCCTCTTCGAGCGGCCCTACGTCGACGAGAGCGCCCAGCAGCCCGTCCAGCAGGCCGGGTTGAGCGAACGCCTGGCCCGCGAGTCCATCGTCCTGCTGAGTCATGACGGGTCGACGCTCCCCCTGGCCGGGCCGTCCCGCATCGCCGTCATCGGCCCCAACGCCGACGCGCTCCCCCAGCAGCTCGGCGACTACACCGCGCCGCAGCGCCCCGGCACCGGGCTCACCGTCCTCGACGGCATCAGGGCGGTGGCTCCGCCGGGCACCGAGGTGGCGTACGCACGCGGGTGCGATCTTGTCGGCGGCGACCGCGGCGGGGCCGCGGAGGCGGTGGCGCTCGCCGCCTCCGCCGATACCGCCGTCCTCGTGCTCGGCGGGTCGAGCGCGCGGGAGCCCGACACCCGCTTCGACAGCAATGGGGCCGCTGTCGTGGCTTCCGGCACCCCGGTGGGCATGACCTGCGGCGAGGGGGTCGACCTCGCGGAACTGCGGCTGCCGGAGGGGCAGTTGGCGCTCCTTGACGCCGTGGCCGCCACCGGTACGCCCGTCGTCGTGGTCCTCGTCCAGGGGAGGCCGCATGCCGTGCCGGAGCTTTCCGGGCGGGCCCGTGCCGTGCTCTCGGCGTGGTATCCGGGGCCGTGGGGAGGGCGGGCGGTCGCCGACGTGCTCTTCGGGCGCGCCGAGCCCGTGGGTCGTCTTCCCGTCTCCGTGCCGCGCTCGGCGGCCCAGCTCCCGGTGTTCTACAACGCCAAGGATCACGGCTACCGGGGCTACGTGGACCAGCCCGCCACCGCGCTGTACGCCTTCGGTCACGGCCTCTCGTACACGACCGTCGAGTACGGGGAGCCCCGGCTCTCGCGCACCAAGGCACCGGTCAGCGATCCGGCCCTCACCTGCACGGTCGCCGTGACGAACACGGGTGCGCGGGCGGTGCGGGAGACCGTGCAGCTGTACGTGCGCCGGGTCGCGGGCTCAAGCTCCTGGCCGCGCGTCCGTGAGCTGCGCGGCTTCGCCCGCATCGACCTGGACCCCGGCGAGCGGGCCGAGGTCGCCTTCGTCGTCGATGCGGATACCCTGGCCTCGCTGGACCGCGCCCTGGAGTACGTCGTGGAGCCGGGCGAGCTCCTCCTGGAGACGGGCCCCTCATCGGATCGCACGCGCGGCGCCCGGCTGACCCTGACGCCCGCCGCACCGCCCGGGTGAGCGCCACGTCCGAATCCCGCCAGCCGCGCGCCCGCGAAGACCGCAGACTTGTGGACGTCACCGGGCCACCAGGGAGCACGGGGCACTAGGGAGCAACTGATGACCAAGGTCATGGCGAAGGCCGTCTACACGACCGTCGACAGCCCGCTGGGTGAGCTGCTGCTGGTCGGCGAGGAGTCGGCCACCGCGCACGGCGGCACCGCGCTGGCCTCGCTGTCCCTGCCGGGGCAGAAGGGCGGTGCGGTCGTCCAGGACGGGTGGGTGCGCGACGACGAGGCCTTCGCCGTGATCGCCGGGCAGTTGCGCTCGTACTTCGAGGGGACGCTCACGCACTTCGACATCGAGTACGTGAGCGGCGTCGGCACCGACTTCCAGGAGCGGGTCTGGCACGCCCTCGACACGCTCCCGTACGGCACGACCACCTCGTACGGGAAGCTCGCCGAACGGCTCGGCCTCTCGCGCGCCGCGGTCCGCGCCCTGGGCACGGCGATCGGGCGCAACCCGCTGCTCGTCGTCCGCCCCTGCCACCGGGTCCTCGGCGCCGACGGCTCACTGACCGGGTACGCGGGCGGCCTGGAGGCCAAGCAGCGGCTCCTGGACCTGGAGTCGAAGAACTAGCCGAGCGGTCGGAGAACCAGCCTGCGGTCGAAGGTCTAGCGTCCGCCCCGGTGGCCCAGGCGCTCCGAGAGGTCGCCCGCGCCCTTGGCGGCAAGCTCGGCCAGTTCGTCCTCGCGCTGCTCGCTCCAGCGGATCATCGGCACGGAGATGGAGAGCGCCGCCACGACGTGGCCCGCGCTGTCGCGGACCGGGGCCGCCACGCAGCTCACGTCCGGGTTGGACTCGCGGTGTTCGGCCGCGACCCCGCGCTCGCGGACCTCGGCGAGCGCGGCCAGCAGTGCGTCCGGCTCCGTGATGCTGTTCTGGGTCATCGCCACCAGCTCCCGTCCCGCGAGGCGTGTCTCCAGCTCGGCCGGGGGCAGCGACGCGAGCAGCATCTTGCCCACCGACGTGCAGTGCGCGGGCAGTTTGCGGCCCGCGGCCGACACCATGCGGACGGCGTGCGTGGAGTCCACCTTGGCGATGTAGATGACGTCCGTGTCCTCAAGGACGGCCACATGGACGGTCTCGTCGCAGGTCTCGGCGACCTCGCGGGCCACCTGCTGGCCCTCGGCGGCCAGGTCGAGCTGCTCCGCGTACCGGCTGCCGAGCTGGTAGGCGCGGACACCGAGGCGGTAGCGGCCCGACTGGTCCGGGATCTGGACAAGGTACGAACGGGCGGCAAGGGTGGTGAGCAGTTCGTGCACGGTGGTGCGCGGCAGCTGGAGTCTGCGGGTGACCTCGGGGGCGGACAGTGTCCCGTCGCCCTCCAGGAACAGCTCCAGTATGTCCAGCGCCCTGGTCACCGCTGGAACCAGTCGTCCCATGGTCGGCCTCCCACCCCGTGCGTCCGAAGTCTCGTCCGAAACTTCGGTCAACGATCGATATGACGAACACAGGCTAGACACAGCGAGGTTCGGCGCGCAACGGCCTGAGGGGCACCTGTGGGTCCAAGACCGTTTCGCGCGACCCATTGACACCCTGCCGCCTGCGTGAATACGGTCACGCCAACATTTCGAACGTGTGACGAAATACCGAACAACCAAGGGGCAACTGCCTTGCGTATTACGGGAATCAGCACGCACGTGGTGGGGACGCCGTGGCGCAATCTCACCTACGTCCAGGTCCATACCGACGAAGGCCTCACCGGCGTCGGCGAGACCCGCATGCTCGGCCGCACCGACGCGCTGCTCGGCTACCTCCAGGAGGCGGCGGCCAACCACATCGTGGGGTCCGACCCGTTCGCGGTCGAGGACCTCGTGCGGAAGATGAAGTACGGCGACTACGGCCGGGCCGGCGAGATCGTCATGTCGGGCATCGCCTGCGTGGAGATGGCCTGCTGGGACATCAAGGGCAAGGCCCTGGGCGTGCCGGTCTGGCAGCTGCTCGGCGGGAAGGTGACCGACAAGGTCAAGGCGTACGCCAATGGCTGGTACACCACCGAGCGCACTCCGGAGGCGTACCACAAGGCCGCTCGGGCCGTGGTCGAGCGGGGCTACCGCGCCCTGAAGATCGACCCGTTCGGGACCGGGCACTTCGAGCTCGACCAGGCGGGCACGTCCTACGCGGTCTCGCTGATCGAGGCGGTGCGGGACGCGATCGGCCCGGACGCCGAGCTGATGCTGGAGATGCACGGGCGGTTCAGCCCGTCCACGGCGGTGCGCCTGGCGAAGGACATGGCGCCGTTCCGTCCTGCCTGGCTCGAGGAGCCGGTGCCGCCGGAGAACCTCAAGGCGCTGGAGAAGGTCGCCGCCAAGGTGGACATGCCGATCGCCACGGGTGAGCGCATCCACGACCGGATCGAGTTCCGCGAGCTCTTCGAGTCCCAGGCCGCCGACATCATCCAGCCGGACCTCGGCCACATCGGCGGCATTCTGGAGACCCGCAAGCTGGCCGCGACCGCCGAGACGCACTACACGCTCATCGCGCCGCACAATGTCGGCGGATCCGTGCTCACCGCGGCCTCACTCCAACTCGCCGCCTGCACGCCCAATTTCAAGATCCTCGAGCACTTCAACGACTTCGCGGACGCGGAGATCAAGAAGGTGGTCAAGGGCGCTCCCCAGGTGGTCGACGGCTACTTCGAGGTGTCGCACGAGCCGGGACTCGGCGTCGAGCTCGACACGGACGCGGCGGCCGAGTTCCCGCAGCAGCAGGCGCGGTTCGACCTGTGGGCCGAGGGCTGGGAGAAGCGCTCCCCCAAGGCGGCGGGGAAGTGAGCAGCGACTCCCGCGCCGTCGTCGTCGACCGGCCGGGCTCGCACCGGCTCACGGTCGGGGCGCCGCCCGAGCCGGGACCCGGTGAGGTCCTGGTCCGGGTGGCCGCCGCCGGGATCTGCATGAGCGACCGCGAGGTCTACGACGGTCACCGGGACGCCGCCTATGTGCGCTATCCCGTGATCCCCGGGCACGAGTGGTCCGGCACCGTCGAGGCCGTCGGTGAGGGCGTCGACCCGGCGCTCGTCGGACAGAAGACGGTCGCCGAGGGGTTCCGCGCCTGCGGCACCTGCGAGCGGTGCCGGTGCGGGGAGACGAGCCTGTGCGGCGGGGGGTACGCGGAGACCGGGTTCACCGAACCCGGCGCCTTCGCCGACCATGTGGCCGTCCCCGCCCGCCTGTTGCACCTTCTGCACCCGGACGCGGACCTGGCGGCCGCCGCCCTGCTCGAACCCGCCGCGGTGATCGCCGGCGCGGTGCGGACGGGGCGGCCGAGGCCCGGCGAGCGGATCGCGGTGGTCGGCGCGGGCACCCTCGGGCTGCTCGCGGTGCAGCTCCTCACCGCCTCGTCGCCCGGCGAACTCGTGGTGATCGACCCGCGGGCCGAGCGCGGCCGTCAGGCGCTGGACTTCGGGGCGAGCGAGAGCCTGACGCCCGCCGATGCGGAGGCCTACCACGGCCGCTTCGACCTGGTCGTGGAGACCGCGGGGGCGCCGACCACGGCCGCCTCTTCGTGCCTGCTCGCGCGCAGGGGCGGCCGGGTGGTGCTGACCGGCATGTTCACGCCGGGCGCCGTCGGCATCGATCCGGTGCATCTCTCGCTGAGCCAGCTGGAGGTGCGCAGTGTCTTCGGTGCGCCGTCCTCCGCCTGGTCGGACGCGGTGCGGGCGTTCGGGCTCGGTCTGCTCGACCCGGCCCCGCTCATCACGCACGAGTTCCCGCTTGAGCGGTTCGGCGAGGCCGTCGCGCTGGTCGGCGGCGGCGACCCGAAGACCGGGAAGGTGCTCCTGCGCCCCTGACCCACCGGGGATTCGTGGCCGTACCACCGCGCGCCCCTTGAACCGACCAACGTACGAAATATCGAACACAGCAGAATCCACTGCGTATGGGAGTCCCGTGACCAGCCCGTCAGCACCCCGCCGTCCCGGCGTCGACGCCCTCGCCCGCATCGGGCACCCCGTACCCGCCATCGACCCGGCCGACGCGTCCCCGCACGCGTTCCCCGACGGTGGCACCTGGCGCACCGAGATCCCCTCCGTGGAGGGCCCCGAAGCGCTGGCCGTCGTCCTCAAGGAGAGCTCGCGGCTCGATGTGCCGATCCACCGGATCAGCCAGGGCAGCGGCATCTGGATGCTCTCCGACGACGAGATCACCGAGATGGTGGAGGCCTGCGCCGAACGGGACATCGAGCTCTGCCTGTTCACCGGGCCGCGCGGCACCTGGGACATCGGCGCGGCGACCCGCACCGACTCCGGCGGCGGCGGCCTTCGCTCACGCGGCCACGACGCGCTCGCCGGATGCGTCGAGGACGCCGTGCGCGCCACGGAGCTGGGGGTGCGCTGCCTGCTCGTCGCCGACGAGGGCGTGCTGTGGACGCTGCACCGGCTGCGGGTGGCCGGTGTACTGCCCGCCGACACCACGTTCAAGGTGTCGGCGCTGATCGGCCCGGTCAACCCGGCCTCGTACGCGGTCTACGAGCGGCTCGGCGCCGACTCCCTCAACATCCCCTCCGACCTCACCCTGGACCACCTCACGGAGATCCGCCGGGCGAGCCGCGCCCCGATGGACCTGTATGTGGAGGCGCCCGACGACCTCGGCGGCTATGTCCGGATGTACGAGGCGGCCGAGCTGATCCGGCGCGGCGCCCCGCTCTACCTCAAGTTCGGCCTGAGCAAGTCCCCCGGCATCTACCCCTACGGTGCCCACCTGCGCGACCACACCCTGGCCACCGCCCGTGAGCGGGTCCGCCGCGGCCGTCTCGCCCTCGACCTGCTCGCCCGGCACGGAGCGGACGGCGGGATGTCTCCGCTCGGCTCACGCCTGCCCGGTGAGCTCCAGCGCTTCCCCGTCCCGGAAGGGGACTGACCCATGACCACCCGCACACCGAGAAAAGTACGTCTGACCGCCGCCGTGGCCACCGCCGTCCTGCTCGGCTCCCTGACCGCCTGCGGCCAGGAGGCCATCGGCGGCAGCCGCTACGAGCCGGACGAGGGCAAGGGCAGCACCATCGGCCTCGCGATGCCCACCAAGGCCTCCGAGCGGTGGATAGCCGACGGCAACAACATGGCCGAGCAGTTCCAGAAGGCCGGGTACAAGACCGATCTGCAGTACGGCGACGACAAGGTCGAGAACCAGATCGCCCAGCTGGAGAACATGATCACCAAGGGGCGCAGCCTCCTGGTGGTCGCCGCCATCGACGGCTCCGCGCTCACCGAGGTCCTGCAGCGCGCGGCCGACGCGGGCATCCCCGTGATCTCGTACGACCGCCTCATCCTCGGCACGGAGAACGTCGACTACTACGCGTCGTTCGACAACGAGCGCGTCGGCCGCCTCGAAGCCCGGTACATCGTCGAGAAGCTGAAGCTGGGCAAGCCGGAGAAGGGCGGCGACGCGAAGAACATCGAGCTGTTCGCGGGCTCGCCGGACGACAACAACACCAAGTACTTCTGGAACGGCGCCATGAAGGTGCTCCAGCCGTACTTCAAGAGCGGTCAGCTCGTCGTGCGCAGCAAGCAGACGAAGATGAACCAGGCCACCACGCTGCGCTGGGACGGCGGCACCGCGCAGAAGCGGATGGACGACCTGATCAGCAAGAACTACGGCTCCGCGAAGGTCGACGCGGTCCTCTCGCCGTACGACGGGATCTCGATCGGGATCATCTCCGCGCTGAAGAGCGCGGGATACGGCTCCAAGAGCGACCCCCTGCCGGTGATCACCGGTCAGGACGCCGAGCTCGCGTCGGTGAAGTCCATCATCCGCGGTGAGCAGACGCAGACGGTGTTCAAGGACACCCGCAAGCTGGCCGCGCAGACGGTGTCCATGGGCGACGCGGTCCTCAACGACAAGAAGCCGAAGGTCAACAACACCAAGGACTACAACAACGGCAAGAAGACCGTGCCGTCGTTCCTCCTCGACCCGGTCAGCATCGACAAGTCCAACACCCAACTCCTCGTGGACGAGGGCTACTTCAAGGCTGGGCAGCTCCAGTGAGCGGGCCCGTACTGGAGATGCGCGGGATCACCAAGACGTTCCCCGGCGTCAAGGCGCTCTCCGATGTGAATCTGACCGTGGGCGCCGGGGAGATCCACGCGATCTGCGGCGAGAACGGCGCGGGCAAGTCGACGCTGATGAAAGTCCTCAGCGGCGTTCACGAGCACGGCAGTTACGACGGCGAGATCCACTTCGAGGGCCGTCGGATGGCCTTCAAGGACATCCGCGCCAGCGAGAAGCACGGCATCGTGATCATCCATCAGGAACTGGCGCTCGTCCCGTATCTGTCCATCGCCGAGAACATCTTCCTGGGCAACGAACAGAGCACCCGGGGCTTCATCGACTGGAACGACACGCTGCGCAGGGCGAGCGCGCTGCTCAAGCGGGTCGGTCTGAGCGAGAAGCCGCAGACCCCGGTGGCCGACATCGGCGTGGGCAAGCAGCAGCTGGTGGAGATCGCCAAGGCCCTGTCGAAGGAGGTGAAGCTGCTCATCCTGGACGAGCCGACGGCCGCGCTGAACGACGAGGACAGCGCCAAGCTGCTCGACCTCATCCTGGAGCTGCGCGATCAGGGCATCGCCTGCATCATAATCTCGCACAAGCTGAACGAGATCCGTGCCATCACCGACTCGGTGACGATCCTGCGCGACGGGCAGACCATCGAGACCCTGACGGTCCGTGAGACCCCGGACGCCGAGCCTCAGTTGTCCGAGGACCGCATCATCCGCGGCATGGTCGGCCGCGACCTCGACCACCGCTTCCCCGACCGCACGCCCTACGAAGGCGACGACGCGGGATCTTTGGCACTGTCCGTGGCGGGCTGGACGGTGCGGCATCCGATCGACCACCAGCGCAAGGTCGTCGACGACGTGTCCCTGACCGTGCGGCGCGGTGAGATCGTCGGCATCGCGGGCCTGATGGGCGCGGGCCGTACGGAGCTCGCGATGTCCGTCTTCGGGCGTTCCTACGGTCAGTACGTGGCCGGCACGGTGGCCGTCGGCGGGCGCGACGTCGTGACGAAGAACGTGCCCGCCGCGGTCGACGCCGGGATCGCGTACGTGACCGAGGACCGCAAGCAGTACGGCCTCAACCTCATCGACAACATCAACCGCAACATCTCCCTGCCCTCGCTGCAGGGCATGCGGCGCAAGGACGGCTTCGTCGACGAGCACCAGGAGCGCTCCGTCGCCGAGCGCTACCGCAAGTCGATGAACATCAAGGCGCCCACCGTCTTCGAGCAGGTGGGGCGGCTCTCCGGCGGCAATCAGCAGAAGGTCGTCCTGAGCAAGTGGATCCACGCCGACCCCGAGGTCCTCATCCTCGACGAGCCGACGCGTGGCATCGACATCGGCGCCAAGTACGAGATCTACACCGTCATCGACAAGCTGGCGGCCTCGGGCAAGGCGGTGCTCTTCATCTCCTCCGAACTGCCCGAGCTGCTCGGGATGTGCGACCGGATCTACACGATGGCCGAGGGCAGGCTGACCGGTGAGGTCGACCGCGCGGACGCCACCCAGGAACTCCTGATGCGCCACATGACCAAGAACAGAAGCTGAGGCATCCGCCATGACCACCACGACCACGCCGCCACGTGACACCTCGCCCACGCCGCCCGCCAAGGAGTCGGCCGGGGCACTGCTGCTGCAGAGCGTGCGCTCCAACATGCGCCAGTACGGCATGCTCGTCGCCCTGGCCTTCATCGTCATCCTGTTCCAGATCTGGACCGACGGCACGCTGCTCCTGCCGAACAACGTCTCCAACCTGATCCAGCAGAACGGTTACATCCTCATCCTGGCCATCGGCATGATGATCGTCATCATCGCCGGGCACATCGACCTCTCCGTCGGCTCCCTTGTCGCCTTCGTGGGCGCCATGTCGGCGGTGATGATGGTCAAGCACGACATGCCCTGGGTGCTGGCGCTCGTCCTGTCGCTCCTCATCGGCGCGGTCGCCGGTGCGTGGCAGGGCTTCTTCATCGCGTACGTCGGCATCCCGTCGTTCATCGTGACGCTTGCCGGCATGCTGCTCTTCCGCGGTCTCACGCAGATCGTCCTGGAGGGCCAGTCGCTGTCGCCGTTCCCCGAGGGCTTCCAGAACATCGCCAAGGGGTTCATCCCCGAGATGGGCCCGTACACGCAGTACCACAACCCGACGCTTGTGCTCGGCCTCGTGACGGTCGTCTTCCTGCTCTTCCGCGAATGGCGCAGCCGCAAGCAGCAGTTGGCGTACGACCTCGACGTGACGCCGACGGGCCTGTGGGTGGCCAAGCTGGTCGCGATCACCGCTGCCGTCGTCGCCTTCACGCTGACCCTCGCGAGCTTCCACGGCGTGCCCGTCGTGCTGCTCATCATGTGCGGCCTGCTCATCGCCCTCGGCTATGTGATGCGCAACGCGGTGGTCGGACGCCACGTGTACGCGCTCGGCGGCAACAAGGCCGCGGCGAAGCTGTCCGGCGTCAAGGACAAGCGCGTCACCTTCCTGATCTTCGTCAACATGGGTGTGCTCGCCGCGCTGGCGGGCTGTGTGTACGCGGCGCGCCTGAACGCGGGCACTCCGCAGGCGGGCCTGAACTTCGAGCTCGAAGCCATCGCCGCCTCGTTCATCGGCGGCGCGTCGATGAGCGGCGGCGTCGGCACGGTGATGGGCGCCGTGATCGGCGGCCTGGTGCTCGGTGTCCTCAACAACGGCATGTCCCTCGTCAACATCGGCACCGACTACCAGCAGGTCATCAAGGGCCTGGTGCTGCTGGCCGCCGTCGGCTTCGACGTCTGGAACAAGCGCAAGGTCGGCCGTTAGGCGGCCGCGGGAAGCACGGTGATCGACCCGCGGGCCGGTGGGGCCGACCGCGCGGTTCCCCGCGCCCCTGACGGCCCCGGCCATCCCTGTCCACCACTGTCCTCTTGGAGCAGCACATGGAAACGAGCAGACGCACCGTCCTGGCCACCGCTGCCGCCGCCGGCCTCACCGCCGCCGTCTCCGGCACCTCGTACGCGTCACCGGGGTCCGGCAGGAAGCCCACCAAGGAGCTCTTCGGGAAGCTCTCCGACGGCACCAAGGTGTACCGCTGGTCGCTGGCGAACGGAGGCACCCGCATGAAGGTGCTCTCCTACGGCGGCATCGTGCAGTCCCTCGAACTCCCCGACCGGCACGGCCGGTACACCAACGTCTCCCTCGGCTACGACACCATCGAGGCGTACGTAGCGGGAACCACGTTCTTCGGCGCGCTGATCGGCCGCTACGGCAACCGCATCGCCAAGGGCCGCTTCACGCTGGACGGCACGACCCACCAGCTCTCCGTGAACGACGGCGAGAACAGCCTGCACGGCGGGGCCAAGGGCTTCGACACGCGGGTGTGGGACGTGGAACCGTTCGCCGACTCCACCGGAGTGGGCCTCGTCCTGCGGTATGTGAGCGTCGACGGCGAGATGGGCTACCCCGGGACCCTGCGCGTGAAGGTGACGTACACGCTCACCGCGCGCGGCGACTGGCGCGTCGACTACGCGGCGACCACGGACAGGGCCACCGTGCTGAACCTGACGAACCACACGTACTACAACCTCGCGGGCGAGGGCAGCGGTGACATCCTGGACCACGAACTGACCCTGGACGCCGCCCGGTTCACTCCGACCGACGCCGGTCTCATCCCGACCGGCGAGCTGGCGAAGGTGGCGGGCACGCCCTTCGACTTCCGCCGCGCGAAGACGGTCGGCAAGGACATCCGTGTCTCGCACGAGCAGCTGGTGACCGCCAAGGGCTTCGACCACAACTGGGTCCTGGACAAGGGCATCACGAAGCACCCCGAGCCCTTCGCGACGCTGCGTGATCCGGAGTCGGGGCGCTCCATGAAGATCGCCACGACCGAGCCTGGCGTGCAGTTCTACTCCGGGAACTTCCTCGACGGCACCCTCACCGGGCCTTCGGGGCGCACCTACCGGCAGGGCGACGGCCTGTGCCTGGAGACCCAGCACTTCCCGGACTCCCCCAACCAGCCGAAGTTCCCCTCGACGGTGCTTCGGCCCGGCGAGACCTACCGGTCCAGCACGGTGCACAGCTTCTCGGCGCGCTGAGTCGCGCTCCGCCCGAGAGAGGAATCATCTTGCGCCCAAGGTCCATGTTCCTGATCCCCTTGCTCGCCCTGCTGGTCGGTCTGCTCGCCGCCCCCGCGCAGGCGGAGCCGGCCCATGCCGAGCGGAAGGCCGCGAAGCAGAAGTACGCGGGCTACCTGTTCAGTTACTTCACCGGCGAGGGCTCCGCGGACGGCGAGCAGATCCGCATGGCGCTCAGCCGTGGCAACGACCCCACGCGCTACCGGGAGTTGAACGGCGGCAAGCCCGTCCTCACCTCGCAGCTCGGCACGAAGGGGCTGCGCGACCCGTTCATCATCCGCTCGCCGAAGGGCGACAAGTTCTATCAGATCGCGACCGACCTGCGGATGTACGGCGGCGGCGGAGGCAGCTGGGACCAGGTGCAGCGCACCGGCAGCAAGTCGGTCATGGTGTGGGAGTCGACGGACCTGATCCACTGGACCGACCAGCGCCTGGTGAAGGTCGCCCCGGACACGGCGGGCAACACCTGGGCCCCGGAGGCCTATTACGACGACAAGCTCAAGGCGTACGTCGTCTTCTGGGCGTCCAAGATCTACGGCGCCGACGATCCGGACCACACCGGTTCGACGTACAACAAGATGCTGTACGCGACGACGAAGGACTTCCGCACCTTCAGCAAGGCCAAGGTCTGGAACGACCCGGGATACTCGGTGATCGACTCCACGGTGGTCGAGGACGGCGGCGACTACTACCGCTTCACCAAGGACGAGCGGGACCCGGCGTCGGGCACCCCCTGCTCGAAATTCATCACCGCGGAGAAGTCGAGGAGCCTGACCGACACGTCGTACGACTTCGTGGCCGACTGCATCGGGAAGGGCGTGATCGACCGGGGCGAGGGGCCCGCGGTCTTCAAGGCCAACTCCGGGGACAAGTGGTACATGCTCATCGACGAGTTCGGCGGGCGCGGCTATGTCCTCTTCGAGACGACGGACCTCGCGTCGGGCACATGGACCGAGACGAAGAACGCCGCCCTGCCGACGGGCGCCCGGCACGGCACGGTCCTGCCGGTGACCCAGGCGGAGTACGACCGGCTGCTGGGCACCTGAGCTCCTGAAGGCACGGCGACGCGGCACGGCCGAGGTGGCCGTGCCGCGTCGCCGTCGGTGCGTCGGGGGCGTCGGGGGCGTCAGCAGTCCGCCACCGTCCGCACCGTGAAGGGGCGTGCAGTGCCCTCGGCCATGACGCGGACCCCGGCCTCGTCCCGCACCGCGCGGAAGACGGCCGCAGGCCTGCCCTCCAGGTCGGGCACGGTGATCTCGGTGCCGTCCTGTGTGTCCGGGGTGACCAGGAGGGTGAGGTCCTGGAGCCAGTCGCCGTCGGGGCGCCGGTCGTCGGCGCCCAGCGGGAGCAGTGCGCCGGGCCGGACGTACAGGGGAAGGCTGTCGAAGCCGTGGGTCTCGTGCCGCCATGCGGGGCCCGTGACGCTCTCGCCGGTCAGGAGGTGGGTCCAGGTGCCTTCGGGCACGTAGAACTCGACGTCCCCCTCGGCGGTGAAGACGGGGGCGACCAGGAGGTCGGGGCCGAGCATGTACTGCCGGTCCAGGGTGCGGCAGGCTGGGTCGCCGGGGAACTCCAGGAGCATGGGGCGCATGACGGGGACGCCGGTGCGGTGGGCCTCGACGGCCGCGCCGTACAGGTACGGCATGAGGCGGTGCTTGAGCCGCGTGAACTTGCGTGCCACGTCGACCGCTTCGTCGCCGAACGCCCACGGCACCCGGTAGGAGACGTTGCCGTGCAGGCGGCTGTGCGAGGAGAGCAGGCCGAAGACGAGCCACCGTTTGAAGACCGCCGGTTCCGGGGTGCCCTCGAAGCCGCCGATGTCGTGGCTCCAGAAGCCGAAGCCGGAGAGCGAGAGGGAGAGGCCGCCGCGCAGCGACTCGGCCATGGCGCCGAGCGAGGCGAAGCAGTCGCCGCCCCAGTGCACCGGGAACTGCTGGCCGCCCGCCGTCGCGGACCGGGCGAAGACGACCGCTTGGCCGGGGCCGCGTTCCTTCTCCAGGAGTTCGAAGACCGTGCTGTTGTAGAGCTGCGCGTAGTAGTTGTGCATGCGCTCGGGGTCCGAGCCGTCGTGCCAGAGGACGTCGGTGGGGACGCGTTCGCCGAAGTCGGTCTTGAAGCTGTCGACGCCCATGTCGAGCAGCGTGCGCAGATGGCCCGCGTACCACTCGCGTGCCGTCGGGTTCGTGAAGTCCACGAGCGCCATGCCCGGCTGCCAGAGGTCCCACTGCCAGATGTCGCCGTTCGGCCGCCGGACGAGATATCCCTCGGCGGCGGCCTCGGCGAAGAGTCCGGACTTCTGCGCGATGTACGGGTTGATCCACACACTGACCTTCAGACCGCGCTCGCGGAGCCTGCGCAGCATGCCCTCCGGGTCGGGGAAGACCTCGGGGTCCCAGCGGAAGTCGGTCCACTGGTACTCGCGCATCCAGAAGCAGTCGAAGTGGAACACACTCAGCGGGATGTCGCGCTCGGCCATGCCGTCGACGAAGGCGGTGACGGTCTCCTCGTCGTAGGGCGTGCAGAAGGAAGTCGTCAGCCACAGGCCGAACGACCAGGCGGGGGGCAGGGCGGGGCGGCCGGTCAGCGCGGTGTAGCGGCGCAGGACGTCCTTGGGCGTGGGTCCCGCGATGACGTAGTACTCGATCGACTGGTCCTCGACGCTGAACTGGACCTGGCCGACGGATTCGGAGCCGATCTCGTAGGACACCTTGCCGGGGTGGTTGACGAAGACGCCGTAGCCGCGCGAGGAGAGGTGGAAGGGGATGTTTTTGTAGGCCTGTTCGCTGCTGGTGCCGCCGTCGGCCTGCCAGATCTCGACGTTCTGGCCGTTCTTGACGTACGGGGTGAAGCGCTCGCCGAGGCCGTAGATGTACTCGCCCACTCCCAGGGCGAGTTGGCCGATCATGTGGTGGCTTCCGTCGGGCGCGGTGGCGAAGCCGGTGCCTCTGCGTCCCACCGCTGTCAGCGGCTTGTCGTCGGCGTCGAGGAATTCGAGGCCCCAGGGCTTGTCGGTGTCCAGGCGCACGGTGAGCGGGCCGCTGGCGAGCTCGGTGACGGTGCCCTCACGCTTGAGGATTCCCGCGCCCTCGGTCTCGAACAGGCGGAAGTCCGGTCCGTGTGCGGCCTTTCCGGCGTGGTGGGTCGCCCGGACGCCGATCACGCCGTCGGCGGGCGAGAAGCATTCGACGGTGATGAGCGGTGTGTTGAGGGTGTCGCCGCGTTCACGCACCCGGTGGACGGCGGCGTACGCCGTGAACCGCCCCTCGCCTTCCCGCACGTCGCGCACATCGGTCGCGTACGAGGCGCGCACCCCCTCACGCATCAGCCAGAAGCCGTCGGTGAACTTCATGCGGTCTCCTTCGGCTGTGCGGTGGCGGTGAAGGCGAGCCGTGCGAGCCGCAGGGGGCCGCGCAGCCGCACCCGCAGATCGCGTACTCCGGCGGCGGTGAAGCCGGACGTGCGCAAGGTGTAGTCGTACGCGCCGCCGGTCGCCGGGACGGTGACGGTGGTGGCGGTGCTGCCCGAGATGAGGTCGACGGCTCCCTCCCCCGAAGCCTCGACCGAGACGGCACACACGCCGTCTCCGAAGTCGCAGTCCCGGAAGAGCAGTTCACCCGTGCCGCCGTCCACCGCGCGCACGGAGTCGCCGGCCGTCCTGGTGCGGTCGACGATCTCGGTGCCGTCCTGTTCGTCGTATCCCGTCGCCGCAAGACCTGCCTGCCGTACCCGCCTGGGGGCGATCGGGGCGGCGTCGATGTCGACGGTCGCGGCGATCCGGATGTCGCCGCTGGAAGCCCCGGCGAGCATCTCGTACGCACCGGGCGCCACGGCCCAGCGGTCGTGGCGCACGTCCCAGAACGCGAGGTCCGACAGCGGAAGTTGGAACTGAAGGCGGCAGGTGTCCCCGGCCGCGAGGTGGACGCGGCGGTGCGCGGCGAGCTGCCGGTGCGGCAGGGCGAGGGCCGCCGCGGGGTCCCGGGGTGCCCGTGTGTAGAGCTGGGCCACCTCGTCCGCGGCGACGGGCCCGGTGTTGGTGAGGGTGAACGCGACCCGGAGCAGTTCCCCTTCGCGCGCCGCCACCAGATCCCCGTACGCGAAGGAGGAGTAGCCGAGGCCGTGCCCGAAGGGGTAGAGCGGGGTGCCGTCGAAGTAGAGGTAGGTCTGCCGGGAGCCGATGACGTCGTAGTCGAGCAGGTCGGGCAGGTCGCTGTCGGCGGCGTACCAGGTCTGCGGGAGGCGTCCTGCCGGGGAGACGTCGCCCGCGACGACCCGGGCGAGCGCGGTGCCCGCGGCCTGTCCGCCGTGCGCGGTCCACAGCAGCGCGGGGAGCTGGGCGTGGGCGTCGGCGACCGCGTACGGATAGGCGGAGACGAGGGCGAGCGCGGTGCGGGGATTGGCGGCTCGGGCCGCTCGCCAGAGCCGGTCCTGGTGGGGCGGCAGCGCGAGCGTCGTGCGGTCCTGGGTCTCGCGGCCGTTGATGTGGGGGTCGTTCCCGGCGACGACGATCACGGCGTCGGCCTCCGCCGCGGCACGGGCCACGGCGTCGGCACCGCGCTCCAGGAATTCGAGGGTGAAGACCTGCGGCTCCTCGGCAACCTTCACGCCGCCGGCGGCGACAGAGACGTACCCACCCGTCCCTGTGTGCTCGATGAGGTACCCGTCCCCGTGGCCGACCAGCGCGAACGTCTCCTGTACGACCCAGCCGCCGGGCTGGTCAGCGGACGCGCGCACGAAGCCGTCGTCGGCGACCGAGAGGTAGCGGCCGTCGGGGGCGCGCAGCGTCCACGTGCCGCATCCCCAGTCGACGAGGGCGAACTCGGTCGGCTCGGGGCCGCAGGTCAGGGGGGCCAGGTCGGTGCGGCCGGTGAGCAGTGCCGGATCCAGGGCCACCTCGGGGTCCTGGGCTTGAACACCCTCTCCGGAGTCCGGCACCCGCAGCCATCCGGCCGCGCACTTCAGGCGTACCCGGTCCGCGCCCTCGGTGAAGGTGACGAGGTCCGCGCCGAACCGTTCGCGCAGTCCGTCCAGGGGTGTGCTGCGGCGGATCAGGGTGCCGCTGTACCAGTCGGTCTTGCACTCGTCTGCGAGAAGGCCGACGACCGCGATGCGGGTGCCTGCGGGCAGCGGGAGCAGGCCGTCGTTCTTCAGCAGGACGACGGCCTGCTCGGCGGCTTCCTGGGCGAGCGCGCGGTGTCCGGGGGTGTCGAAGGCGTGCGATGCCCGGTCCGCGTACGGGCCCTGGGCGGGGTCGAACTCGCCGAGCCGGAAGCGGACGGACAAGTGACGGCGTACCGCCGTGTCGATGTCAGCCTCGGTCAACAGGCCCTGTTCGAGGGCGCGTTGGATGCGCCCGGTGATGATGCTCGCGTCGGTGCCGTGGTCGGTGAAGCTGTCCACGCCCGCGACGAGAGCCGCGGCCGTGGCCTCCTCGTGGGTGTCGAAGTACTTCTCGGAGTCGACGAGGTTGCTGGGCGCTCCCGCGTCGGAACAGACGAGCAGCTCCAGCGCGGTCCAGGCGCGCAGGTGCTCGCGCAGGTACGGCGAGACGTGGTTGGGGCGGCCGTTGACCAGGTTGTACGCGGGCATGACCCCGGCCACGGCGCCCGCCTCGACGGCCGCGCGGAAGGCCCGCAGGTCGTACTCGTGCAGGACGCGGGGGCGCACGGAGGCGGACGACGTGTCCCTGTCCGTCTCGTTGTTGTGGGCAAGCCAGTGCTTGAGCACGGGGGCCGTGCGCCAGTGGTCCGGGTGGTCGCCGCGCAGGCCACGGGTGTACGCGACGGCGATGGCGGAGGTGAGCCGGGGGTCCTCCGAGTAGCCCTCCTCGTTCCTGCCCCACAGCGGGTGGCGGAGCAGGTTCACCGTCGGGGCCCAGAGGTTGAGGCCGACGCGGTCGTCCCGCGTCCGCATCGCGCGCGCCTCGGTGGCGACGGCCTCGCCGATGGTGCGGACGAGGTCGTCGTTCCAGGTGGCGCCGAGGCCGACCGCCTGCGGGAAGACGGTGGCGGGGCCCATCCAGGCGACGCCGTGCAGGGCTTCCTGTCCGGTGCGGAACGCGGCGATGCCGAGCCGTTCGACGGCAGGCGTGAACTGGTGCAGGAGCGCGATGCGTTCGCCGACGGTCAGCCGGGACAGGAGGTCGTCCACGCGCTGGTCCAGGGGCAGTTCGGGGTCATGGAAGGGCAGCTTTTCCGGGGCGCGGAGCGGCGGCGGGCTTGCGGTCACGTGCGGATCCCCTTGGCGAGCGGTGGGCACGGAGGAGCTGACTCGTTCACGTTCTTGCTCTCCTTCTTCGAAGCGCTTCGATGCTCCGTGCCACTCAGGGCTCATGTCAAGGAGAGGAACGCGAGGTACCCGCGATCTCGCCCTGGTTGGCGCTTTCTTGGAACTCCCTTGCGCCTTGGAGGAATTCAGGACCGAGTCTTGTTACGGCCCAAGCCTTCACTTAACCTCGCAGCAACATCGAAGCGCTTCGAAAGCCGACCGGCGGTGACCGCCGTGTGTCCGGGCGCGCGCCACGAAGGGTTGACGCAATGACGCCGAACTCCCTCTCCACCAGCTCCCGTTCGGGAAGTCCCCGATCGAGCCGGAGAACCTTCCTCGCCCACTCCGGCCTCGCCGCGCTCGTCGTGGCCGGCGGAGCCCCACTGCTCACGGCCTGCGGGGGCAGCGGGTCGAAGAACGAGGGCACCACGACGGGGAAGAAGCTCAAGGGCCTGCTCCCCACATATGCCGCGTCGTCCCTGGCCAGCCCGGACATCCCCGCCAAGAACGGCTCGGCGGCGGGCTTCACCAAGGCGCTCCCGGCGGCCGACCTGAAGGTGTCGGTGCCTCAGAGACTCGGCAAGGGCGGCGAGTTCACCGTCATGGCGCCGATCTGGGGGAACGTCCCCAAGCAGGGCAATCCCTACTGGGCGGCGATGGACAAGGCGGCCGGGGTCCGCGTCAAGTGGCAGAACCAGCAGGGCGACACGTACGGCCAGAAGCTGGGCGCGGTCCTCGCATCCAGTGCCGTCCCGGACGCCGTGGTCGTGCCCGGCTGGGAGCTGACCGGCAAGATACCGAGCGCCATCGCCAACAAGTTCGCGGACCTCGGCCCGTATCTGAGCGGCGACAAGATCAAGGAGTATCCGAACCTCGCCGCGATCCCCACCGGCGCCTGGCAGCGCTCCGTCTTCGGCGGCAAGCTGCGCGGCCTGCCGATGCCCTCCGCGACCACGCCGAACATCGCGCCGTTCTACCGCACCGACCTCTTCGAGAAGGAGGGGCTCGAAGCACCCACCAGCGCCCAGGAGTTCTACGACCTGTGCAAGCAGCTCAATGCCCCCAAGAGCAAGGTGTGGGCGTGCGGCGACATGAGCTGGGCGGCCTGGAACATCTTCGGCGTGCTCCCGGAGAAGCCGTACTACTGGAAGCTCGTCGACGGAAAGCTCGTCAACCGCTACGAGACCGACGAGTACCTGGAAGCGCTGGAGTGGTCGCGCAAGCTCTACTCGGCGGGCTTCGTCCACCCCGACGCGAAGGCAGAGACCGGCAGCATCGGTGACCTGTGCGCGGCGGGCAAGGTCTGGATGTACTGCCAGGACCTGTCCGACTGGTACGGCAAGGCGGCCGTGCAGCGCGTGGACGACAAGAAGTTCCGCATGGAGGCGTTCGACTACTTCGCCGCCGACGGCGGCGCGCCCACGCTGTACGCGCGTCCGCCGGCCGACATCTGGACGTTCATCAGCGAGAAGGCCGACGAGAAGACCGTCCGCGACATCCTCGCCCTCGCCAACTACACGGCCGCTCCCTACGGTTCGAAGGAGCAGCGCCTTCGCATGTACGGCGTCGAGGGCGTCCACCACACGTTCAAGGACGGCGTCCTCACCAAGAACGGCAAGGGCAACAACGAGGTCTTCTCGACGTACGAGTATCTGGCGTCCCCCGCGCCCTTCGTCGCCTACCCCGATCTGCCGGACGTCACCGAGGGCATGGTCGAGTGGCAGCAGCGCCAGGGCGCGCACACGAAGAAGCCGCTCTTCCACGGCATGATGATCATCGAGCCGACCCGGTACACCGAGCTGAACGCCGAGTTCGAGGACCTGGAGAAGGACGTCGTGCGCGGCCGCAAGAAGGTCGGCGACATGCAGCAGGCGGCTGCGGACTGGAAGTCGGGCGGCGGCGACAAGCTGCGCGACTGGTACAAGAAGTTGCTCGACGAGACCGGCGACTCGGCGTCCTGACATGGCCCAGAGCACGACTCACGCGCGCGACACCACCGAGCGGGCGCCCACCGGGCCCGCCGAAGCCGCGCCCCCCGCGAAAAAGGCGCCCGCCCGCGTCCCGTTGCGGCACCGGCTGCGCCGCGACCGCGCGCTGCTCCTCATGGTGCTGCCCGCGCTGGCGCTCCTGCTCGTCTTCAACTACGTACCGCTGATCGGGAACGTAGTCGCCTTCCAGGACTACGACCCCTACATCGCCGACAACGCGTTCCAGGCGATGACGCAGAGCCCCTGGATCGGCGTCGAGCACTTCCGGCACATGGTCGAGGACCGGCTGTTCTGGCAGGCGGTCAGGAACACCCTCGCGATCTTCGCGATCCAGCTGACGCTGTTCTTCCCGCTGCCGATCGCGCTGGCGCTGTTCATCAACAGCTTCGTGCGGCCCCGGGTGCGGGCGGTCGCCCAGGCGATCCTCTATCTGCCGCACTTCTTCTCCTGGGTCCTGGTCATCACGGTCTTCCAGCAGATGTTCGGCGGGGCGGGGCTCGTCGCGCAGGTGCTTCGGGACCACGGGCACGAGGGCTTCGACCTGATGACCGACCCGGGCCTGTTCAAGTTCCTCGTCACCTTCGAGATGGTCTGGAAGGACGCGGGCTGGGGCGTCATCGTCTTCCTCGCCGCACTCGCGGCGGTCAGCCCGGACCTGTACGAGGCATCGGCGATGGACGGCGCGAACCGCTGGCGGCGCATGTGGCACATCCAGCTGCCCGCGCTGCGCCCGGTGGTGGCGCTGCTGCTCGTGCTCCAGGTCGGCAACGCGCTCACCGTCGGCTTCGAGCAGATCCTGCTCCAGCGCACCGCCGTGGGCCCCACGGCCTCCGAGGTGCTCGACACCTACGTATGGAACACCGGCCTGGACAACGGCAACTTCGGCTACGGCGCCGCCATCGGCATCGTCAAGGGCGTCTTCGGCCTCCTGATGGTGCTCGGGGCCAACAAGGCCGCCCACCTCATGGGCGAGCAGGGGGTGTACAAGCGATGAGTCAGGGACTGCTGAACTTCGGCATCAAGCCCGGCAGCCGCACCGGCCTGCGTCCCGTGTGGGAGGAGCCACCGACCCGGGCCGGCCTCGCCACCAAGGGCGTGACGCTGACCCTGGTCTGCCTCGCGGTCCTCTTCCCGGTGTGGGTGGTGGTCGTCACCAGTCTCTCCTCGGTGAAGACGATCACCGCGACGGGCGGTCTGGTGGTGATCCCCCGTGGCGTCACCTTCGTCCACTACCAGGAGCTGCTCGGCGGCGGCCAGGTGTCGCGGGCCACGCTCGTCAGCGTGGGCGTCACGGTCGTCGGCACGCTCTTCAGCATGGTGGTGTCCGTCCTGTGCGCCTACGGCCTCTCGCGCCCGGGGTCGGTCCTGCACCGCCCGATCCTCCTGCTGATCGTCGCCACGATGTTCTTCGGCGCCGGCCTGATCCCCACCTACCTGGTGGTGCAGGGCCTCGGCCTCACGGACACCTATCTGTCACTGATCCTGCCGAGCGCCCTGAACGTCTTCAACATCCTCGTCCTGCGGGCGTTCTTCATGGGCACGGCGCACGAGCTGATCGAGAGCGCCCGCATCGACGGGGCCGGGGACCTGCTCATCCTGTGGCGGATCGTCATGCCCCTGTCCCGCGCGGTGATCGCGGTCATCACCCTCTTCTACGCGGTGGGCTACTGGAGCGCGTGGTTCAACGCGTCGATCTACCTCAGCGATCCGGACATGATGCCGCTGCAGAACGTCATGCAGCAGCTGGTGATCAAGCAGCAGAAGCCGACGGGTCTGGCCCAGGCGATCAACACCGGGCACCTGTCGCCGCTCGCCATCCAGATGGCCGTGATGGTCCTGGCTCTCCTGCCGGTCGCCGTCCTCTCGCCGTTCGTGCAACGGCATTTCAAGCAGGGCATGCTCACCGGCGCAGTGAAAGGCTGATCCCACCGATGCCTTCCCTCGACGACACCACCCGCGGCCGGATCCTGTTCGGCGGCGACTACAACCCCGAGCAGTGGCCCGAGGAGGTCTGGCCCGACGACGTACGCCTGATGCGCGAGGCCTCGGTCAACTCCGTCACCCTCGGTGTGTTCTCCTGGGCGAGGCTCGAACCCCGGCCCGGCGAGCGCGAGTTCGGCTGGCTTGACCGGCTGATGGACCTGCTGCACGCGCACGGCATCGGCGTCGTCCTGGCCACGCCGACCTCCGCTCCCCCGCCGTGGCTGGGCCGCCTTCACCCCGAGACGCTGCCACGGGACGAGAACGGGCAGGTGGAGTGGTGGGGCTCGCGTCAGCACTTCGCGCACTCCAGCGCCGACTACCGCAGGTACGCCGCCGCCATCACCGAGGACCTGGCGGCCCGGTACGCGCACCACCCCGCGCTCACGATGTGGCACATCAACAACGAATACTGCACCTACGACTGGGGCGACGAGGCGGCCATCGCGTTCCGCCGCTGGCTCCGGGCGAAGTACGCCTCCCTCGACGCGCTCAACTCGGCCTGGGGCAGCGCCTTCTGGGGCCAGAGCTACGACAGCTGGGCGGAGATCCTGCCGCCCCGCCGCGCCCACTACCTGAAGAACCCCACCCAGGTCCTCGACTTCAAGCGCTTCACGTCCGACTCCTGGCTGGAGTGCTTCCGCGCCGAGCGGGACATCGTCACCGCGCACACCCCGCACCTGCCGGTCACCACCAACTTCATGCCGTTGTGGTCGGGGCAGGACGCGTGGGAGTGGGCCGCGCACGAGGACGTCGTCTCCGTCGACGTCTACCCCGACCCGAGGGACCCGCTCGGCGCCCAACAGGGCGCGCTGATCCAGGACATGACGCGCTCTCAGGCCGGCGGCGGCCCGTGGATGCTGATGGAGCAGGCGGCGGGCCCGGTCAACTGGCGCGGCGTGAACCACCCCAAGCCGCCCGGTCTGAACCGCCTCTGGTCCTGGCAGGCGGTGGCGCGCGGCGCGGACGCCGTCTGCTACTTCCAGTGGCGCCAGTCCCGGCAGGGCGCGGAGAAGTTCCACTCCGGGATGCTCAGCCACGCGGGCGAGCACGGCCGCACCTTCCAGGAGGTCAAGGAGCTCGGCGCCGAACTCGCGGCGGTCGGACCCGCGGTGGCGGGCACGCGCGTCACCGCCGATGTGGCCGTCCTGCACGACTGGAACTCCTGGTGGGCGAGCCAGCAGGAGGGCCGCCCCTCCGCCCTGGTCGACCACGCCGAAGTCCTTCGCGCCTGGCACCGCGCGCTGTGGGAGGCGAACACCCCCGTCGGCTTCGCCCACCCCGAGCACGACCTGAGCCCCTACCGCCTGGTCGTCGTCCCGCACCTGTACCTCCTCACCGACGCCGCGATCGGCAACCTCCTGTCGTACGTACGCGACGGGGGCACCCTCGTCTGCGGCTTCCTCACCGGCGTGGCCGACACCGACGACCGGGTGCGGCCCGGCGGCATGGATGCCCGCCTGCGGGAGCTGTTCGGCATCCGCACCGTGCACGAGTGGTGGCCGCTGGAGGCCGGGGAGAGCGTGGACTGCGGGGAGTTCACCGGCACGCTCTGGTCGGAGGAGCTGGAGGCCGACGACTGTGCGAAGACGGTGGCCACCTACCGGGGCGGCGAGCTCGACGGCCTTCCCGCGCTGCTGCGCCACGACCGCGCCTGGTATCTGTCCACCCTTCCCGAGCCCGAGGCCCTGCGCGAGCTGCTCGCACGTGTGGCCGCCGAAGCAGGCGTACGGCCTCCGCTCGCAGGCCTCCCCCGCGCGGTGGAGGCCGTACGCCGCGGCGATCTTCTGTTCCTCCTGCACCACGGCCGCGAGCAGGTGACCGTGCCCGTGCCGGGCAGGCACCTCGATCTGCTGACCGGCAAGGAGGTCGAGGGCGCGATCACCCTCGGCCGCCACGGTGTGGCCGTCCTGCGCCACGCCGACGACGACCGCGGGCCCGGCCCGGACCCGCGGCACCCCTCCCCCCACCCTGGAGACCCCACATGACACGACACCCCCGCCGCACCCTGACCCGCCTGCTGCTCGCCCCCGCCCTGGTGGCGGGCGCGGCGCTCGGGCTCGGGTCCGCCCCCGCGCAGGCCGCCGTCTGGAGCTCCTGCGACCAGTGGGGCAACACGACCCTGGACGGCTACACCCTCTACAACAACATCTGGGGCTCGGGCGCGGGCAGCCAGTGCGTGTCGGCGGACTCCGGCACCAAGTGGAGCGTGCACGCCGACCACCCGAACACCAGCGGCATCAAGTCCTACCCGAACTCCAAGAAGGTCATCGGCAAGCCCGTCGACTCGCTGTCCTCGCTGAAGAGCTCGTACGACGTCAAGGTCCCCTCGGCAGGCGACTACAACTCCTCGTACGACATCTGGGACACCGACTACGACTACGAGATCATGCTCTGGGTCAACTACAACGGGAACGTCGGCCCGCTCGGCACCGCCCAGGGCACCGTCAGCCTGGGCGGCCACACCTGGGCGGTCTACAAGGGCACGAACGGCGCCAACGAGGTCTTCTCCTTCCTGCGCACCTCCGACTCCTCGTCCGGGACCGTCGACGTCCTCCCGATCCTCAAGTGGATCAAGAACACCAAGGGCTGGATGGGCAACGAGACCATCGGTGACGTGCAGTTCGGCTACGAGATCAGCGGATCGGCCGGAGGGCTCGACTTCACGACCAACTCCCTGACGGTGTCAGGAGGTTAGCCGGGGAGCTGGTCGCCGACCAGGGCGAGGTTCTGGATGGCGGCGAGGCCGAAGAGCGCGGTCTCGTTCGTGTTGATCCGCAGGTTCTCGTCACCGGGCTCCAGGACGGCAGGGCCCTCCAGGCCGGTCTTGCCCCAGCTCATCGCCTTCGTGTAGCCGTCGCTGTCGTGGAACTTCTGCCAGGCGCGCGTCGCGAGCTTGCCGTCCTTCGACTGGGCGGCGGCGTACGCGTCCTGGCGGGAGTGCCCCTGGAAGAGCAGCAGGCTGCCGAAGTCCTTGCCGTAGCGCTCCTTCTGTTCGGCCTTGGTGGCGTTGAAGTAGCGGCAGTAGTCCAGCCACGCCTCCTTGAACTTCGGCTGGTCCACGAGGTCGATCAGCTCGGCGCACATCTCGACCAGGCCGAACATCGCGGAGAGGTGGGAGACGTTCACCGCGGGCTCGGCGGCCACCGCGAACTTTCCGGTGTCGAGGTCGTAGAGGCCGCTGCCCTGGACGAAGCCGTTCGGCTGGGCCGCGATGGTCTCCATGGTGGAGCGCAGGCGGGCCTCCGCCTGCGCCGCCTTGGGGCCGCCGCGCTCCCATTCCGTGAGCCAGGCCGCCGCCAGACCGCTCCAGTCGGTGCCGAAGCCGATGGACAGGGCGTTGCGGTCGGGCTCGTACGGCTCGGTGCGGATCTTGCGCAGGGGGTCGAGGACGAGGAACGTCTCGTCGGAGTCGACCAGGGCGTGCATCAGGTCGCCGACCCGCTCGTCGGCGGTGAGGAAGTAGTAGGGGCGGCGGTAGACGGCCGTGGAGATCCGCTGCTGCTTGGCGCTGTCCGCGAAGTGCTGCACGCCGTGCCGGGTACCGAGGCCCGCCCACGCTCCGAGGTGGTAGGAGTCGACCTCGCCGGTGTGGCGGGTCATGGCCTCGGCGAAGCGGAAGATGTCGGCGCGGCCCGAGCGCAGGTAGGCGTACCAGAGCCACAGGTCGGGCGAGAGCTCGGAGTTGTCCCAGGCGTAGCCCCCGACGTCGTACCGCCACTGGTGCCGGTCCTCGTCGTAGGTGTGCATGATGTCGCCGTAGTCCCAGAAGCCGTACCAGCGGCGCTGTTCGGCCTGGTCCTTGTAGTAGGTGAAGAGGAAGTCGAGATGGTCCTCGATCGTGGCCTTCGCGGGCGTGGAGCGGTCGACGGGTGAGAAGAGGCCGCCGAAGACGCCCGTCCTCGTCACATGCTCCGGTGCGGCGGCCAGCTGGGGCGGGGTGCGGACGGCGGCGGCCTGGTCCACGAGGGTCGCCGCGGAGGGGGTCGCGGCATTCGCCCAGAACATCAGCTCGCTGGTGCGGGCGATGCCGTACGGGGTGCCGAAGCCCGGTTCGTGGTCCTCGTAGGTGATGTTGAGGCCTTCGAGCTGCTCGGGGTAGGTGTCCTGCCCCATGCCGTCGTGGTACGTGCGCAGGTCCATCGGCTGGGCCTCGGGTGACCAGAGCCAGAGGGTGACCTCGGCCGTGTCACCGGCGGCTCCCCTGATGTCCAGCTGGGCGGGGTGCTTCTCCCAGAAGTCCCGCAGGCCGAAGGAGAATCCGCCGCCGGCCCCGCCGACGTACCCGAATCCGGACGCACGGCCGCCGCCTCCCGCCGTGATCCAGGTGTGCCCCGGCTTGGTGCGCTTGCGCAGGGTGAAGCCGTCGGCGGAGAGCTGGGCGAGGGTGTAGTCGCCCCAGGTGGGGATGTACTGCAGGCGGGTGGTGACCCGCTGGTCCCAGGTCGCGGGGTCCGGCAGCCTCTCGCCCTTGACCTGGGCGGTGCGGATGGCGGCGCCCGGGTCACGGCGCAGGCCGGTGATGCCCTTGACCGCCTCGGTGAGGAATCCCTTGCCCTCGCCCGCGATGCGGATGTGCCGGTCGTACGCCGCGTCGCGCATCGGCACGCTGAAGCGGACACCCAGGCCACGGATGAAGTCCTTCTCCGCGTCGCCGTCGTACGTGATGGTGTGCACCATGCGGAAGGAGTCGGCGCCCGCGTAGAAGTAGAGACGTACGCTGAAGGGCAGCCAACTGCGGCTGCCCTTGCGGTGCTTGCCGTCGATGCGGACGACGGCGCGCACCGGCCCGTCCTGCTCCGTCCTCGCGCCGCTGATCTCGCCGTCGAACCGATCCCACGTGGCGTTGCCCCGGTCGCCGTCGTCGAGGTCGCCCTGGCGGAGCAGCACGAGCCGTCCGTCGGTGGCGATCTTCGTGCCGTCGCGGGTGACGGACTCGACGAGCCGCTCGCCGTCCTTGGCGATGACGGTCTTGATGACGCCGGTGTCGACGGTGATGGCACGGCGGGTCTCGGTGACTTCGACCTTCTTGTCCGGTGCGGCGGGCGCCCCGGCCTTCAGGGTGAGCTTCTCGGCGCCTGCCGCCGCCGGGCCCACCGCGTGCGCCGTCCACTTCACCGAGCCGTCCGGCCAGTGGGCGGTGGTCCAGGTCTGTACGGGGATGTCCTTGCCGTCGGCGGCGGCGAGGGCGAACCTCTGCCCGGCGGGGTGGGCGCCCCTGGGCCATGGGACGCCGAAGGTGGAGCCGGGCGCGGCACCGAGCCCGCCCTTCTCCAGCCAGCCGACGGCGACGGGGCCGTCGGCGGCCGCCGTGCGGGGAGCCGCTTCGGCGTCGCCGCGGCCCAGCGCCCAGCTGAACTGCGCGGCGGCACCGGCCACGGCGGCGGCCTTGAGCAGGGACCTGCGGGGGATCGGAGACATGGTGATCCTCTCTCTTTACGTGTCTTTTTACGTGTCGCTTTACGTGTGCATGACAGTCACTGATACGCGGCTGGCTCGATGCGGGCCGGTCCTGGAGCGCGGGGTGTCAGGCCTCCGCGCCGCGCCGTTCGACGGCCAGCGCCGCCGCCGCGACCATTCCCAGCGCGGGAGCCGCGAGCGGCAGGGCGAACCACGCGGACGCCACGACCACGGAGAAGCCGCACAGGATCACCAGCGATCCGGCGGGGTCGCGCAGCGTGCGGCGCACCGCTTGGGTCAGGAGCGCGCGCCACGACGCACCGGGGCCCCAGTTCGCGGCCGCCCGCAGGCCGGTGACGACCAGGACGAACAGGGCCACGACCCCGACCGCGCCGACGAACGCGCCGCCGGGCAGACCCGCCCGTACGAACGCGATGTCCGCCAGGAGCAGGGCGAGCGCCGCCCAGCCCGCGAGGCCCACCAGCCAGCCGCGCCGCACCGCCGCGCGCAGATCGGCGGTGAACTCCCGCCACCCCGAGGTCTCGTGGGCCAGATGCCGGTTCAGGTGACGGGCCCCCGCGGCGAAGGCGGCGGGCAGCGTGACCAGGGGCAGGGCGGCGAGCGCGATCCACACGCCGGTCAGCAGACATTCGGCGAAGGTGCCGAAGCGGTCCATCGTCCTGGCCTTCATCGGCGCTCAGCCCTTCAGACCCGATGTGGCCATACCGTCGATCAGGTACCGCTGGAAGGCCAGGAAGAACGCGAGGACCGGCAGCAGCGCGACGAGGGACATGGCGATCATGCCGCCGTAGTTGGCCAGGCCCTCCTGGTCGACGAACATCTTCAGGCCGAGCGAGACGGTGTACTTCGATGGGTCGTTGAGATAGATCAGCGGACCCATGAAGTCGTTCCAGGAGTTGATGAAGGTGAAGATCGCGCTGGTGATCAGCGCCGGCCTGCACAGCGGAAGGACGATCGACCAGTAGATGCGCAGATGCCCGCAGCCGTCGAGCCGCGCCGCCTCGTCCAGCTCCTTGGGCAGGTTCCGCATGAACTGCACCATCAGGAAGACGAAGAAGGCGTCCACCGCCAGATACTTGCCGAGCAGCAGCGGCGTATAGGTGTTGATCAGGCCCATCTTCTGGAACAGCACATACTGCGGGATCAGGAGCACGTGATACGGCAGCAGCAGGGTGCCGATCATCAGCGCGAAGAGCACGTTGCGCCCGGCGAACTTGATCCGTGCGAAGGCGTAGCCCGCCAGGGAGCAGGAGAAGAGCACTCCCACGACCGAACCGAGGGCCAGGAAGAGGGAGTTGGAGAAGAAGGTGGAGATGGAGATGTCGGCGATGCCGTCGGCGAGTCCGGCGTAGTTGGCGACGATGGGATCGGTGGGGAACAGATCGAGGCTTCCGACGATCTCGTCGTTCGCCTTGAACGAGCCGCCGATCGCCCAGATCACCGGATAGAGGACCACGGCCAGAACCGCCAGGGAGCCGGCGTGCCAGGCAAGGGAGCCGGCGCCTCGACGGCGGCGGCCGGACCGTGCGCTCGGTGCGGTGCTCGGTGCGGTCATCGGGAGCCCTCCTCGTAGTGCACCCAGCGCTTCTGGGACCAGAACAGGACCGCCGTCACCAGGGCCACCGCGAGCAGCAGCATCCAGGCCATGGCCGATGCGAGGCCCATCCGGCTGTTCTCGAAGCCCTGGACGTAGAGGTAGCAGGTGTAGACGAGCGAACCGTCCGCCGGACCGCAGGCGTTGCCGCCCGCGCCACCGCCGACGATGTACGCGGACGCGAAGATCTGGAAGGAGTGGATGGTCTCCAGGAGGACGTTGAAGAAGAGGACCGGGGAGATCATCGGCAGCGTGATGTTCCAGAACCGCCGCCAGGCGCCCGCCCCGTCGACCTCCGCCGCCTCGTACAGCTCGCGCGGCACCTGCTTCAGACCGGCCAGGAAGATGACCATCGGAGCGCCGAACTGCCAGACGGTGAGCGCGATCAGGCTGTAGATGATCCACTGCGGGTCGCCGGTCCAGCCGCCCACGTCCATGCCGAAGATCGCCCGCTGCGTACGGTCGACGATGGCGTCGTCGGAGAAGATCGCCTTCCAGACGACGGCGATCGAGACGCTGGCGCCGATCAGGGACGGCGCGTAGAACGCGGCCCGGTAGAAGGCCTGTCCGCGCCGCTTCTGGTGGAGAAGGAGCGCCACGCCGAGCGCCGCGGCCAGCTTGAGCGGGGTGCCGACCACGACGTACCAGAGCGTGACCTCCACCGACTTGCGCCAGCGCGGGTCGCCGAACATCTCGGTGAAGTTGTCGAGGCCGATCCACCGGGGGGCGTCGAACAGGTTGTAGTCGGTGAACGCGAAGTAGAGCGAGGCGACCATGGGCCCTGCGGTCAGGACCAGGAAGCCCGCGAGCCAGGGCGACATGAAGAGGAACCCGGCGATGTTCTCGCCCCGCCGTCGCCGCCGCGCGGCCTCGGGGAGGCGGGTACCGCGCGACGGCTTCGGCTTCTCGGGGGTGGCCGGGGCCACGGGGGTCCGCAGGGACGCCATCGTGCCGCCCATCAGGAACCGAGCGCGGTCTTGCACTCGGTGAAGAACTGCTTCACCGCTTCGTCCACCGACCGCTCCCCCAGGGCCAGTTCCTCGGCGATCCGGAGGAACGCCGCCTCGCAGACGTCGGCGCCCGCGGGGTGCGGCGTGATGGGTTCAAGGACACCGGAGTCGACCAGCTGCTCCTCGTACGCGGCGATCTCCTTGTTGACCGCGGCGATCACCTTGTCCTTCTCCTCGGCCGGCTTGTACGCCTCGTACTGCGCGGTCGTGGTGGGCACACCTCGGTCGTATCCCATGATCTTGGCGACCTCGGGGTCGTGCACCATGAAGTCGATGAACTGCGCGACCTCCTTGGGGTGCTGGGTGCGCTTGGAGCCGCTGAGCATCAGCGAGCCGAGGTACTGCCCCGTCTTCTTGCCGTCGGTGGTCGGGAGCGGCGCGAGGCCGTACTGGCTCTTGCCCTCGGCGGTGTAGCGGACGGTGAAGTTGTCCCAGGTGAACTCGGATGCCGCGATCTCGGCGGCCACGGCCGACTTGGGCTTGATCTGGGCGACCTTCTTCGGGTCGGCGTAGATCCCCGACTTCACGCCGGCGTACCCCTTGGTCCACCACTCTTTGAGGTCCGCCTCGTCGAAGCCGAGGCCGTCCTTGGTGAAGAAGGCCTTGCCCCGCTGGCGAAGGTAGGGGTCATAGAGGTACATGACGCCGTAGAGGCCGCTGTCGCCCGACCTGCCCTGCTGGTGGATCTTCTCCATCGCGGAGTGGTAGTCGTCCCAGGTCCAGCCCATCTTGGGGGTGACCCCGGCCTTCTCGAAGACCGGCTTGTCGATCACCAGGGCCATGGAGTTGCTGCCGACCGGAACGCCGAGCAGCTTGCCGTCGACCTCGCCGAACTTCTCCAGGCCCGCGCGGAAGCCCTCCAGGCGCAGGTTCCCCGCCTTGGCCTGTGCGTGCAGGTCGAGCAGCACGCCCCGCTGGTCGTACTTGCGCAGGAAGCCGATCGCGTTCTGGAAGACGTCCGGCGGATTGCCCCCGGAGGCCTGCGTGTTGAACTTCTTCCAGAAGTCGAGGTAGGGCTGGAAGTCCGTCTTCACCTTGATCTTCGGGTACTTCTTCTCGAAGAGCTCGATGGTCCGGTTGATCCGCTTGGCGCGGTCGTCGGAGCCCCACCACGCGTACCGGATGGTGACGGTCCCGTCCCCCGACCCGCTCCCGCCGCCGCAGCCCGCGGCGGTCAGTCCCAGGGCCGCCAACGAGCCGCCGGCCAGCTTCAACAGGCCGCGCCTGTCAACTTCCCCATTCGTCGGCACAGTTCGTCCTCCGTCAGTACGTCAAGTACGTCACGTACGCGATTGAATCGTTTTAGGAAAGCGCTTGCCGGGACAAGGTAGGGAGCCGGGATGAGTACGTCAACGGTTCGGGCAGGAACTTGTCGAAGCGCTTCGAGTCCCGGCGGTCCAACTCCGTCGCACCGAACGGGTTTTCCTGCGCGAAACATTGACGCGGGCCTTCGGGCGCCCTAGCTTCATCGCGTCGTACTTCGTACGTCATATATGAGACGCGATACGCGATGACGGCACCACGGCTGCACGACGACTGAGAGCATCGATGAACTTTGCGCCCCACCCCATCCCCTCGCGCACGCAGTACGTGCTCGAGGCGGTCAAGCACCTCATCCTCACCGGGCAGCTGGCGCCCGGCCAGCCCCTCGTCGAGACCGAGCTCGCCGCCCAGTTCGCGGTCTCCAAGACGCCCGTACGGGAGGCGTTGAAGACACTGGCAGGGACCGGGCTCGTCGTCATGAGCCAGTACAAGGGCGCCACCGTGCGCACGGTGGACGCGGCCATGGCGCAGGAGGTCTACGACGTCCGCCTGCTGCTCGAACCGGAGGCGCTGCGCCGCACCGTCCGCTCCGGCGCCCTCCTGGAGGATGCCCGCGACGCCCTGGAGCGGGCGGACACCGCGGCGGACGCCGCCGAACGCTCGCTGGCCAACCGGGAGTTCCACCGCGCGCTCTATCTCCCGTGCGGCAATCCACTGCTGTCCCGCATGCTCGACGAGGTGCGCGACCAGGCGGCCCTGGTCTCCGCCGTCGCCTGGGCCACCCAGCCCTCCTGGGAGCGGGAGGCGGCCGAGCACCGGGAGATCCTGCGGCTCGCGCTCGCCGGTGAGGCCGACGCGGCGGCCGGCGGACTCCACGACCACATCGCCTCGTTCGTGCGGCGCGCGTTCCCGGAGGGGGAGCTTTCATGACCGGCCCGAGCCTCAACTCCCGCCAGGGTGCGCTGCGTTCCGCGCTCTCCGACGTCGTGGCCATCCCGGTGACGCCGTTCGCCGACGACGGCTCCGTGGACCGGGACACCTACCGCGCCCTGGTGCGACGACTCGTCGACGGCGGCGTGCACACGCTCACCCCGAACGGCAACACCGGCGAGTTCTACGCCCTGGACCCCGAGGAGCGGCGCCTGGTCACCGAGCTGACCATGGAGGAGGCGGGCGGCGAGGCCACCGTGCTCGTCGGCGTCGGCCATGACCTGCCGACGGCGGTCGCCGCCGCCCGGCACGCGCGGGACGCCGGTGCGCACATGGTGATGGTGCATCAGCCGGTGCATCCGTACGTGTCCCAGGACGGCTGGGTCGACTACCACCGCGCCGTCGCCGACGCCGTGCCCGAGCTCGGCGTCGTCCCGTACATCCGCAATCCGCGTCTGACGGGGCAACGCCTCGCGGATCTCGGGGAGTTGTGCCCGAACGTGATCGGCGCGAAGTATGCGACGCCGGACGCCGCCGCCTTCGCCGCGTTCGCGCGGGACGCGGGACTCGACCGCTTCGTGTGGGTGGCGGGGCTCGCCGAGCTGTACGCGCCCGCCTACTGGGCCGTCGGCGCGACCGGCTTCACCTCGGGCCTGGTCAATGTCGCGCCCGAGGTGTCGCTGCGCATGCTCGAAGCCCTGCGGGCGGGTGACTACCCGGCGGCCATGGACGTCTGGGAGCTGATCCGGCGCTTCGAGGAGCTGCGCGCGGCCGACCAGTCCGCCGACAACGTCACCGTCGTCAAGGAGGCCCTCGCCGCGCTCGGTCTGTGCCGCCGCGAGGTGCGTCCGCCGAGCCGGGTCCTGCCCGTCGAGCGGCGCGAGGAGATAGCGGCCCTGGTGAAGGCGTGGTCGCTATGAGGCCCGACGAACTGCGCAGCCACCAGTGGTGGGGCACGGACGGCCTTCGGTCCTTCAGCCACCGCGCACGCACCCGGCAGCTCGGGTATCTGCCCGAGGAGCATCTGGGCAAGCCCGTCATCGCGGTCCTCAACACCTGGTCCGACATCAACCCCTGCCACGTCCATCTGCGCGACCGCGCCCAGGCGGTCAAGCGCGGGGTGTGGCAGGCGGGCGGCTTTCCCCTCGAATTCCCCGTCTCCACGCTCTCGGAGACCTTCCAGAAGCCGACCCCGATGCTCTACCGGAATCTCCTGGCCATGGAGACCGAGGAGCTGCTGCGGTCCTATCCGGTGGACGGCGCCGTGCTGATGGGCGGCTGCGACAAGACGACGCCCGCCCTGCTCATGGGCGCCGCGAGCGTCGACCTGCCGACCGTCTTCGTGCCGGCCGGGCCCATGCTCCCGGGGCACTGGCGCAATGAGGTGCTCGGTTCCGGCACCGACATGTGGAAGTACTGGGACGACAAGCGCGCCGGACTGATCGGCGACTGCGAACTGGCCGAGCTGGAGAACGGGCTGGCCCGCTCCCCCGGCCACTGCATGACCATGGGGACCGCCTCCACGCTGACCGCGGCGGCCGAGGCCCTCGGTGTGACGATGCCCGGCGCCTCCTCCATCCCCGCGGTGGACTCCGGGCACGACCGGATGGCGGCCGCGTCCGGCATGCGGATCGTCGAGCTCGTCCACCGGAACCTGACGTTGTCCCGGCTGCTCACCCAGGACGCCTACGCGGACGCGGTCGCCACCGTCCTCGCGCTCGGCGGCTCCACCAACGCCGTGATCCATCTGATCGCGATGGCGGGCCGCAGCGGCGTACGGCTCACGCTCGACGACTTCGACCGGATCGCGCGGACCGTGCCGGTGCTCGCCAATCTGCGTCCCGGCGGGCAGTACCTCATGGAGGACTTCCACTTCGCGGGCGGACTCCCGGCGTTTTTGGCCCAGTTGACCGACGTGCTCCATCTGGACCGGCCCACCGTGGCCCACGACACCCTGCGCGAGCAGCTCGCCGGCGCCTCCGTGCACCATCCCGATGTCATCCGTCCCCGCGACAAGCCTCTCGCCGACGAGGGCGGAGTGGCGGTGCTCCGCGGCAACCTCTGCCCGGACGGCGCCGTCATCAAGCACATCGCCGCCGAACCGCACCTCCTTCGGCACACCGGCCCCGCGGTCGTCTTCGACGACTACCAGCAGATGCAGCGCACCATCAACGACCCCGCGCTCGGCATCACCGCCGACCACGTCCTGGTGCTGCGCGGATCGGGCCCTCAGGGCGGGCCCGGCATGCCCGAGTACGGCATGCTCCCGATCCCCGATCACCTGCTCAAGCAGGGGGTGCGCGACATGGTGCGGATCTCCGACGCGCGGATGAGCGGCACGTCGTACGGCACATGTGTGCTGCACATCGCCCCCGAGTCGCACGTGGGCGGGCCGCTCGCCCTCGTCCGTACGGGGGACCTGATCACCCTGGACGTCGAGGCACGCTCGCTCCATCTCGACGTGTCCGACGAGGAGTTGGCGCGACGGCGCGATGCGTGGACGCCGCCGCCCGCGCGCTACGGACGCGGCTACGGCGCGCTCTACAGCGAGCAGATCACCCAGGCCGACACCGGCTGCGACTTCGCGTTCCTGGCCCGCGAGGGCGAGGTCCCCGACCCGTACGCGGGCTGAGCCCTCCGCACCACTCTTTTTGTACGAGATCTCGAACGACGTCTGCGAAGCGCTTCATCTCGCCGACTGTGTGCCGCCCATGAGAACGGAGAAGCAGACATGGCCTCAGCTGTGGCGAAAGCGCCACCGCAGCCACCGCCCCGGCGCCGCACGCCGGGTGCGCACCGGCGCCGAACGGGAGCGACCCCGCGCCGCCTCCCGTATCTGCTGATCGCGCCGGCCGGACTCCTGATGCTGGGCTTCATCGCCTACCCGGTCATCAGCGTCTTCTACTACAGCCTGCGCCACTACAACCCCACGAAGCCCTGGCGTGACGGTTTCGCGGGCCTCGACAACTTCGTCACCGCGTTCACCGAGGACCCGCAGTTCTGGCAGACGCTCGGCTTCAGCCTGCAGTGGGTGGCCGTCGAGGTCGTCCTGCAGCTGCTCCTCGGCCTGGGGCTCGCGCTGATCGTCAACCAGACCTTCATCGGCCGCGCGATGGCGCGCGCCCTGGTCTTCTCGCCGTGGGCCGTCTCCGGCGTGCTCACCTCGACGATCTGGCTGCTGATCTTCAACTCGCAGACGGGCATCACCCGTTACCTCGCGGACATGGGCATCGGCTCGTACGGCACGTCCTGGCTCTCGGACACCAGCACCGTCTTCCCAGCCGTCGTCGTCGCCGAACTCTGGCGCGGTGTCCCCTTCTTCGCGATCCTCATCCTCGCCGACCTGCAGTCCGTCTCGAAGGATCTGTACGAGGCCGCGGAGGTGGACGGCGCGAGCCGCTTCCGGCAGTTCTTCCACATCACGCTGCCGCACCTGAAGGACGCGATCATCCTCTCCACGCTGCTTCGCGCGGTCTGGGAGTTCAACAACGTCGACCTGCTCTACACCCTCACCGGCGGCGGACCCGCGGGCGAGACGACGACCCTGCCGCTGCGCATCGCGTCCATCGCCGTCGACTCGCACGACTTCGGCTACGCCTCCGCGCTGACGTCCATCGCGTTCGTGATCCTCCTGTTCTGCTCGATGGTCTATCTGCGGCTGAGCAAGTTCGGAGGTCAGGACAAGTGACCACCACTCAGCACCTCGACAGGGAAGCCCCCATGGCGGCCACCACCGCACCCACCAGGCCGCACGACGGCGGCCCGCGCACCCCCGGGCGGCGCGCGTGGGACGAGGCCCCCCGCTGGCAGATCTACCTCCCGCTCGGCCTCTACCTCCTCTTCACGCTCATCCCGTTCTACTGGATGCTGCTCTTCGCGATCCGCCCGGCGGGCTCGACCTCGCTGCTCCCCTGGCCCATCACGTTCGAGCACTTCGACAAGGTGTGGACCGAGCGCAGCTTCGCGCTCTTCTTCCAGAACAGCCTCATCGTCGGCGTCCTGTCGATGCTGATGACGACGCTCGTCGCGCTCGCCGGCGGCTATGCCCTCGCACGCTTCGACTTCAAGATCAAGCGCGGCTTCATGCTGGCGCTGCTGTGCTCGCAGTTCATCCCCGGCGCGCTGATGCTGGTGCCGCTCTTCCAGATTTTCGCCAACCTCCAGATGATCAACTCACTCGGCAGTGTCATCATCGCCGAGGCCGTCTTCCAGCTGCCGCTCTCGATGATCCTGATCAGCGGGTTCATCAAGAACGTGCCGTACTCCCTGGAGGAGGCCGCCTGGGTGGACGGCTGCGGACGCTTCCGCGCCTTCTGCGCCGTCGTCCTGCCCCTGCTGCGGCCCGGCCTGATCGCGGTCGGCTCCTTCGCCTTCGTGCACAGCTGGAACCACTTCCTGTTCGCCCTGATGTTCCTCTCCAACCAGGACAAGCAGACGATCCCGGTCGGCCTCGCCACCCTGATGGGCGCCGACAGCGTCGACCTCGGCGCGCTCGCGGCGGGAGGCGTCATCGCCGCCCTGCCCGTCGTGATCGTCTTCGCCTTCATCCAGAAGTGGCTGGTCACCGGGTTCAGCGCCGGGGCGGTGAAGGGATGACCGGCCCTTCGGCGCCCCGCACCCCGCTGCCGCTGGTCCTCGCCGGTGCGCGCGGACACGGCAGATGGCACCTGGAGAACATCCGGCGCCTCCAGCAGGCGGGCCGCGTACGGCTCGTGGGGATCTGTGAGCTCGATCCGCTGTCCGGCGCCGAGCTCGACGGCCTCGGTGAGCCCGCGCAGTCCGCGGACTTCGCCACTCTGCTCGACACCACAGGAGCCGCCCTCGCCGTCGTGTGCACGCCCATCCCCACCCACGCGGACCTGGCCGTCGCCGCCGCCGCACGGGGCGTTCACCTGCTCCTGGAGAAGCCACCCGCCCCTTCGTACGCCGACTTCCGGCGGATCTCCGACGCGGTGGACGCCGCGGGGGTGGCCTGCCAGATCGGATTCCAGTCGCTCGGCTCGCACGCCGTGCCCGCCGTCCGCGCCCTGGTGGCCGCCGGGGCGATCGGTGAACCGTTGGGCGTCGGTGGGGCAGGGGCCTGGGCGCGTGACGAGGCGTACTACCGGCGCGCGCCCTGGGCGGGGCGGCGGCGCCTGGACGGCGTGGACGTCGTGGACGGGGTCCTGACCAACCCCCTCGCCCACGCCGTCGCCACCGCCCTCGCGGTCGACGGCTCCCCACGGGCCGAGGACGTGACGCGAGTGGACACGGAGCTGTTCCGCGCCAACGCCATCGAGTCCGACGACACCTCGTTCGTGGGGATCACCACCGCGCGCGGCGGCCGCATCGGCGTCGCCGCGACCCTCTGCGCCGAGCGTCCCGACGAGCCGTACGTCATCGTGCACGGCACTCAGGGCCGCATCACGTTCTGGTACAAGCAGGATCGGGTGCTCGTGCAGCGCGCCGGGCACGGCCCCGAGGAGGTCCTTCACGGGCGGACGGACCTCCTTGAGAACCTCGTCGACCATCTCGCGGGCCGCGCCGAGCTGCTGGTGCCACCGGCGTCGACGGGCGCCTTCATGAAGGTCGTCGAGTCGATACGCCGTGCGCCCGATCCGCTGCCCCTGCCCGTCGAGGCCTGGCGGTCCGTGCCCGGCGAGCACGAGGGCGTGCGGCGCCGCATCGTGCACGGCGTCGACGGGCTCGTCGCGGCGAGCGCCGACACGCTGTGCGGCTACGCGGAGCTCGGCACGTTCTGGGCGCTGCCCGGCCCCGTGCCCACGTCCCGTCCCATCGCCGAGACCCCACCGAGGTGAGAACGCCATGAACAGAACCGCGACCGACGCCGCGCTCATGCTGCGCTGCTCGGGCCGCCCCGTCGGCCGCTACGTCATCCACCCCTCGGCCGCCCCACGGCTCGCGCCCCGCCCCTACCTCCACCCCGTCCGCACCTTCGGCGGCCTCCCCGTCACCGAGTACGGCCCCGCCGACCACCCGCACCACCTCGGCGTGGGCGTCGCCGTGCCCGACGCGGCGGGCCGCAACTTCTGGGGCGGGCGCACCTACGTACGCGACCAGGGGCCGACCGAGCTCGACAACCACGGCGAACAGCGCCACCTGGAGTTCAAGCTGCGCGACCCCGACGGGTTCGTCGAGGAGATCGGCTGGCTCGACGGGGAGTGCGAGCTGCTGCGCGAGCGGCGCACCGTCGCCGTCACCCCCCTCACCACGTCGGCCTGGGCCCTCGACTTCACGTTCTCCCTCACCAACCCGGCCGCCGCGGAGATCTCCCTCGGCAGCCCCGCCACCAACGGCCGCCCCGGCGCCGCCTACGGAGGCTTCTTCTGGCGCGCGCCCAAGGAACGGCAGGCCCCCGAGGTGTTCACCGCGGACGCCGACGGCGAGGCCGCCGTGCATGGCGCCGCTGCCGACTGGCTGGCCCTCGCGGGTCAGGGCTGGACCCTCGTCTTCGCCGGGGCGACGCCCGAGACGCGGCTCGATCCGTGGTTCGTGCGGACCGCGGAGTATCCGGGTGTGGGCTCCTCGCTCGCGCACGCGCGGCGCCTGCCGATCGGGCCCGGCGAGACCGTCGTACGCCGCGTCATCACCGTCGTCGCCGACGGCCGCCCGAGCCGGGCCGAGGCCGCCGGGCTCGTCCGCAAGGCGGTGACCGCGTGAACGCGCGCCGGGCGGCGGGCCCGTACGAGCTGGGCGACCTCGGTGACGGGACCTATCGCAATCCCGTCCTCGCCGCCGACTGGTCCGACCCCGACGTCGTCCGGGTCGGCGACGACTTCTACCTCACCGCGTCCAGCTTCGGGCGCGCCCCGGGCCTTCCGCTGCTGCACTCCCGCGACCTGGTGAACTGGACCCTGATCGGGCACGCCCTGGAGCGCCTTGAACCCGCGGAGTCGTTCGCCTCGCCGCGGCACGACTGCGGGGTGTGGGCGCCGTCGATCCGGCATCACGAGGGGCGCTTCTGGATCTTCTGGGGCGACCCCGACCACGGCGTGTTCCAGGTCAACTCCCTTGACATCCGCGGCCCTTGGAGCGCCCCGCACCTCGTCAAGGAGGGCAAGGGCCTCATCGACGCCTGCCCGCTGTGGGACGAGGAGCGCGGCGAGGCGTATCTCGTGCACGCCTGGGCCAAGTCGCGCTCCGGCGTCAAGAACCGGCTCACCGGCCACCGCATGAGCCTCGACGGGCGTGAACTCCTCGACGAGGGACAGGTGTTGGTCGACGCCGACCGGATCCCCGGGTGGTTCACGCTGGAGGGGCCCAAGCTCTACCGTCACGACGGGTGGTTCTGGATCCTCGCTCCCGCCGGCGGGGTGGAGAGCGGCTGGCAGGGCGCCTTCCGTTCACGGACCTTCCACGGCCCCTACGAGGAGCGGGTCGTCCTGGAGCAGGGCGACACCAGCGTCAACGGCCCCCACCAGGGCGGCTGGGTGCGCACCCCCTCCGGAGACGACTGGTTCCTGCACTTCCAGCAGCGCGGCGCCTACGGCCGTGTCGTCCACCTCCAGCCGCTGCGCTGGGGGACGGACGGCTGGCCGGTGATCGGGGACGGCGGCGCCCCCGTCGACGTGCACAAGAAGCCCGAGCTGCCTCCGCAGCCCCTCTCCGCGCCCACCACCGACGACGACTTCCCCGGCGGACGGCACGGCCGCCAGTGGCAGTGGTCCGCCAACCCCGTCGAGGGCTGGGCGACTTCACACGCGGCGGACGGCCTTCGCCTCGCCTGTGTGCGGTCCGCGGAAGCCCACGACCTACGCCGCCTGCCGCACGTCCTGACCCAGCGGCTTCCGCTCGCGCCGTGCACCGTCGAGGTCGGTCTGCGGCTCGACGGCACGGCGGCCGACGCCAGGGCCGGGCTCGCCGTGCTCGGCGACGCCTTCAGCTGGATCGGCCTGGAACGTGACGGCGCGGGGACGGTCCGGCTCGTCCACCGGTTCGCCGAGTCCGTCGCCGAGCGGGAGCGCGACGCCGAGCATCCGCGCCCGGCCCCGGACGGCACCGCTCGGCTGCGGATCGACATCGCGGACGGCGCCCGCTGCCGCTTCCTGGCCGACACCGGTGACGGATTCCGCCCCTCGGGCCAGGTCTTCGCCGCGACGCCGTGGCGGTGGGTGGGCGCGCTGCTCGGCCTGTTCGCCACGGCCCCGGCGGGACGGAACGGGGCCGGGACGGCTCTGTTCACGCACTTCCGCGTCACCACCACCGACTGACCCTTCCCGTACGCCTGTTGGGAGCCGCAATGGAGCAGCACCTGCACAGCACAGGACGCCTGAGGGCCCGCGCCCTCGCGGCGGCGGCCGCGCTGGCCGTCGTACTCGGCCTGACGACCGTGCACGACCCGGCGCCGGCCTCGGCGGCCCCGTCCCACGACCGCCTCTCGGGCACCGCGCACGGCTTCGCCTCGCTGGCCGGAGGCACCACCGGGGGCGCGGGCGGCAAGGTCGTCACCGTCACCGACCAGGCCTCGCTCGCCAAGTACGCGGGCGCCGCCGAGCCCTACGTCATCCGCGTCAAGGGCACGGTGGCCGTCGAGCCGTTCGGCTCGGACATCGTGGTGGCATCGGACAAGACGATCGTCGGCGTCGGCGGATCCGGCGAGATCTTCCACGGCGAGCTGCACCTGAACCCCGGCACGAGCAACGTCATCATCCGCAATCTCACCATCCGCGACGCGTACGTCGAGGGCGACTGGGACGGCAAGACGCAGGACTTCGACGCGATCCAGATGGACTCCGTCGACCACGTCTGGATCGACCACAACCGGCTGACGCGCATGGGCGACGGCCTCATCGACCTGCGCAAGGACAGCGAGTACGTCACCGTCTCGTACAACCGCTTCGAGAACCACAACAAGGCCTTCGGCATCGGCTGGACCGACCAGGTCAAGACGCAGGTGACCATCGACCACAACTGGTTCAGCGGCACCAAGCAGCGCAATCCGTCCGCGGACAACTGCGCCTACGCGCACCTCTACAACAACTACGTGTCCGCGCAGGTCGCCGACGGCGACCCGGTGTGGACCTACGGCAACTGGGCGCGCGGCAAAACCAAGATGGTCATCGAGAACAGCTTCTACGAGGACGTCCAGCACCCCTACCAGGCCGACGAGACGGCCGAGTTGGTGCAGCGCGGCTCCATCGCGAGGAACACGACGGGGCGCCACGACGCGCACGGCGCGGCCTTCGACCCGCGTGACTTCTATGCCTACGACCTCGATCCGGCTGCCGCGGTGCCCCGCCTGGTGAAGAAGTTCTCCGGGCCGCAGAAGGCGATCGCCCCCTGACCCCACAGCACCTCGCACCACCCGTACACGCACACCCCTACACCCGTACATCCGAAGAAGAGAGCCGACCATGATCATCACCATCCGTGGAAACAGAAGCAGAACAAGAAGCCGTCGCGCGGTGACCGCCGTCGCCTTCACCGCCGCGTTCGCGCTGACCGCAACCGCCTGCGGCGATGACGGCAGCGGGGCCGGCGGGGACAAGGGCAAGGAGGGTTCGGGGAAGGGCGAGATCACCTTCTGGGACAACAACGGCGGTGTCCGCACCGACGTCTGGAAGGAGATCATCAAGGACTTCGAGGCGAAGAACCCGGACATCCACGTCAAGTACGTGCCGATCCCCGCCGAGAGCGTCCAGTCCAAGTACGACACCGCCATCCAGGGCGGCGGCCTGCCGGACGTCGGCGGTGTCGGCGCCGCGATGCTCGCCGGGATCTCCGCGCAGGACGCCCTGGAGCCGCTGGACGACCGGCTGAGCGAGAGCTCCCTGGAGGGCAAGCTGAACCCGGGCATGGTCGACAGCGTCCGGGCCGCGGGCGGCGGCAACCGGCTCTTCACGGTGCCGACGTCCGCGAGCAACGGCGTGCTGTACTACCGCACCGACCTGTTCAAGGCCGCGGGCCTCGAAGCCCCCACCACCTGGGGCAAGTTCTACACCGCGGCCAAGAAGCTCACCGCCAAGGACGACAACAAGTTCGGGTACACGATCCGCGGCGGCGAGGGTTCCATCGCGCAGGCGCTCGACGCGGCCTACGGCCAGTCCGGCATCGGATCGTTCTGGGATGGCGACAAGACCACCGTCAACGACCCCAAGAACGTGGAGGCGTTGAAGAAGTACGTCGCGCTCTACAAGAACAACACCCCTGCGGCCGACGTCAACAACGACTTCAAGAAGATGAACGCCCAGTGGGACACGGGCCGGATCGGCATGCTCAGCCACAACCTCGGCTCCTACACGGACCATGTGAAGGCGCTCGGCGAGGGCAAGTTCCGCGGCCTGCCCAACCCGACGACCGACGCGGGCATCCGCGTCCAGGTCTCCAACCCCGTCGACGGGCTCGGCCTGTTCAAGTCCAGCAAGAAGAAGGCCGCGGCCTGGAAGTTCATCGAGTTCGCGGCCTCGCACGAGTCCAACAGCAAGTGGAACAAGTCGGCCGGCGCCATCCCCGCCAACACCGCGGCCTCCAAGGATGCCTGGGTGAACGAGGCCGAGCCGACGAAGCTGGCCGCCGCCGCGCTCAACGACGGCTCCCTGAAGATTGTGCAGTTGCCGTACTACCTGCCCGACTGGAACACCATCAGCAAGGCCGACAACGAGCCGAACTACCAGAAGGTCCTGCTCGGCAAGATGTCCGCGAAGGACTTCCTCGACACCCTCGCCGAGCAGCTCAACAAGGCTCAGGCCGAGTGGAACGACCAGAACAAGTGACAGCGCGCCCCGCGCACGGCGTCGGCCGACGCCGTGCGGTCGCGGCCCTCGCGAGCCTTCCGCTCGCGGCGGCCGCGGCCCCGGCGGCGTTCAGCCACTCGCGAGGAGCGGCTGCCACGAGCACGCTCTACATCGCCGGGGACTCCACGGCCTCGCAGAAGTACACCGACGCGGCCCCCGAGACCGGCTGGGGCATGGCCCTTCCCTTCTTCCTCCACGACCGCATCAGGGTCGCCAACCACGCGATGAACGGCCGGAGTTCGAAGAGCTTCGTCGACGAGGGCCGCCTCGCCGCCATCCTGAAGACGATCGGGCCCGGCGACCGCCTCCTCGTCCAGTTCGCGCACAACGACGAGAAGAGCGCCGACCCGACGCGCTACACCGAGCCCTGGTCCACGTACCAGGACTACCTGAAGCAGTACGTCGACGGGGCGAGGTCCCGTGGCGCACGGCCGGTGCTCGCCACCGCCGTCGAGCGCAGGAAGTTCGACGCCGACGGCACCGCGCTGCCCACCCACGGCGAGTATCCGGCGGCGATGCGGGCCCTGGCCGAAGCCGAGGACGTGCCGCTGCTCGACGTCCAGGACCTGTCGCTCGCCCTGTGGCAGAAGCTCGGCGTCGAGGCGACCAAGGCGTACTTCAACTGGACCGCCACCGAGCAGGACAACACGCACTTCAACCCGCCGGGCGCGATCGCCGTGGCGCGTCTGGTGGCGGCCGGGCTGCTGCGCCAAGGGGTGCTCGCGCCTCGGGACGTGCGCAGGCTCGACGCCCCGATACCCGACTCCTGGATCACCTGGCCGGAAGGACCGTCACAATGAGGACGACGAGAACGGCTGTCCGCAGATCTCTCACCCTGCTCGCGGGGTGCACCGCACTGGTCGTGGCCGTCACGAGCGCCCCGGCATCGGCCGCCGGCGCCCGCGACGTGCTGCCGCCCCGCGACGGCTGGGCGTCCGCCGACGGCGGGACCACCGGAGGCGCCGGTGCCGATGCCGCGCACACGTACACGGTCACCACCTGGGAACAGCTGCGGGCCGCGCTCGCTGCCGACCCCGGGGCTCCCCGGATCGTCAAGGTCAAGGGGACGCTGAACGCCACGGCCGCGGGCTGCGCCGCCTTCGAGGCCGACGCCTACGACTTCGACCGGTACCTCGCCGACTACGACCCCGCCGTGTGGGGACGTGACACGCCGGTGAGCGGCGCGCAGGAGGACCTGCGGGCGGCATCGGCGGCCCGGCAGGGCGCGGCCATCAGGCGTACGTCCCGGCCGACACGACCATCGTGGGCGTCGGGAAGAACGCCGGGATCACCGGCGGCAGTCTGCAGATCCAGGGCGTGGACAACGTGGTCGTCCGCGATCTCACGCTGGAGAGTCCCTTGGACTGCTTCCCGCAGTGGGATCCCACGGACGGCGCCACCGGGGCCTGGAACTCCGAGTACGACAGCATGGTCGTCCACGGCTCGACGCATGTGTGGGTCGACCACAACACGTTCACCGACGGAGAGCACCCCGACAGTTCGCTGCCGTCCTACTACGGCGAGATCTATCAGCAGCACGACGGTGAGCTGGACGTCGTGCGCGGCGCCGACCTCGTCACCGCCTCCTGGAACGTCTTCGCCGACCACGACAAGACCCTGATGATCGGCAACAGCGACAGCGCGGGCGACACGGACCGCGGCAAGCTGCGGGTCACTCTGCACCACAACGTCTTCCGGGACATCGTCGAGCGGGCACCGCGCGTCCGCTTCGGGCAGGTCGACGCCTACAACAACCACTACATCGTCCCCGCGAGCGGCTATCAGTACTCGTTCGGCATCGGCCAGGAGTCCCGACTGGTCGCCCAGAAGAACGCGTTCACGCTTCCGGACGGGGTGAGCGCCGCGAAGATCCTCAAGAAGTGGAAGGAGGCGCCGGTCACCGCCGACGCCAACTACGTCAACGGCAAGCGCGTCGACCTCATCGCCGTCCACAACGCGGAGCTGCCCGAGGAGACCCTCGCGTCGGGTGCGGGCTGGACGCCGAGCCTCCGGACGCGGGTGGACGACCCGCGCAAGCTGCCCGGCCTGCTCGCGCGCCAGGCGGGCGCGGGCAAGCGCCACTGAGCCCTCTTGCTCCCCGGCAGCTCCTCACCTCCCTCCCCAGCTCCTCCTCGCTTCCCTCCCCGCCACCACCTCACTGAGCCGCACAGCGAAGGATCAGCCATGTCCTCGCACCACTCCCACGTCCCCCTCGGAGCGGGCTTCAGCCGGCGCACGTTGCTCACCGCGAGCGCGGGCGCCGGCGCCGCCCTGGCCTTCGGCCACACCTCCCCCGCCCGTGCCGCCGCACCCCGTCCCACCCGCCGGACGCTGTACGTCGACCCGGCGGGCCACGGCGACCACACCACCGTCCAGGCCGCCGTGAACGCCGCCACCGGCACCGGCTGGAGGCTGGTCCTCGCCCCGGGCACGTACCGCGAGACGGTGACCGTGCCCGAGACGTCGGCCGGGCTCACGCTCGTCGGCGCGAGCGGCGACCCGCGCGACACAGTGATCGTGTACGACAACGCGGCGGGCACCCCGAAACCCGACGGGTCCGGCACCTACGGCACCAGCGGCTCGGCCACCACGACCGTGCGGGCCGCCGGTCTCACCGCCCACGCGATCACTTTCGCCAACGACTGGCTGCGCGCCGACCACCCCGACTACACCGGAACCCAGGCCGTCGCCCTCAAGGTGACGGGTGATCGCTCGGCGTTCTTCCGCTGCCGTTTCCTGGGGCATCAGGACACCCTCTACGCCGACACCGCGGACCTGGGTTCCTTCGCCCGCCAGTACTTCCGCGACTGCCACGTGGAGGGTGACGTCGACGTCGTCTTCGGCCGGGCGACCGCCGTCTTCGAGCACTGCCGCTTCCACGCGCTCACCCGCAGCGACCTGGCAACGGCGCCGTACGGCTTCGTCTTCGCGCCGTCCACCGCCGTCGCCAACCCGCGCGGCTACCTGGTCACCCGCAGCCGGGTGACGAGCGGCGCCCCGGACGCGTACTACAAGCTGGCCCGCCCCTGGGTCCCCACATCGGACACGACGGCCCGCCCGATGCTGACGGTGCGCGACACCCTTCTGGGGCAGGGCATCGACGCGGTGAGCCCGTACGCGAACATGCGGGACGCCCATCCCTGGCAGGAGCAACGGTTCGCGGAGTACCGCAACACGGGGCCCGGTGCGGCCGTGCCGGTCCCGGCGAACCGGCCCCAGCTCACCCGCGCCCAGGCCGGGTCCGCGACCCGCGCCGCCTACCTGACGGACTGGACACCGGTACGGAAGGACCGCTGAGCAGCCACAGCCACAGCGCCGCCCCCACGAACTGGAACACGGCGATGCTCAGCATCAGCCCATCCGCGCCGAGTTGACCGGCGAACACCCCGGTCAGCGCCGCACCACCGGCGGACGCTCCGATCTTCAGGCTGCCGCCGGTGGTGTTGACCTGCCCGAGCCGGTCCGGCGGCGACTCGCGCTGACGGAGCATCAGCGTGGCGGCGAAGAGCGGCCCCTCGGCCAGGCCCGCCCCCACGCAGACGGCCCAGGCCCAGGGCAGTGACGGCACCACCGCCAAGGCCGCGACCGCCGTGCCGAATCCCAACAGGCCTGCCAGGACGGCCCATTCGGACCTGGCGGGCGTCAGCCACCGCGACGCGGCCAGCGTCCCCACGAGGGATCCCACGGCGAAGAAGGCAAGGAGTTGCCCGCCCGCCGCGGGACCCGCCCCGATGTCCTGGCCGAGCAGCACCGCCGCCACCGCGAACCCGCCGTACCCGAACCAGGCGAACATCGTCGACACGGTCAGGGCCCGCAGCACCCGGTTCTTCCCGAGGACCGAGAGCCCGCCCGTGACGACCTGCGCGACACCGGTCCGCGTCCGCTCCCGCGCGACAGGGGGCCGGGCCTCCGGCGGCGGGATCCGCAGCAGCGGGAGGAAGAGCAGGCCAAGCACGGCGGCGGCCACGGTCACGATCCCGGCCTGCCCACCGCCCGCGATCGCGGCGACCATCGCGGCAAGTCCCGGCCCGGCGATGGCCGCGACGTTGTAGCTCGACGCCTCAAGGCCGTACGCGCGCGAGAGCCGTTCGGCGGGCACGAGCCTCGGCAGCAGGCTGGTGAGCGCCGCCACGATCGGCTCGACGCAGCCGACCACGGCGGCCACCATCAGCACGAGCACCAGCGGCGAGCGGCCCGCCGACATCATGAGCAGGGCGATCGCGACGGCATAGCCGCACGCCAGCGCGATCACCAGACGGCGCGGCCGGTCCGTCCGGTCCAGGGCATGGCCGATGACCGGCCCGCTCAGCACGTACGGAAGCGTCATCGCGGTCTGCACGAAACCGGCGCTCGCCGCGTCCCCGGTACGCGCCTGCACGGTGAGCACCAGCGCGGTCGCGGCCCCCTCGGCGGACACCCTGAGCAGCGTGGCGGCCATCAGATGCGAACGGAGCAAGCCGGTCCCCCTGAGCCTCGATCCCAAGGAACCGATGCATGAGGCACCGATTCATGAGGTCGACTCAATCACTCGCCGCCGGTGTCAGGGAGATGTTCCAGAAATCGGCGTAGCGGCCGCCGTGGCGCAGCAGTTCGTCGTGGCTGCCCTCCTCCACGATCCGGCCGCCGTCGAGGAGGATGACGCGGTCGGCGCGTTCGACGGTCCGCATGCGGTGCGCGACCATCACGACCGTCCGGCCCGCCATCAGACGCTCGATGCCCTCGTGGACGGCGGCCTCGTTCACCGGGTCAAGGGCGGAGGTCACCTCGTCCAGGAGCACGATGGGCGCGTTCTTCAGGAGCGCTCGTGCGATCGAGACGCGCTGACGTTCACCGCCCGAGAGGAGCGCGCCGCCCTCGCCCACGTGGGTCGCCCACCCGCCTGGCAGTCGCTCGATCACCTCGTCGAGGCGTGCCGCAGTGGCCGCCGCCCGCACCTCGGTCCCGTCGGCGCCGGGACGGCCGACGCGGATGTTCTCCTCGATCGTGCCGTCGAAGAGGTAGACGTCCTGGAAGACGATGGCGATCCGCGCCATCAGGTCCTCGGTGCTGACGGCGCGCACGTCCACGCCTCCCACGCGTACCGCGCCCGCGTCCACGTCGTGGAACCGCGCGAGCAGCTGCAACAGGGTGCTCTTGCCCGCACCCGAGGGTCCGACGACGGCGAGCCGCCCGCCCTGGGGCACGGAGAAGGACGCGTCGTCGAACACCGTGCGCTCCCCGCGCCGGAAGGTGACGGACGCGAACTCTAGGCCGTGACCGGCTGGTTGGACCGGTTCGGCGGGTTCCGGCAACGGCTCGGTGCGCAGGACCGTGTCGAGCCTCACGAGCACGGAACGCGCGCCGCGGAGCTTGCCCCCGATGTCCGACAGCGAGAGGAGCGGGTCGGCGCAGCGGGCGGCGAGCACCAGGATCGTCAGGACCTCGGCCACGCCGATGTCGCCGTCGAGCGCGAGGTAGGTGCCAAGGACGAGGAGCCCGGTGAACATCGCCTGCACCGTGAGCGTCAGACCCACCGCGCCGGGCAGCGCCGAGAGCGTGGAGCGGCGGGAGGCGCGCTCGACCTCCTTGAGTGAGTCGTCGAGCAGGCCGAAGCGTTCAGCCGTGCGGCCGCCTGCCCGCAGGACCGGCTGGACCTGGAGATACTCGATGACCCGCCCGGTGGCCTCGTCGTCGCGTGCGGCGCGCTCCGCGTCGCCCGCGGCCATCGAGCGTGCCGTCCAGATCTGGATGGCCGCCACGACCGGTATCGCGACCGAAGCGGCGAGGCCCATCTGCCAGTTGAAGGCCAGCATCACGACGACGATCGTCAGGGGCGTCACACCGGCGGAGATGAACGGTCCGAGCAGATGCGCGATCACGCTCATCGCCTGCAGGATGCCGCGACTCGCCAGGACGGACATCTCACCGACGCGGCCCGCCTCGTACCAGCCGATGGGCAGCCGGGCCAGATGGTCGCCGAGGCGGTGGTACATGCCGCGCAACATCGAGGTCCCGACGAGGAAGCCGGACAGGTCGCTGATGTAGCGCAGCGCGGCGTAGAGCGCGATCGCGGCCCCGAACGCGGTCAGCCAGGGCCAGGCGTCGTCGGGCGTGCTGCCGAACAGGGCCCGCAGCACGGGCACCAGGAGCGCGTAGGACAGGCCCTCGGCCATCGCGGTCGCCGTCATCAGGGTCACGGTGCGGCGCAACGGCCGGGCGTATGCGCGTCCAAGGACGCGCAGGAGCAGGCGAATCATCGGGGTCCGTCTCCTTGCGGTGCGCCGCTGTGGGCTTCGCTCGCCGCGGCGAGCGCCGATCGGTGGGATTGCCGGAACGCGGCGAACCTGCCGTCCTGGGCCAGTAGTTCGGCGGGCCTGCCGCGTTCGACGATCACGCCGTCGTCCAGCATCACGACGGTGTCGGCGTCCGTGATCGTCTCCAGGCGGTGGGCGATGACGAGGACGGTCCGCTCGCCCCCCAGCGCCGCCAGGGCCCGGCGCACCGCCTGTTCGGTCTGCGGGTCGGCGAAGGCGGTCGCCTCGTCGAGCACGAGGACGGGTGTGTCGGCGAGGAGGGCGCGGGCGAGCGAGATCCGCTGGGCCTCGCCGCCGGAGAGTCCGGCGTCCTCGCCGATCACCGAGTCGTAGCCGCGGGGCAGTTCGAGAATCCGGTCATGGATGTGGGCAAGACGGGCGGCGCGCACCACGTCATCGCGGTCCGCGTGCGGTACGGCCAGGGCGATGTTGTCCGCGATCGACGCCCGCAGGAGGCGTACGTCCTGGAAGACGAAGGAGACGAGGCGGTAGAGCTCGCGGCTGCCGAGCTCGCGGAGGTCGACGCCGCCGAGGGCGACCGAGCCGTGGGTCGGGTCGAAGAACCGCGGCAACAGCTGCACCAGCGTGGACTTTCCGCTTCCCGACGGCCCGACGATCGCGGTGACCGTCCCCGGTTCGAGCACCAGGTCGACCCCGCGCAGCACCTCGCGATCGGCCTCGTACCCGAAGCGCACGTCCCGCAGTTCCACCCGGTGTCCCTGGGGGACGGCGGGGTGCGCGGGCTCCGGCAGCGGCTCCACGTCGAGCACGTCCCGGATCCGGCCGACCGCGCGCCGGGCGGCCTGCAGCTCGTCGAAGCCGTGGCCGAGGGCGGCCACCGGAGCGGTCAGGCCGAGGCCGAGCAGCAGGAAGGGCAGCAGATCGGCCGGGGCAAGGCTGCCGTCGGTGATCAGGGAAGCACCGCCGATCAGGACGACGAGCAGGACGAACGGCGGCGAGAGCACGAGCTGCATCCCGGCGGCGATCCGGGAGATTCCGTGCACCCAGCGGTGGAACGTGCCGACGAAGTCATCGGCGGCCGTGAGGAACGTGCGGTGGGCGCGCCCGGATCCGCCGAACGTCTTGACCACCGCGATGCCCTGCACGAACTCGACGACGGAGCTGGAGATCCGCCCCATGGCCGCGTCGAACTCCTCCTGCTCGCGCAGCCTGGCCGGCGTCATCATCAAGGGGACCAGTGCCACCGCGAGGACCACGGGGATCAGCGTGATCAGGGTGAGCCGCCAGTCGACGGTGAACAGATAGACCAGGGAGACCAGCGGCACCACGAACGCGGAGACGAGTTCGCCGGGGGTGTGGGCGATGAACGGATGCACGGCGCCCACGTCCTCCCCCACCACCTTGGCCAGTTCGCCGGTGCGGCGCCGGGAGAACCAGCCGATCGGTACCTGCCCGAGGCGGGCGGCCAGTTGCCGACGGAACGTCAGTTGCACCCGGCCGTCGACGATGTGCCCGATCCCTGACGACGCGGCCGTGAACAGCAGCCGGACGAACAGACCGGCCGCACCCGCGATGACGACGGTCCACACATGAGCGCGGTCCACCGGTCCCGGCGCCAGCAGGGTGCGCCCCAGTTCGACGACCGCCAGCAGCGGCGCCAGACCCGCGACGGCGCCGACGACCTGAAGGATCACCACGGCCGCGAAGCTTCGGACATGAGGGCGCAGCAGCTCGCCGAGGGTCGGGCGAGCGCGCATGGGTCGCCCAGGCCCGACTACCGACCTATTCGTCATCGCGAACTCCGTTGCTGGTGCTGCTCGTTAACTTTCGGAACATGTTCCGAAAGTAGCATCGAGACAGGCCGCTGTGAACACGAAGGCTGAATCCGCACCCGTATCGAGGCGGACGAGGGCGGGGCGGCATGATGGGGCGATGGTCCGATCCCCCGCTCCGCACGGCCGTACAGGCCGACCGCCCCTGACATCCCGCGCGCAGATCCTGGTGGCGGCCCGCGAGCTGATCGACACGGACGGCTGGGAGAAGCTGACCATCCGCCGTCTCGCCGCCGAGCTCGGCATCGGGGCGACGACCCTGTACCACCACATCCGGAGCAAGGACGATCTGCTGCTCCTGCTGCTCAATCACCACGTCGCCCAGATCGAGCGCCCCCCACTGCCCGGTGACCCACGGGAGCGCATCGTCGTGGCCGCCACCGCGCTGCACAGCGCGCTCACGGCGTGGCCATGGGCCGCGGAGGTCCTGTCGGCCGACGGTTTCGTCGGCCTCCTCGACGAATCGGCGATGTGGATGGTCGAAGCCATCGTGGCCGGAGCCCGCGACCACGGATGCACACCCGAGCAGAGCGTCGACGTCTTCCGCAGCCTCTGGTACTACACCGTCGGCGAGGTGCTCGTCCGCGCCCACTCCGCCCGTCGGCACGCCGCAGGCCGGCCCTTCGCCTACCGCGACGACCTCGACCCGACCCAGGTGCCCCACCTGGCCGCCATCGGTGTCCGATGGGCCGCGCTGGCCGCACGGGACATCTACCCCCAGGGCCTCCGCGTCTTCGTCGACGGGCTGCTCGCGGAGGTCACGCCGACGGCGTGACGGCGGAGCAGCAGAGAGCCACCAGCGACCGGCGGGTCACTGGTGGCTCGGGTCGTGCGGCTACTGGTAGCTGATGTCCGACGCGCTGTACTTGCAGTACGTCCCGTCGGGGCCGCTGCCCGTCTCGTCGGGCTCGTCGCCCGAGTCGTTGCCCGTGTAGCGGATACAGGGCTTGATCTTCTTGTCGCCGTCGCCGTGGATGCGGATCTTGCTCAGGGTCGCCGTGTCGCCGTAGTTGGTGTTGATGCCGACCAGGGACTTGCCCGGTGCGGTCACGTCCACGTCGTTGATGGTGATCGTGCGCTTGTACTGCTTGGAGCAGTTGCCGCAGGAGCGCACCAGCTTGCCGAAGTCCGAGACCTGGAAGCCGGTGATGTTCAGCTTGCCCGCGCCGTTGAACTGGAGGACCTTGTCGTCGGCCTTCTTCGCGCCGCCGCCGGTCAGGGTGTACGTCGAGCTGGTCGACGTGCCCTTGAAGCTGGCCGCGTCCTCGCCGACGTCCTCCCACCACACGTTCTGGATGGTGCAGCTGCCCGAGCAGTGCACACCGTCGGCGGCGGGCTTGCCGATCACGACGTTCTTCAGGACCGCGCCGTCCTTCAGCTTGAAGATCGGGTCCTGGCCCTCTTCCTGGCCGTCGCCGCCGAGGTCTCCACTGCCGTAGAAGCGCTGGAGTCCGCCGTCGTAGGTGCCGGACACCTCGATGGTCTTGGAGACGGCCTTGTCGCCGGTGGGGGTGGGCCAGCCGGCCGCGGCGGTCGCCGCTCCGGCCGGGGAGAGCAGCACGTTGGCGCCCAGGGTGGCGCCGGTCAGCAGGAGCGCGCCGCCCGCCGCGCCCACGGCGCGGCGGCGGGTGAGACGGCGCTTGCGGCTCTTGCGGAGTTCGGCTCGTTGCGTGGTCATGGGGACCGCTCTTTCGCTGGGGGGATGACCTTGCGTCTGCTGGTCTCCGCCCGGGTGCGGAAGGTTGCCGCCCTTCGGGAATTTCTCCCCTGGATGCTTCGGTGGTCTCAGGAGGTGCGGGCGAAGTCGCCGCGCACCGCCGCCTTCCGGCCCGACGCGGTCGCCTCGGCCCCGTACGTGTCCTCGCCCGCGTCCCTGCCGCCCTCGGCGTGGTTGTACTGGCCGGCGAAGACGTGCTCCCCCGCGGGGACGGTCCGGCCCGCCTTCAACGTCCAGCGGTAGACCAGCTCACCGCCCTGTTCCCGTACGGAGACGGTGAAGTCGTCGGCGGGCAGGGAGCGCCAGTTGCCCGCGTCGGCGACGCCGCCGGTCTGCGCGACACGCAGTTCGACGGTGAGCGCGGTGAGTGGTTTCCCGGCCTTGAAGGTGAGGGTGCTCTGTGCCCAGAAGTCGTTGCTCTGCGGGTCGATGGAGCCGTCGCTCCAGAGATAGCCGTCCTCGACGCTCCTGGCGTCCGGGGCCACGCGCCGCGGGGAGGGCGGCGGATCGGACTTCTCCGGCGGCCGGTTCGCGTCCCGCTCCTCGTCCTTGCCCTTGCCCTCGTCCGGCGCGCTCTTCGTGTCCTTGCCCGACGGGTGCGTGGGCTCGGCCGGCGGGCTCGACTTGGCGTGCGCGTCGTCCGGTGCGGACGCCGAGGGGCCAGGCGCGGAGGCGGAGTCGGGGGCGGGCGGTGTGCCCACGGTGCTCGGCGGCGGTTCCTCGCCCTGGACGACGGAGGCGACGGCGTAACCGCCGAGCGCGAAGACTCCGGCCACGGCGGCCGTCGCGCCCGCGATCCGCAGCCAGGGGGCGGGCCGCGGCAGCCTGCCGCGGTGCGAGGCGCCGAGGTCGACGGCGTCACGCTCCATGCCGCGCTCGACCCGGGCGAGCATCCGTTCCCGGTCGGGGCGGTGCTCGGCCGCGGCATCGCGCAGCCGCTTGCGTACGTCGTCCATCACTGCCTCCCTCCCACGAGTTGCGACGCGGCCAGGTCCCCCAGGAGCCGTTGCAGCTCCGCCATCCCCTTGGACGTCTGGCTCTTCACCGTACCGACCGATATCCCGAGGGTGAGCGCGGTGTCCTTCTCCGACAGGTCGAAGGCGTGCCGCAGGACCACACAGGCTCTCTTACGGAACGGCAGCGTACGCAACGCCTCCTGGACGTCGACGACCGCCGGTACGTCGGGGTCGTCGACGCCCTCCGCGCGCTGCCCCCAGAACAGGGCCACGCGGCGGCGCTCGCGGACGGCGCTGCGGATGCGGCTGCGCGCCATGTTGGCGACAACGCCTCGGGCGTACGCGGCCGGGTGATCGGCGGCGCGCACCCGGTCCCAGCGGTGCCAGAGCGCGACCAGGGCGTCCGCCGCGAGATCGTCCGCGGCATCCTTCTCGCCGGTCAGCATGTGTGCGAGGCGGGCGAGTTCGGCGTAGTGCCGCTCGAAGAAGTCATGGAACTCCGCGGCGGCTGCGTCATCGACGGCTGTCCCCACGGGTGACCTCATTTCTGTGCGTGCGCGGCTCCGCACACGCGCTGGTGGCCCCCGTGCCGCCGAGTGCGGTGCGCGAGCATAGCAACGTCTGTGCGAGAGATCGAACAACGTCCGGAATCCCAATCAGGTCTGAGCCAGGCGGTATGGGGCCATCCGGGACGACTCTCCTCGGCCCGACCTGTGGTCTGCACGCCGAGGCCGCGGTCCGCCGCCACGCCCCATCTGACGGAAAGTCACTTCTCCGCCCCGGCTGCTCGGTGACCGAGGACGGCGAGACGAAGAAGGGTCACGCGTCGGGTTCGGTTCGTACGAGCGGCAACCTTTCGTGCCTCCCGCGGCGACTGGGTCGAGGCACTGTCCCTCTCCCCGCAGGAGCACCCCATGGCCGAGCATCCGTACACCGAAATCCGCCGCCGCAGAGGCCGAAGAGGGCGGCGGGCCCGTGGCCGGGTCCTGATCACCGCCGTCGTCGCGGGCGCCCTCGCCGCCGGTGGGCTCATCGCCCTGTCGTCCACCTCGTCCGCGGCCACCACCCGGCAGGCCGAGGCGCTGGACCGGGGCGTGGTCAGCGTGCACACCGACGCCGGGAACCTGGTCACCTGGCGCTGGCTCGGCACCGATGACGACGACGTGGCCTTCAACGTCTACCGGGGCGGTACGAAGGTCAACTCCTCGCCGGTCACCGGTTCGACGAACTATTTCCACCCGGGCGCCCCGAACAGCGCCGACTACACCGTGCGCGCGGTGGTCGACGGCACCGAGCAGGGCGACTCCGTGCACGCGGTGCAGTTCCGCGCCGGCTACAAGGACGTGCCGATCACGCCGCCCGCCGGGGGCACGACCCCGGACGGCGTGGCGTACACCTACGAGGCGAACGACGCCTCGGTGGGCGACCTCGACGGGGACGGTGCCCTGGACTTCGTGCTGAAGTGGCAGCCCACCAACGCCAAGGACAACTCCCAGTCCGGCTACACCGGCAACACGATCCTCGACGGCGTCAAGCTGGACGGCACCCGCCTGTGGCGCATCGACCTGGGCCGCAACATCCGCTCGGGCGCGCACTACACGCAGTTCCAGGTGTACGACTACGACGGCGACGGCAGGGCCGAGGTCGCCACGAAGACGGCGGACGGCACGAAGGACGGCGCGGGCAAGGTGATCGGCAGTTCGTCCGCCGACCACCGCAACTCCGGCGGCTATGTCCTGGCCGGACCGGAGTACCTGACCATGTTCGACGGCCGCTCCGGGGCCGCGCTCGACACGGTCGACTACGTCCCGGCGCGCGGCACCGTCTCGAGCTGGGGCGACAGTTACGGCAACCGCGTGGACCGGTTCCTCGCCGGGACCGCCTACCTCGACGGCAGCAGGCCGTCCCTGATCATGGCGCGCGGCTACTACACGCGGTCCGTCATCGCCGCCTGGGACTGGCGGGGCGGCGCCTTCACCCGGCGCTGGACCTTCGACACCAACTCCTCGACGAACACCGGCAAGGGGTACGACGGCCAGGGCAACCACAGTCTGTCGGTCGCGGATGTCGACGCCGACGGCAAGGACGAGATCGTCTACGGCGCGATGACCGTGGACGACAACGGCAGCGGTCTGTGGACGACGAAGCTCGGGCACGGGGACGCCGGGCACGTCGGCGACCTCGATCCGTCGCGCGCGGGCCTGGAGTACTTCAAGGTGTCCGAGGACAGCTCCAAGCCGGGCTCCTGGATGGCCGACGCCCGCACGGGTCAGCGGCTGTGGACCACGGCGTCCGGCTCCGACAACGGCCGGGGCGTGTCCGCCGACATCTACGCCGGTTCGGCGGGCGCCGAGTCGTGGTCGGCGGCCGACAGCACCCTGCGCTCGCCGTCCGGGGCGTCGGTCGGCCGCGAGCCGTCCAGCGTCAACTTCGTGAACTGGTGGGACGGCGACACCACCCGCGAACTCCTCGACGGCACCCGCATCGACAAGTACGGCACGGGCGGCGAGACCCGGCTCCTGACCGGGGCGTCCGTCGCCTCCAACAACGGCACGAAGGCGACCCCCGCGCTCTCCGGCGACATCCTCGGCGACTGGCGCGAGGAGGTCGTGTGGCGCACCTCCGACAACAAGGCGCTGCGGATCTACTCCACCCCGCACGAGACGACCACGAAGATCACCACGCTGCTCCACGACATCCAGTACCGCACGGCGCTCGCCTGGCAGAACACGGCCTACAACCAGCCCCCGCACCCGAGCTTCTTCATCGGCTCCGGCATGGCGAAGGCGCCGCGTCCGGTGGTCTCCACTCCCTGAGCCGCTCCGACGAGCGGCGCTTACTTCGCGGGACCGGGCCCCGAGCTCGCCCGCACCGTCAACTCCGGCACGAGCAGCGCCACTTCATCGACACCCTGCCCCCGCAGCTTCGCGACGACCCGCTCCACGGCCTGCCGTCCCATCTCCTGTGCGGGGATGGCGACGGAGGTCAGGCGCACCGAGGCCTGGGTGGCGACCTGGTCGGGGCAGATGGCGATGACGGAGACGTCTTCCGGAATGGCGCGGCCCTGCCTGCGCAGCAGGCTCAGGAGGGGTTCCACGGCCGACTCGTTCTGCACCACGAACCCCGTGGTGCCGGGGCGTTCGTCGAAGATCCTGGCCAGGGTCGCGGCGAGTGCGTCGTACGTCCCCTCGCAGGGCCGGTGCAGCACCCGCACGCCGAGCACACGGGCCCGCGCGCGCAGCCCGTCCAGGGTGCGCTCGGCGAACCCGGTGTGCCGTTCGTACACCGCGGGCGCCTCGCCGATCACGGCGATCTCGCGGTGGCCGAGATCGGAGAGGTGGTCCACGCACTGGGCGCCGGTCGCCACGAAGTCGAGGTCGACGCAGGTCAGCCCCGAAGCGTCGGCGGGCAGGCCGATGAGGACGGCGGGCCGGTCCGTCTCGCGGATCAGCGGAAGCCGCTCGTCGTTCAGCTCCACGTCCATCAGGATCATCGCGTCGGCGAGCGCGCTGCCCTCGATGCGGCGGACCGCCTCGGGGCCCTCCTCGCCGGTCAGGAGCAGTACGTCGTACCCATGGGTGCGTGCGGTGGTGGCGACGGCGATGGCTATCTCCATCATCACCGGCACGTACATGTCGGTGCGCAGCGGCACCATCAGCGCGATGATGTTGGACCTGCTGCTGGCCAGGGCACGGGCGCCGGCGTTCGGGTGGTATCCGAGCTCCCGGATGGACTGTTCGACGCGGTCCTTGGTGGAGGCGGAGATGGACCGCTTGCCGCTGAGTACGTAGCTCACCGTGCTGGCCGAGACTCCGGCGTGGTGGGCTACCTCGGCAAGGGTGACCATGCGGCTCTCCCGGACAGATCGACAGGTCATGAGGCGGTGGCGAAGCGCTTCGACTTGGGGCCACCTCGACCCTAGAGGGACACCCATGCGCTGTCCATAGGTGTGTCGAAGCGCTTCGACTGCCCTGGTCAGCCCGGGGAGTTGTCGTCCCCGTAAACAATGCCACGGCCGTTCGTGGACACGTACACCCGCCCGTAGATCCGTGGATCACCGGTGATGGCGGCGCCGGTCCAGCCCCACTGGTGGGCGTCGTCGTTGATGCGCGCCCAGCTCTCACCGGCGTCGGTGGAACGGAAGATGCCGCGCACCCCGTCGATCTTCGCGCTGGTGTAGAGCGTCTGGTGCCCGGAGCCCGGCGCGGCCTTGCCGAAGCCGATCGTGTCGGCCTCCTCGACGCCCTGGACACGGGTGAAGGTCGCGCCGGAGTCCGTCGAGTGCCACAGGCCGTACGTCCCGCCGGACTCCCCGCCCGCGAGCCAGATGTCCCCCGCCTTCCCCGGTACGGCCTTGAAGCGCACCGCTCCTTCGGCCGGCAGACCGGTGGACGCGTTCGCCGTGAAGCTCGCCCCGCCGTCCGTACTGACGTAGAACGTCCCGGACTTGAAGCCGTAGAACGTCTTCGGGTCCGCCCGGTCGGACTCGACGACCGCACCCTGCGGGATACCGGTGGACGCCGTCCATGACGCACCCCGGTCACCGCTGGTGTGCACGCCCGTGCCGTCCGGGCTCCACACGAAGCGGCCGCCGTCGGCGGACGCGGCGACCGTGCCGCCGCCGGACACGCCCGAAGGCTCCCTGCCCGCAGCCCAGTTGGCGCCGTTGTCGCCGGAGAAGGCGATGCGCGGACCGCTGTCGAGCTGGCCGACGCGCACGACCGTGTCCGGGTCGGACTCGGCGTGGTCGAGGCTGGTCGTGGTGGTGAAGTTCGGCTCGGTGTACATCAGGGGCGGCACCTTGGCGACATCCGTGTGCCGGAAGCCGCCGATGTCGCCGAGCGCGCTGAGCAGCGGTGCCCCGGATGCCGGCGCCGCGAGGTCGTTGACGGCGGTCTCCTCCAGGCCCTTCACCATCGGGGTGATGGTGAACCTGCCTCCGCTGTCCCACTGTTGGAGGTTTCTGGTGCCGTAGACGGTGGCCCCGGTGCCATACATCATGCGGTCGGAGTCGAAGGGGTCGATCTCCAGGGCCTCGGTCATCCAGCCCAGTTTGGGGCTCTGTTCGGGCGGCGCGGGGTTGGCGCCCCACGAGAGCCACGGCACGGACGAGACATCCATGGTGTAGCGGTTGGCGCGCTCGGGATAGGCGGTGTAGTTCCAGGCGCCGGTCCAGATTCCGCCGCTGTCGGTGGAGCGGAAGATCTGGGTGTCGGGGAACCACGAGCTGTAGCCGGTGACCATGACGGTGCCCGGATGCTGCCGGTCGACGCTCAGTCCGCTGTAGCCGTAGTAGGTGTCGGCGTCGGTGGCGGGGCTGATGTTCTTCCACTCGCCGGTGCGCGTCGCGTACCGCCACACCTGGCCCTTGCCGCCGTCGTAGGGGCCGCCCTTGTCGCTGTAGGCGAGGTAGAGGTAGCCGTTCTCCGCGTCGAGCACTCCCTTGTGGGCGAGGTGTCCGGTGGGCTGGTCCGCGATCCGGGTCCAGGTGGCGCCCGCGTCGGTCGAGCGGTAGACGGCGTTGTCCTTGTCGGCGACGCCCACGTAGACGGTTCTGGTGGGCGATCCTGACGTGCCCTTCGACTCGTCGAAGGTGACCCAGGCGATGCCCTGGTTGTCGGAGGCGTAGCCGGTGGAGTCCCCCGGATCCTGCCGGTAGTTGCCGGGGTTGGGGAACGCGGTCACCTCCGACCAGGTGGCGCCGGAGTCGGTGGAGCGCCACAGGCCGTGGCCGCTGGGTGCCCCGAGGTACAGCACGCGGTTGTCGTGCGGGTCGACGGCCAGGCGCTCGCCCATGCCGCGGCCCGGCATGTTCCCGCCGAGCTTGAACGGCAGGTCGGCCTTCTTCCAGGTCTCGCCCCGGTCGGCGGAGCGCATGACGGCGCCCTTGCCGGGGTCCCAGTCGTTCGTGTACGTGCCCACGGCGGCGTACACCTTGTCCGGTTCGACGGTGTCGGACGCGATGCTCACCACGCCGGTGTGGCCCCAGTCGTCCCAGCCCACCGAGTCGAGCAGCGGGGTCCAGGTACGGGACGACTCCTGCCAGCGGTAGGCGCCGCCGATGTCGGTACGGGCGTACGCGAGGTTCTTCTCGGCCCGGTTGAAGACGATGCCGGGGACGAAGCCGCCGCCGTCGACGCGGACGTTCTTCCAGGTGTACGCGGCCGATGCCTTCTCATCGGCCTCCTCGGCATCGTCGGCCCCCGAGGACGGGGCGGCCACGAGCAGCATCCCCGGGATCAGGCAGAGGGCGCCGAGCAGCTTCCCGGCGCGCGTCCTGCGACCGGTCATCGCGACCCCGGCCCCGGTTCGATGAGCTCCGCGTACGCGCCCATGGCCAGCGCGATGTCGGCCTGCGCCCAGAAGCGGTGGTAGGTGAACTGCGGCGCCGCTCCCCCGGCGAGATAGGCCTCGACCTTCGGCCAGTCGGGGTCGTCGCGGTAGAAGGAGCGGATGGAGGCGAAGTCGGACCCGGAGTCGATGGTGTCGCCGTTCGGCATGGTGCCGGTCCAGCCGTTCGGGACGTACACCGCGCCGTCGAAGCGGTTGTAGTCGGCGCGGGTCTCGGGCACGGCGATGCCCAGCGGGTCCTGGTGGTGGCGCCACATGCCGTCCAGGAGCGCCTTGGCCGTGGTGGCGGCCGCGGTGTGGCCGGTGGCGGCGGCGTAGTACGTGAGGGTCTTGGCGTAGGCGGCGGCCACGCCCACGTCGTCGGTGCGGTCGACGACGGAGACGTGAAGTCCCGTGTTGGCGCCGGGGTTTGCCGGGGTCCAGGTGTCGGGCCGCCCGGACCACTTCAGGGTCGAGGGGAAGGTGTACGTGCCGTCGGCGGCGATCTTCGTCTCGGACAGCGCCCACGCCACCCACTTGTCCATGACCGTCTTCGCGGCGGGGTCGTCGGTCTCGTGGAGATACTCGGCGACCCGCTCCATCGACCAGGCCTGGAAGCCGAACCACTGGTTGGACGGCGGGTCGTGGTAGACGGGCTTCTCGTCGTAGGCCATGCCGTAGAAGGTGGGGGTGCCGGCCGGGGGCTGTGCGTAGCGGCCCTGCCAGCTGTTGGTGGCGCCGCCCGCGATGGCGCCCTCCGCGGACTGCAGCCAGCGGTAGAACTCGATCTGCCGGGTCAGGCTCTTGGCCCAGTCGGCCTTGCCCGACGCCGACTTGGGGGCGAGCGGGGCGTAGGCGCTGAGGGCGAAGGCGGCCAGGGGGTTCTGGTATCCGCCGTGGCTGTGGCTCGATCCGATGCGCCAGGCCCAGCCCGCCGAGGTGTCGGTGGCGCCGCCCCAGGCGTAGTACCAGGACAGCAGATAGTGCGAGCTGTTCTTGCCGCTGCCCGGCGCGCAGCCGGACGGGTCGGTGCAGTCGCCGATGGTCTTGAAGTACTTGTCGAAGAGGGCGTAGCGGAGATAGTCGCCCATCTTGGCCGCCTTGGCGACCGTGGCCGCGACCTCGGACTCCTTGCCCTGGGCCGAGGCCCAGACGTGGGCCCAGTAGGCGGCCTGCACGGCGCGGGCGTCGGCGTCGGGGGCGTTGGTGTACTTCCACTGCTTGGCGTAGGAGGCGTCTCCGGTGAAGAGGTCGAGGTAGCCGTTCCTGCCGCCGTGCTCGAACTCGTCGCGGGTGGGGTGCGGGACGGTCTCCCAGACCGACTCCTGGGGGCCGCGCTGGAAGGTGTTGATGTAGACGGGACCCGCGGAGTCGCCGCCGTAGCCGTAGACGTCGTCGACGTCCTGCAGCCAGTGCATGCCGTAGATGTCGTCGGTGCCGTACGCGCTCTTCAGCTCGGCGGCGATCGGGTCGGCGCCGGCCTGGATCGCGGGGTCGAGCCGGGCGGGGTACTGGGAGGGCTGGTCGTGTTCGGGGGCGTAGGTGGCTGGTTTCGCCGCATTGTAGAAACTGTTCGTCGGCTGGTCGGCGTGGGCCGGGATCATGAATTTCTCCATGGTTTCCCAGGCCGCGTTGAATCGTGTCCAGTCGCCGCTGACCTTGCCGTACATGGCTTGCAGCCAGAGCAGATAGCTGTATGCCTCGGATGTCGTCTCGTGCCCGTGGTCGGGGGCTTCGACAATGAGGGTTTCGACGGAGTGGTAGGGAATACCGTCCGGCGAGAAATAGCCGTTCGCGGAATCGGTGATCTTCGCGTAGAGGTCGAGGAAGCGTTGCTCGTACTCGGTGGCCGCGGTCGCGGCATAGGCGCTGTGACCTGCGGGGTTGAGCGCCACGATGACGGGGGCCAGTGCGGCTCCGGCGCCCAGGGCGAGCAGGTTGCGGCGGCTGATTTCCGGTCTGGAGGGGCCGGGACGGGGGGAACGGGGGAATGCGGACATGCGGGGATGTCTCCTGAAGGATCGATGGGGGGCGTGCTCCGCTTGGGGAGCGGGAGGAACCAGTGGGAGCGCTCCCAAAGTTCAGCCGGAAGGGCTCGATGTCAAGAGCCCGCGCACGAAAGGGAGTTGTCGAATGAATTCGACAGCGGCGATCCGGGAAATCTGAGAAACCCGCCAACCTTTCTGTTCTCGGCGGCGACTTCCTGCTAGCTTCCACGGCACCAGTGGGAGCGATTCCGGTTCAATCCGAGGAGTCGCTCATGCCCCGCCCCCCGCATCCGCTCCATCCCCCGCGTCTGCTCCGTCCCCAGCGTCTGCTCCGCACCCTTGGCGTGCTCGCGGGCGCCGTCCTCATCGCCACCGGACTCGCGATGCCCTCCGCCCTGCCGGCGGCGGGCGCCGCACCCGCCGCGGCGGCATCACCCCCTGTGCTGCACGCCGAGGGCAACCGGCTCGTCGACGCCGAAGGCGCCGCGCACCGGCTGCTCGGAGTCAACCGATCCGGCGGCGAGTTCGCATGTGTCCAGGGCTACGGCATCTTCGACGGTCCCGTCGACGACGCGTCCGTCAAGGCCATCGCGGACTGGAAGGCCAACACCGTACGCATCCCGCTCAACGAGGAGTGCTGGCTGGGAACCGACAACATCGACCCGCGCTACGCGGGCGCCAACTACACATCCGCCATCGAGGATCTCGTCCGGCGCGTCCAGGACCACGGCATGACCCCGATCGTCGAACTGCACTGGTCCCACGGCCAGTACACCGGCAACTCGGCGGGCTGCGCGGACGTGCACGCCAGCTGCCAGAAGCCGATGCCGAACGCGCGGTACACCCCGGCGTTCTGGACATCGGTCGCCAACACCTTCAAGGACGATCCGGCGGTCGTCCTCGACCTGTTCAACGAGCCCTATCCGGACCGCGCGACACCCACCACCGAGCAGGCCTGGGACTGCTGGCGGGAGGGCGGCACCTGCCCCGGCATCGGCTACGAGGTCGCCGGCATGCAGGACCTGCTCGACGCGGTTCGCGAAACGGGCGCGAGGAATCTCGTGCTCGCGGCCGGTATCGCGTACTCGAACGATCTCAGCGGCTGGCTGGAGCACGCGCCCACGGACCCGGCGGGCAATCTCGCCGCGGCCTGGCACGTCTACAACTTCAACACCTGCTCCACGAGCAGCTGCTGGGACGCCCAGCTCGCGCCGGTCGCCGCCGAAGTCCCGCTCGTGGCGGGCGAGATCGGCGAGAACACCTGCTCCCACGGCTTCATCGACTCCGTCATGAAGTGGCTCGACGCGCACCAGGCCTCGTATCTCGGCTGGACCTGGAACACCTGGGACTGCTCGTCGGGGCCTGCCCTGATCAGCTCCTACGACGGCACGCCCACCGCGTTCGGCGCCGGGCTCCGCGACCGTCTGGCCGCGCTCGACAGCTGACCCCTCCGTCCGACACATCCGAACCGTCGGAGCTGTCGGAGTCATCCGACCCATCCGAACCGTCCGAAGGGAAACACCCCCACCATGAGCCGCACGCACACCAGGCACCGCAGGTCCCGCACCCTCTTCCTCGCCGCACTCGCCACCGTCCTCGCCACGACCGGCGGCACCGCGCTCGCCGTGGGCGACAGCGCGGGCAGCACGTCCGCGTCCGCGGCAGCGGCGGCACGCGTCGACAACCCGTACGCGGGCGCCAAGCCTTACGTGAACCCGGAGTGGTCGGCGAAGGCCGCCGCCGAGCCGGGCGGCGACGCCGTCGCGGACCAGCCCACCGGCGTCTGGCTCGACCGGATCGCCGCGATCGAGGGCGCAGGGGACTCGATGGGCCTGCGCGACCATCTCGACGAGGCGCTCCAACAGGGCGCGGGCGTCATCCAGTTGGTCATCTACAACCTGCCGGGCCGGGACTGTGCCGCGCTCGCATCGAACGGCGAGCTCGGCCCCACCGAGATCGGCAAGTACCAGACCGACTACATCGACCCGATCGCCGCGATCCTCGCCGACGCCAAGTACGCGAACCTGCGCATCGTCACGACCGTCGAGATCGACTCGCTGCCCAACCTGGTCACCAACACCGGCGGGCGCCCCACCGCGACGCCCCAGTGTGACGTGATGAAGGCCAACGGCAACTACGTGAAGGGCGTCGGCTACGCCCTGCGCAAGCTCGGCGCCGTCCCGAACGTCTACAACTACGTGGACGCGGGCCACCACGGCTGGATCGGCTGGGACGACAACTTCGCCGCGTCCGCCCAGGTCATGCACCAGGCGGCGACCGCCGACGGCGGCAGCGTCGACAACGTGCACGGCTTCATCACCAACACGGCCAACTACAGCGCCCTGAAGGAGAACAACTTCAAGATCGGCGACACCGTCAACGGCCGGTCGGTCCGCGAGTCCACGTGGGTCGACTGGAACCGCTCCGTCGACGAGCTCTCCTTCGCCCAGTCGTTCCGGAGCCAGCTCGTCTCCACCGGCTTCAGATCCGACATCGGCATGCTGATCGACACCTCCCGCAACGGCTGGGGCGGCGCGGACCGGCCTGCGGGCCCCGGCCCCACCACGGACGTCAACACCTACGTGGAGGGCGGGCGCAACGACCGGCGCATCCACATAGGCAACCTGGTGCAACCAGTCGGGCGCGGGCCTCGGTGAACGGCCGACGACGGCCCCGGAGACGGGCATCGACGCCTACGTCTGGATCAAGCCGCCGGGTGAGTCCGACGGGTCGAGCAAGGAGATCCCGAACGACGAGGGCAAGGGCTTCGACCGCATGTGTGACCCGACGTACGAGGGCAATCCCCGCAACGGCTTCAACCCCTCCGGCGCGCTCCCGGACGCGCCGATCTCCGGCAAGTGGTTCTCGGCCCAGTTCCAGGAGCTCCTGAAGAACGCGTATCCGGCGCTGTAACAGGCGCTCGGGCGGCAACCTCGCGGGGGCGGGCGGCGACAACCACTTGTCGTACCGCCCCCGCGTAACTCCCTTGCGACCAGGTGGAGTTGCGCCTCACCGCTTGGAGCCGGAGTGAGCCGCACGTCCAGCCGCACGTCCAGCCGTACGCCGAGCCGCACCTCCACCGCCTTCCGGCGCAGAGCCCTCGTCGCGCTGCCCGCCGCCGCCCTGCTCGCCCTCATCCCGAGCAGCGCGACCGCCTACCCCAGCCCCGGCCAGGTCTCCGGCGACATCGTCGTGCACGACCCGACCCTCGCCCGCACCTCGGCGGGCAAGTACCTGCTCTACTCGACCGGCGACGGCCTGCAACTGCGCACCTCCACCGACCGGATCGCCTTCGGCCGCAGCGGCTCCGCCTTCCCCACCCGGCCGAGCTGGTGGAACACCTACAACTCCACCGGGGACGTCTGGGCGCCCGACATCTCGTACCACGGTGGCAAGTACCTCATGTACTACTCCGTCTCGTCGTTCGGCTCGAACAAGTCCGCCATCGGCCTCGCGGCCTCCACGACCGGTGAGCCCGGCTCCTGGACCGACCACGGCGCGGTGTACACCTCGACCACGTCCAGCGACTACAACGCCATCGACCCGAACCTCTTCGTCGACGACGACGGCAAGTGGTGGCTGTCGTTCGGCTCCTGGTGGACCGGGATCAAGATGATCAGGGTCGACCCCTCGACGGGCAAGCAGTACGCGGGCGACACCGCCAGGCGCTCGCTCGCCTCGCGGCCCACCGGCACCAAGGCCGTCGAGGCGCCCTACATCGTCAAGCGGAACGGCTACTACTACCTCTTCGCCTCGTACGACACGTGCTGTGCGGGCACCAGCTCCACGTACAAGATCAAGGTGGGCCGTTCCTCCAGTGTCACCGGGCCGTACGTCGACAAGAACGGCGTCGGCATGATGAACAACGGAGGCACGGCGGTCCAGGAGAGCCACGGCCGCTACATCGGCCCCGGCGGCCAGTCGGTCATGAAGGACTCCGACGGCGACCTGCTCGTCTACCACTACTACGACGGCCAGGACAACGGCACCCCGAAGCTCGGCGTCAACCTCCTGAACTGGAGCTCCGGGTGGCCCGTCGCCTACTGACCCTGCTCGCGGCCCTGAAACAGAGGCGGGCGGGCGGCAACGTCCGCCGCACCGGTGGAGACAGACAAGGGGGCGGGATCGACCCACCCACCGGATGACCGGAGGACAACTCATGCACGGAGCGCGCAGGACGAGCGCGAGGGCCGCACGGATCGGCGTGGCCGCGGTGGCCGGCGCCGCGATCGTCGGGGCGGTCGCCTGGAGCGGGAACGCCGCCGAGGCCTCCGGGTCCGGCGAGGGCACCGTCGCGACACCGAAGGCGGCACCGGCGGCGGTGGGCGTGCCGGTCGGCTTCGGTGCGGGCGCCACGGGTGGTGGCAGCGCCACCGCCACCACGGTGAAGTCGCTCGCAGCCTTCGAGGCCGCGGTCGACGGTGACAGCGCCAAGGTGGTGAAGGTCGACGGTCTGATCTCGCTGTCCGGTCAGGTCGACATCGGCTCCAACACCACGGTCCTTGGCGTCGGTTCGGCCTCCGGGTTCACCGGCGGCGGGCTTCGCATCAAGGAGGCCACCAACGTCGTCGTGCAGAACCTCAACATCAGCAAGCCGCTCGCACCGGCCGACGGCATCACGGTCCAGGAGTCCACGAAGGTGTGGATCGACCACAACTCCTTCTCCGCGGACCGCGAGCACGACAAGGACCACTACGACGGCCTGCTCGACATCACGCACGCATCCGACGACGTCACCGTCTCCTGGAACACCTTCAAGGACCACTTCAAGGGATCCCTCGTCGGGCACAGCGACCACAACGGCGACGAGGACACAGGACACCTGAAGGTGACCTACCACCACAACCACTTCAGCAACGTGTACTCGCGCATCCCGAGCCTGCGCTTCGGCACCGGGCACTTCTACGACAACTACGTCCAGGGCGCCGACACCGGGGCGCACTCCCGGATGGGCGCGCGAATGCTGGTCGAGAACAACGTCTTCCGTGACACGAAGGTCGCCATCACGACCAGCCGCAGCAGCGACGAGGACGGCTACGCGGTCGCGCGCGGCAACGACCTCGGGGGCGCCGCCACCGAGATCTCCCAGGAGGGCGACTTCACCAAGCCGCCGTACGCCTACACGGCCGAGCCCGCCTCGTCCGTCGTCGGCACGGTGACGGAAGGGGCGGGCGCGGGCAAGCTCTGAGTCCGTGTGAACAGGGGCTCAGCCCAGCCGGATCACGTTCCATGACAGCGGCTCCAGGACGGCGCTCAACGTGCCGTCCTGGAGTGCTGTCCCGGTGACGCCGTGCGGGGTGACGCGCTCGGGCTCCGCGAGGGTGTTGCGGGCGTCCGGGTCCGCGTCGGCGAGGGCGCTGTGCTCGACGACGGTCGTCAACTCAAGCCCGTGGAGCGCTACTTCGAGCGGCAGGGGTTCGCTCCGGCCGCGGTTGACGGCGAAGACGGTGACGGATCCGTCGGCGGCACGGACGGCCGTCGCATGCAGCAGGGGCACCTCGCCGAACTTCCGCGTCTCGTGCGCGGGCGATTCCACGCGTACGTCGAGGACCTGGCCTCGGCCGTGCCGCGAGGCCTGTGCGAAGGGGAAGAAGGTGGTCTGCCGCCAGGCGGGGCCGCCCGGCTCGGTCAGGATCGGCGCGATGACGTTGACCAGCTGGGCCAGGCACGCGACGGCCACCCGGTCGGCGTGCCGCAACAGGGCGATCAGGAGCGAGCCGACGACGACCGCGTCGGTGACGGTGTAGTTGTCCTCCAGGAGGCGCGGCGCCTCGGGCCAGTCGCGCAGGCTCTCCTCTGTCTCGGGGTGCGGCCGTGACTGGTACCAGACGTTCCACTCGTCGAAGGACAGGTTGATCTTCTTCGTGGACTTGAGGCGGGCGCCCACGTGGTCGCAGGTGGCGACGACGTTCTCGATGAAGGACTCCATGTCGACGGCGGAGGCCAGGAACGAGTCCCGGTCGCCGTCGGTCTCCTCGTAGTAGGCGTGCAGGGAGATGTGGTCGACGAGGTCATAGGTCTCCTGCAGGACCGTGGCCTCCCACTCGGCGAAGGTCGCCATGGACTGGCCGGAGCTGCCGCAGGCGACCAGCTCGACGTCCGGGTCGATCTGGCGCATGGCGCGTGCGGTCTCGGCGGCAAGGCGCCCGTACTCCTCGGCGGTCTTGTGGCCGGTCTGCCACGGCCCGTCCATCTCGTTGCCCAGGCACCACATGCGGATGCCGAAGGGGTTCTTGTCGCCGTGCGCGGCGCGCAGCTCGGACAGGGCGGTGCCGGAGGGGTGGTTGGCGTACTCCTGGAGTTCAAGGGCCTCTTCGACGCCGCGCGTACCGAGGTTCACGGCCATCATCGGCTCGGCCTGCGGGCCGATCTTGCGCAGGAAGGCGATGTACTCGGAGAGCCCGAACCGGTTGGTCTCCGTGGAGTGCCAGGCCAGGTCGAGGCGGCGCGGCCGCTCGTCGACGGGCCCGACGGAGTCCTCCCACTTGTACCCCGAGACGAAGTTCCCGCCGGGGTAGCGCACGGCCGTCACGCCGAGTTCGCGGATGAGGTCGAGCACGTCGGTGCGCAGCCCCGCCTCGTCGGCCGTGGGGTGACCCGGTTCGTGGATGCCGGTGTAGACGCAGCGGCCGAGGTGCTCGACGAAGGAGCCGAAGAGCCGGGGGTCGACCGCGCCGACGGCGAAGGCGGGGTCGAGGGTGAAACGGGCGGTGCGGGGGGCCATGCGGAGCCTTTCGACAGAGCTGCTGTGCGGGGAGACTTACTGACCTGCCAGGCCCGTGTGGGCCACGCCGCTGACGATCTGGCGCTGGAAGAACACGAAGACGACGACCAGGGGCAGGCCCGCCATGAGGCCGCCCGCCATCAGCTGCGCCCACTGGATCCCGTAGGAGTTCATGACGGTCGCGATGCCGTTCGGCATGGTCATCAGGTCGGGGTTGTTGGTCACCATGTAGGGCCACAGGAAGTTGTTCCACGACGCGATGAACGTGAAGATCCCGACGGCCGAGAGCGAGGGGCGGGACAGCGGCAGGACGATGGTGAAGAAGACCCGCCAGCGTCCGGCGCCGTCGATGTACGCGGCCTCCTCCAGCTCGTGCGGGATCGACTGGAAGAACTTGTAGAGGATGTAGACCATCGCGGCCGGGGCGCACTGCGGCAGGATCATGCCCCAGTAGGTGTCGACCATCCCCATGGACTGGACGGTCGTGAAGAGCGGCACGCCGAGCACGGCGGGCGACACCATCAGGCCCGCCATCACGAGGCCGAGGAGTGCGTTCTTGCCGCGGAACTCGGTGCGCGCGAAGCCGTAGCCGGCGAGCGCGCTGACGAGTACGACGATGAAGGTGACGCAGACCGAGACGATGACCGAGTTCACGAACCAGTTGGTGATGTTGCCGCTCTCGAAGAGCGCCTTCCACGCCTGGCCCGTCCACTCCTGGGGCACCCAGTGGGTGGGCACCTCGACGGCCTCGGTCTCCGACTTCAGGGACGTGAACAGGGCCCACAGCAGCGGCGTCATCCACAGCGCGGAGACGGCGACGCCGAGCGCGGTGAGCACGATCTGGCTCGGGGTCCACTTGCTCTTCCTCGGCACTGCAGCGGTGGTCATCGCACGCCCTCCTCACGCTTGCGAAGGAGCCACATCCGGCCGAGGGCGACGGCCGCGATGAGCACGAAGAAGATGATGGAGATCGCGGAGGCGTAGCCCACGCGGTAGGCGGTGAAGCCCTCTTCGAGCGTGTACTGCACGAAGGTCCGGGTGCTCTCCTCGGGCCCCGGGCCGAAGTCCTGCATCACCACGGCCTGGTCGAAGACCTGGAGCGAGGCGAGGATCTGCAGCGTGATCACGAGGCCGGTGATGTTGCGCAGCATCGGCAGGGTGATGTGCACCATCCGCTGCCAGGCGCCCGCGCCGTCGAGCTCGGCGGCCTCGTACAGATGCCGCGGGATGTTCTGCAGGGCCGCGAGGAAGAGCAGGAAGCTGAAGCCGACGGTCCACCACAGGGTGGTGATCACGACGGCGAGCAGGGCGGTGGACTTCTGGGTCAGCCAGGGCGTGTCGAGGCCGAAGACATGGTTGATCATTCCGGTGCCCGGGTTGAACAGCCACTGCCACAGGTTGCCCGCGACCGTGGACGGCAGCAGGAAGGGGGCGAAGAAGCACAGCCGCCACAGCCACTTGGCGCGCTCGATGTGGTGGGCGAGCATCGCGAGCAGGAACGCGAGGACGACGATGCAGGGCACCACGAGCAGCGTGAAGTACGCGCTGTGGCCGAGGGAGTCCCACAGGAGCGGGCTGTCGAGGGCCTCGCGGTAGTTGTCGAGGCCCACGAAGCGTTCGCCCGTGCCGGAGATGTTGGCGTCGGTGAAGCTCAGCCACAGGCCGCGGCCGATCGGGAACAGCACGAAGAGGGCGAACAGGGTCAGGAACGGGGCGACGAACCAGCCGCCGTGCTGCAGGCGGCGGGTCAGCCGGTCCCGGAGCGAATCGGTGCCGGCCGCCGGCAGGCCCCGTACGGCGGCCGGTGCGACCGCGGTGTCGACGGCGCTCACGCGGCGGACCCTCCCTCGGTCGCGGACCGGCCTTCCATCGGGTTCTTCATGGCGACCAGCTTTTCCAGTACGTCCTTCATCCGGCGGGCCGTGGCATCGGGCTCGGCGGAGCCGACGTTGGAGGATGCGATGACGGGGCCGATGCGCTGGGCGAGGAGTCCGGTGGATCCCGCGAACCAGGCGGGCGGCTCGACCGCCATGTGGTCCATCGCCGATACGTACTCGGACTGCGGCTCCAGTGACACGTACTTCTTGTCGTCAAGCGTCGGCAGGTAGGCGGGGATGTGGCCGCCGCGCGCCCAGGCCGTGGCGTTCTTGACGACGTACGCGGCCAGTTGGTGCGCTCCCTCGTTCGTGGCGCCGCCGCGCTGCGACTGGTGCGGCAGGACGAAGCAGTGCGACTCGGTGTGCGTTGCGGGTTCGCCGAAGACGGGCGGCAGCGGGGTCGCGCCGTAGTCGAGCTTCGCGCCGCTGAAGACGGGCACCGACCAGTTGCCCTCCCAGGTGAACGCGGAGCCGTTGACGAAGGACTCGCCGTCGGCGATGCCGATCGCGGTGGAGTAGCCGTCGGTCAGGTGCTGCCGCAGGAACTCCAGGACCTGGGTGGCCTTGTCGGTGTCTAGGGTGACCTCCCGGCCGTCGGCGCTGAGGCAGGTGCCGCCGAGCTGGGTGTAGAAGGAGAGGAAGAACCACCAGGAGAAGTTGGGTTCGTCGGCCTTGATGCCGATGGTGTGGACGGCTCCCTCGACGGCCTTCTTGGCGGCCTTGAGCGCCTTGAACCAGTCCTCCGGGGACGTCACCTGCGCCAGGTCGCCGTCCGCGCCGAGCAGTCCGGCCTTCTCGCACACGTCCCTGCGGTAGAAGCAGAGCTGGGCGTGGATGTCGAGGGGAAGGCCGTAGAGCTTGCCGTCGACCACGGCGCGCTTCCACAGGACGGGGTTGAAATCCGCCTCGCGCACCCCGTACTCGGCGAGCAGCCGCACATCCCAGGGGTCGAGCAGCTGTCCGGGAGCGAAGCCGGGGATCCGGCCCAGGTGCATGACGGCGAGGTCGGGGGCGCGGTTCCCGGAGGCCGCCATGGCGAGCTTGGTGTAGTACGGATTGCCCCACTGGAGGGTCGAGTCCTTGACGTCGACCCGGGGGTTCGCGGCGCGGAAGGCGTCGAGCATCGCGATCATGTTGGCGCCGTCGCCGCCGGAGAACAGATTCCAGTAGCGGACCCGTACGTCCGCGTCCGACGCCAGCGCGGAGGCGCTGCGGTTGGCGGCGGCGAGTCCGAAGCTGCCCGCGACGGCGAGCGCTCCGATGCCGCCGAGCACACCTCGTCGGCTCGGGAGGGGTGGTGACATTGCGGCTCACTTCTGTTCGATATTTCGAATGCTGCTCGCAACTTCGAACGGGACCGTAAGGTCGAACGCCGGACACGTCAACGGTTCGGACAGAGCCGGAGCCGAAGTCCCAGGAATTTCACGGAAGTTGTTCGACATCACGAACCCCGGCAGACACCTCGGCCACTTCCTGCGCAATGCGTTGACGCACCGCTCCCCGCTACCTAAGTTGCCGTTCGACCTACTGATCAGCGTTCGACATACCGCACACAGACTGGGGTACGCATGGCACGCAGACGCTGGAGACTCGGGCTCACCCTCGGAGCCCTGCTCGCCGGAACGCTCGCCGCGGGACCCACCGCCGCGGCCGAACCCACCGACTACACCCTCTCCGTCGACCCGACCCGCACCGGCGCGCAGATCGACGACTCGATGTACGGCGTCTTCTACGAGGACATCAACCGCGCGGCGGACGGCGGCCTCTACGCCGAGCTCGTCCAGAACCGCTCCTTCGAGTACACCACCGCCGACAACGCCTCCTACAAGCCGCTGACCTCGTGGGACACGTCCGGCTCAGCCCAGGTCCTGAACGACGACGGCCGTCTCAACGCCCGCAACCGCAACTACCTCTCCCTGGCGAGCGGTTCGTCCGTCACCAACTCCGGATACAACACCGGCATCGCGGTCACCGCAGGCAAGCGGTACGACTTCTCGGTCTGGGCCCGCACCGGCGGGGCGGGGAGCGCGCCGCTGACGCTCACCCTGCGCGACTCCTCCGGCGACCTCGCACCGGCCCGCCGCGTCACCGCGCGCGGCGGCTGGGCGAAGTACAAGGCCTCGTTCACGGCGGGCCGCACCTCCACCACCGGCAGGCTCACGGTGGCCTCCGGCGCCCCCGCCGCCCTCGACGAGATCTCCCTCTTCCCCCGCGACACCTACAAGGGCCGCGCGAACGGCCTGCGCAAGGACCTCGCCGAGAAGATCGCCGACCTGAACCCCGGCTTCCTCCGCTTCCCCGGCGGCTGCCTGGTCAACACCGGCTCCCACGACGCGTACGACGAGCAGTCCGGCTGGCAGCGCAAGCGCTCCTACCAGTGGAAGGACACCATCGGGCCGGTCGAGCAGCGCGCCACGAACGCCAACTTCTGGGGCTACAACCAGAGTTACGGCCTGGGATACTACGAGTACTTCCAGTTCGCCGAGGACACCGGCGCCATGCCGCTGCCGGTGGTGCCCGCCCTGGTCACCGGCTGCGGCCAGAACAAGGCCACCGACGACCCCGCCCTGCTGAAGCGGCACATCCAGGACACCCTTGACCTCATCGAGTTCGCCAACGGCCCGGCGACGAGCGAGTGGGGCAAGAAGCGCGCGGCGATGGGCCACCCGAAGCCCTTCCGCCTCACCCACCTGGAAGTCGGCAACGAGGAGAACCTCCCCGATGAGTTCTTCGCCCGCTTCAAGGAGTTCCGCGCGGCCATCGAGGCGAAGTACCCGGACATCACCGTCATCTCCAACTCCGGTCCCGATGACAGCGGTTCGACCTTCGACAAGGCCTGGCAGCTGAGCCGCGACGCGGACGTCGCCATGGTCGACGAGCACTACTACAACAGCCCGCAGTGGTTCCTGGAGAACAACGACCGCTACGACTCCTACGACCGCAAGGGCCCCAAGGTCTTCCTCGGCGAGTACGCCTCGCAGGGCAATAAGTTCTCCAACGCCCTGTCGGAGGCGGCCTTCATGACCGGCCTTGAACGCAATGCCGATGTCGTCAAGCTCGCCTCGTACGCCCCGCTGCTCGCCAACGAGGACTACGTGCAGTGGAAGCCGAACATGATCTGGTACGACAACGACCAGTCATGGGGCTCGGCCAACTACGAGACGCAGAAGCTCTTCATGCGCAACGTCGGCGACGAGGTCGTGCCCTCCACGGCCTCCGGCACGCCCGCCACGTCCGGTCCCATCACCGGCGCCGTCGGCCTGTCCACCTGGGCCACCAGCGCCGCGTACGACGACGTGTCGGTCACAGCAGAGGACGGCAGGACGCTCCTGACCGACGACTTCTCGGCCGGTGACGGCCAGTGGAGCAAGGCGGTGGACAAGGGCACCTGGGCCGTCCGGGACGGCGCCTACGTCCAGTCCGACGAGGCCGCGGAGAACACCTTGGTCACGGCGGGCGACAAGGGCTGGCAGAACTACGACCTGAACGTGAAGGCCACCAAGAAGGCCGGCAAGGAAGGCTTCATGGTCGCCTTCGGGGTCAAGGACACCGGCAACCACTACTGGTGGAACCTGGGCGGCTGGAACAACACCCGGTCGGCCGTCGAGAAGACCGTCGACGGCGCGAAGCAGACCATGGTCCAGGACACCACGACCATCGAGACGGGCCGCAGCTACGACCTGCGCGTGAAGGTGCGCGGCCGCCAGGTGACGCTCTTCCTCGACGGCAAGAAGTGGGGCTCCTTCACGGACGACAAGCCCGCCGAGCCGTTCCGCCAGGTCGTCACCCGCGACAAGGCCACCGGTGACCTCATCGTCAAGGTCGTCAACGCTCAGGGCACGGATGCGCGCACCAAGGTGGGCCTGGGCTCCGGCACGAAGGTGGCGCGGAACGCGAAGGTGACCACGCTCGCCGCCGACCCGGCCGTCGAGAACACGAAGGACGCGACGCCGGTCAAGCCGGTGACCTCGACGTTCAAGGGCGTCTCCGACACCTTCTCGTACACCTTCCCGGCGAACTCGATCACGTTCATGAGGATCAGGACGCACTGACCGCGCCAGGAGGCCGACGAACCAGGAGGCCCGCTGAAGAAGATCCTTTCGCGCGGCAACCTTTCCGGCGCGCGGCGGGGACAAGGGGGTGCCCCCTGAGGGCACCCCCAGAGCCCCGAGGAAGGGAACGACCGCTGTGAGCAGCAGCACCGGACGCCACCGCAGGACCCGCACGATCACCATCGCCGCCGCCGTCGCGGGACAGCGGCGTGGCGACCCCGGCCTTCCGCTCCACCGACGCCACCACGGTGTACGGCGCCCGAGGGGCGAGCGGGGCGCTGCCCGCGACGACGTTCCTGACGACGGGCAGCACCGCCATCGGCGCGACCATGGACTGATTGCCGACCGCATCATCGCTGGTCAACAGGGTGACAGGGATCTCATCGGGGGGTTCGGTTGGCGGCTGGGCGAAGGGCAGTGACAGGATGAGGCCCATGACCACCAAGGCTTATTTCGACATCACCATCGACGGCCAGCCCGAGGGCCGCATCACGTTCAACCTTTTCGACGACGTCGTGCCGAAGACCGCGGAGAACTTCCGCGCGCTCGCCACCGGCGAGAAGGGCTTCGGTTACGCGGGTTCGAAGTTCCACCGCGTCATCCCGGACTTCATGCTCCAGGGCGGCGACTTCACCGCCGGCAACGGCACGGGCGGCAAGAGCATCTACGGCACCAAGTTCCCCGACGAGAACTTCAAGCTCAAGCACACCAAGCCGGGTCTCCTGTCGATGGCCAACGCCGGCCCCGACTCGAACGGCTCGCAGTTCTTCATCACCACGATCGTCACGAGCTGGCTCGACGGCAAGCACGTCGTGTTCGGTGAGGTCGCGGACGAGGAGAGCATGGCCCTCGTCAAGAAGATCGAGAGCTTCGGCTCGCAGTCGGGCGCCACCAAGGCCGAGATCGCCATCTCCGCCTCCGGCGTCCTCTAGATCCGGCCAGTACCTGGCACGAGCCCCCGCCTCATCAGGCGGGGGCTCAGCCATGTCCGGATCGCATCAGGCGGGGCTCACCTCGGTCCGACCGCTTCCGTCCGGACCTGGCCTCGGCCTCGGCCACATCCAAGACCACGGGCTGATGGACGGCCGCCGTGGTGCGGAGAGCACGGATGCGGTCGACCTCTCCCCCGCGCCGGGCGGCCCACGGTAGCGTCTGCGGCAGTAGTTGATTGCCGAACATTGTTCCAGGTATCGAACGACCACGGCACAGAGGAATGGCGCCCATGCCCGATCTCACGCCCCCGCCCTCACCCCTGGGACCGATACGCCTCCGGGCGACCGCGCACACCGCCCTGCGCCCGGCGGTCGCCGCGCGGATCACGGGCGGCTTCTGGGCCGCACGGCGACACACCAATGCCTCGGTGAGCATCCCGCAGGGGCCCGAGCGCCTCGACCGGGCGGGCAATCTCGCCAACCTCCGTGCGGCGGCGCAGGGTTCGGGGTCCTTCGTCGGGGACTTTCCGTTCCAGGACTCCGATGTCCACAAGTGGCTCGAGGCCGCTTCCTGGCAGCTGGCCGACGGGCAGCCGCCCGACGATCCCGCCCAAGGCCGACTCGCCGCGGACGTGGAACGGCTCGTGTCCCTCGTCGCCGCCGCCCAGGACGCCGACGGCTACCTCCAGACGTACTACCAGGTCGCCCACCCCGAACGGCGCTGGAGCGAGCTCGACTGGGGCCACGAGCTGTACTGCGCGGGGCATCTGATCCAGGCGGGCGTCGCACACCACCGGGCCACGGGCCGCCGCGAACTCCTGGACGTGGCCCTCAGGTTCGCGACGCACATCGACTCCGTCTTCGGGGCCGACCAGAAGATCGACGGGATCTGCGGGCACCCGGAGATCGAGACCGCGCTGGTGGAGCTGTACCGCGAGACCGGCGCGCGGCGCTTCCTCGACCTCGCCCGCCGCTTCACCGACCGGCGCGGCCACGGACTGCTCGCGGCAGGCAGGGGCAGCGGCAGCGGCAGCGGCCACGATCCGGGTCCCTCGTACTGGCAGGACCACCTCCCCGTACGTGAGGCGCCGACCGTCACCGGGCACGCCGTGCGCCAGCTCTACCTCCTGGCAGGGGTCACCGACCTGGCCATGGAGACCGGTGACGCGACGCTGCGCGAGGCCCTGGAACGGCTGTGGCACGCCATGGCTGCCACGAAGACCTACCTCGCCGGCGGAGTCGGCTCGCGCCACGAGGGCGAGGCGTTCGGCGACCCCTTCGAGCTGCCGCCCGACCGGGCGTACGCGGAGACGTGCGCGGCCATCGCCTCCGTGCAGTGGTCGTGGCGGATGGCGCTGCTCACCGGCGAGACCCGCTACTCCGACCTCGTCGAGCGCACCCTCTACAACGGCTTCCTGTCCGGTGTCGCCCTCCACGGCGACCGCTGGCTGTACGTCAACCCGCTCCAGGTGCGTGACGGCCACGAATCCCGGACCGGTGACCAGGCGGCCCGCCGCACGCCCTGGTTCCGCTGCGCCTGCTGCCCGCCGAACGTGATGCGCCTGCTGGCCTCGCTCCCCCACTACGTGGCGAGCGGCGACGCGAAGGGTCTGCAGCTGCATCAGTACGCCACGGGTTCGTACGCGACGGACGCGGCCGGGGGCGGGGATGAGGGCGGGGGCGGGGCGGTCACGGTGGAGACGGACTACCCCTGGAAGGGCCGCGTCACGGTCACCGTCGACGCCGCGCCCGCGGACCGCGAATGGACGCTCTCGCTGCGTATCCCCTCCTGGTGCGCCGAGTTCACGGTGGCCGCACCGGACCGGCAGGACCGCACCGAGGCGGATGGGGGCTGGCTGCGGATACGCCGCCGCTGGCGCCCCGGCGAGCGCGTCGTCCTGGACCTCGCCCTGGACGTACGGCTCACGGAGCCGGATCCACGGGTGGACGCGGTCCGCGGCTGCGTGGCCGTGGAGCGCGGGCCTCTCGTGTACTGCCTGGAGAGCGTCGACCAGGAGCCGGACCTGGGGCTCGACGAGGTGACGCTGACACCGACCGCTCGCACCGTCGCCGAGCACCGTCCGGACCTCCTGGGCGGCGTCACGGTCGTCACCACCACCGGCCACCGCCGCTCGGGGCGGGCAGAGGCCCGCCTAACGGCGGTTCCGTACTACGCGTGGGCGAACCGGCAGGACGGTGCCATGAGGGTCTGGATTCCGGCGAGTTGATGCGTGAGCCCCCGGGCCAGGTCCGCCCCCGAGTGGTGCCCGACGGCAAGCAGGGGCGCGAGATCCAGTGGCTCGCCCCCCCTGCCCAACCCCCGGATCACATAGGCCACTTAGAGTCGCACCTCGGCGCCTCGCACAGCGGCCGCCAGGGCGATGAGACGCCCTCGGTCCGGTCTTCGCGTATCTCTCGATGAAGCTGACCTTCCCGGTGAAGGAGACGACGGAGATGGCGGACGCGACGGCCACGACGGACACGACCACTGCGACGACTGCGACGGCGTCTCTCCCCATCAATCACCCCTCACACCCCACTGGTTGAGCATGCTCACGCCCGCGTACGTATGTACGGGAGACACCACCTTCACCATCCGGAGTTCTCCCATGGCAGACGCGGGCAACGTCACCGCCCTCTTCCGCGCGTCGACCGCGCACAGCCCCTCGTACTCCGCGCTGAACAGGGCGGCGGCGGACGGCGGACGGCCGCTCGTCGACTTCTGTATCCCGTGCAATCCGTACTTCCCGACGACCGAGATGTACGAGGAGCTCGGCGGGCGGCTGCGGGACATCCTCACCTACTACCCGAGCGGCGCCGACACCATCGCGGCCGAGCTCAGTGCCGTGCTCGGGCTCAATCCGCAGACCGTCGTGATGGGCAACGGCTCGACCGAACTCATCACCTGGATCGACCACTTGCTGGTGCGCGACGCGCTCGCCGTGCCCGTGCCGACCTTCGGGCGGTGGACCGACCAGTCGATGGAGACCGGCAAGCGGGTGGACATGTACCTGCTTCCGGAAGCCGACGGCTTCGTGCTCGATCCGGCGGCCTACGTCGACTTCGTGCGCGCCCGCGGCTCCCGCACCGCGGTCATCTGCAACCCCAACAACCCGGACGGAGGTCTGCTTCCGCGCCGCTCCGTGCTCGCGCTGCTCGACGCGCTGCAGGATCTCGACCTGGTCGTCGTCGACGAGTCGTTCCTCGAGTTCGCCGACGCGGGACCGGAGTCGAGCGTCGCCGACGAGGCGGTGCTCCGCCCCAATGTCATCGTGCTGCGCAGCCTCGGCAAGAACTTCGGGCTGCACGGCGTGCGCTTCGGCTATCTCGTCGCCAATCCGGGCCTTGCAGGACGCGTGCGGGCCGCGCTGCCGAAGTGGAACCTCAACTCCTTCGCGGAGACCGTGGTGTTCATGCTGAAACAGCACCGCCACGCCTACGACCTGAGCCTGCGTCAGGTGCGCCGCGACCGCCAGGAGATGATCTGGCACCTCGGCCGGCTTCCCGGACTCACCAGCTATCCCTCGCAGGGCAACTTCGTGTACGTACGGCTGCCGGACGGGGTCGACGGAGCGGTCCTGCGGGACCGGCTGCTCGCGGAGCACGGCATCCTGGTCCGCGAGTGCGGCAACAAGATCGGCAGCTCCAGCCGCTTCCTGCGCCTGGTCGTGCGTCCGCCGGTCGACGTGGAGCACCTGGTGATCGGTCTCGAAAAGGTGCTGTACGCGACCGGGGACGCCGGACTCCTGCCGGTCCCCTACGGCTCGGGGAACCCCGCGGTGGACCGCCTGGTGATGCGGGCCTGAGCCGGGCGGGCCCAAGCCATGCGGGCCTGAGCCATGCGGGTCCGAGCCGGGCGGGCCCGCGTCACCTGTGCGCGAAGGCGCTCATCGCCTCCGTCGGGACGCCGTCGTAGTCGAAGAGCGCCTGGTTCTCCCAGGCGTTGCCCGTCGAGGGGTCCGTCGGGTCCCAGCCGTTGCCTTCGACGGCGGTCCAGGTGGCGTCCCACCAGAAGACGCCGAGGCCACGGCCGGACGGGACCGCCTCGACGACGCTCTGGATGTCACGGAACCAAGCCGCCTGGCCAGCCTCGGTCGCGGGATAGCCGCCGACGAGTTCCCCGGCCTTGTCGATCACGTTCTCCCAGTCGTCGTCGCTGTCCAGGCGGAAGGGGTAGGCGGTCTCGGCGACATAGAGCGGCTTGGCGTAGCGCGCCACGAGGTCGTCCATGTTGGCCTGGAGGTCGGAGAGGGCGCCGTGCCAGTAGCCGTAGAAGGACAGGCCGATGACGTCGAAGGGCACGTTGCGCGAGACCGCGTTGTCGAACCACGTGCGGTACAGGGCGTTGTCGCCGCCGTTGGCGAGGTGGAGGGCGACGAGCGTGCTCGACGAGACGGCCTTCGCGGCGGTGGCTCCCGCCGTCAGAAGTCCGGCCAACTGGGCCCAGTTGGAGGTCGCTCCCGTCGGCCACAGCATTCCTCCGTTCAGCTCGTTGCCGATCTGCACCATGTCGGCCGTCGTGCCCTGCGCCTTGAGGGCGCTGAGGACGTCGTAGGTGTGGTCGTGGACGTCGGTCTTCAGCTGGGCGTAGGAGTGACCCGCCCAGGCCGAAGGGATGGTCTGGGCGCCGGGGTCGGTCCAGGTGTCGGAGTAGTGGAAGTCGACGAGGAGCTTCATGCCCCGCGCCTTGACGCGCTTGGCGACGGCGAGGACCCGGGCCTTGTCGCAGTAACCGTCGGCCGGGTCGACCCATACGCGCAGGCGGGCGTAGTTCATCCCGGCGGACTTGAGCACGGCGAGCGCGTCGGCCGTGGCGCCCGATCCGGTGCGGTAGACGCCGCCGAAGTCCTCGCTCTTCTTGAGTGAGGAGATGTCAGCGCCCTTGATGGGCAGGCTGGTTGAGCCGGGTGTGAGTGTGATGTCGTCGAAGTTGGCCCAGTTGCCCGCGTTCGCGTCGGAGTACAGGCGGACGGTGCACGCGTTGCCGGTCACGGCGACGGAGGTGACGAGGCGGATCCAGGTGCCGTTCGGGGTGGGCGGCAGGTCGGTGCGCTGTTCGGCGGAGCCGCTCTTGAGGGCCAGGTAGGCGGAGTTCTGGCCGCCGCTGGAACGGACCCAGGCGGTGAGCGTGTACGTCCCGTCGGCGAGGCCGGTGAGGTACTGGTACGTCTCGACCTTGTACGCCGATGCCGACCAGTGCGCCAGGCGCAGGCTGCCGGTGCGTCCGCCCGCCTCGGTGAAGGAGGCGCCGGTGGTGCCGTAGGTGCTCCAGCCGGTGGTGCCGCTCTCGAATCCCCCGTTGGTGAGGGTGGACGCGGCGCTCGCGGACCGGGCGGGCAGGGCCATGACGGCGGCGCCTCCGAGGGCGGCCGCAAGGACGGCTCTGCGGGTGGCGCGCGATCCGCGTTCACCGGTCGAACTGGGTGGTGTTCCGTTTCCGTGCATCGTCGATGTCCCTTCGACTTCGCGGTACTTGGGGTGGGGGGATGGGGGTGGTGGCGCCGCGCGGGATGATCTCCGCGCTCGGAGGTCTCCGCGCGACGCCACCGGGGCCGGGTGGGGTCCCCCACGGACCCGCCCGGCGTCTTGAGGGGGCGGGTCAGCCGTCGAGGCGGACGACCCGTACGGCGCCCGCGGGCACCGCGAGGCGGCCCGCGGCGCGCTCGCCGGTGAGGAGTTCGGTGCCGTGGGCGTCTAGCGGCACCTTGGCTTCGGACGCGGTGTGGTTGATCGCGAAGACGTAGGTGCCGGTGTCGCCCCGCCGGGTCACCACCTCGACGTCACGCGGGAGTTCGGGCCGCTCGGTGACACCCGCGTCGGCGCAGGCGCCGGCGATCAGGGCGTCGAGGTCGCGGGCGCCCAGGCGCGTGGAGACGTACCAGGCGGTGCCTTCGCCGATTCGGTGCCGGGTGACGGCGGGGTGCCCCGCGGCCAGGCCGTCCGCGTACGTCCACACGGTCTCCGCGCCGCGCGGCACGACGAACTCCGTCCACACGTCGCCGGTGAGTTCGGTGCCGTCGGGTCCCGTGATGCGCACCGACCGGCCGTCGAGCAGCGGTGAGAACTCCTCGACGGTCAGGCCGAGCACGTCGCGCAGGGCGCCGGGGCAGGGGCCGGGGTGCACGGCGTCGTGCTCGTCGACGATGCCGGAGAAGTAGGAGACGAGGAGGGTGCCGCCCCGCGCCGCGTACTCCTTGAGGTTGAGCGCGGCGGCCTCCGTGGCCAGATACAGGGCGGGCACGACCACCAGGGGATACGTCGACAGGTCGGCCTCGGGATGGGCGAAGTCGACGGTGAGGTGGCGGTCGTACAGGGCCTCGTAGAACGTGTCGGCGCGCTCGCGTGCGTCGTGGTCCTCGCTGGGCCTCCACTGCAGGGACTGCGCCCACCAGGAGTGCCAGTCCCACAGCATCGCCACGTCGGCGACGGTCCGCGTGCTCTTCAGGGACGCCAAATCACCTACTGCCGCGCCCAGTTCGACGACCTCGCGCCAGACCCGGGAGTCCGTTCCCGCGTGCGGCAGCATCGCCGAGTGGAACTTCTCCGCGCCGCGCCTCGACTGTCGCCACTGGAAGAAGAGGGCACCCTCGGAGCCGCGCGCGACGTGGGCCAGGGAGTTGCGAGCCATCTGCCCCGGCGCCTTCGCGGGGTTGCGGGGCTGCCAGTTGACGCCGGACGTGGAGTGTTCCAGGAGCAGCCAGGGGGCGCCGCCCGCGACGGAGCGGGTGAGGTCGGCGGCCATGGCGAGGTTGACGTGGGTGCGGCGGCCGTCGGTGATCAGGTAGTGGTCGTTGGTGACGAGGTCGACCTCGCGGCCCCAGGCCCAGTAGTCCAGGGAGTCGCACTGGCTCAGCGCGGTCATGAAGTTGGTGGTGACGGGGGTGCCGGGAGCGAGGCGGTGCAGGATGTCGCGTTCGCGCACGAAGTTCTCGCGCAGGGTGGCGTCGGCGAACCTGCGGTAGTCGAGGGCCTGGGCCGGGTTGCCGACCGTGGGCGTGACGCGCGGCGGCTCGATCTCCTCGAAGGAGCCGTAGCGCTGCCCCCAGAAGGCCGTGCCCCACGCCTCGTTGACCGCAGCCACGCTCCCGTACGCCGTCCGGAGCCAGACCCGGAAGTGCGTGGCGCAGGAGTCGCAGTAGCAGGCGGAGACCGGCACCCCGTACTCGTTGTGGACGTGCCACATCGCGAGCGCCGGGTGCCCGGCGTACCGGCGGGCGAGTTGCTCGGTGATGGCGGCGGACGCCTCGCGGTAGGCGGTGTTGCTGTGGCAGATGGCGCCGCGTGAGCCGAACTCGTAGCGGACACCTTCGGCGGTGACGGGCAGGGCGTCGGGGTGCGCGCGGTAGAACCAGGCGGGCGGCGCGACCGTCGGGGTCCCGAGGTCGGCGCGGATGCCGTGCTCGTGCAGGAGGTCCATGACCCGGTCGAGCCAGCCGAAGTCGTGGGCGCCGGGGGACGGTTCGAGCAGGGCCCAGGAGAAGATCCCGACGCTCACCATCGTGACGCCGGCCTCGCGCATCAGCGCCATGTCCTCGCGCCAGACGGATTCCGGCCACTGCTCGGGGTTGTAGTCCCCACCGAAGGCGAGCCCGGTCAGGCCCGTGGGGGTGGTCTCCGGCATGGATCTCTCCCGAGTCATCGATCAGTTGGGTCCATCAATTGGGAACGTGCACACACACTTTCACGGTTCCGAGTTCAACATAACCGCACAGCAACAACCATTGACAAGTGTCCTGGATGTTTCTCTACTGTGAACGCTCACAGATGCGTGGCAGGCCGCTCGACACAGCGGGCACAGCCACCCGGTAAGGGGAGACCATCCATGCCGTTCACGAAGCACCGCCGCTTCTACGCCACTTCGCTCGCCCTCGCCCTCAGCGCCGCCGCCCTCACCTCGTGCGGCTCCTCGGACGACGGGAGCAAGGGTGATGCGGGCCCCGCCTCCCTGACGTACTGGGCCTGGACGCCCGGCATGGACAAGGTCGTCGACCTGTGGAACAAGGGCCCCGGCAAGAAGGAACAGATCGACGTCACGGTCAAGAAGCAGGCCTCCGGCGACACTCTGGTCACCAAGATCCTCACCGCTCACAAGGCCAAGAAGGCCCCCGACCTGGTCCAGGCCGAGTACCAGGCGCTGCCGACCCTGGTCAGCAACGACGCGCTCGCCGACATATCCGGTGAAGTGGGCGCGGTGAAGAGCGAGTTCCCCGAGGGCGTCTGGCAGCAGACGACACTGGGCTCGGACGCGGTGTACGCGGTGCCGCAGGACTCGGGGCCGATGATGTTCTACTACCGCGCCGACCTCTTCAAGAAGTACGACCTCAAGGTCCCCGCCACGTGGGACGAGTTCGCCGAGACGGCCCGAGCCCTGAAGAAGAAGGCGCCGGACAAGGACCTCACCACGTTCTCCGCGAACGACTCCGGTCTCTTCGCGGGCCTCGCCCAGCAGGCAGGCGCCAAGTGGTGGACCACCAAGGGCGAGAAGTGGAAGGTCGGCATCGACGACGGCGCCACGCGCAAGGTCGCCGACTTCTGGGGCGGTCTCGTCAAGGAGGGCGCCGTCGACAACCAGCCGATGTACACGCCCGCCTGGAACAAGGCCCTGAACACCGGCAAGCAGATCGCCTGGGTGAGCGCCGTGTGGGCGCCCGGCACCCTCACCACCGCCGCACCCGACACCAAGGGCAAGTGGGCCATGGCGCCGCTGCCGCAGTGGACCAAGGGCGAGAACACCACGGGGAGTTGGGGCGGCTCGTCGACCGCCGTCACCACCGACAGCGGCAACAAGACCGCCGCCGCCAAGTTCGCGGCCTGGCTGAACACCGACCCGAAGGCACTCGACGCGCTCGCGAAGGAAGGCGGCATCTATCCCGCCGCCACCGCCGCCCAGACCAGCGGCGCGTTCACCGAGCCGCCTGCCTTCTTCGCCGGCCAGCGGGACTTCTACCCGCAGGCCGCGAAGATCGCGAAGACGGCGGCTCCCGGCGCCTGGGGCCCGAACGTGAACGTCGCGTACACCTCGTTCAAGGACGCCTTCGGCTCGGCCGCCAAGAACAAGTCCGACTTCGGCGGCGCCCTGAACACCATGCAGGACACGACCGTCGCCGACCTGAAGAAGCAGGGCTTCGGAGTCGCGCCGTGACCTCCGCACGCCCCCGCCGCAGGACGTCGTTCGGGGACAAGTACGGGGTCAGGAGCGCCCCGTACGCCTTCCTGCTCCCCGCCACCCTGCTCTTCGCGCTCTTCTTCGCGCTGCCCATCGGCTACGCGCTCTGGCTCAGTCTCCACAAGGTCGAGGTGAAGGGCCTCGGCCTCGGCAAGGACGCCCGGCGCGAGGTGTGGGCCGGGATCGGCAACTACACCGACGCGCTCACCGACTCCGAGCTCCTGCACGGCGCGCTGCGCGTGCTCGGGTACGGCGCCGTCGTCATCCCGGTGATGCTCGGCCTGGCCCTGCTCTTCGCGCTGCTCCTGGACACCGAACGGGTGCGCCTCACCCCCTTCACGCGCCTGGCGATCTTCCTGCCGTACGCCGTGCCCGGGGTCATCGCCGCGCTCCTGTGGGGGTTCCTCTACCTCCAGGACGTCAGCCCCTTCTTCTACGTCCTCGACAAGCTGGGCCTGCCCCAGCCGGATCTGCTCGACGGCGGCCCCCTCTATCTCGCGCTCTCGAACATCGCGGTCTGGGGCGGCACCGGCTTCAACATGATCGTCATCTACACCTCGCTGCGGGCCATCCCGGCCGAGGTCCACGAGGCCGCGAAGCTGGACGGCTGCTCGCAGCTGCAGATCGCGCTGCGGATCAAGATCCCGATGGTGGCGCCCTCGCTCGTGCTCACCTTCTTCTTCTCGATCATCGCGACGCTCCAGGTGTTCAGCGAGCCCACCACCCTCAAACCGCTCACCAACTCCGTTTCCACCACCTGGAGTCCGCTGATGAAGGTGTACCAGGACGCCTTCGGCAAGGGTGACATCAACTCCGCCGCCGCCACCGCCGTGATCATCGCCGTCGCCACGCTCGTCCTGTCCTTCGGGTTCCTGCGCGCCGCGAACTCCCGTACGAAGAAGGAGGCGACCCGATGAGTTCGCCGAGCTCGCTCGCCGTCCGCAGGACGCGGCCCGCCACGGGCACCACCCCCGGCACCGCACAGGGCCCGCCCGCGCCCCGCCGGATCGCCGTGCTTCCGACCGCCGTCCTCGCGCTCGGCGCCCTGTACTGTCTGCTGCCCGTGCTCTGGGTGGTGATCGCCTCCACCAAGTCGGGCCGCGAGCTGTTCTCCACGTTCACGTTCTGGCCCGGGAGCGGCTTCGCCGACAACCTCACGGACCTGTCGGCCTACCGCGACGGCATCTACTGGCGGTGGACGGGCAACTCCGCGCTCTACGCGGGCCTGGGCGCGCTCCTGTCCACGGCCGTCTCCGCGGTCAGCGGCTACGCGCTCGCGATCTACCGCTTCCGCGGCCGCGAAACCGTCTTCAACATCCTCATGGCGGGCGTCCTGATGCCGCCGGTGATCCTGGCCGTGCCGCAGTACCTCCTGCTCGCGAAGGCCGACCTCACCGATTCCTACGCCTCGGTCCTGTTGCCGCTGATCCTCTCCCCCTACGGCGTGTACCTCGCCCGGATCTACGCCGCTTCGGCCGTGCCCGGCGATGTCGTGGAGGCCGGGCGCATGGACGGCGCGAGCGAGTGGCGGATCTTCACGCGGATCGCGCTGCCGATGATGGTGCCAGGCCTGGTGACGGTGTTCCTCTTCCAGTTCGTGGCGGTGTGGAACAACTTCCTGCTCCCCTACATCATGCTCAGCGACGACGAGAAGTTCCCCATCACGCTGGGTCTGTTCACGCTCCTGGAACAGGGCTCCAACACCCCCGCGCTGTACACCCTGGTGATCACCGGGGCCCTTCTGGCCGTCGTACCGCTCATCGCCCTCTTCCTGGTCATCCAGCGCTTCTGGAGCCTCGACCTGCTGTCCGGAGCCGTAAAGTCGTGACCATGAACGCAACGGGGGGCAGGCGCAGGCCGCCGACGATCCACGACGTGGCCCGCGAGGCCGGCGTCTCGCGCGGCACGGTGTCCCGCGTCCTCAACGGCGGGCACTACGTCAGCCCCACCGCGCAGGAGGCCGTGAACGCGGCCATCCGCAAGACCGGTTACGTCGTCAACCGGCACGCCCGCTCACTGATCACCGGGCGCTCCGACTCGGTGGGCTTCCTGCTCACCGAACCGCAGGAGCGCTTCTTCGAGGACCCGAACTTCAACGTCCTGCTGCGGGGCTGCACGCAGGCGCTCGCCGCGCACGACATCCCGCTGCTCCTGATGCTGGCCGGAACCCCGGACGAGCGGCGCCGCATCATGCGCTACATCACCGCGGGCCACGTCGACGGGGTGCTCCTGGTCTCCAGCCACTCCGGCGACCCCGTCGCGGACGAGCTGCGGGAGGCCGGGGTCCCGCTCGTGGCGTGCGGGAAGCCGATCGGGCAGGCCTCCAAGGTGAGCTATGTCGCCGCGGACGACCGGGACGGCGCGCGCGACATGGTGCGCCACCTCCTCTCCCTCGGGCGGCGCCGCATCGGCACGGTGACCGGGCCCCTTGACACCCCCGGCGGTGTGGACCGGCTCGCGGGCTACCGGGAGATCCTCACCGAGCAGGGCATCACGGTCGACGAGCGGCTCATCGCGTCCGGCGACTACAGCCGGGCGGGCGGTGAGGCCGCCGCGACCCGGCTCCTTGCCCAGGCGCCCGATCTGGACGCCGTGTTCGTCGCGTCCGACCTCATGGCGCAGGGCGTCCTCACCGCTCTGGACCGCGCGGACCGCCGCGTCCCGCAGGACATCGCGGTCGGCGGCTTCGACGACTCGCCCGCCGCCCTGACCGCACGCCCGGAGCTGACGACGGTCCGCCAGCCCTGGGACCGCATCAGCGCCGAGATGGTGCGGGTGCTGCTGGCCCAGATGGGCGGCGAGGACCCGGCCGCGGTGATCCTGCCGACGGAGCTCGTGATCCGCGGCTCTGCCTGACCTGCAAGGTCGGCCCGACGTACAAGGTCGGCCTGACGTACAAGGACGAGGCCGCGGGGCGGGCTTCTCCCCCGCGGCCGTGAGGGAGGGACCCGAACATGACTGACGCCTTGGCCACCGGCCGGGACGGTGCCGTGACCAACTGGGCAGGGAACATCACCTTCTCGGCCCGTGAGCTGCACCGGCCCGCGTCGCAGACCGCCCTGCGGACCCTCGTCGCGGGCAGCCGCCAGGTGCGGGTGCTCGGCAGCGGCCACTCGTTCAACCGGATCGCCGATGTGGACGGAGACGGGGCGGACACCGTCCTGCTCTCGCTCGCCGCCCTTGAGCCGTCCGTCGACGTGGACACCACGGCGCGCACCGTGCGCGTGTCAGGCGGCGTGCGGTACGCCGAACTCGCCCGGCACGTCGCCTCGCACGGGCTCGCCCTGCCGAACATGGCCTCCCTGCCGCACATTTCGGTGGCCGGTTCGGTCGCCACCGGTACGCACGGCTCGGGCAACGGCAACCCGTCGCTCGCACAGGCCGTACGCGCGGTGGAGCTGGTGACCGCCGACGGGGAGACGCGCGTACTGAGCCGGGGCGACGACGGTTTCGACGGGGCGGTGGTCTCGCTCGGTGCGCTCGGCGTGGTCCTCGCCCTCACCCTCGACCTGGAGCCGGACTTCTCGGTGAGCCAGCACGTGTTCGGCGAACTCCCGCTCGCGGGGCTCGACTTCGAGGCGGTGTCGGCGGCGGCGTACAGCGTGAGTCTGTTCACGGACTGGCGCGGGCCGCGCTTCAACCAGGTGTGGCTCAAGCGGCGCGGCGATGGCGCCGTCGACTTCCCCTGGGCTGCTCCCGTGAGCGAGCCGCGGCATCCCGTACCGGGCATGCCCGCCGTCAACTGCACCGAACAGCTCGGTGTGCCGGGGCCGTGGCACGAGCGACTCCCGCATTTCCGGGCTGAGTTCACGCCGAGCAGCGGGGCCGAGCTCCAGTCGGAGTATCTGCTGCCGCGCGAGCACGCCATCGCCGCGCTGCACGCCCTGGATGGCCTCAGGGACGAGGTGGCGCCGGTCCTCCAGGTCTGCGAGGTGCGCACGGTCGCCGCCGACACTCAGTGGCTCAGCCCCGCACACGGCCGGGACACCGTGGCGTTCCACTTCACCTGGGTGCCGGACGCGGCGGCCGTGCTCCCGGTGGTCACGCTCGTCGAGGAGCACCTGGCGCCGTTCGCGCCCCGGCCGCACTGGGGCAAGGTGTTCGGCACCGAACCGGCCTCACTGGGCGCCCGCTATCCGCACGCAGCCGATTTCGCCGCTCTGGCCGCACACCTGGACCCGCAGGGGAAGTTCCGCAACGCCTTCGTGCACTCGTTCCTGCGCCCCCTCCTCCACCCCGCTCGATGACCGAGGCGCTCGCCCGCGGTGACCGGCACGCCCCTCACGCCCCGGCGGCATCGGCGACGGGGATGCCGAAGTCCGGTGTGCCGTCCGCCTTCCAGCCGAGCCTCTGGATGCGGGTGTGGCGGTTGGGGTCGTGCAGGGGGTCGCCGACGATGTCCTTGTACTGGCGGGCGTGGTAGACGAGGACGTCGGTGCGGCCGTCCTCGGCGACGGTGAAGCAGTTGTGGCCCGGACCGTACTGCTTGGTCGTGTCGTTGCTGGTGAAGACGGGGGTCGGCGACTTGGACCAGGAGGCGGGGTCCATGAGGTCGCTGCGGGTGTCGGCGGTGAGCAGCCCGATGCAGTAGTTGAAGTCGGTCGCGGACGCCGAGTACGAGAGGAAGACGCGGCCGTTGCGCTGGATGACGGAGGGCCCTTCGTTCACCTTGAAGCCGACGCACTCCCAGTCGTATTCGGGTGTGGTCAGGCGTATCTGAGGCCCTGTCAGGGACCAGGGGTTCGCCATGCGCGACAGGAAGACGCCGGTGTTGTTGTCCATGCCGGGCTCGTACTGCGCCCAGGCCAGGTAGCGGCTGCCGCGGTGGGTGAAGGTGGTGGCGTCGAGCGAGAAGGTGTCCCAGGCGGTGGTGAGCTGCCCCTTCTCGGTCCAACTCCCCTTGAGAGGATTGGCGTTGGTGTTCTCCAGGACCCAGATACGGATCTTCCACACGTCGTCGGCGGGGGCCGCGGCGAAGTAGATGTACCACTTGCCGTTGATGTGGTGGAGTTCCGGCGCCCAGATGTGCGAGGCCATGTCGCCGCTCGTGTGCCGCCGCCAGATGACGGACTCGTCCGCCCGCGTCAGGCCCCGCAGGGTGCGGGAGCGGCGCAGGATGATGCGGTCGTACTCGGGCGAGGTCGCCGTGAAGTAGTAGTGGCCGTCGGTGTGGCGGCGGATGTGCGGGTCGGCGCGCTGCTCGACGAGCGGGTTGCGGTAGGCGGCGGCCGCCCGGGACGCGGCGTGGGCGGGTGCCTGGGCGAGGACCGGCGCGGCGGCGACGGCGGCGCCCGCGGCGAGCGTTCCTCTCAACAGGGTCCTGCGGCTGGGCACTTCGGTCACCTTGGGTACTTCGGGTACTTCGCTGTGGCTCATGCGGCTCCCTGGTGGGCGGGGTGGGATCGGATTACGGGACGGACTTCTCGGCGGCGGACGACGCCTCGGGACGGGGTGCGGCAGAGGGCGCGGACGCCGTGCCCGGGACGGACGCCGCGCCCGGTGCGGGCGGCGTGCTCAGCGCGCGCCGCAGCAGGGGGACGGCGAGCAGCCCGAGCACGGCGACCGCGAGCAGGAACAGGAGGCCGGTCAGGGCGCTGCCGGTGGAGTCGACGACTGCCGCGATGCCGAGCGGGCCGAAGCCGCCGCCGAGGTTGCCGAGCGCGTTGACCGCTGCGATGCCCGCTGCCGCGGCGGCGCCCGTCAGGAAGCGCGGGATCAGCGCCCAGAAGGCGGGCTGCGCCGCGTATCCGCCGACGGCCGCGGCACACAGGCCGAGCATCTGCACGACGGGTGAGCCGAAGAGCGCGGTGACGGTGAACCCGGCGACGGTCAGGCCGAGCATCGCCGCCGTCCACAGATAGGGGGTGTCGCGGCGGGCCACCAAGCGGGGCACGACGACGAGTCCCGCGGCGACGCAGACGTACGGAACGGCGGAGACGAATCCGATCTCGGTGCTCGTCAGATCGCCGAAGCCGTCGATGATCGTGGGCAGCCAGAACGACAGGCCGTAGGTGGACAGCGGGAAGGCCAGGAAGAACACGGCGGCGGTCAGGACGCGGCGGTCGCGCAGGACCGCGAGCGCGTGCTGCGGCTGTTCGCCCGCTTCGGCCCGGTCGGCGGCCAGGGCGTCGATGAGCCACCGGCGTTCGTCGGCGGCGAGCCAGCGCGCCTCCTCCGGTCCCGCGGGCAGCCGGGCAAGGACGACGGGCGCGACGAGCACGGCCGGGATGCCGGTGGCCAGGAACACCCATTGCCAGCCGGTCAGGCCCCAGGTCCCGTCGAGGTCCATCAGGACGTCTTCTTGAGCACTGTGCGCTCCATGGTGCGAGCGTCCCCTCACGCAGACGTTCGTGATTTCGAACGCCATCTGATACTCCGAACGCCGAAACGGTAAGGGGGTGTTGGGGCAAGGTCAACGGTTGCGACGAGATACGCCCGCGGGCTCCCGTTCCGCCCGTCCGCGCGTCGTCGGTCCACCCTTCCTAGCGCTCTTGCTCCACCCGTCCGAGCGCCTCCGCGCACGCCTTGATGTACGCGCTCACCAGCGGTCGGGCGTCGTCACCCGCGCGCCAGGCCAGGGCGAACCGGCTGGGCGCGATGCCGCGGACCGGGCGCGTGACGACGCCGCCGAGCGTGATCAGGGGCGCGTTGCCCGCGGCCACCAGGCAGACACCGCGGCCGTCCACCAGCGCCTCGTACGTCTCGTCGGTGCTGGCGATCTCCGCGCCGATGCGGGGCGCGCGGCCCTCGCGGGCGTCCAGGGCGAGCCAGTAGTCCCGCAGCGCGCCCGCGCTCTCGGGCAGGGCGAGGAAGGGCTCGTCGGCGATGTCGGCGAAGTCGACCTCGTCCAGGCCCGCGAGGCGGTGGGTCTCGGGCAGGGCGACATGGCGTGGCTCGTCGGCGACCACCACCCACTCGTAGCGCTCCAGGTCGGGAAGCGGCAGCCAGACGAAGGCCACATCCGCCGTACCGTCCGCGAGGCCCGCGCTCGCGTCCTCCCAACTCACCTGCCGCAGCCGGATCGTGGCCGACGGACGGGCCTCGCCGAAGCGGGACCGCACGGCGGGCAGAAGGCCGCCGCGGGCCGGTCGCGTGCTCATGCCCACGGTGAGCGTGGCCCGCTCCTCGTCCTTCGCGCGCTCCACCGCGCCGACCGCCGACCGCCAGCCCTCAAGCACCTGTTGGGCATGCGGCAGGAGCGCCGCACCCACGGAAGTGAGCCGCACGCCGCGGTGGTCCCGCACGAACAGCTCGGCCCCCAGCTGCCGTTCCAGCGCCCGTATCTGCTTGCTCAGCGCGGGCTGCGAGACGAAGAGCCGCTCGGCGGCCCGCGTGAAGTGCAACTCCTGCGCCACCGCGACGAAGTAACGCAGATCCCTGCTGTGTACGTCCCTGCCGTGTAGGTCCATAACCATCAGCTATCACGTCAGGTCTTGGACCTGCCACCCGCAGCTGCCGCAGGATGATCCACGTAGCCGGGAAACGGATGAACCGGCCGCCACTTCAAGGGAGTTCGTGATGACGAAGGTATGGCTCGTGACGGGCGCGAACAGCGGCTTCGGCCGGGCGATCACCGAGGCGGCCGTCGCGGCGGGCGGCGTGGTCGTGGCCACCGCCCGCAACGCGTCGTCCCTGGACGACCTGGTCACCGCCCACCCCGACCAGGTCGAGGCGCTCACCCTGGACGTGACCGACACGGCCGGCATCGAGGCCGCCGTACGCGACGTCACCGACCGGCACGGGCGCATCGACGTCCTGGTGAACAACGCGGGCCGAAGCCACGTCGGCGCCCTGGAGGAGGACTCGGACGCCGAGCTGCGTGCCCTGTTCGACGTGCACGTCTTCGGCCCCGCCGCGCTGACCCGCGCCGTGCTTCCGCACATGCGGGCACGGCGCTCGGGCGCGATCGTGCAGATGAGCAGCATGGGCGGGCAGATGTCGTTCGCGGGGTTCTCGGCGTACAGCGGAACGAAGTTCGCCCTTGAGGGAATGTCGGAGGCGCTGGCCGCGGAGGTGGGACCGCTCGGCATCAAGGTCCTGGTCGTGGAGCCCGGCGCCTTCCGCACCAGCCTGTTCGGCAACACCAGCGCGAGCCCCGTGGAGATCCCGGACTACGCCCGGACGGCGGGCGCCACCCGCACGATGGTCGCGGGTGGCGACGGCGAGCAGCCCGGCGACCCGGCGAAGGCCGCCGCCGCGATCATCACCGCGCTCGACGCCGACGACACTCCGCTGCGGCTGCCCCTTGGCGAGGACGCCGTGGACGCGGTCGTCGGCCACCTCGACTCGGTCCGTGCGGAGATCGCCACGTGGGAGAAGGTGACGCGGGCCACCGCCTTCGACGCCTGACGCAGTCTCAGGACCGGTGTCAGCGGTCGCGCTTGACCGCCCGCAGAACCACGAACTTCGGGTCGCTCGCCATGACTTGGGAGTTGCCGAAGAGCTTCCGCAGCTTCACGTGGTACCCGAGGTGGCGGTTGCCGACGACCCACAGCTCACCGCCGGGACGCAGCGCGGCGCGTGCTCCGTTGAACATCCGCCAGGCGGTCGCGCCGGAGGTCGCCTGGTGGCTGTGGAAGGGCGGGTTGTTCAGGACGAGGTCCACCGTCCCGTCGGGGACGGTGGACAGCGCGTCGCCCGCGACGAACTCCGCGCGCGTGGACGCGGCGGCGTTCGCGCGGAAGGTGGCCTTCGCCGATGCGACGGCGGGATACGACTCGTCGATGAAGGTGACCGTGGCCTCGGGGTCGGCGACGGCGGCGGCCGTGCCGAGCACGCCGTTGCCGCAGCCCAGGTCCACGATGTGCGCGGCGCCCCTGCCGGTCGGCAGGTGGTGCAGGAAGAAGCGGGTGCCGATGTCGAGGCGGTCGGCGCAGAACACGCCCGCGTGGTCGACGACGGTAAGCCCCGCACCCGCGCCGGAGTCGGCGTCGAGGACATGGCTGCGCGGCCAGGGGCTGTCGCCGGGGTCGCGCTCCGGATCCGGCGTGCTGAAGATGAGCCGCGCCTTCTGCCGGGCCAGCGACGTCCGCGTAGGGCCGATGATCCGCTCGAAGAGGTCGAGCGTCGAGGTGTGGATCTCGTTGACCATGCCGGTGCCGACGACGACCGTGCCCGCGTGCAGGGCGGGCGCGAGCCGGTGCAGCTGGTCCTCCAGGAGCGAGAGGCTCTTCGGCACACGGACCAGAAGTACGTCGATCCTGCTCGGCACAGCGTCGTCGGTGCTCGCGAGCCGCACCGCGTCCGGCGCGAACCCGGCGCGTGCCACATTGGCCCGCGTCGCCTCCCGCGCGAGGAAGGAATCGGTGATCAGGGTCGGCCCGTGCTCGGCCAGCGAGGTGGTCAGCGCGCCCCAGCGGTCACCGACGACGGCCACGGCGCCGGAGAGGTCGACGGGCTTCGCCTCGTCCTCCGTCTCGCCCGCCAGATGCCGCAGCAGGTAGGCGTCGGCGGCGGACCAGGCGCGCAGCGGATCGCGGGAGTCCTCGGGAAATCGTGTGAGGTCGTACGCGCCCCATGACGTGCTCAGTCGGTTCATCGTGCCTTCAGGCTAACCGAGTGGCGGGCGGACGATCTTCGCGGACGCCTGTTCCCGCTGGGGCGGACCGGGGCTGCTGCGCCGAATAGCGGCTCAAGTAGTGCGGGCGCGGCTCATTCTCCTTACCGTCCTTTCGTGGAGCACCCGCGCATCCCATCCCCGAGGAGCCGTCATGCCGGAGCTGTTCATCGGCGGAACATGGACCACTGCCGTGGACGGGCAGGTACGGGAAATCCGCTGCCCAGCGGACAACACCCTGGTCGCGACCATCGACGAGGCCGGGCCGAAGGACGCCGCGGCGGCGATCGCCGCCGCCCGTGAGGCCTTCGACCGCGGACCGTGGCCCGCCACTCCGGCGGCCGAACGCGGCCGTCTGCTGTTGCGCGTGGCCGACCTCCTCGAACGCGACAAGGACGCGCTCGCCCGCGCCGAATCCCTGGACACCGGGAAGCGGCTCGTGGAGAGCGAGTACGACATGGACGACATCGCGAACTGCTTCCGCTACTTCGGCAACCTGACGGCGGCGGGCGGCACCGACCGGGTCGTCGACGCCGGAAGCCCGGATGTGGACAGCCGGGTGGTGCACGAGCCGGTCGGGGTGTGCGCGCTGATCACTCCGTGGAACTATCCGCTGCTGCAGACGGCCTGGAAGGTCGCCCCGGCGCTCGGCGCGGGCAACACCTTCGTCCTCAAGCCCAGCGAGCTGACCCCGCACACCTCGATCATCCTGATGCGGCTGCTCACCGAGGCCGGGCTGCCGGGCGGGGCTGCCAACCTGATCCTCGGCGCGGGCCCCACCGCGGGCGCGCCGCTCAGCGAGGACCCCCGGGTCGACATGGTGTCGTTCACCGGCGGCCTCGTCACCGGACGGCGCATCATGGCCGCCGCGGCGCCCACCGTGAAGAAGGTCGCCCTGGAACTGGGCGGCAAGAACCCGAACATCGTCTTCGCCGACGCCGACTTCGACGCGGCGCTCGACTACGCCCTGATGGCGATCTTCCTGCACTCGGGCCAGGTCTGTTCGGCCGGGGCGCGGCTCCTCGTGGAGGACTCGCTGCACGACAGGTTCGTCGACGCGGTGGTCGAGCGCGCGCAGCAGATCCGGCTCGGCGGCCCCTTCGACGTCAACGCCCGCACGGGCCCGCTGATCTCCGCCGCGCACCGCGACAAGGTCGAGGCGTACGTGGCGGCCGGCATCGCCGAGGGCGCGGTACTGCGCTGCGGCGGCGCGCGCCCCGACGACCCGGCGCTGAAGGACGGCTACTACTACCCGCCGACCGTGCTCGACGAGTGCACCCCCGGCATGTCCGTGGTCACCGACGAGTCGTTCGGCCCGGTACTCACCGTCGAGCGGTTCCGGGACGAGGCCGAGGCGATCGCGCTCGCCAACGACACCGTGTACGGCCTCGCGGGCGCCGTATGGACCCAGGACACCGGCAAGGGCCAGCGCGTGGCGGCCGGGATGCGCGCCGGAACCGTCTGGATCAACGACTTCCACCCCTATGTGCCGCAGGCGGAGTGGGGCGGCATGAAGCAGTCCGGCTTCGGCCGCGAACTGGGGCCGGCCGGCCTCGCCGAGTACCAAGAGGCCAAGCACATCTGGCGCAATCTCGCAGCGACACCACAGAGGTGGTTCGAATGAGCAAGGACCACGGCAAGGGCTCCGAGGCCGCCGACGCCGCCCGGCAACAGCACCAGGACGACGACGACGCGCTCGGCAAGCTCGGCTACCGCCCCGAGCTCAAGCGCACCCTCGGCAACTTCCACACCTTTGCCGCCGGGATCAGCTACATCTCGATCCTGACCGGCACCTTCCAGCTCTTCTACTTCGGCGTCAGCTTCGGCGGTCCCGCCTACTGGTGGTCCTGGCCGATGGTCTTCGTCGGGCAGCTGATGGTGGCCCTGTGCTTCTGCGAGCTTGCCGCCCGCTTCCCCGTCGCGGGGTCCGTCTACAACTGGGCCAAGCAGCTCGGCGGCCCGCACGTCGGCTGGCTCGGCGGCTGGATGATGCTGACGGCGACCATGGTGTCCCTGGCTGCGGTCGCCCTCGCGTACCAGATCACGCTGCCGCAGATCTCCGACGTGTTCCAGTTCATCGGGGACGGCAGCGGGACGACCGACGCGGCGAAGAACGCGGTGCTGCTCGGCTCGGTGCTGATCCTGTTCACCACGCTGGTCAACGCGTTCGGCGTCAAGTTGATGGCCCGGATCAACTCCGCCGGCGTACTGATCGAGCTGATCGCGGCCGTCGTCCTGATCGTGCTGCTCGCCGCCCACATCACACGCGGCCCGAGCGCCATCACGGAGACCGGCGGCTTGGGCCAGGGCCAGAACCTCGGATACTTTGGGGCCTTCCTGACAGCCTCGCTGGCGTCGGCGTACGTGATGTACGGCTTCGACACCGCGTCCTCGCTCGGCGAGGAGTCCCTCGACCCGAGCCGCAACGCGCCGCGGGCCATCCTGCGGGCGCTGGTCTTCTCGTTCCTCATCGGCGGGCTCATCCTGCTGTTCGCGCTCCTGGCCGTGCCGGATCTGCACGCGAAGGAACTTTCCGTGGACGGGCTGCAGTACGTGGTCCTGAGCACGCTGGGCTCCACGATCGGCGAGATCGTGCTGTGGTGCGTGGTGGTCGCCATCACCGTCTGCGAACTCGCCGTGCAGGCCGCGGGCATCCGCCTCGCGTTCGCCATGGCCCGCGACAACTGCCTGCCCGCGTCCTCGCTGCTCGCGAAGGTCAGCCCCCGCTTCAAGACCCCTGTCCTGCCCGCGATCATCATCGGGCTCGTCGGCGTCGGCATCCTGGTCGTCAACATCAATCAGCCGCAGATCTTCTCGGTGATCACGAGCATCGCGATCATCATGATCTACCTGGCCTATCTGCTGGTCACCCTGCCCATGCTGGTCAGGCGGCTGCGCGGCCAGTGGCAGCCCGCCGAGGGCAAGTTCTCGCTCGGCAAGTTCGGCCTCCCGGTCAACATCCTCGCCGTGCTCTGGGGCGCGGCCATGTCCATCAACCTGGCCTGGCCCCGCGCCGAGGTCTACAACGCGACCGGGCCGCAGCACTGGTACCTGCGCTGGGGCGCATTCGTCTTCATCGGCATCGTGGCCTGCGGCGGCTTCGCCTACTACTGGTTCGTGCAGCGGCACAAGGCGGGCGTACTCGCCGAGCACCGTTTCGAAGAGGCCGTCGACCCCACCACTCCCCCGTCGCCGCCTGCCACCCCCTGAACCCCCTGTGATCTGGAGTCACCATGCCCGCAGAGAGTCCCCAGGCCGAGTTCGACTACGTGGTGGTCGGCGGCGGCACGGCAGGCGCCGTCGTCGCCGCGCGGCTGACCGAGGACCCGGACGTCAGCGTCTGCGTCCTTGAGGCAGGACCTTCGGACGTCGGCGACGACAACATCCTCCAGCTGACCAAGTGGATGGCCCTGTTGGAGTCCGGTTACGACTGGGACTATCCGGTGGAGCCGCAGGAGAACGGCAACAGCTTCATGCGGCACGCCCGCGCCAAGGTGCTCGGCGGCTGCTCGTCGCACAACTCCTGCATCGCCTTCTGGGCGCCCGCCGAGGACCTCGACGAATGGGGCTCCATGGGCTGCACCGGCTGGAGCGCCGCGGACTGCTTCCCGCTCTACCAGCGCCTGGAGACCAACGACGCACCCGGTGACCACCACGGCCGCTCGGGCCCTGTGAACATCATGAGTGTGCCGCCGAACGACCCCTGCGGAGCGGCCCTGCTGGAGGCGTGCGCGGCGGCGGGCATCCCCACCACCCCGTTCAACACCGGCAAGACGGTGACGCGCGGCGCCCACTGGTTCCAGATCAACTCCCGTACGGACGGCACCCGTTCGTCCGCGTCGGTGTCGTATCTGCACCCGATCCTCGGCAAGCGGCCCAACCTCGAGGTGCGCACCGGCCTGCAGGCCAAGCAGCTCGTCTTCGACGAGAACCGGCGCTGCACGGGTGTCGAGTACCTGGAACCCGACACCATTCACAGCGGCAGCGTCACGGCACGCCGCGAGGTGATCGTGTCCTGCGGGGCCATCGACTCGCCCAAGCTCCTGATGCTGTCGGGGATCGGACCGGCCGCGCACCTGCGGGAGTGCGGCGTGGAGGTGCTCGCGGACTCCCCCGGCGTCGGCGCCCACCTCCAGGACCACCCCGAGGGCGTGATCATGTGGGAGGCGAAGCAGCCGATGGTCACCTCCTCCACCCAGTGGTGGGAGATCGGCATCTTCGCGGACACCGAACCGGGCCTCGACCGCCCGGACCTGATGTTCCACTACGGCTCGGTGCCCTTCGACATGAACACCTACCGGCGCGGCTATCCGACCACCGACAACGCCTTCTGCCTGACCCCGAACGTCACCCGGGCCCGCTCCATGGGCACGGTGCGGCTGCGCACCCGCGACTTCCGGGACAAGCCGAAGGTCGACCCGCGCTACTTCACCGACGAGCACGACATCCGCGTGATGACGTACGGGCTGCGCCTCGCCCGCGAGATCGCCGCGCAGGCCCCGATGGCCGACTGGGCGGGCGCCGAACTCGCTCCGGGCCCGGACGCCACGACGGACGACGAGCTCTTCGCCTACATCCGTCAGACCCACAACACCGTCTACCACCCGGCAGGCACCGTGCGGATGGGCGCGACGGACGACGCGGACTCGCCGCTCGACCCCGAACTGCGCGTCAAGGGCGTCACCGGGCTGCGCGTCGCCGACGCGTCGGTCATGCCGTTCCTGCCCGCGGTCAACCCGTGCATCACCACGATGATGATCGGCGAGAAGTGCGCCGACATGATCAAGGCGAGCTGAGCGGGACAGCGGGCACCGCTCAGGAAATCACTGCCGGTCGAACCAGGTGGGCTGTTCCTCCGCCATGGCCTGCTTGATCCGGAAGAGTCCGAACTCGTGCAGGTCGGGCAGCTGGTCCAGCGCGAACCAGCCCACTTCGAGGGACTCGTCGTCGTTGACGCGGGCCTCGCCGCCGACGGCGCGGCAGCGAAGGGTGACGTCCATGAACTGGCAGGTGTCGCCGTTCGGGTACGTCACCGGCTCCAACGCCTCGACGAGCACGACGCGCTCGGGCACGCAGTGCACCGCGGTCTCCTCGAACACCTCGCGCACGGCACATGCGGCGGGCTGCTCCCCCGGGTCCGGGATGCCGCCGATGACGGACCACTTGCCGTTGTCGCTGCGCCGCCCGAGCAGCACTCTGCCCTCGTCGTCGAAGACGATGGCGGTGACCCCGGGGAGCCACAACAGCTGGTGGCCCGCGTCGGCCCGGATCGTACGGATGAAGTCAGGAGTAGCCATGTCATCGACCCTAACGGGCGCGCCTGGCCCGGACCGCGCCCGTCACCGCCCAGCCGAGACCGCCGGCCGCGATCAGCACGAGGATGCCCTCGGGCAGTACGCCGAACCGGGTGGCCGGGGTCTGCGAGGAGCGCAGCGGCACCTCCTCGACCAGTGAGTCGGCGGTGAACCACTTCGTCTTCTGGGAGACCCGGCCGTCCGGCATGATGATCGCGCTCACCCCGCTGGTCACCGGGACGGTGACGGTGCGGCTGTGCTCGACGGCGCGGATCCGCGACATGGCCAGCTGCTGGTAGGTCATCTCGCTGCGGTCGAACGTCGCGTTGTTGCTGGGCACCGAGATCAGTTGCGCGCCGTGGGTGACGGTGTCGCGCACGGCCCAGTCGAAGGCGGCCTCGTAGCAGGTGGCGAGGCCCACCTTCGTGCCCGCCATGGTGAAGACGCCGGGCTTGGTGCCGCGGCTGAAGTCCTGGCGCACCATGCCGACGTCGCTGCTGAAGAAGCCGACGACGTCGCGCAGCGGGATGTACTCGCCGAAGGGCTGGATCTGCCGCTTGTCGTAGGTGTCCGTGGGGCCCTTCTTCGGGTCCCACAGGATCTGCTCGTTGAAGAGTTTGCCGTCCTTGGACTCGACGACGCCGCCCACCGAGATGGGGGCGCCGACCGCCTTCACCGCGCGCTCGATCGCCTCGCGGGCGTCGGGGTTGGTGAACGGGTCGATGTCGGAGGAGTTCTCCGGCCACAGGACGAAGTCCGGCTGCTCGGCCTTGCCCGCCTTCACCCGGTCCGCGAGCCGCTCGGTCTCGCGTACATGGTGGTCGAGCACGGCGCGGCGCTGGGCGTTGAAGTCCAGGCCCGCCTGCGGGACGTTGCCCTGGATGGCGGCGACGGTCGCCGTGCCGTCCTCCGCGCCGTCGCTGACGAGCGGACGCGCGGCGAAGGCCCCGGCGACCGGGACGAGCACGCTGAGCAGAGCCGCTGCCGCCGCACCACGGCGTACGGATCCGGTGCCGCGTGCGGCCAGGGCCTGGCGGACGATCTCGTACAGGCCGAAGCCGCACAGGACCACCGCGAACCCGAGCACCGGGGTGCCGCCGAGCGCGGCCAGCGGCAGGAAGACGCCGTCCGCCTGCCCGAAGGCGATCTTCCCCCACGGGAATCCGCTGAACGGCACGCGCGCGCGTGCCGCCTCACCGGCGATCCAGAGGGCCGCTGCCCAGAGCGGGTAGGCGGGCAGCCGCGAGACGGCGGCGATGCCCGCTCCGACGAGGGCGACGAACATCGCCTCGATTGCGGCGAGCGCGAGCCAGGGGCCCGGACCGACCTCCACGCCGGTCCACACCAGGAGCGGCAGCAGGAATCCGAGGCCGAAGAGATAGCCGAGACCGAGGCCCGCCTTCCAGCTGCGGCCGTGCAGACACCAGGCGAACACCGCGAAGGCCGGCAGCGCGAGCCACCACAGGGTGCGTGGCGGAAAGCTGACGTACAGCAGCACTCCGGAGAGTGCCGACGCGGCGGCCGGGACGAGCGCGCGCAGGACGCGTGCCGTGCGCGAAAGGGGCGCGGACTGCGGTCCGAGCTGCTTCGACTCGTCTGCGGAGGTGGTGGTGGCGGTCACTCGGGGAGTGTACGGCGCGTCACTTGGACACGGACAGGATGGTCGTGCCCGGCCACCGCGGCCGGGGTCCCGTCCTCCGGCGGAAGCCGCGCGGGCGTGCCCGCGGGAGGCTTTGTCCCTGCGATAGCCGGATCGTTCCTGCGCAAGACGTCCACATCTCACCTTCCCAGCGACTACGGTGTGCCCGAGTCCCTGACCTGCGGCGGATCACGCCACGGCGTTCGGGGCCCGCACACAGCGGGGGGCGACGGGGTGGGGACAACGGGGATGGCCGCGACGGCCGGGCCACCGGGGGCGTACGAACGGCGCAGCGCGTCCGACGCGACGGGCTGCGCCCTGCTCGGCGTGTGCGCGGCCTGGACCTTGATCACCGCCGGGGTGCACGGCGGTCAGCCGGAGGGCGTGCTCCTGGCGGTGCTAGCCGTGGCCGCGGGGTACGCGGGCGGGCGGATCTGCGGCGCGCTCCTGCCGGTCGCCGCGCCCTGTGCCGGTGCGCTGGCCGGGATCGGCCTCGCGGCGGCGGCCCCGCACCTTGCGCCGGGGCCCGCAGGTACGGCGCCGCTCGGCCACACCGGCGCCACGGCCGCGCTCCTGATCCTGGCGTCGGGGGCGGCGTGCTCCGCGGCGTGGGCGGCCCGCAGGCCCGCGACGCGGCTCGCGATGCGGCTGCTCGCCGTGGGGATCGTGGTGGCCGCCGTGGCGCTCGGCTCGATGGCCGGTTTCGTCGCGTGCACCGGGATCCTGCTCTGTTCGCTGGCGACCGCCCTGATGCGGCGCCGGGCGCTCGGCCTCGCGGGGCTCGCCCTGGCGACGGCGGTGGTGACCGGTCTGACCTGGGCGATCGCCGATGACGTACTCCCGGAGGGTCTGAGCGCGTCCCTGGTGGGCCAGCTCGACGGGCAACGGGTCCAGCTGTGGCACGACGCGCTCGCGCTCGCGGGCCAGGAACCGGCGCTCGGGGTGGGGCCCGGCCGGTTCGCCGACTCGAGCCCCACGGTGGCGGAGAACCTCCTCACGGACGGCAGGCCGCATTCGGCGCCGCTGCAGCAGGCGGCCGAGCAGGGCCTGACGGGCGTGGTCCTGCTCGCGGCGGTGTTCTGCTGGCTTCTGTACGCCCTGTACCGCTCGCCGCGCTCCACCCAGGTCGTCCTGTCGGCGGGCGCCGCCCTGACGGCGCTGGCCGCCGTGGCATCGGTCGGCAACGCGCTGAGCGTCACGGCGGTGACGACGGGCGCGGGATACCTCGCGGGCATCGCCACGGCGAGACCGCTGGGGGACGAACCGGCGCAGGTCAGGCCGCCGGGCTCCCCGCCACTCCCAGCCGCTCCCGGATGATCCGTACGGCCGCTTCGGCGTCGTCGACGGTGACCGTGAACGTACGGCCGTCGCCCAGGCTCAGGACCAGGCCCTCACCGCGTCGGACCACGACGGCGGTGCCGATCTCGGGCCGCGAGCGGTAGCCCCAGCCGCCCCACTGCCGGGGGCTGACGGCCTGCGCGAACTCGGCGCCCACCACGTGGGAGAGAAGGATGCGGCGGCGCGGCAGTCCCATGTGGCCGCAGCGCACTTCCAGGGAGTCCTTGTCGACCTTCACGGCGACATGGACGAAGGCGAGGGTGCCGAACAGGATCAGAAGCCCGGCGGCGATGCACCCCACGACGGACATGGCCAGGGCCGCGATCCCGGACGTCCACATGCTGTCGACGGCCAGCTCGATGCCCAGCGCCAGGCAGAGGGCACCGGCCGACGCCAGCAGCCACTGCACGCGGTTGGTCGCGCTACCGGTCCAGACTTCCGGCGGGGCGTCGGCTGTGCTGCCCCGCTCACCGTGGGTGTGGTCCCTCATGCGTCCGAGACTACTCACGTTCCGGAGGGAAGGCACCGCATCGCGGAGCGTTACTGCTCCGGGTGGACGGGCGACGCCGTTCTGTACGCGGGGTTCGGCGGACCCTCGCCCGCGGGGTCGGCGTGCGTCCGTACGGGACTCAGCGCACTGGGGTGGCCGCCGCGAGGAGCCTGCCTTCGGCGTACGTGTGGGCGGCGACGGGCAGCTCGGAGGGCCGCCCGCTGAGGATCACCGTCAGGCCGCCTTCCGTACCCGTGCCAGGACCGGGCAGCCCTCCGGCCCTGCGCAGCCCCTGGGCCGCGACCGCTCCGGCGGAGCCGTGCAGGACGAGGGGCGGCAGGTCGGGCTGCTGGAGGGCCGCGCGGATGCGCTCCCCGACCAGCTCGTAGTGGGTGCAGCCCAGGACGACGGCCCTTACGTCACGCGGAGTCAGGGCGGCCGCGGCGGCGACCGCGCGGTCGATGGCCGCCTCGTCGGCGTACTGCACGGCGTCCGCGAGGCCGGGGCAGGGCACCTCGGTGACGGAGGCACCGCCGGCGAACTCCTCGATGAGGCCGCGCTGGTAGGGGCTTCCGGTGGTGGCGGGAGTGGCCCAGATGGCGACAGGGCCGCCGCCGGCCGCGGCCGGCTTGATCGCCGGTACGGTCCCGATGATCGGCAGGTCGGGCTCGAACCGGGCGCGCAGGGCGGGCAGGGCGACCACGGAAGAGGTGTTGCAGGCCACGATCAGCGCTTGGGGGTGGTGCGCTGCGGCTGCCTCGGCGATGTCGAGCGAGCGCTGGATGACGTCCTCGGCGGAGCGCGGCCCCCAGGGCAGTCCGTCGGGGTCCGAGGAGAGGATGAGATCGGCGTCCGGCCGCAGACGACGGACCGCCGCCGCGGCGGGGAGCAGGCCGATACCGGAGTCGATGAGCGCGATCTTCACCCGGTCACCATAGTCGATCGGCCTCCGGTGCCCGATGCCGTGGGGCAGACTTCGGCGGATGAGCGCCGTTGTGTGGACCGCCGCCGCATCGCTTGCCGCCTGGCTGTGGCTCCTGTTGGGGCAGGGCTTCTTCTGGCGCACGGACCTGCGTCTGCCGCCGCGCCGCGAACCGGACACCTGGCCCTCGGTCTGCGTCGTCGTCCCCGCCCGTGACGAGGCCGCCGTACTGCCTCTGAGCCTGCCCTCGCTGCTGGCCCAGGACTATCCCGGGCAGGCCGAGATCTTCCTTGTCGACGACGGGAGTTCGGACGGCACCGGCGCGCTGGCCCGCTCGCTGGCCGACCGGTACGGCGGCCTGCCGCTGACCGTCGGTTCACCGGGTGAGCCGCCGCAGGGCTGGACCGGCAAGCTCTGGGCCGTACGGCACGGAATCGGCCTGGCACGCGCCCGTGAGCCGCGGTATCTGCTCCTCACCGACGCGGACATCGCCCATGAGCCGGACAGTCTGCGGGAGTTGGTCGCCGCGGCGGAGACGGCCGGATTCGACCTTGTCTCGCAGATGGCCCGGCTGCGCGTCGCGAGCATGTGGGAGCGGCTCGTCGTCCCGGCGTTCGTGTACTTCTTCGCGCAGCTCTATCCGTTCCGCTGGATCGCCAAGGAGGGCTCGCGCACGGCCGCGGCCGCGGGCGGATGCGTCCTGCTGAGCTCGGCGGCCGCCGAGCGTGCGGGGATCCCCGACTCCATCCGGCACGCGGTGATCGACGACGTGACGCTCGCCAGGGCGGTGAAGCGCTCGGGCGGCCGCATCTGGCTGGGGCTCGCGGAGCGCGTCGACAGCGTGCGTCCCTATCCCGGGCTGGGCGATCTGTGGCGGATGGTCTCGCGCAGCGCCTACGCCCAACTGCGGCACCATCCCCTGGTCCTGCTCGGTACGGTCCTGGGGCTCGCCCTGATCTACCTCGCGCCGCCGTTCGCGCTGTTCGCAGGCCTGGCGAGCGGCCGAGCGGCGGCCACCGTGCTCGGTGGACTCGCATGGCTCGTGATGACGGCGACGTACATCCCGATGCTGCGCTACTACCGGCAGACTCTCTGGCTCGCTCCCCTCCTGCCGTTCACCGCTTTCCTCTACCTCCTCATGACGGTGGATTCGGCGGTGCAGCACTACAGGGGGCGCGGGGCCGCGTGGAAAGGGCGGACGTACGCCCGCCCCGATCCGGCTCCCGATCAGCGCTGATCACTTCCTGCCGGGCGTCCAGTTCATGCCCCAGCCGTACGCGTAGTCGATGGTGCGCTGCGGGCTCACGCCGCGCTCGGGCACCAGATAGCGGGCCTCGCGCTGGACGAAGAGGTCGCCGTTGTTGTTCGTGAGCAGGGCGAGCGCACACACCGTGGAAGGCACCGTGCACTCGTCGAGCGAGAAGTCGATGGAGGCGCCGTGCTGCGGCTGCAGGGTGACCGTGGCGTTCAGGTCGGCGAAGCTGCGCGCACCCTCGTAGATCGTCACGAAGATGACGATGCGCTTGAAGTCCTTGATGTGGTCGAGGTTGACCGTGAGGTTCTCGCCGCTGGCCACCGCTCCGGTGCGGTCGTCGCCGTCGAGCAGCAGGTACGGGGGCTGGTCCAGCGAGCCGAAGGCGTTGCCGAGCGCCTGGACGACGCCCTTGCGGCCGTCGGACAGTTCGTACAGGGCACACAGGTCCAGGTCGAGGTCCGCGTGCATCGCCACGGCACGGCCGAGCTTGCTGGCCCAGCCCTTGAACTGCTTGCGCACCTCCCAGTTGAGGTTCACGCGCATCGCACCGGATGTGCCGCCCTGCTTGGTCAGCGAGACGGACGGCGCGTCCTTGGTGAGCGTGACCTTGGTGAGGCGCACGGGCTGGGCCGCGGGGGCCGGAGCGGCGGCGGGCGGCGGGGCCTGAACGGGGGCGGCCGGGGCCGTCGGAGTCACCGGGGGCGCGGGGGCCTGCACCGCGGCCGGAGCGGGAGGCGCCGGCGCCGGCTCGTCCACCGAGATCCCGTAGTCCGTGGCGAGCCCCTGGAGCCCGCTGCCGTAGCCCTGCCCGACGGCGCGGAACTTCCACGCGCCCTGTCGGCGGTAGAGCTCACCGAGGACGAACGCCGTCTCCACGGTCGCGTCCTCGCTGTCGTAGCGCGCGATCTCGGCGCCGTTCGCCGCGTCGACGACCCGGATGAAGAGACCGGGGACCTGCCCGAAGGTGCCACCGTCCGTCGACGCGGCGAGCACCACGGTCTCGACGGCGGGCTCCACGCGCGCGAGGTCCACCACGAGTGCGTCGGTCACGCGGCCGCCGTCGCTCTTCTTGCCCTCGTGGCGCACGGCACCGGAGGTGTGGACCGCCTGGTTGTAGAAGACGAAGTCGTCGTCCGAGCGGACCTTTCCGGAAGTGGCGAGCAACAGGGCCGACGCGTCGGCGTCCGGTACCCCGGCTCCTGAGGCCCACCCCAGTTCGACGCGCACGGCAGGTGCCGGCACAGGAACATTCGATCCCTTAGGCATTGTCATGTCCGCCCCCATCGCAAGTCACATCGTAAGTCGCCACGTCCGGCCAGGCCGCCGTCCCGTTCATGACCAACCTATTACCCGGACCCCCGAGTGGCCCACGTCCACCGCCGACACCCTGTCGCACGGCCTTCCCGTCAACCGTGCGTCAACCGCCGGTAACCCGTACGGAGCTTGGCTTTTACAGGATCCCTACGCCCGTGTGCGACCGATTTTTCCTAAGTTCGCTCGCATTGGGGATGCAGAGTCACTACCGACACGTAAAACAACCCTCTTATCGGTCTCCCCAACCAGCACATCAAGGGCTTAACTTATGTGTCATGACCTCCCCCCGCTCCACCTATGGCGGCGGTTACTACTCCGCGCCGTCCTTCCCGGACACTCCGATCTACGACTCCCTTGTCGCCGAGCGGGGTACTCCTCAGATCGCCCCGATCCGGGTCCCCTCCGCGTACGACACCGGCAGTCACCTGCCCGCGCTCCCGGTAGCAGCCCTGCCCGCCCTGCCGGCGGCCCCGTCCCACCACAACCCGGCGTACGGCTACGCGCAGCAGCCCGCGCCGCTGCAACAGGCGCCCGCGCCGTACATCCCGCAGCAGCCTTCGGCGCCGCGCGGATACCCGGGCCCCCAGCAGCAGCAACAGCGTCCCCCGGCCGGTACGGGCTACGAGGCCATGCGCCCCGCGGCGCCCCGCCCCGCCCCGGCGACGTACGAGGATCCGTACAACCGCCCCTACCGCGGCTACTGATTCGCCCGCATGCGCCCCTGTCAGTGACTGCTGGCAGGATGACCGTATGCCCAATCCAGCACTGCACTCGATCCACTACTACCCGCTCAAGGCGGTCGGGGGACACGCTCCGCGTGAGGCCGTCGTCGAGCCCTGGGGACTCGCGGGTGACCGACGGTGGGTGCTGGTGGACAGCAATGGACGAATCATCACGCAACGGCCGCATCCGAGGCTGGCGTATGCCGCCGCCGAGCTCCTGCCCGGCGGCGGCATACGCATGTCCGCGCCCGGCCAGGAGCCGCTGACGGTCGCCGTGCCGCCCTCCGGCGAGACCGTCATGGTGGAGATCTGGAAGGACAAGGTCGAGGCGGTGCCCGCCGACGCGGCGGCGCACGCCTGGTTCAGCGCCTATATGGAGACGGACGTCCGGCTCGTCCACCTCGACGACCCCGCGACCCGCCGCCCCATCGATCCCGCGTACGCCAAGGACGGCGAGACCGTCTCCTTCGCCGACGGGTATCCGCTGCTCCTGACCACGCTCTCCTCCCTCGACGCCCTGAACTCGCTCATCGCGCAGGGCGACCACTCCGACGAGGGCCCGCTCCCCATGAACCGATTCCGGCCGAATGTGGTCGTGGACGGGACCGCGCCCTGGGCCGAGGACGACTGGTCGCGCGTCGCCATCGGTGACGTCACCTTCCGCGTGGCCAAGAAGTGCGGCCGCTGTGTCGTGACCACCACCGACCAGCGCAGCGCGGAGCGCGGCAAGGAGCCGCTGCGGACGCTCGCCAAGCACCGCCGCTTCGGTGACCAGCTGGTCTTCGGCCAGAATCTGGTGCCGGAGACGACAGGAACCGTCCGGATCGGCGATCCGTTCACGGTCCTCGACTGAAGGTCCCCGACGCGGGAACTCGAAGGCCGGGCACGGACGTTGGGCAAGAATGAGACATGGATGAGAAGGGTGATTTCCCTCTCTCTTCCTGCCGCCGACGCGTGGACCGTGCCGTTCGCGGTTATGACGGACGCGGAAGGGGGTGCAGGACTGTGCGAGCACTCGTCGGACTCTGGCGCTGGCGGCACAATCCGCTGCGCCGGAAGACCGACCTCGTCGAGGCCTGGGTGGCCTGCGCGGCCGTGCTGCTCATCGTCGTCGCCGCGCCGCTGGCCGGTCTCGCGATCGGCTCACTCACGCAGGACGCCCTGCTGCAGTCGGTGCGGGAACAGCGCGAGATGCGTCACGAAGTCGCGGGCACGGTGGTCAGGAAGGTCTCCAGACCCCCGGTCGACCCCGATCCCGAGACCTCGTCCGCGCGCGACAGGCACAGCCGCGTGCTCGCCGAATGGACGGCTCCGGACGGCACGGCGCACTCCGGCACGGTGCTCGCCGACCTCCGCTCCCCCGACCCGGGCGACCGCTTCCGGCTCTGGACGGACGAGCACGGCCAAGTGGTCGGCCGCCCGCTGGACGACGCGACCGCGTCCACGCATGCGGCGCTTGCCGGATTCGGCGCCGCGGTGGCGGTCGCCGGACTCGTCGAGGGGACGAGGCGGCTCGTCGTCTGGCGCATCGTCCTGCGGCGCTACGACCGCTGGGACCAGGCCTGGGACAAGGCAGGACCCGACTGGGGACGCACCGGCACCGGCTCCTGAGACACCGCCACCGGCTTCCGGGAGCGGTGAGAGACCGGCGATGACCAGGTGAGAGCCTGGCGATCGGGTCAACTCGCCCTCGCCGCGCGCGCTACGGTGGACCGGCCGAACTCTTCGGCTCCTTGCGCAAGGTCGTGAGGTCCCGCGTACGACAAGGTGGGGGCAGAGCAACTCCATGGCACAGGGCACGGTCCAGGTGACGCACACCGGCACCTCGCGGTGGCGGCGCCGCACGGGTGAGTACGCATCGCTCGCTGCCGCCTTGGAGGCCGCGAGCGACGGGGACGTCCTCACCATCGCCCCCGGCACATACCGCGAGAACCTCGTCGTCCAGCGGGCGGTGACGCTGCGCGGCCCCGAGGGCTCCCCCGGCTCCGTGCGCATCGCGCCGTCGGACGGGGTGCCGCTCACCGTCCGTTCGTCCGCCGTGGTGCAGGACCTGCACGTCGAGGGGCAGGACTCGGCGGCGCCCGCGCTGCTCGTCGAGGACGGGGCTCCCGAACTCGTCGACGTACGCGTGGTGACGCGTTCCGCGAGCGGCATCGAGGTGCGCGGCGGAGCGCGCCCGACCGTGCGGCGCTGCACGGTCGACAACCCCGGCGGCATCGGCATCGCCGTGCTCGACGGCGGCGGCGGTGTCTTCGAGGAGTGCGAGATCGTCTCGGCCGGACAGTCGGGCATCGCCGTGCGCGGCGGTGCGCACCCCCGTCTTGAGCGCTGCCGGGTGCATCACGCGTCCGGCGCGGGGCTCTCGGTGACCGGTGAGCACTCGGGGCTCGAGGCCATCGGCTGCGAGGTGTACGAGGTCAAGGGCTCGGGCGTGCAGATCACCGGGCGTGCGGTGGCGCATCTGACGGACTGCGACGTGCACCGCACGACCTCGGACGGCGTCACGCTCGACACGGACGCCGTGCTCACGCTCGCCGACTGCCGGATCCACGACATCCCGGAGAACGCGATCGACCTGCGTTCCCGCTCGGTCCTGACCCTGACGCGGTCCACCGTGCGGCAGTTCGGGCGCAACGGCCTTTCGGTGTGGGACCCGGGCACGCGCGTGGACGCCAACCAGTGCGAGATCCACGACAGCACGGGCGACTACCCCGCGGTGTGGGTCAGCGACGGCGCGACGGTCGTCCTGGAGTCCTGCCGGGTGCACGACGTGCCGGACGCGCTGTTCGTCCTGGACCGCGGCTCGCGCGCCGACGTCGTCGACAGCGATCTCTCCCAGGTGCGCAACACGGCGGTGTCCGTGAGCGACGGCGCGACGGCGCAGCTGGACGACTGCCGCATCCGCGAGGCCGCCACGGGCGCGTGGTTCCGCGATCACGGCAGCGGCGGCACCCTGGCCAACTGCACGGTCGACGGCGTCCAGACGGGCGTCATCGTCACCAAGGGCGCCGACCCCACCATCGAGCGCTGCACGGTCACTTCACCCGCGGAGGCCGGTTTCTACGTCTCGGCGGGCGGCCGCGGCAGCCTGCACGGCTGCCGCGTGACGGACAGCGGCGGATACGGCTTCCACGTCATCGACGGATGCCGTACGACGCTGAAGAAGTGCCGTACGGAGCGGTGCGCGCGCGGCGGCTTCGAGTTCGCCGAGGACGGGCCGCTCGTCGAGGACTGCACCAGCGACGAGAGCGGAGGGGCACGGACCGCGGCGTCCACGGCATCCACGGCGTCCGCGGCGACGGAGTCCGCCGCGCAGACGGCCACGCAGTCCGTGGGTCTGCTCGGCGCGATCCCCGGGCAGCGCACCACTGACCCGGCGGCCGAGAAGAGCGCGGCCCCCGAGCAGCCGTCCCGCTCGTCGAAGGACGTGCTCGGTGAACTCGACAAACTGGTCGGCCTGGAGAGCGTCAAGCGCGAGGTGCGCGCCCTGACCGACATGATCGAGGTCGGGCGGCGCAGGCAGCTTGCGGGGCTCAAGGCGGCATCGGCGCGTCGCCATCTGGTGTTCACCGGCTCCCCCGGCACCGGCAAGACGACCGTGGCGCGGCTCTACGGCGAGATCCTCGCGTCGCTCGGTGTCCTGCAGAGCGGGCATCTGGTCGAGGTGTCGCGGGTCGATCTGGTGGGCGAGCACATCGGGTCGACGGCGATCCGCACCCAGGAGGCGTTCGACCGGGCGCGCGGCGGTGTGCTGTTCATCGACGAGGCGTACGCGCTCTCGCCCGAGGACTCCGGGCGCGACTTCGGCCGGGAGGCCATCGACACGCTGGTGAAGCTGATGGAGGACCACCGCGAGGCGGTGGTGGTGATCGTCGCCGGCTACACGGCGGAGATGCAGCGCTTCCTCTCGGTCAACCCCGGTGTGGCGTCCCGCTTCTCACGGACCATCACCTTCGGCGACTACGCCCCGGAGGAGCTGCTGCGGATCGTCGAGCAGCAGGCCGACGAGCACGAGTACCGCCTCGACACGGGGACGGGCGAGGCACTCCTGAAGTACTTCACGGCGCTTCCGAAGGGTCCCGCGTTCGGCAACGGCCGCACCGCGCGCCAGACGTTCGAGGCGATGGTGGAGCGGCACGCGGGGCGGGTCGCCCAGTTCGACGAACCGAGCACGGACGACCTCACCCTGCTGTATCCGGAGGATCTGCCGGAACTGCCGTGACTGCCGGGGCTTGTCCGGCGGCCTCGGGAGTCCGCGGTCGCGGGGCGGGCACGGCGGGCTTGAGCCGGGCGAGCAGCCGGGCGCGCTCCTCGGCGAAGGCCGGGTCGGCCTGGTAGTCCCCGTGGCCCAGGATCGGTGCGGGCAGCGGGTGTTCCTCCGTGCGTCCGTAGACCAGGGGGTCCTTGAGGGCTTCGCGGTCTACCTGCGGTCCGTCCCCGTCGGGGATGACCCGGACGGGGCCGCCGATCGGGTCGGTGGTGCGGTGCAGGTTGCGCCAGCAGTCGACCTCGCGGTGCAGCGAGCTGAGGGCGGCCGGGCCGAAGTGGGCGGGGAACCAGCGTCCGTAGAGGCGCTCAAGGGGTGAGCCGTACGTGAGGAGGGCGACTCTCTTGCGGACGGACGGCCACAGCTGCCAGGCGGCAGCGGCGGCCAGGACGCTGCCCTGCGAGTGGCCGGAGATGACGAGCCTGCCGCCCGTGGCACGCGTCGCGCGGGTCCAGGTGTGCATGCGCCAGGTGAGGTCGGGGACGGCCCGCTCGGCGTAGCAGGGCGGCGCGAAGGGGTGGGCGGCGCGGGGCCAGAACGTGCCGACGTCCCACAGGATGCCGATGGTGCGGCGTGCGGAGGGGTCGCGGTAGGCGCGGCGGCCCCAGGTCACGAACAGTATGAAGCCGAAGCCGATCAGCCAGGAGCCGAGCGCCTGGGAGGTCTCGGCCGCTCCTTCGAAGAAGAGGGGCAGCCCCTGCGCGGCCTCGCTCGGCACCTCTTCGCTCACCCAGGCGCCCACCAGGGCGCCCGCTCCGAGCAGCAGCGTCACCGCCGAGGTGATGCCCACCAGGAGCGGGGCCCGGTCGGTGAGGGCGGCACGCGCGCGCGTGCCCGCGATGCGGCGGCTGCGGGCCGCGTCCTTCGGCTCGCCCGGATACTCGCCGGGGATGGTCGCCCGGTCGCGGCGGGCCCGCCGCACGGTGCGGACGCCGAGCCAGCCGCAGAGCACCGCGACGACCACGAGGAGGGGCGGGATCACGGACGCCTGCCAGGTCAGCAGCACGGGCGGGCCGTCGATGGTGCCGCCGGATCCGGGCGCTCCCGCGCCGTCGAGCCAGTCGGCCACGCGCTGGGCGCCGCCGCCTGACATCACGCCGCCCAGTGCGCAGGACAGCATGGCGACGGCGGGTCCCGCGAAGCCCCGCAGGGCGGTGCGGGGGTCGGGGGCCGTTCGGTAAAGCGCGCGGGCGACCACCGCGAGGGCGATGACCAGGAGCCCCTGGACCAGGGCGATGCCGCCGAAGGTCGCGTTGCCCGGCAGCCTGCCTTCGGAGGTCCAGCCGGGGCGTGACCACCCGGCGTACAGGAGGGTCAGGACGAGCAGGGTGAGCGCGCCCAGGGGCAGCCTGCGGATCAGCTTCTCGTCGAGGTGCCGGTCGAGCTTGTTCTCGCTGCGGCCCCTGCGCCAGACCACATGGACGACGACGGCCCCTGCGACGACGAGCGTCACATCGAGGATCCAGCCGAGGGCGTCGAGCAGCGCGGGTCCGCCGGGCCGCCGGTCGTGGCGCGCGGCCGATGTGCCGACCGCGGCGGCCACCGTGAGGAACCCGGCCGCCGTGTGCGCGGCGCGCAGCCGGGCCACCAGCCTGCGCCCGTACCAGAAGCCGGGCCTGCCCAGCGCGGTGCGGCCGGTCTCCTCCTCCGGGTCGGCCTGGTGGGGCAGCGGCGTCTGGGATTCGTACGCGCTCCAGGTGCGCTGGGAGAGGTACCAGAGCAGGCCGGTCAGTGCGGCGGGCAGCAGCGCGGCGAGCGCGAGGCGGCGTCCCGGCTGGCTCCACCAGCCGCCGTACCCGGAGGCGTCGGGCGCGAGGAAGCCGAGCCAGGAGCGTTCGGCCGCGCACTCGGGGGTGCCCGCGCACTGCCAGGCCGTCAGGTCGATGGCGACCTCGCAGGCGGCGGCGACGAGCAGGACGGTGAGGCTGAGTCCGGTCAGCCTCACCAGGAGGCCGTACGTACGCACCGTCTTCTTCATGCGGCGCGACGTGGGGCGCATCCAGTGCGCGAGGTTGACCACCATGAAGGGCAGCAGCAGGAGCCACAGGGCCCGCGAGCCGTTCCCGGAGGTCAGGTTGCACCAGACGTACGCCTCGGGGACCGGCTTGCCGCGGTAGTCGTCCGGGCGCTTCTCGGCGTCGGCGTCCTCGGTGCGGCGGAAGACGGCTGCCGTCTCGTCACCGGAGACGCGGACGGTCCTCGGGTCGCCCAGCATCTCTTCGGGCGTGGTGCCCCCGACTCCGTGGACGAGGAGTTCGAGAGCCGTCTCTTCTCTTTGGTCTGCTGCCACTGTTCGCTTCCCCCGAATGTGCGCGTGTTCCCCCGAACGTGCGCATGGTCAGGCCACAAGGATCTCCGCTGGCGGCCCCGTCCACACCTCCCGTCACGTAATCTCCCCGTTCCGGGTGACCGCGCGCTCTCGGGCGGTGGACCGCCTGTCGGTGGCGCATGCGAGGATGAGGCAGCGCAATTGACGTGCGCGACGGGTGTGACGAGGCAGAAGGGCCGGGACGGACGTGAGCGAGAATCAGAACCTCCTCGCGGAGCAGCGCCGCGCCTTGATCCTCGATGAGGTACGCCGCAGGGGCGGGGTCCGCGTCAATGAACTGACCCGCAAGCTGGGTGTGTCGGACATGACGGTCCGCCGGGATCTCGACGCGCTGGCCCGCCAGGGCGTCCTGGAGAAGGTGCACGGCGGCGCCGTGCCGGTGGTCGAGGCGAGCACGCACGAGCCGGGGTTCGAGGCCAAGTCGGGCCTGGAGCTGAACGCCAAGGAGGACATCGCGCGCACCGCGGCCTCCCTGGTGGCGCCGGGCACGGCGATCGCCCTCTCCGGCGGCACGACCACGTACGCACTGGCCCACCACCTCCTGGACGTGCCGGACCTGACGGTGGTGACGAACTCGGTGCGGGTCGCGGACGTGTTCCACTCCGCTCAGCGCACCTCGGGCCAGCGTCAGGGCGCGGCCACCGTGGTCCTCACGGGCGGCGTGCGCACCCCCTCGGACTCGCTGGTCGGCCCGGTCGCCGACCAGGCGATCGGCGCGCTGCACTTCGACGTGCTCTTCCTGGGTGTGCACGGCATATCGGCGGAGGCCGGCCTGTCCACTCCCAATCTCGCGGAGGCGGAGACCAACCGGCGTCTGGTGCAGTCGGCGCGGCGGGTCATCGTGGTCGCCGACCACACCAAGTGGGGCACGGTGGGCCTCAGTTCGTTCGCCACCCTGGAGCAGGTCGACACACTCGTGACGGACTCCGGTCTTCCCGCGGCGGCGCGGGTGGAGATCTCCGAGCATCTGCGGCGCCTGGTGGTCACGGGCGAGCCCGAGCAGCCGGGCGTCGACGAGCACGGAGAGCACGCAGAGGGCGTCGCGCAGACGGAGAACGCCGGAAGCACCGCAGACATCTGACGGTCCGCCAGCTATGGTGACGGTGGCCGGTCAACCACCCGATGCCGCTTGGGGGCTGAGTTCGATGGCACGCCGACTGAGGCCCGTGGGGCTGGAGTTCGTCGAGACCGCTCCGTTGCGCCTGGTCTTCGCCCGTGAGGTGAGCGCGCCCCCGGAGACGGTGTACCGCGCCCTCGCCGACGACATCACCGGCTGGCCCGAGTGGTTCACGGCGGTCACGCTGTGCCAACCCACCGACGGCGCGGACGGCAGCAAGGGCCGCGCGGTCCGGCTCAAGGGCGGCACGCGCTTCTGGGAGACGATCGTCGCGACCGACGTGGCGGAGCGGTACGCCTACCGCGCCGACGAGTCGAACGCCCCGGGCCTGCGCGCCCTCCTCGAGGAGTGGCGGCTGACCCCGGCAGGGACCGGCACCCGCGTGCAGTGGACGTTCGCCGCGGACGGCGCCGCGCCCTTCCGCCTCGTCATGAAGCTCGGCAGGGCGGGCATGGGCCGGGCCTTCCGCGACGCCGTCACGGCCCTGGACCGACGCCTCGCCGCGGCCAACGCCTGAGCCCTGTCAGGCCGTTGCGAACCGTCAGGTCCACGTGCCGTTCGCCAGGAGCGACTTGATGGCGGCCGCGTACGGCGCGATGTCCATGCCCTGCTCGGCCAGCCACGCGTCCGAGTAGTACTTGTCCAGATAGCGGTCGCCCGGGTCGCAGATGAGCGTGACGACGCTGCCCGTGCGGCCCGCGGCCACCATTTCGGCGACGATCTTCAAGGAGCTCCAGAGGCCGGTCCCTGTCGAGCCGCCCGCCTTGCGGCCGATCGCCTCCTCCAGGGCCCGCACGGCGGCGACGCTCGCCGCGTCCGGCACCTTCATCATGCGGTCGATCGCGCCGGGCACGAAGCTCGGCTCCATCCGGGGCCTGCCGATGCCTTCGATGCGGGAGCCGCAGTCGCTGGTGGCGTCCGGGTCGTGGTTGGTCCAGCCGTCGAAGAAGCAGGAGTTCTCGGGGTCGGCGACGCAGAGCTTGGTGTCGTGCTGCATGTAGTGGACATAGCGGGCGATGGTCGCCGACGTGCCGCCCGTGCCCGCCGTGGCGACGATCCACGCGGGTTCCGGATAGCGCTCCAACTTCATCTGCTGGTAGATCGATTCGGCGATGTTGTTGTTGCCGCGCCAGTCCGTGGCCCGTTCCGCGTAGGTGAACTGGTCCATGTAGTGCCCGCCGGTCTCCACGGCGAGAGCGGCCGACTCGGCGTACATCGTGCGCGAGTCGTCCACGAAGTGACACTGACCACCGTGGAATTCGATCAGTCGGCACTTCTCGGCGCTGGTCGTGCGGGGCATCACCGCGATGAAGGGCACCCCGATCAGCTTCGCGAAGTACGCCTCGGAGACGGCTGTCGAGCCGCTGGAGGCCTCGATGACCGGCCGCCCCGGCCGGATCCAGCCGTTGCACAGGCCGTAGAGGAAGAGCGAGCGGGCGAGACGGTGCTTGAGGCTGCCGGTCGGGTGGGTCGACTCGTCCTTGAGATAGAGGTCGATGCCCCATTTCTCCGGGAGCGGGAAGCGCAGGAGGTGCGTGTCGGCCGAGCGGTTGGCGTCGGCCTGGACCTTGCGTACGGCTTCTTTGAGCCAGGCGCGGTACTCCGCGTCGCTGCGGTCCACGTCGAGCGTGGTCATCGGCTCATCGGCTTGATCCTGCTGTGTGGTGCTCACGGCGCGGCTCCTTGGCGTCAACCCGGCCGCGCTACGAGCGGACCGGACGCCTCGATCATATGCACCTTCCGCACGCTTCTCACCTGCATAAACACACCTTTGAGACCCTCAAAGGCACACCTGGCGCAGCCGGCTGACACAGCGGCACGGCACACTGGTGAGGGGACGGCGTCCACTTATGACCACGTCTTCATACGCACTGGTGCTCGACGCCAGGTGCGTGCAGACTGCACCGCACGGGACGGCGGTCCCGCGCGGAACGGCACACCGAATCGCTCAAGGGGGCGGAACGTCATGGCGGAGCCGGATTTCACGGCCACAGGCGTGCGGATCGGACGGCGGCTGCGCTCCCTCACCCGGGCGGGTCAAATCCGTATCACTGACGGCAGGTTCGAGCTGCTGACCAGTTACGGCAGGGAGATCGACAGCGCGCCGGTCCAGACCGTGCGGGCCGGCAAGCCATGGTTCGCCGCCGACGACCGGGCCCTTGCCGAACTGAACGGCACGCGCTATCGCCTCACCCTCGCCGATCATGATCCGGCGCCCGGCAAGGCGGGCCCGCCGACGGTGCGCAAGTTCATCGACGCGGTACGCAGGGCCGGAGGCAGCAGGGCACGGGCCTGAGAGGCCCCCGCACGCCGGCTGGGGCGGTGCGAGTTGCACGCCCGCACCCCCTGAGTCACTCTGGTGTCACATCACTCTGGGTTCACCGGCGATGACGCTGCGAACCAGCCCGCCGGCCACGAACAGCAGCCGGCAGACCCCGCGGCCGCTGCTGAATCCGATCGTCGCCTTCTTCCGGACGCAATTCGGGGAGTCGCAGCCGTGATCAGCCAGCCAAGCAGGTATTGCACGGTAGAGCTTCAGGCTCTGCCGTCGCGGATCGGCCAGGTCCGCAGAATCGTATCGGCGCAGTTGCGCTACTGGCATCTCGATCCGTTGATAGACCAGGCCGCGCTCGGTGTGACCGAGCTCCTGACCAACGTGCACCGGCACGCACAGCCGGACAAGGTGTGCACCGTGGAGATCGAGCTGCTGCTCGACCGCCTCACCGTCTCCGTGCACGACCACGACCCCCGCCTTCCCCAGGTCCGCGACGCCGAGCCGTTCGCGACCTGCGGCCGCGGGCTCGCCATGGTCGCCGCGGTCAGCGAGAGCTGGGGGGTGCGCCCCCACGGTGACACGGGCAAAGTCGTCTGGTTCACCCTTCCGGCCCCTACGTCTGCCGCGGCACTGCCGTCCAGGTATCCCGCGTACGGCGCGGCCACGGCCGGTCCCTTCGCGGACCTGGGCGCCGGGCCGCACTCCCTCGCCGACGGGCACGCGCCCGGACACGCTCCCGCCCGGTCGGCCGTTGTCGGCTGACCGGGCGGTGACAGGCTCCGCGCGGCGGGCGGTGCGAGGCTCCGCGGGCCGGGTGGTCCAAGGCTCCGCAGGCCGGGCGTCCTACGTCACTCGGTGGCGATGGCACGCAGCACGTCCAGGCGTGCGGCCCGCCGTGCCGGACGCAGACCCGCGAGGGCTCCCGCCGCCAGGCCCACCAGGACGACCACCGCAAGCTGGACCGGCGGCACCGCGAACGCGAAAGCACTGCTCGTCGCGCCGTCCGAGGCCTTGACGAGCACCCAGCCGAGGAAGCCGCCGAGCACCAGGCCGCCCGCCGTGCCGAAGGCGGCGACCAGCACCGACTCCCAGCGGACCATGGCCCGCAGCTGCGCCCTCGTCTGCCCGACCGCACGCAACAGGCCCAGCTCACGGGTCCGTTCGTGGATCGCGAGGGTCAGCGTGTTGGCGATGCCGAGCAGGGCGATCAGGACGGCGAGCGCGAGCAGCGCGTAGACCAGCGTGAGCATCATGTCGATGCCGCCCGCAGCCGACTGCGCGTACTCACCGCGGGTCTGCACATCCGGATTGCCGTACTCCTGCGCCGTCCTGGAGACCGCCGCCTTGCCGTCGGCCGCGCTCACGCCGTCCTTGAACGTGACGGACACGAGGCTGTCGGCGTCCTGCATGCGGTGCGGCGCCCAGGCCTCACGCGTGATGACGTAGTCCCCCGCGAGCTCCGACTCGCCGTACAGCGCGCGGACGGTGAAGGTCGCCTTCTTGCCGTCGGTGAAGGCAAGCTCGGCCTTGGAGCCGACCTTCAGGTCCTGCTTCTCGGCCTCCGAGCGCGTGATCGCGATGCCGTTGGTGCCGAGGTCGTCGAGCGACCCTTCGACCTTGCCGAGGTCGAAGGACTTGGCGAAGGGGCCCGGGTCGGTGACGGTCAGGGCGCGCCCTTCCCCGTCGACCTCCGCGGCGCCCTTGCCGAGACCGACCGCGGTCTCGACCTCGGGCTGCTCGGCGAGCGCCGGGGCCAGCTTGGGGCTGAGTCCGCTGCCGCCAGCGCCGAAGCCCGGAGTGCTGATGGCGAGGTCGCCGGCGAAGGAGCGGTTCACCGTCTGGTCCATGGTCGCCTTCAGCGAGGCGCCGAAGACCGTGAAGAGCGAGACGACGGCGACACCGATCATCAGGGCGCTCGCGGTGGCGGCGGTCCGCTTGGGGCTGCGCAGGGCGTTGCGCCGGGCGAGCCCGCCCGTGACGCCGCGCAGCCGGTCGAGGGGCCCGCCGAGAATCCGTACCGCCCGCGAGGAGGCGACCGGCCCGAGCACGACGAACGCGGCGAGCGCGAGGACCGCCCCGGCCCCTGCGAGCCACACGGACGGACTGACCAGGACGCCGGTCAGCGAGAGACCGACGGCGGCGAGCGCGAGGACCGAGCCCGAGACGGCGCGCCCGCGCGATGCCCCGGAGTGGTCGACCGCGGTCTCGCGCAGCGCGGCCAGGGGTGCGGTGCGCCCGGCGCGGACGGCGGGCAGCAGGGCGGAGCCGAGGCAGACCACGATGCCGACGGCCAGGGGCAGCAGCATCGACAGGCCGCTGATCACCAAGTCGCCCTCGGGGAAGGGGAATCCGATGGCCGGGAAGAGCGCCTGAAGCCCGGCCGCGATCCCGATGCCGCCCGCGAGGCCCGCGGCGGACGCCACCACGGCGACCACGCTCGCCTCGACCAGGGTGGAGGCGGTGACCTGCCGGCGCGAGGCGCCGAGTGCGCGGAGGAGGGCGTTCTCGCGGGTGCGCTGGGCGACGACGATCGCGAAGGTGTTGTGGATGCTGAAGGTGGCGACGAGCAGGGCGACGCCGGAGAAGACAAGCAGGAAGCTGGTGAAGAGCGTCAGGAACTGACCGGAGATGTTGTCGGTGTTCTCCGCCGCCGACGCCTCGCCGGTGATGGCCTCAACTCCCTTGGGCAGTACGGGACTCAGCGCATCGACGAGTTCCTGCTCGCTCACGCCGGGTCCGGCCCGCACCTGGATGGTCGCGGCCTCGCCGCGCTTCGGCGTCAGGTACTTCTCGGCGTCGGCCTGCGTCATACCGGTGAAGGTGGTCTGCGCCATGCCGTCCTCGCCGCCGAAGGTCGCGAGGCCCACGATCGTCACCTTGACGGGGTCGGGGGTGCGCAACGTGGTGGTGTCGCCGATCTTCAGGTCGCCGGATTCGGCGGCGCCTCGGTTGACGACGACCTCGCCGGACTTGGCGGGGGCGCGGCCTTCGGCCAGCTGGTAGGCGTTCAGCTCCTTGTCGCCGATCCAGTTGCCCGCGAGGGTGGGCGGGCCTTCGCCGCCGATGGGCTCCTTGTCCTTGCCGAGGAGCTGGCCCGCGCCCTGGATGGCGGGCGCCGCGGCGGCGACGCCATCGGTCCGCTCGATCTTCTCGACGAGCGAGGTCTTGACGGGCTGCCGGGTGCCCTGGCTGTCGTCGGGGGTGGTGATGGTGTCCGCGCTGCGGACGACGGCGTCGGTGCCGCTCGTCGCGTTGCCGAACATCGTGTCGAAGCTGCCGCGCAGGGTGTCGCCCATGACGAGCGTGCCCGCCAGGAAGGCGACACCGAGCATGACCGCGAGGAACGTACCCGCGAAGCGCCGCTTGTGGCCGCGCAGCGAGGAGAGACTGATGCGCGCGGAGGCGCTCAAGGAACTCATGATGGCGCCCCCTTGGTGCCTGGTGTGGTGGTACCTGCTGGTGTGGTGGTACCTGCTGGTGTGGTGCCGCCGGATGCGGTGGCAGCGGATGCGGTGGTGCCGGATGCGGCCGAGGCCTTCGTGTCGAAGGCCTTGAGCCGGTCAAGGACCTTGTCGGCGGTCGGGTCCGCCATCTTGTCCACGAGACGGCCGTCGGCCAGGAAGACGACCTCGTCGGCGTGGGCGGCGGCCACCGGGTCATGGGTGACCATGACGACCGTGCGGCCCATCTGCCGCACCGCGCGGCCGAGCAGGCGCAGGACCTCCTCGCCGGAGCGCGAGTCGAGGTTGCCGGTCGGTTCGTCGGCGAAGACGACATCGGGCTGACCGGCGAACGCCCTTGCCACGGCGACGCGTTGCTGCTGACCGCCGGAGAGCTCGGCGGGCCGGTGGTGGAGCCGGTCGCGCAGCCCCACCACGTCGATGAGGGCGTCGGTCCACTCCGCCGCCGCACCGTCACCACGCCTGCCTGCGAGGTCCATCGGGAGCGTGATGTTCTCGGCCACGGTCAGCGTCGGCACCAGGTTGAAGGCCTGGAACACGAAGCCGATGCGGTCGCGGCGCAGCAGCGTGAGGCGTCGGTCGTCGAGCGCGCCCAGCTCGGTGTCGCCGATGTGGGCGGCCCCCGAGGTGAGGGTGTCGAGGCCTGCGGCACAGTGCATCAGGGTGGACTTGCCCGAGCCCGACGGGCCCATGATCGCGGTGAAGCGCCCGGCGGGAAACCCGACGCTCACCCCGTCCAGGGCCCGCACGGCGGTGTCGCCACTGCCGTAGACCTTGACGGCCTCGGTGACGCGGGCGGCGTCGAGGGTGGTGGTGCCGCGGTGTCCGGTCGCGGTGGTCATGCCGCACCGCCCTTGGACGTACGCCCGAACTCCTCGTTCAGGACGGACAGACGCCGCCAGTACTCGTCCTCGTCGATCTCGCCGGAGGCGAAGCGACGGCCGAGCACGGCGATGGGCGACTTCTCGTCGATGCGTACGTTGCGTTCGGCGCCGTCCCGCTGCCACGGAGCCCGGCGCCCGCGCCATACGGTGCGGCGCAGGAGGGTGATGCCGCCGATCACTACGGCCGCCCAGATGAGCGGGAAGAACAGGATCCACGGGCCGGGCCCGCCATCGAAGTGAGCCAGGGTGTTCATGGTGTCCATCTCCTCGGGAGCGATGTCTGCGGTGTGTTGTGCGATGTCTTGAGACTCGCGCTCCGAGGGGGTCCGAGTCGTCGTACCGCCAGCGGCAGTGCGTGTACCACTGCGGGAGTACGTGGGGGTTGCGGGGCTGCTCCCGGCGGGGCTGGGGGCGGCTGGATGGGGTCTGTACATACTGGTATGTACAGGTCTGGATGGGCTGCGCTGGCTGCGGCGCCAGCTTTGTAACTACTAGTACGTACGGGTCAGATTGGCCGCGCCAACCTTGTACCTACTGGTACGAACAGGGCTGGAGTGGCGGCACCGGCGGGGGGCGATGACAGGCCACGCGGCCACGCGCGCGGCCAGCGGCGGCCGCCGCCTAGACCTCTGTACCTACTAGTATGTACAGTACGTTCATGAGCACTCCGGAGCGCCTGATCGAGTCCACCCGCGAACTGCTGTGGGAGCGCGGCTACGTCGGTACGAGCCCCAAGGCGATCCAGCAGCACGCGGGCGCCGGGCAAGGCAGCATGTATCACCACTTCGCCGGGAAGCCCGACCTCGCGCTCGCCGCGATCCGGCGCACGGCGGAGGAGATGCGCGCCACGGCCGACGGAGTCCTTGGCGGCACCGGATCGGCGTACGAACGCATCGAGGCGTACCTCCTGCGCGAGCGCGACGTACTGCGCGGCTGCCCCGTCGGGCGGCTGACGATGGACCCGGATGTCGTCGCGAGCGACGAGCTGCGGGCGCCACTCACCGAGACGCTCGACTGGCTGCGCGACCGGATCGCCGGAATCGTCCAAGAGGGGCAGGAGCGGGGTGAGTTCGCGGCCACGCTCGACGCGCAGGCGATCGCGGCGGCGGTCGTCGCCACGGTCCAGGGCGGCTATGTGCTGGCTCGCGCCTCGGGTTCGCCCGCGGCCTTCGACATCGGCGTACGAGGCCTGCTGGCCCTCCTGTTCGCCGCCACCAGCCCTACTCCGTAGGTGCCACCGCCCCTCCCCGTGACGGCCACTATCCCTCCCCCGCAAAGGAATTGAACAGCGTGCGCATCACTCGCAACCGTCCCGAAAGCAAGGCGGGCACCGCCGAGAACTTCACCGGCACGGTGTGGCTGGACGAGATCGCCGCGCCCCCGGCCCCCTCCCGGCTACGGATGTTCAACGTCCGCTTCGCCCCCGGAGCGCACACCGCCTGGCACCGCCACCCGCACGGCCAAGTCCTGCACGTCCTGGAGGGTGAGGGCCTGGTGCAGCGCGAGGGCGGCGACGCGGAGACGATCCGCGCGGGAGACACCGTCTGGATCGAGCCGGACGAATGGCACTGGCACGGCGCCACGCCCCGCACCTTCATGACACATCTGGCGGTCGTCGAGGCGATGGGAGACGGCACGACCACGCACTGGCACGCGCACGTGGGCGCGGACGAGTACGCGGTGGCTGCGGACCAACACCCGGCGGCATGAGCCCAAGGAGCGAACCACCATGCACGCGATGCAGTACGAGATCACGCTTCCGGCCGACTACGACATGGGCATCATCCGCAACCGGGTGGCGACCAAGGGCCACTTGCTGGACGGCTACCCAGGCCTCGGCGCCAAGGCGTACCTGATCCGCGAGCGCGGCGTCGACGACTCCCCCGTGAACCAGTACGCGCCGTTCTACCTCTGGAACACCCCCGAGGGCATGAACTCCTTCCTCTGGGGCCCCGGATTCCAGGGCATCGTCGACGACTTCGGGCGACCGGACGTGCAGCACTGGACGGGCCTCGCCTTCGCCGAAGGGTCGGCGTCGGGCGCGCCCGCGAAGTCCGCCGTACGACGCCGGATGCGCATCCCGGCCCGCACCCACCTGGGCGGCCTGGCCGTCGAACTCGCCGAGGAGGCAGGGCGTTTGGCGCAGCGGGAGGGGGCCGTGTACGCCGCGACGGCAATCGACCCACGCACATGGGAAGCACTGCTCTTCTCCGTCTGGGACCACGACTCCCCCAAGGGAGAGGGCGACGTGTTCCAGGTCCTGCACCTGTCCGCTCCTGAGCGGGACCTCCTCCCGGGTGGGCAGCAGTGGTGAGCGCGGGCCACACAGATCGCACGCTCGAAATGGATCGCACGGTCGACACGGATCGTGCGATCGACACGGATCGTGCGGTCGACGCAGTTCGTACGGTCGACACAGGTCGCGCGGTGCGTACGGTGCTGGGAGACGTCGCACCCGAGGACCTCGGAATCTGCGACGCCCACGACCACCTCTTTCTGACGAGCCCTCAACTCCCTGGCCAGGAACTCGACTCGACCACAGCGGCGGAGCAGGAACTGGCGGCCTTCCGTGAGGCGGGCGGCGAGAGCCTGATTCAGTGGACGCCGTACAGGATGGGGCGTCACGCGGGCGACCTGCCCATGCTGTCCCGGACGGCAGGCGTACACGTCGTCGCGGCCACGGGCCTGCACCAAGCAGCCCACTACACAACAGAGTTGCTGGTCCGGCTGAGGACCGAAGGGCTCGCAGACCTCTTCGTGCGGGAGTTGACCGAGGGCATCGCCGACACCGGCGTACGGGCGGGCCTGATCAAGGTCGCGGGCGGCTTCCACGGCCTGGACGCGCACGCCCGCTGGACGATGGAGGCGGCGTCCGAGGCCCACCACGCGACCGGCGCCCCCATCGCCGTCCACCTGGAACTGGGCACGGGCACGCTGGACGTACTTGACCTGCTGTGCGGGAAGTTGGACGTGCCCCCGAGGAAGGTGATCCTCGGCCACCTGAACCGCTCCCCCGACCTCGCGATCCACCGCCAGGCCGCCGAAGCCGGCGCGTACCTCGCCTTCGACGGCCCGTCCCGCGCCCACCACGCCACGGACTGGCGCATGCCGGAAGCCGTACAGACTCTGACCGAGGCAGGCTTCGCGGACCAGCTGCTCCTGGGCGGCGACACGACGACATCCGGGGCACGCGCGACGAACGGCGGCCCCGGGCTGCCTTACCTGCTGCGCAGGGTGCGACCGCGACTCGAACTCGCCGTGGGGAAGGACGTGGTGGAGCGGATGCTGACGGTGAATCCGGGGCGGGCGTTCGCGGTGGAGTGGGCGTAGGGAGCGGCCGCCTCTCCTCGCCACCCGCCGCCGCCCCTCGCCACCCCGCGACGCGCCACCCCGCGTCCGCGCCCAGCAGGCCGACCGCTCAGACGACCTCGGCCCGGAAGTCCGCCGCCAAGTGCGAAAGCAGCCGCGCAGGCGCGTCGTCCTGGATCGTGTGGCCCGCGCCGTCCACCCAGGACAGTTCGGCGTGCGGGATGCGCGTGTGCAGGAACTCGGCGAACTCCGGTGGCAGCAGGCGGTCTTCGCTGCCCCAGATGATGCGGGTCGGCACGGTCACGTTGCCGAGGAGGGGCTCGAGCACGTCCGTGTGGGACTGCGCGAACTGGCGGTACTGACGGTAGAACGCCGCCTGGCCCTGCGTGCCGCGCCACGGGGCGATGTACGCGTCCAGTACGCCTGGTTTGTAGCCGGTGTGCGTGGCGTGGCGGAGGTGGCTGGCCACCAGTGACTCGTGTGCATAGTCGGGGAGTTGCTCGAAGACGTGCGCGTTCTCGCGGATGAGCTTGAAGTAGCCCGTCCCCCACGCGCCCCCGCCGACCGCGTCCACCAGCGTGAGGTCCCCGTACTCCGCACCTTCCAGAAGCAGCGCCCGCAGCGCCACCGCACCGCCCACGTCGTGCGCGACGACACTGGGGCGGGACACGCCCCAGTGCGCGAGGAGAGCGGCGAAGATCCTTCCCTGTGCCGCGAGCCCGACATCCTGCCCCTCCCGCTGCTCCGACTGACCGAAGCCGAGCAGGTCCCAGACGTACACCTTGCGCGTGCGGGCCAGGGCGGGGGCGATCTCGCGCCAGATGTACGACGAGAACGGCGAGCCGTGCAGGAGGACCATCGGGTCGCCCTCACCGAACGATGCCCACCTCACGCACCCGTCCGACGTCTCGAACCTCTCCGCCAAGTGCCAGGTCACTGGTACCTCCTGCTGGTCGGAACTCGCAGTCCGCCCTGTCGTCTTGTTGCCCGGGAGATCGACGTTACCAGTAGAGGCGTTTAAGAGGTAACACCGAAAACCCCAGGAGTCTTCAAGGGCCCCTCAGGGACCCCTCAGATATCCCTTCAGTCGCGTATTGCACTGGCCGTTCCAAAACAGGTACCGTACCGACATGGCCCGGCCGAGAACCTTCGACGAGGAGCGGGCCCTGGACGCGGCGATGCACGCCTTCTGGGCGAATGGTTACGAGGCCACCTCGACCCAGGATCTGTGCGACGCCACCGGCCTGGGCCGCAGCAGCATCTACAACACCTTCAGCAGCAAGCACGAGCTGTTCCAGCGAGCCCTCGCCCGCTACATCGACTCCATGACATCCATCCAGGTCGCAATCCTGGAGGACACGGAGCGGCTCCCGATGGACCGCCTCCGCGCCCTGTTCGCCCGCATCGTCGGCTCCGAGTTCGAGTGCCGCAAGGACGGGCACAGCATCGGCTGCCTGACCGTCAACACGACCGTGGAGCTCGCCGGGCGCGATCCCGAGGCCGCTGAGATGCTCGCGCATGACCTCGCGATGCGGCTGGCCGCGATCAGCGCCGTCATCCGTGCGGGACAGAGCGGCGGCGACATCACGTCCACGCGGGACGCGGTCGATCTGGCCCGCTTCCTGAACGCCATCATCGGCGGCATGCGGATCGCCGCTCAGGGCGGCGCCGATCGGGCCGCCCTCACCGCCATCGCCGAGACCGCCTTGGACGCGCTCACCCGCTGAACCCCTGCCCCTGCGAACCGCTGGCCCGCCGAACCACTGACCTGTCGGCTTTCCCACCCACCGGTTTCCTGACCCACCGACGCCACGCCCCACCGACTGCCCGACCCTCTCCTCACCCCGGCAGCAATCCCGCACGCCTTCATTTTGAACTGCTCAGTACATAACCCGTCACCCCCTCTCCACCTCTCTCCACCCCCACCCCTGACAGGAGCCCCCATGCCCCGCGCCGTCTATCTCCTGGCCCTCGGCATCTTCGCCATGGTGACCAGCGAGTTCGTGGTCGCCGGCCTGATGCCGCAGATGGCCGACGGACTCGATGCCACGATTCCGGAGATCGGATACCTGATCACCGCCTTCGCCGCTGCGATGGCCTTCGGCGGGCCCTTCCTCACCATCGCGCTGCTGAAGATGCGTCAGAAGTCAGCACTGATAGTCCTGTTCGGCATCTTCCTTGCGGGCAACGTCCTCGCCGCCCTCGCCCCGGACTACCGCACCATGCTGGTGGCCCGCGTCATCACCGGCATCGCATCGCAGGCCTTCTTCGGCGTCTCCATCTCGCTGTGCGCACAGCTCACCCGTCCCGAAGTGCGAGGCAGGGCCATCGCGGTGGCTCTCAACGGTCTGATGCTCGGCACGCTCCTCGGCCTGCCGCTCTCCACCGTCATCGGTGAACACCTGGGCTGGCGCGCGGCGTTCTGGGCCATCACCGTCCTGACCGTTCTCGCCGCGCTCGCCACCCTCGTCGGGGTGCCCCGCATCGAGCGCGCCGACGACGACGGCGGCAACCTCCGCCAGGAGCTCGGCGCCTTCCGTAATCCTCGCCTCTGGCTGACCCTCACCACCAGCACCTTCATCATCGGCGCCACGTTCTCCGCCTTCAGCTACCTCAACCCGATCCTCACCGAGGTCACCGGATTCTCCACGGGTACGGTTCCCCTGCTGCTCATCGCGTACGGAGCGGCCACCGTCATCGGCAACACCATCGTCGGCCGGTTCGCCGACAAGCACACCGTCCCCGTCCTGCTCACCGGCCTGCTGCTCAATCTGGCGTTCCTCGCCGGATTCGCCCTCCTCGCCCAACTGAGTGTGGCCGCCGTGGTGTTGATGATGGGCATCGGCCTGGTCGGGGTCACCATGAACCCGGCCCTGGTGACCCGCGTACAGCGCGCGGGCAACGCGCGACCGCTGGTCAACACCGTCCACTCCTCGTTCATCACCCTCGGGATCATCATCGCCACGTCCGTCGGCGGACCCGCCATCGATACGTTCGGCCTGCGGGCGCCGCTCTGGATCGGCGCCGCCCTCGCCGCACTCGGCCTCGTCACGCTGCTTCCCGACCTGAAGCGGATGCGCAAGCTGCGCGGCGACCGAACAACGCCCGCCGCAAGGGCAGTTGAGGCACCGGACAGCCCGGCCACGAAGGAGTCCGCGCAGCAGTCCGCGCAGCAGTCCGCACAGCAGTCCGCGAAAGAGCCCGCGCAGGAGTCCAGGCAGCAGACCGCGCAGGAGTCCGCGAGCGTCTAGCCCAGCGCCCCGAGGGGGTCGTCGAGCACTGGCTGCCAGGCCAGCTCGGCGGCCCCCACCAGGCTGTTGTGGTCCAGCGTGCAGGCCAGGATCGGTACGCCGCCACTGCGCCCCCACAGGCTCCGGTCGGCGACGACGGCACGCAGCCGCTCGGGGTCGGCCTCCAGGAGCGCGCGATGCAGGCCGCCCAGGATGATGCGGTCCGGGTTGAGGATGTTCACCAGGCCCGCGAGCCCCAGGCCGAGGCGGTCGATCAGCTCCTCGGCTGCCGATCGGACCGCCGGGTCGCCGCCCGCGTCACGGAGCAGCTCGCGAGCCTGCTGCAACAGCCCTTCGGGGCCGGGCTCGCGGCCCGCCGCCGTGAGGAAGGCCAGCGGGTCCGTCTCGACGTCCAGGCAGCCCCGGCTCCCGCAGTGGCACGGGCGGCCCTCCGGATTGACGGTGAGGTGGCCGACCTCGAGCGCGAGCCCCGAACTGCCCGTGTGCAGGCGCCCGTCGAGGACGAGCGCACCGCCCACACCCCGGTGCCCGGTCGCGACGCACAGCAGATCGCGGGCTCCGCGCCCGGCGCCGTGCCGGTGCTCGGCGAGCGCGGCGAGGTTGACGTCGTTGGCGGCGAACGCGGGTCCCGTGATGCCCGCGTCCCGTACGCAGTCGGCGAAGATCTGGCGCACCTGCGATCCCGCGGGCCACGCCAGGTGCAGCGGATTGAGCGCGGTGCCCTCCGGTTCGGCGACGGCCGACGGCACGGCGAGGCCCGCGCCCACGCACCGCCTGCCCGTCTCCCGCAGCAGTTGCGCACCAGCGTCGATGACCGAGCCGAGCACCTGCGCCGGGTCGGCGTCGATCGTCTCGCAGCCGGGCGCGGTGGCGACGATCCGGCCGCCGAGCCCGACGAGGGCGGCCCGGAACCCGTCGGAGTGCACCTGCGCGGCGAGCGCCACGGGGCCGTCCTCCGCGATGGAAAGCCCGTGCGAGGGGCGGCCCTGCGAGCCCGCGGGCGCGCTCGGCCGCGCGTCGATCCTGATCAGGCCGAGCGCCTCGAGCTCGGCGGCGACGGCGCCCGCGGTGGCTCGGGTGACGCCGAGTTCGGCGGTGAGCACGGCACGGGTCGGGGCGCGTCCGGTGTGGACGAGCTCAAGGGCGGGACCGAGCGCGCCGCGCCCACGCTCCAGGCGCGTACGCGTGGACAGATCCCCCTCGGTACGGGAGGCAGCCTTGCCGTTCATGAGGGCGAGTCTCCCATGATCCGTACGCCGCCTCGCCGTTCACTCGTCATCTGCTCGTGCACCGCGCTTCCGCCGCCCTTCCCCTGCCGCCTCACGAGAACCTTCCGCACATCGGTGACCGCCACCTCACGCGAACCTTCCGCACATCAGTGACCGCCACCTCACGCGAACCTTCCGCTCATCAGCGATCGCCGCCTCACGAGAACCTTCCGCATACCGGTGACCGCCGCCTCACAGGAACTGTCTTGTACGCCATGGGGGCACACCCCTACTCTGACTTTGTGCCGCTCCTAAACAAAACCACGTCCGCAGCGTCGCGGGCCACTCCCCCGGGCCTCGCCCGGCTCCGTGTCGCACTCACCGTCTTCTTCGCGCTCGACGGCTTCATCTTCGCCGGGTGGGTCGTCCGTATCCCCGCCATCAAGGAACAGACCGGCGCATCAGCCAGTGACCTCGGGCTCGCGCTGCTCGGCGTCTCGGCGGGCGCCGTCATCACGATGACGCTCACCGGACGGCTCTGCCGCCGCTTCGGCAGCCATCCGGTGACGGTGGTCTGCGGGGTGCTGCTGGCGCTGAGCATCGCGCTGCCGCCGCTGACGCATTCGGCGCTCGCGCTCGGGCTCGTGCTCCTGGTTTTCGGGGCCGCCTACGGCGGGATCAACGTCGCGATGAACAGCGCCGCCGTCGACCTGGTGGCCGCCCTGCGGCGCCCGATCATGCCCAGCTTCCACGCGGCGTTCAGCCTGGGCGGCATGGTCGGCGCGGGGCTCGGCGGGCTGATCGCAGGCTCCCTTTCCCCCACGCGCCACCTGCTCGCACTCACCGTGATCGGCCTGATCGTCACCGCCGTGACAGGGCGCATCCTGCTGCGCCTCGGGCCCCCGGCCCCGCCGAGCGACGTCCGCCGCGAGGACAGCGCCCCGCGGCGCCTCGACGGCGGCACCCGCGGTCTGGTCATCGTCTTCGGCCTCATCGCCCTGTGCACGGCGTACGGCGAAGGAGCACTCGCCGACTGGGGCGCCCTCCACCTCGAACAGGACCTGAACGCCCACCCGGGCATGGCAGCCGCCGGATACTCCTGCTTCGCGCTCGCCATGACGATCGGCCGCCTCAGCGGAACGACCCTCCTCGAACGCCTCGGCCAGACCCCGATACTCGTGGGCGGCGGCACCATAGCCGCCGCAGGCATGCTTCTCGGCGCACTCGCCCCCACCACATGGCTCGCCCTCCTCGGCTTCGCCATCACCGGCCTCGGCCTCGCCAACATCTTCCCCGTCGCCGTCGAACGCGCCGGCGCCCACGCGGGCCCCAACGGCGTCGCCACCGCATCCACCCTCGGCTACGGCGGCATGCTCCTCGGCCCGCCCGCCATCGGATTCATGGCCGACTGGTTCACCCTGCCCACGGCCCTCACAAGCGTCGCCGTACTCGCAGCCCTCGCCGCGGCAATCGGCTACACCACCCGCCGCTGACGGAGAACCAGGAAGCAGGCCGTCGCCTGGGCGCCTGGGCGGGCAGAACTGATCCTCCCCACCCAGGGCGGCTTCGTGACCGGCAGGCGTGGGCAGCGCGTCGGAACAACCCGGCAGAGGAGAGGTCAAAGGACCCGTGTCGGGGTTGAACGCCCACTGCCACCGCATCCGGTACGTGCCCGGCGACGGCAACACCAGCGGGATCTCCGTCAGCCCGCCGTCGACGGTCTGCAGACCGAGCTCACCCTCCGGAAGGTCCACGTCGACCTCCCCGTGCCCCCGCCCACTGACCCGGCGGCGGCGCCGGCGCAGTGGTCCACGACTCCAGACGTATCACCGTCATGCCCACCTCCGACGGCACCTGCAGATACACCAGGACCGGCCCGGGGAGCAGCCACTTCGATCTGTCCGCGTCATCGTCGAACGTTTCCGCCCCCACGGTCGTGTCGACAAGACCGAACAGCCGGTAGCTCGCCGACACAGTCGTATCGCAGGAATCCAGCAACCTACTCATCAAGCACCTCACAAACCGGGAAAAACGCCGCACAGTGGCGGCGCTCGCAACGACTGGAAACCGTGGCCCCCTGCGCCCTGTCGTCCTCCGTGACCGGCACATCGGCGCCACGGACCGCGCACCAAGAACGGTGGTGGCGCCGCGACGATCGGCCGCCTCGGGCGACTCCCCATCCGGCACAATCCCTCGTATGAAGACTGCCGGTATGGAGATCGCCGAACACCTGGAAATCCTCGACGCGGAAGGCAAGTTGCTGGCCCGCGCGGCCGAAGCCGCCGGGACGAGCGCCCAGGTGACCACCTGCCCCGACTGGACCGTGCGCGATCTGCTGCGGCACACGGGAGCGGTGCATCGCTGGGCGGCGGCGTTCGTCGCCGACGAGCACACCTCGCCGCGGCCCATCGGTGACCCGCCGGACCTGGACGGCGCGGCCCTGCTCGACTGGTACCGGCAGGCGCACGGCGACCTGGTCGCCACGCTGCGCGCCGCCGCACCGGACGTGCGGTGCTGGGCGTTCCTGCCCGCTCCGAACCCCCTCGCGTTCTGGGCCCGGCGGCAGGCGAACGAGACGGCCGTCCACCGCGTGGACGCCGAGTCCGCGCGCGGGGGTGCGCCGTCGCCGATCGGTACGGAGTTCGCCGCTGACGGGATCGATGAGCTGCTCCGCGGGTTTCACGCGCGCGCCCGCAGCAGGGTGCGCACCCAGGAGCCCCGGGTCCTGCGCGTACGGGCGACGGACGCGGGCGCGGACGCCGTGTGGACCGTGCACCTGTCCCCGGAACCGCCGGTCACGGAGCGGGGCGACGACGGTCCGGCCGAGTGTGAGCTTTCGGGGCCCGCCGAACACCTCTACCTCGCACTGTGGAACCGCGCGCCGATCCCGCACGTCACCGGCGACACCGCGCTGAGCACCCTGTGGAGCGAGACCTCGGGCGTGTGAGACCCGGGGTACGTGCACCCGGGGTGCCTGCACCCGGGCTACTTGCGCTCAGGGCTACTTGTGCTCAGGGCTACTTGGAGCCGCGTTCCGCCAGCATCCGGCCGAGGACCGCGCGCTGCAGCGGCCGTACCTCCGCGTGCAGTTCGCGCCCCTTGCCGGTGAGCACGACCCGCACCCCACGCCGGTCCTCGCTGCACATGGCGCGCTCCACGAGGCCGTCCTTCTCCAGTCGGCCGATGAGGCGGGACAGCGCGCTCTGGCTCAGGTGCACCCGGCCCGCGATGTCCTGCACGCGGTAGGCGCAGTCACCGTCCGCCGCGGCGCCTTCGGAGAGCACGTCGAGGACCTCGAAGTCGCTGGCCCCGAGGCCGTGCTCACGCAGGGCGTTGTCGAGTTCGCACAGGGTGCGTGCGTGCACCGCGAGGATGTCGCGCCATTGGTCCACGAGCCCTTGCTCGGCCTTCTTCGCCGCCATGACATCGCACGGTAGCAGAGAATGCCCCCTTTGTTGCATCGGAATTAAATGCACTTGCACTCAATGCATGTGCATGTACTGTGCTCCGCATGACTTCTCCGCTCACAGCTGTCTCCGCGTCCCCGGAGCGCTGGTCCCCGCGTCTGTGGGGCACGCTGCTCGTGCTCTGCGCCGCGATGTTCCTCGACGCACTCGACGTGTCGATGGTCGGCGTCGCCCTGCCCTCCATCGGCTCCGAACTGAACCTCTCCACCTCGACCCTGCAGTGGGTCGTCAGCGGCTACATCCTCGGCTACGGCGGCCTCCTGCTCCTCGGCGGCCGCGCCGCCGACCTGCTCGGCAGGCGCCGCGTCTTCCTGATCGCGCTCGCCGTCTTCGCCCTCGCCTCGCTGCTCGGCGGGTTCGTCGACTCCGGTCCGCTGCTGATCGCCAGCCGCTTCATCAAGGGCCTCAGCGCCGCGTTCACCGCGCCCGCAGGCCTGTCCATCATCACCACGACGTTCGCCGAGGGCCCGGTCCGCAACCGCGCGCTCACCATCTACACCACCTGCGCCGCCACCGGCTTCTCCATGGGCCTCGTCCTGTCCGGGCTGCTCACCGAGGCCAGCTGGCGCCTGACGATGCTGCTGCCCGCGCCCATCGCCGTCATCGCGCTGATCGCCGGACTCAAGCTGATCCCGCGCAGCGCCCGCGAGAAGAACGCCGGCGGATACGACGTGCCGGGCGCCGTCACCGGCACGGCGGCGATGCTGCTGCTCGTCTTCACCGTCGTCGAGGCACCGGAGGCCGGCTGGGCCTCGGCCCGCACCCTCCTGTCGTTCCTCGCCGCGGCCGTGCTGCTCACCGTCTTCGTGCGCATCGAACTGCGCACCGCGAGCCCGCTGATCCGCCTCGGCGTCCTGCGCTCGGGACCTCAACTCCGTGCGCAGATCGGCGCGATGACGTTCTTCGGCGGCTACGTCTCCTTCCAGTTCCTGGCCACGCAGTACTTCCAGACGCTGCTCGGCTGGTCCGCCCTGGAGACCGCGCTGGCCTTCCTGCCCGCGGGCGCCCTGGTCGCGCTGTCGTCCACGAAGGTCGGTTCGGTGATCGACCGGTTCGGCACACCGCGGGTCATCGTCGCGGGCTTCGTCCTGCTCGTCGCCTCGTACGCCCTGTTCCTGCGCGTCAGCCTCACCCCGTCGTACGCCTCCATGGTCCTTCCGTCCATGATCCTGCTCGGCTTCGCGTGCGCCCTGGTCTTCCCCTCGCTCAACATCCAGGCCACCAACGGCGTGCACGACGACGAACAGGGCATGGTGTCGGGCCTTTTGAACACCTCGATCCAGGTGGGCGGCGCGATCTTCCTCGCCGTCGTCACCGCCGTGATCACCGCGGCCTCGCACGGCGCGGACGCCTCGCCGCAGGCCGTGCTCGACAGCTACCGTCCCGGCCTGATCGTGGTCACGGCGATCGCGGTCGCCGGACTCCTGATCACCCTCACCGGGCTGCGGACGCGCCGTCCGCAGGAGACGATCCTGGTCGTGAAGTCCGTGCAGCACGAGGCGGACGAGGAGCGGGTGGCCGTCCGCGACTGACCGGACCGGACATCAACAGGCAGCCTCCGGTGGGCAGTTGCTTGCCCACCGGAGGCTCGCCCCTGACACTCGGGACATGGGGCGAAGGACGCAGGACCAGCGGGACGAGGCCACCGTGGAGATCGGCTTCGCGCTGTTCGTCGCGACGAGCCTCGCGGGCGCCGCCTTCTTCGCCGTGACGGCACCGACGCACTTCTTCGGTGTGTCTTCGCCCTCGGAGCACACGTTCAACCGGGTCGGTGCGATCGTCGCTGCCACGGTCTTCGTCGTGTCCGTGGTGACGGTCCTCGTGCGCCACCGGCGGGCGCGTCAGCCGAGCCAGCCGGGGCGCACCAAGCCCGACTCGTAGGCCAGGACGACCAGTTGGGCGCGGTCCCGGGCGCCGAGCTTCACCATGGTCCGGCTCACGTGGGTCTTCGCGGTGAGCGGGCTGACGACCAGCCGCCGTGCGATCTCCTCGTTCGACAGACCGATGCCGACCAGCGCCATCACCTCCCGCTCCCGCTCGGTGAGTTCGCCGAGCGGCTCGGGGCCCGTGGGCTCCTTGGAGCGGGCAGCGAACTCGGCGATCAGGCGCCGCGTCACGCCGGGCGAGAGCAGCGCGTCGCCGTCGACCACCGCGCGGACGGCGCGCAGCAGTTCCTCGGGCTCGGTGTCCTTGACCAGGAAGCCCGACGCCCCGGAGCGGATCGCCTCGAAGACGTACTCGTCCAGCTCGAAGGTGGTGAGCATGACGACCTTCACGTCGTTCAGATCCGGCTCGCCGGTGATCCTCCGGGTCGCGGCGAGACCGTCGAGCAGCGGCATGCGGATGTCCATCAGGACGACATCGGGGCGCAGTTCGCGCACCATGCGCACCGCCTCCTCGCCGTCCGCCGCCTCGCCCGCGACCTCGATGTCCCGCTGGGCGCCGAGCAGCGCCTTGAAACCGGCCCTGACCAGCGACTGGTCGTCGGCGAGCAGTACGCGGATCACTGGTCCTCCTGAGGTGCCGGGCGAGTGGGCAGTACGGCGGTGACCCGGAACCCACCGTCCGGGCGCGAGCCCGCCTCGATCGTGCCATTGAGGGCGGCGGCGCGCTCGCGCATCCCGGCAAGACCGTTGCCGCTGCCTCCCGCGTCCGCGCCGGTGGCGGGGCCGTCGTCGTCCACGCGCAGGGTGAGCGCCGCAGGCTCGTACCGCACGAGCACGCGCGCGTGCCGCGATCCGGAGTGCCGTACGACGTTGGTCAGGGCCTCCTGGACGATACGGAAGGCGGCGAGGTCGACGCCGGGCGCCAGCTTCTTGCCGGTCCCCTGTGTGTCGACCTCGACGGTGAGTCCCGTACTGGCGGCCTGCTGCACGAGCTCGGGCAGGCGGTCGAGCCCCGGGGCAGGGGCCCGGGGCGCCTCACCGGGCGCCCGCAGCGTGTCCAGGACCTGCCTGACCTCCCCGAGCGCCTCCTTGCTGGCGGCCTTGATGGTGGTCAGGGCCGTGCGGGCCTGCTCGGGATCGGAGTCGAGCAGCGCGAGGCCGACGCCCGCCTGGACGTTGATCACGGAGATGCTGTGCGCGAGGACGTCGTGCAGCTCGCGCGCCATCCGCAGGCGCTCCTCGTCGGCGCGCCGCTCGGCGGCCCGCGCGCGCTCGGCACGCTCCTTCATCCACTGCTCACGGCGTACGCGGGCCAGCTCGGACACGGCGATGATGGCGACGACCCAGACGGCGACGACGGTCTCCTCGCCCCAGGTCCGAGCGTTGTCGCCGTCCGGCGGCAGCCAGCGGTAGAGCCAGTGCGCGACAAGGAGATGCCCCGCCCACAGCATCCCGACGGCGCCCCACGCCGCGCGCCGGTGCCCGGAGACGACCGCGGCGAAGCAGCCGACGGCGACCGTGATCAGGACCGGGCCGTACGCATACCCGGCGCCCAGGTAGACCAGCGCGGACCCTGCCGTGAAGTACGCGACCGGGACGGGATGACGGTGGCGCAGCAGGAGCGATAGCGTGCCCGCGAGCAGGAGAAGCCGGGCCCAGATGTCCAGGTCCACCCGGTCGAGCTGGCCCTCCGATGCGTACTTCGAGCCGACCTGCACGAACACGGTGATCGCCAGCGTCGTCAGCCAGGGCAGCCTGCTGACGTCCCCCGCGTCGTCGCGTCGGTTCCACCAGGGCGGCCCCTGCCGCCACGCCGGCGGTCCGCCCCAGGGCAGGGGCGGACCGCCGCGCCTGTGTTCGCGCTGCTCATCCATGACGGCAACGCTAGACCGCGCGGTGGGCGGCGGGCGTCAGCCGAGCGTGGCGATCACGCGTACTCCCGCTGGAGTACCTCGGGGGTCTTGTCACCCTCCGGGACTTCGTGCGGGCCGAAGCGCCGGTGCAGCCGGCGCAGCGGACCGGGCGCCCACCAGTTGGCGCGGCCCGCGAGCCGCATGGCGACCGGCAGCAGGACGACGCGGATGAGGGTGGCGTCCACGAGGATCGTCAGTGCGGTGCCGACGCCCAGTTCCTTGAGGAAGACGACGCCCCCGGTCGCGTACGTGAGGAACGAGAGCGCGAGGATCCCGGCCGCGGCGGTGATCAGCGGGGCACTCCGCCGGATCCCGGTCGCCACCGCCCGCTCCGTGTCGCCGACCCGCTCGTACTCCTCCTTGATCCGCGCCAGCATGAACACCTCGTAGTCCATCGACAGGCCGTAGGCGACGCAGAACATCAGCACCGGGATGCTCGGCTCGATCGACCCGGTGGGCGTGAAGCCGAGGAGCCCCGACAGGTGGCCCTCCTGGAAGATCCACACCAGGCACCCGAACATCACCGACAGGCTGAGCAGGTTGAGCACGGTCGCCTTGGCGGGCAGGAGCAGGCTGCCGGTCATCAGGAAGAGGATGGCGAAGGTGGCGACGAGGATCAGGCCGACGGCGTACGGAAGGCGGTCCAGGAGGGTGGCGCGGAAGTCGGTGGTCTCGGCAGGGTAGCCGCCGACCAGGGCGGCCGCGGGGGCCGGGGTGTCGCGGACGGCGCCGACGAAGGCGGGTACGTCGCCGCGCATCGCCGCCTGGGTCGGGACGACGGCGATACGGGACCCGTCGCGTCCCGGGGCGATCGTCGAAGGCCCGGTGCGGTGGCCGTCCTGGTAGCTGCCGGTCGGGGCGTCCACCTGGAACACGCCCTGGATGCGGGAGAGTTCGGCGGCGTACCGCTGCGTGGCCCCGGCGCTCGCCGCCTCCCGGAGCACGACCTGGACGGCGTCGGTAGGTTCGGCGGGAAACTCCTCGTGGATGGTCTCGGAGGTGGTGCGGGACGAGGTGCCGGTGGGCAGGGTCCGCTCGTCCGGCAGCCCGAAGCGCAGGCCGAGCAGCGGTGAGGCGGCGAGCAGCAGGATGCCGACCACGGCCGCGCCCGCGGCGACCGGGCGGCGCATCGCGGCGAGCGCGACCCGCTGCCACAGTCCGCCGGACGTGTTCTGCGGACGCTCCACGCGGTGGCCCCAGCGGGCGAGCGCGGCGGGCAGCAGAAGCAGCGCTCCGGCCACCGCGGTCACGACGACGAGCACTCCCGCGTACGCGAAGGAGCTCAGGAAGAAGAACGGGAACACGAGCAGCGCGCAGAGCGAGACGGCCACGGTGACCCCGCTGAAGATCACGGTGCGTCCGGCCGCGGCGGTCGCGCGGACCACGGCGTGCGGCTGGGCGTACCCCGCGTGCCGTTCCTCGCGGTAGCGGTTGATGACGAAGAGGCTGTAGTCGATGCCGAGTCCGAGGCCGAGGACGAGTGCGAGATTCGCCGCGAACGTCGACACCTCGGTGACCTGCGCGATCGCCCGGAGTCCGGCGAGCGTGCCGACGACCGAGAGGAGCCCGACGCCGACGGTGAGCAGGGCCGCCACCGTCCGCCGGTAGACGAGGATCAGCAGGAGCACGACGGCGGGCAGGGCGAGCATCTCGGCGCGCAGGAAGTCGGTGCGGGCCTGCTCGCCGACCTGCCGGGAGATCTCCTCCTGGCCGCCGACGGAGACCGTCAACTGTGCTGCGGTTCGGGCGAGTTGAGGAGAAAGGGTGGCGAGCCGCTCGCGGGTGTCAGTGGCGTTGCCCTCCAGGCGGGCGAGGATCAGGGCGCGTTCGCCGTCGGAGGCGCGCAGGGCCGGGCTCCTGCCGGTCCAGTAGGCGCTGAAATCGGTGACGCCGGGGATGTCCCGCACCTCGGCGGCCAGTTGGCGCGCGGCGGCCGTCGTGTGCGGTGAGTCGACGTCGCCGTCGCGGGCCGTGACCAGGAGCGCGAGGTTGGGGTTCCCCGTGCCGTACTCCTCGCGCAGGATGTCGGCCGCGCGCACGGACTCGGTGCCGGGCGCGTCCCAGCGCGCGAGGTCGAGGTCGGCCTGGGCGCCGGCTCCGTAGACGCCGAGGCCGAGGAAGGCCAGTACCACGCCGATCAGTACGGCGCGGCTGCGCCGCACCACGAAACGGCCGAGCCGGGTCAGCATCGCTGTCTGCCTCTCTCCCGGGATCCCCGTACGGGATCCGGTGCCGCCACCGTCGCGGCCACCGCTGGAGGGGCCACTGGAAGAACCGCTGGAAGATCCACTGGAACGCGGTCGGGCGGGTGCGCGCGGGCGCCGGGTTACGCTCGGCGCATGGGTGGTGTGGGGATGTCCGCGGGGATGCGCTTCGAACTGCTGGGCCCGCTGCGGGCGTTACGCGGCGCCGAGGAGGTTCCGCTCGGGCCGCCGAAGCAGCGCGCCGTGCTCGCGGTCCTACTCCTCCAGGAGGGGCGGCCTCTGTCGTACGAGGGTCTGGTCGACGCCGTGTGGGGTGACGAACCCCCGGTTCATGTGCGCAATCTCGTGCAGAAGTACGTCTCCGGGGTGCGGCGCGCCTTCGCGTCCGCGGGCACGACGGGCGGCCCGGCCCTGACGTGGACCGGCAGCGGCTACCGGCTCTCCGGCGCCGTGGCCGACGATCTGCGCGAGCGGCGGCAGTTGGTCGACGCGGCGCTGGCCGCGCGTGAGTCGGGGCAGCTGCGCCACGCGGGCGAACTCGTCGACCGCGCCGAGGCGTTGTGGCGTGGCGAGTTCGCGGAGGGTCTCAACGCCCCGTATCTGGCGGCGGAACGGCTCCGGTGGCGCGAGAAGCGGCTCACCGTCCTGGAGGCCCGGATCGCCGGGGAGATCGAACTGGGCCGCTCCTTCGAGTACGTCCACGAACTGATCAGGCTCGTCGCCGCCCACCCTCTGCGCGAGCGCTCGGTCGAGCTCCTGATGAACGCCCTGTACCGCACCGGCCGTTCCTCGGACGCCCTGCTCGCCTTCGAGGAGGCACGGCACCGGATCGCGGACGCCATGGGCGCGGACCCGGGCCCCGCACTGCGTTCCCTGCACGAGCGGATGCTGCGCCAGGACCCGGAGCTCCTCACCACGCGGACGTCAGCTCCCGTACCGGCGGCCTGAGCGCGCTCGCCGCCCCTCAAGGGGGGCCGCCACTCAAGGGGGGCCGGAGGCTACTTCTGCTCCAACAGGCCCACACCGTCGGCAAGTTGAGTGACCGCGTAGGAGAAGAAGGCGGAACGGTCCTCGACGACGCGGTTGAACTGCCCGAACACCTCGAAGCCCACGAGCCCGAACAGCTGGGCCCACGCCGCGACCATCGCCGTGATCACCGCGGGCGGCAGATCGGGCGCCAGATCCGCGGCCATGCGCTCGGCCTCGGGCCGCAGCCCGCCCGGCAGCGGCCGCACGGCGACTCCGCGCCCCTGATGGGCGTCGCGCACGATGTCGATGAGCAGCAGCCCGACGCGGGCCGCGGCTTCGATCGTGGAGGCGGGCGCGCTGTAGCCGGGGACGGGCGAGCCGTAGATGAGGGCGTACTCATGGGGATGCGCGAGCGCCCAGGACCGCACGGCCTCGCACACGACCGTCCAGCGCCGCACGGGTCCGGCCGACGCGACCTCGGCGTGCGCGCCCTCGGCTGCGGCACCAAGGGAGTCGTAGGCGTCGATGATGAGGGCGGTCAGGAGCTCATCGCGGCTGGGGAAGTAGCGGTAGAGGGCGGACGAGACCATACCTAGCTCGCGGGCCACGGCGCGCAGCGAGAGCTTGGCGGCGCCGTCGGCCGCCAGCTGTCTGCGCGCCTCGTCCTTGATGGCGGCGGTGACTTCGACTCGGGCGCGGGCCCTGGCCCCGCTGGTGGCACTACTCATACGGGCAGTGTGCCACGGTTTCGGAGCAGTGCGCTAAAACGGGAGCGGCGCACTGATTCAAGAGCGCCGCACATTTTCGAGAGCACCGCTCTTGAAATGGGGCACCGATCTCGTGCACACTGCTCTTAAGCGAGAGCAGTGCTCTCGGAACTTCTCCCGACTCTGGCGGTCACCATGTCTCCCACCTCGTCCTCGGCGTCCTCCTCCGGCTCCCCCGCCCCCTATTACCTCAAGGGCAGCCCCCTGAACGTGCGGCTCAACAGCATGATCGGCTGGCTGGCGCGGCGCGGCGTCAGCCTGATGGGGTCGGCCGAGCTCTCCGTACGGGGCCGCAAGAGCGGACAGATGCAGCGCATCCCGGTCAACCCGTTCACGTACGAAGGCACCCAGTACCTGGTCTCGGCCCGTGGGCACTCGCAGTGGGTGCGCAACATCCGCGTGGCGGGCGGCGGCGAGCTGCGCGTGGGGCGCAAGGTCCGCGCGTTCACGGTCGAGGAGGTCGCGGACGCCGAGAAGCTGCCGCTCCTGCGCGGCTATCTGGAGAAGTGGGGCTGGGAGGTCAACCAGTACTTCAAGGGCGTCACCGCCAAGTCCACGGACGCGGAGATCGAGGCGGCCGCCGCCGACCACCCCGTCTTCCGCGTCACCGTCACCAAGTGAGCCCGAGCGGCCGCGAGCGCGCCGCGTCCGCCGGTCCTGCCCGGCCTCGGCCTACCGGTCGAGCGCGCTCAGTGCCCGTCCCGCCAGGGGATGGTTCCGCACCAGCTCGCCCAGCGTCGTCGAGCCGCGGGTGATCCTCGCGAACGCGTTCCACGCGGGCCGGAACCCGGTGATCGCCGCGTGCAGCGCGCCCGGACGGCGCTCGAAGAGGGTGAGCATGCGCCGCCCGACGCTCATCTCGACGCCGAGTCCCGCCTTGACGGCGAAGGCGTAGTTCAGGGCCTGGCGGCGGGCGTCGACCGCGTCGTGCGCCTCGCCGATCCGCACCGCCCACTCCCCCGCGAGGCGCCCCGAGCGCAGCGCGAAGGAGATGCCCTCGCGAGTCCACGGCTCAAGGAGCCCCGCCGCGTCACCGCACACCACGACCCGGCCGCGCGAGAGCGGCGAGTCGTCGCTGCGGCAGCGCGTCAGGTGGCCGGAGGAGATGCTCGGCTCGAAGCCCGCGAGGCCGAGGCGGGCGATGAAGTCCTCCAAGTACCTCTTGGTGGCGGAGCCTTCACCGCGCGCGGAGATGACCCCGACGGTGAGCGTGTCGCCCTTGGGGAACACCCAGCCGTAACTGCCCGGCATCGGGCCCCAGTCGATGAGCACCCGGCCCGCCCAGTCCTCGGCGACGCTCTGCGGCACCGGGATCTCGGCCTCCAGACCGAGATCCACCTGGTCGAGCTTCACGCCGACATGTGCTCCTATGCGGCTCGCGCTGCCGTCGGCCCCGACGACCGCGCGGGCGAGCACCGTCTCGCCGCCCTGCAGCACCACGGCGACCGTGCGCCGGTCCGGCACCGCGGAGCCGTGCTGCTCCACGCGCGCGACGGTGACGCCGGTGCGCACCTCGGCGCCCGCCTTCTGCGCGTGCTCGACCAGTTGCTGGTCGAACTCGGGGCGGTTGATGAGCCCGAAGAGCATCTGCTTCGAGCGGCGGGTGCGGGAGAACTTGCCGTCCAGGGAGAACGTCACCGCGTGCACCCGGTCCCTGAAGGGCAGTTCGAACCCGGGCGGGAGCGCGTCACGCGAGGGGCCGATGATGCCGCCGCCACACGTCTTGTACCGGGGCAGTTCGGCTTTCTCCAGGACGAGGACACTGCGTCCCGCGACGGCTGCCGCATAGGCCGCCGACGCCCCGGCGGGCCCTGCTCCCACCACGACGACGTCCCACACGTACTGAGCGTCGTCCGCTGAGTTCTCGCTGCTCACGTTGGTCTACCGCTCCCGATCCAGCTGTTGGCCGCGCTTTCCAAGGCATCCTACGGCGGGCACCTCCGGCACCCTCCTGTGGGAGGATCACAACACCCACATACATACAACGTCGCACCTACGAGGAGCGTGCCCATGTCGCCGGATCCGATCGCCGAGACCATCGCCTCACTCATGCCGAAGGCGAAGGCGGAGCTCACTGAACTGGTGGCCTTCAAGTCGGTGGCGGACTTCGACCAGTTCCCCAGGAGCGAGAGCGAGGCCGCCGCGAACTGGGTGGCGGACGCGCTGCGCACCGAGGGGTTCCAGGACGTGGCCCTGCTCGACACCCCGGACGGCACCCAGTCGGTGTACGGCCTGCTGCCCGGCCCCGAGGGCGCTCCCACGGTGCTGCTCTACGCGCACTACGACGTACAGCCGCCGCTCGACGAGGCGGCGTGGACCAGCCCGCCGTTCGAGCTGACGGAGCGCGACGGCCGCTGGTACGGACGCGGCAGCGCCGACTGCAAGGGCGGCATCCTGATGCACCTGCTCGCGCTGCGCGCCCTGAGGGCGAACGGCGGTGTCCCGGTGAGCGTCAAGGTGATCGCCGAGGGCTCCGAGGAGCAGGGCACGGGCGGTCTCGAGCGGTACGCCGAGGAGCACCCCGACCTCCTCACGGCCGACACGATCGTCATCGGCGACGCGGGCAACTTCCGTGTCGGCCTGCCGACGGTCACGACGACGCTCCGCGGCATGACCCTCCTGCGCGTCCGCATCGACACCCTTGAGGGCAATCTGCACTCGGGACAGTTCGGCGGCGCGGCTCCGGACGCGCTCGCCGCGCTGGTGCGCGTCCTCGACTCGCTGCGCGCCGAGGACGGCTCGACGACGGTCGACGGGCTCACGGGCGACGAGGTGTGGGACGGGCTTCAGTACGAAGAGGGCACGTTCCGCAAGGACGCCAAGGTCCTCGACGGCGTCGGTCTCATCGGCAAGGGCACGGTCGCCGACCGCATCTGGGCCCGCCCCGCCGTCACCGTGATCGGCATCGACTGCCCGCCCGTGGTCGGCGCGACGCCGTCCGTGCAGGCGGCCGCGCGTGCGCTGATCAGCCTGCGGGTGCCGCCGGGCGTGGACGCGGCCGAGGCCACCAAGCTGCTGCAGGCGCACCTGGAGGCGCACACGCCGTGGGGCGCGCAACTGACCACCGAGCAGATCGGGCAGGGCCAGGCGTTCCGTGCGGACACCACGAGCCCCGCGTACGCGGCGATGGCGGAGGCGATGGGCGAGGCCTACCCCGGCGAGGAGATGCAGTACGCCGGGCAGGGCGGCTCGATCCCGCTGTGCAACACCCTCGCCGCGCTCTACCCCCGTGCAGAGATCCTGCTGATCGGTCTGAGCGAGCCCGAGGCGCAGATCCACGCGGTCGACGAGAGCGTCTCCCCTCAGGAGTTGGAGCGGCTGTCAGTCGCGGAGGCGCTGTTCCTCCAGAAGTACGCGGCGAGCTGACCGGCAGAGGGATTCACCCCGGCCGGGGTGAATCCCTCGGGGTGAACCCCTCTGCCCACGGCCAAGAACCCCGCCCGCCACGCGGTCCCATGAGGATCACGTGGGCGGCGCGGGCGAGTTCAGGCGCCGACGGTCACTGGGGACCGACCGGGACTCCCGCCTCCAGGTACAGGGCGACCCCGCGCTCCCGCGCTCGCAGGGCCCAGCGCAGCCGTTCGTAACGCACGGAGGGCAGGAGCCGTGCGGCCTCTTCCTCGGTGACGAAGCGGCAGTCACGGAGTTCGGGGCCGGGCAGGAGCATCTGCCGGGCCTCGCCGCTGTCGAGGCTGCCGCCGTCGAAGAGGAACCGCATCCCTCCGTAGCCGGGCGGTGCGGGCGGCTCCCAGTCGACGACCAGGAGCCGGGGGGCGTCGGCCAGTTGGATGCCGGTCTCCTCCGCCACCTCGCGCATGCCCGCGCGCGCAGGCGCCTCGCCCGGTTCGACGACACCGCCGGGGAACTCCCAGCCGGCCTTGTACGTCGGGTCGACGAGCAGCACCCGGTCCTGCTCGTCGAAGAGCAGCACCCCGGCGGCGAGCGTCTCCGCGGTGGGCTCCGGGGTCTGCACGATGTCGCAGACGGACGCGGCCCCGGTGCGTACGGCGTCGGCGATGCGCTCGGCGGTCTCGTAGGGGGTGAGGGCCCCGGTGTCGATGCGGTGGGCGTCGGTGCCGAGCCAGCCCGCGAGTGCGGCGCGGTAGGGCTCGATGTGGTCGAACGACCACTGCCGCACGCGTATCTCGCCGTCCGGGAGGTCCGGGACGGGGCGGGCGGATATGCGTTGGCGCAGGATCGTTTCATCCGGGGCGAGGACGACGTGTCGTACGGCGATCCTGCGCGAGGCGAGGCCACCGAAGATCTCGTCACGGTAGTCCTGCCGCAGCAGGGTCATGGGCACCACGAGGACGCCGCCGACCTCGGCCAGCAGCGCCGCCGCCGTGTCCACGACGAGCCGCCGCCAGATCGGCAGATCCTGGAAGTCGCTCACCTCGGCGAGGCGCTTGGGCGGCAGCAGGTCGGGCAGTCCGCCGCCGATGACCTCGGGGTCGAAGAGTGTGCTGTTCGGGATCAGCTCGATCAGTTCCCGTGCGGCGCCGGTCTTGCCCGCACCGAACGCGCCGTTGATCCAGACGATCACGGTTCCCCCTCTTCTGTTGGCCCCCTGTGGCTTGCCCGCAACACCCTGCCACGGAAACCAGGCCCTGATGAGGTGGCCATCGCCCAGGCCAAAAGGCGCCACAACATGTCAAGCGATTCACACCCACTTCACCCCATCGGGTGGCAGTCACCGTGCATGAATCGTTCCCTCACCCCTGGGGAGGCCCTCCCCCGCTAGCGTGATCCGCCTGGCGCCCCAGCCCCTGGTGACCTCCTGAATCCGGCTCCTTCGATGCACACCGCTGCCGCGAGGACCCGGCGACGTCCAACCTGGGGGGACACGTGCAACTCGATGCACTGAACGAATTCGCCTTCGAGGACTCAGACCAACAGCCGCGCGTGTACGGCCACGACGGCGCGGTCGTCATCGAACTGCACGGTGAGATAGACCTGTTGGCTTACCAGCAGATGGGACCTCTCCTCGACCCCATCACCGGTGGAACCGCGACAACCGTGGTCATCGATCTGACCCGGACCACGTTCTTCGACTGCTCCGGCGTCGCCCTGCTGGTCCGCGCGCACCGCCGGACGACGGCAAGGGGCGCCCGCCTCTCGGTGGTCTGCACCCACCACCTGACGCTCCGCGTCCTGCGCCTCACGGGCCTCGCCACCGTCCTGCTACCGGTTCCTTCGCTGGAGAAGGCACTGGAGAGGGCGCTGGAGACGGACTGAGCCCGCCCGGCAGGGTGGCGCATTCTCCGCCGGTGCGGAGCGGGGGTGCTGCGGGGTCCGGGCAGCATCACCAGCCTGCCCTGTATACGCCGTTGTGGGGAGTAGGCGCGCACGGCGCATATATGCATTCTGTTCACACCCCGTGTGAATCGAGCGCTGCCTCAACGCAGTACGGCCTCCAGCAGGTCGCCGCCCAGTGCCGTCAGATCGGGCAGCTTGAGGGTGTAGCGGACGTAACGGCCGTCCCGCCGGTCCGTGAGCAGCCCCGCGCGGCGCAGAACGGCGAGGTGGCGGGAGACCTCCGGGGGCGAGAGCTCCCAGGCGTGGGCCAGCTCGCGGGTGGTGTGCGGGCCGCGGGCCAGGGTGCGCAGGAGCCGCAGCCGTACGGGATGCGACAGGGCCTCGAGGCGCAGCGTGACCGTCTCGAGCGACACCGGCTCCGATGGGCTCGGCTCGGCCACGGGGTACTGCACCACCGGCTGCCACCCGGGCGAGTGCACCGCCACCAGGTGCGGGCGGCCGAAGACACTGGGGATGAAGGTGACCCCGACGCCGTGCGCGGCGGTCGCCTTGTCCTGCAGCTTGTCCACGACGACGCAGACGCCGTCCGGTGTGAGGGTGACCGCGTCGGAGACCGATGCGAGTGCCGCCCCGATGCCCTGGCGCCTCAACAGGTCGTTCTTCAGGCGCAGGTCGGCGGCGAGCCGCACGACGACGCCTGCCCAGGCGTCGTCGAAGAAGGCCTCGGCGCACTGTTCGAGGGTGTGCCGCAATCGTGCCCGTACAGCGGCCGGGTCCGCGAGCAGCCGTTCCGCGAAGGCCTCTTGCAGCGGGCCGCGGGCCTGGGCCAGGTCCAGGGCCCGCTCGCGCGCGGTCGCGTCGGTCAGCGGCGACACGGTGGCGAACTGGGCCCGGGTTCTGCCGCACGTGGTGACGAGCGCGGCGGTCACATACGTCTCGTCGTCGATCCGGTCCACGTCGTCCAGCTCCTCGGCGAGGGTCGGCCGGGGGCGGGCGGGGACCAGGAAGTCGGCCTGTGAGGAACGCCAGAGGAACTCCGCCTCCCGCAGCCGCTCGGCCAGCTCCGGCCGCAGCCCGGCCCAGACATCCCCCGCCCAGCCGGCGAGCTGCGGATGGTGCCCGGGTTCGGCCAGCACGTGCAGCATCGCGGTCAGTTCGGCCAGCGGGGATGCGGCGAACCGCAGTCGCTCGGACGGCAGTCCCCTGATGTCGATCCTCAGCGTCATCCCCGCATCATCACTGACCGGACGGCCTGTGACGGCGTCGATTGACGGAGTCCGTCAACCGACGTGGCCGGACCGGCGGCCGAACGCACCGTTGTCGCCATGCCGACACCGACCACCACCAAGATGCCGACACCAGCCACCACCAAGATCCGCCCCCGCACCCTCGTCCGTGCCTCCGGAGGTCCGCGCTATGCCGTAGCCCTGGCCGTCGACGCACTCGGCACCGGCCTGCTGCGGCCCTTTCTGCTGCTCTACGGAGTGACGGTGCTGAGGCTGTCCGCGCCGGCCACCGGCATCGCCATGACGGTCGGCGTCGTCACGGGACTTGTGTGCATGCCCGCGGTGGGCCGATGGCTGGACCGAGGCGCGCGCAGCACGGTCGTGGCGGCGTCGATGCTGGTGCGGGTGGCGGGCGTGGCGCTGCTGCTCGCCACCCCGGCGGGACACGTCTGGCTGTTCGCGACGGCGGCGCTCCTCCTCGGCGTCGGCAACCAGGCGTGGCCGGCCGCCCACGCGGCTCTCGTCGCCACGGTGGCCCACGGCCGGGAACGCGACACCGCCCTCGCGGCAGGCCGCGCCCTGCGCAACGCCGGCATGGGCGTCGGCGCGCTCATCGCCACCGCCTGCCTGGCGGGCGGCACCACCGCGTTGCAGGCTCTCGCCGCCGTCACCGGGCTCGCGTACCTCACGGCGGCGGTCTTGGCGTGGTCGGTCCAGCTGCACGCGCATCCGGCCGCCACGCAGGCCGAGGCCATGGGCGGGGAGACCGGGCCCGCACCCCGGATGCGCACGCTTCTGGCCGCCAACGTGATCTACGTCTTCTGCCTCAACGTCCCCGAAATCGCGCTCCCTCTCATCCTGGTGACGCAGTTGCACGCGTCCCCGATGTGGTCGGCAGCCATCTTCGTCGCGAACACGGTGCTGGTGGTGACCCTGCAGGTGCCGGTCACCGTCCTGATGTCCCGCTTCTCCCGGCGGACCGTGCTGGCTCTCGCCGGCGTGGTGCTCACCGCGTCCTACCTCGGCTTCCTCGCGGCCGCCTCACTGGGACACGGCTGGGGCGCCCCCGCCGTCGCCGCGGTGTCCGTCGTCTGCACCATCGGCGAGATCATCTACGCCGGAAGCGCCACCGCGCTCGTCGCCGCCCTCGCGCCTGCCCAAGTCCTCGGACGCACCCTCGCCCGCTTCCAGATCTCCACGGGCTTCGGCCTCGCCGTCTCCCCCATGGCCATCACCGCGCTCGCACCCCACGGCCCGGCCGCGCTCTGGGGCAGCCTCGCCGCTGCGACGCTCGTCTCCGCGGGCGCCGTCGCCACCGACAAGGACCAGGTCGCCCCGGCCACCCGGGTCGCCCCACTCTCCTGACACGCCCTCACCTGCGCTCCGTCACACTCCTGACAGCGCGTGCACGGTTGGGCCACCTGGTTCTGGTGTACGCGTGGAAGTGGTCGCCTGCGTGGTCCTGCCCAAGGGTGCAGTGAAGGACATCACCGGGCCTCTCGTCCCAGCACAGGCCGGGAATGTCACGCGCGTACTTCGGGGCTTTCATGCGGAGCGCTCCGTCTGCTGGAGGTGGTCGGTGTGCACCGTCCGACGATCTCAATCCCGCTGTTCGGTGCGGGACATGACGGCCCGTGACACGGAGTGCATCATGCGGACGGCCGCGCGCTCGAAGCATGCGCGGGCTGAACCGCGACGGCAGGCAATTCGGCAGCACTGTGCCCCGTACCGGAATTCCGGTACGGGGCACAGGTGGGGCGGGACGGAATTGCCTGGTCTAATACTTGCTGGTGCGCCAGCCACTCCAGGTGCCGTTCGCATTGCGCTCGTTGTACCAACGCGACTTGTTCTTGGCGAGGCAGGTGACGGCGAAGTTCCACTTGTTCGCCCAGGCCACGTCGATGGAGTGGCTCCCCGGGTAGTAACAGAAGCCGTTCTTCTTGGGGAGTTCCGTCCAGGCGCTCATGCCGCCACTGGGCGAGCTCCACTTGCTGTACACCCGGTGATTGGTGCCGATCACGAAGACCTGGTTGTGCCCGTTCGGCAGCTTGTACCAGACGCTGCTCTTGCAGAGGAACCTTCCGCCCCAAGGCGCGGGGAATACGCAGTCCCCGTTCGATCCGACCTCGACGAGTTCACCGGTCTGCGGCGGCGGCACTTCTTCCGCCTGAACCGGCCCACTGGAGGCGACCGCCGCGCCGCCGGCGAGGGCCAGCGCGGAGACTGAGCTTGCGATGATGTGTCGCGTTTTCCGGGCCATGAGTGACCTTCCCCCTGGAGCAGTCTCTTTGTGGACTGCTTCACCGGAAAAGGTAGGGCCGCCGTGAATTCGGTTCGTCAACCCAGTGATGGGCCGTGCGGTAAACCTTGGCGGTAGGGGGCGGTAGGGCCGCAAACCGGCGCAGTACGTGAGCAGTACGCACGGTGTTACGGACGCGAGGGCCGTCGCGTGATCCGCGACGGCCCCGCTCGTCATCCTCCGGTACCACCCGCACGACCCCTCGACGCGGACCGGCGATGACCGCTCAGCCCGGAGCCGGCCCCGCGCTCCCGGCGTCCATGGCCAGTCCCTCCGAGGTTCCTCGCGCCGGGGATCCCCCGGTCTCCTGCGGTTCCTCACCGGGGCGGGCCACCTCTCCGGCGTCGGCGAGCCGGACGAGTTCGGCGAGCCAGCCCGGGGACTCGCCGCCGTCCATCACCGACCCTGCCGGGGTCTGCTCGGCCCCCGCCGCGGCGGCGGGCCCGGCGTCCACGGCGCCCGCGGCGGCGGTCTCCCGCCCCACGGAGAGCTGCCGCTCCGACGCGGCCGCCGGGGCCGCGCCCGCGTCCTCCGAGATCGTGACGTGCACCTTCATGGCTTCCCCTCGCCTAGTTGAGCACCGCGTACCGGCCTTCGAAGTTCATCTGGGTGCTGCCGATGTTCTTCACCGTCAGCCAGTACGTGACCGTCGTGGCCGTGGCCCGTTCGACCTCGGTCTCCCACTCGATCTGCGGGCTGCCCGTCTGCGGGGTCGTCGGCATGAAGTACCAGATGACGTGCCAGCCCTGCGGCCAGTTGAAGGTGAACCAGCGCCCGGTCTGGCCTGGGTTGAGTGTTCCGGTGAACTGTGTGCCTACGCGCATCGTCGTTTTCCTCTCACCATCCGAGAACAGCGAATCACCATCCGAGAACCGCGAACCGCGCCTCGAAGTCGACCGAGTCGGCCACGAGGTTCGTCACGTCGATCCAGTACGTCGCGTACGTGTCGTTGGCCCGCTCGACCCGGACCTTCCAGCCGATCTGCGGGGCGCCCGTGCGCGGACTGGTCGGAACGACCGTCCACACCACGTGCCAGTGGGCGGGCCAGTTGAAGGTGAACCAGCGGCCGGTGCGGTTCCCCGCGAGGGTGCCGCGGAACTGGACGCCGACCCAGCTGCTCGTCTGGAGGGCCGCCGGGATGAGCTGGCGCAGGTCGGGCCGCCTGCCGATGCGCTGGGTCGCCGGGCGGCCGGGCGCGTCCTGCTGCGGTGAGCCGGTGGCGCGCAGCAGCTGCCGGGCCCGCGAGGGCGACAGCGGGATTCGGCCGCCGGCGCGCAGGACGCCCTGGGTGCTCGCCAGCGCACCGACGACGATCGGCGAGGCGCTGGACGTGCCGCTGAACTGGTCCGTGTACCAGAAGTCCGGATTGGTGCCCGCCTGGAGGTCGCCGTATCCGGTGGTGGTCACCTCGCGTCCCCAGCCCTGCGCGTCCACGCAGGCGCCGTAGTTGGAGAAGTCGAGGCGGGACCGGTCAGGGCCGTGTTGGCGGCCGTGGGTGCCGGGCGGCGGCGCCCCGGCACCGACGATCACGGCGCCTGCGTCCAGCGCGGTGCGCCGGAAGGGGTTGCGCCACCAGGAGGGGAAGCCCGCCCTCGGCGTGTCGTAGTCGGAGTGGTCCAGGTTCTCCGCACCGTTGCCCGCGGCCTCGACGACGGTGATGCCCTTGTTGACGGCGTAGCGGATGGCGAGATAGTCGTCCGGCCACCACTCGACGGCTATGTACCCGACCTGACCGACGCCGGTCGCGTGCGGACCCGCGCGGTGGATCTCCAGCAGGATGATGTCGCCGGGGCCCAGGCGGTCGGCGGCGTTCCGGATCGCCGTGGCCGTGGGGATCGAGAAGGCGGAGGCACTGGTGACCGCGTCCGGCGCGATCCCGGTGATACCGAACGCGTTGACGTCGCCGCCGATCTCGCCGAGCACGGCGGTGCCGTGGTTGGTGTCCGTGCTCCCGGTGCCGGAGACGATGCCGCCCTGGTTCAGCCGCAGGTCCTCATGGGTGAAACGCCAGCCCCACTCGCAGTCGATCACCCGCACGCCGGCGCCGCGCCCGCCCGGCTGCGTCCACGCGTAGCGGGCGTCGACGCCACCCGGAGCCGCGTCGAGATAGCCCTGCCGGACGGTGAAGTCCGGCGTCACGGGCGGCGCGTCGGCGCCCGACGGCTGCATGAGGTTGAGCGGTGAGAGCTCGGCCTCCTCGCTCTCCTTCTTCTTCGGTACGACGTCGGGGACGGCGAGGGCGGCAGCGGGCTTGACGTAGGCGCCCTCCACGGCGTCCGACGCGCGGAGCCGCTCGGCCAGCTCGTCCAACTGGTCGGCCGGCGCGTCGACATGGAAGAAGAGCCCCATCCTGTCGAGGATCTCCATCGTGGCGTCGTCGGCCCCGGCGCCCACCGCGGCAGTCTCCGCCTGGGCCCGCAGCCTCTCCTGGTCGGCGCCGAAGAGCGGCCTGATGGTGACGTCCTCCTGGGCCGCCACGGCGTCGAGAGCGCTCACCGAGATGTCCGACGCGGCGGTCGCGCCGGTCGGGGTGATACGTACCCCGGCGTCGGCGCGCGTGACGCACACCAGCTCAGGGCGTCCGAAGGGTGGTCCGAATCCTGGAGCCGGGCGGTTGTCCCCCCGGCTGTTCCCCGCACCTGATCGCTGTGGCACAGCTGACTCCTTCACCACGTTACGGAAGGTCCGCCGGTGGTTTCACATAGGCGGCCTCGACTGCCGGGTGGCCGCGCAGAGCCGCGGCGACCGCCTCGGCATCCACGCCGGCGGGGACGGCGACCCGTTGCCATCCGATGAGGGCGGGGTCGCCGACGCCGGGGTGCAACGGCTCCGCCGTGACGCCGAAGCGCCGCTCCAGAAGGCGCCGGACGTCAAGGGCGTCCGTGGTCTCGGCCGTCTCGGGGCGCGCCGGTGCACGGAGTTGGACGATGACTTCGGCTTCGGCTTCGGCCACAGGTCCGCCCCCTCCCCGGTCACCTCCGGTGCCGCGTCCGAGCGGGTCGCTCGCGGTCACCGGGCCCGGCCGACCCTAATGAGGGGCCGTCACCGGACCGTATGCCGCGGCGTCACGGTGCACGGAGCACACCTGTGTGGCGTACGAACGCGCCCTCCGAGCAGCTGATTTGGGCATGCGCGACCTGAAGCCTGTTCCTTCATTCGTTCGAGTGAGGGGAACCGTGGACTTGCCCCCGTAACGCAAGGATCTCCGGCATCGTTCTTGGTGTGCCGGAACAATAGAGATCAGCCGTGCCCAATCTCGATCAGGAGGCCGATCACTCCCAGCACTGCTGTTTGATCGGGCGTGCAGGCAAGGAGAGTTGGACCCAATGGCCGGATGGAACTTAGCTCCAATAGTCGCCAGTTCGTTCGCTCTGGCCGTGTCCGCATGGATGATCATTGTCGGACGAAAGCTTGTGACGGCCGCGCGCGACAGCGCAAGGTTCGCCGAACAGGCCGCGAAATCAGCGGAAGTCACATCAAACCTGCTGACCGCCACACAGAAGACGGGTGGCGTCAGGCAACCCGAGCGGGCTACCACGCGAGAGTGAAACCTGCGAGCCCCCCGCCGCCTTGGCGCCTCTTTGTCGTTGTCAGCATCGGAATGTTCGCGCTGACAGAGGAAGCCAAGCATGGAGCCGGTTTCTATCGGCGTTTCGGTGGCCTTGGGCTGTGCGCAGCTGTTGCTGGGGCGAAAGATGCTCAAGGTGGCGAAGAGGAGCACCGAGGCTGCCGAGCGGTCTGCCGCCATCGCGAGGAGCTCGCTCCAGAGGGCCGCGGAGTTCAGCATTGAGCAGGACCACTCCGGGAATCTTCTTCGGTACCTGGGTGACAAGACGATTCGATTCGAGTTGCTCTCCCGAGACCTCCCCGGGGCCATCTCTCTGACGCCGTCCCGCAGCGAGCTCGACCCCGGCGAAGCCGTCCGGTTCTCGGTGGTACACACCTCAAGCACGGATCACCCTCCGCAGCTCTGGGTCAAGGTATGGCGTGACACACGTCAGTTCGAGATCGCGGTCCCCTGGCGAACCCAGTCACCTTGAGCGGACTGCCCAGGGCCCCTCACCACCACGGATTCCGGAGCCCTGTCATGCCTCAGCCCTCCTCGGGACCGACCGCAGCGAACGCCTTCCTGGCCGTTTGCGGACACACGCACCTCTTCCCGGGTGCCCGCTGCCGCGTCCTGGGGCTCCCCGATCCCCGCGCCTTTGCAGCAGACCCGTGGCCGGTCGAACTGGAACTGCGGCTCTCCGATGATGTGGTCACCGAGGCGGAGTTGCACATCGCGGACCCGACGGGCCCCGTACTCACCGTCCTGGCCTACACCACCGGTGCCGGCACCGTCATCGACGAACGCACCTGGCTGATCCGGGACATCGCCCGAACGGAAGACGACGTCGAGCTGACGGTCGGTGGCCGTGTCTCGCTCTGAGACCACCGCCGTCGACCTGGCCGCAACCCTCTAAGCCTTGATCGGGGCGGCCGACCTGGCGGCCTGCTCGATCTTCGCGCGGAAGGCCGCACGGGCTTCCTCGTCGATCCCCATCTCGTATTCGGGGCGCACCCCGGTCCGGCCGTCGAGACCCTCGCGCAGGATGTCGGCGTGCCCGGCATGCCGGTTGGACTCACCGAGGACATGGACCAGGACGGCGAACAGGTTCGTGTTGGGACCAGGCTCCGGCCACCACGGCACGTGGCCGGCGGCGTCGAGGGGAAGCTCGTCGATCGTCGCGTCCGAGTGTTCCCACGTGCGCCGGCAGAACCCGATGATCTGATCCCGGGTCTCGTCCTCGCTCGCCCACTGATCGCCGCCGTCGTAGTCCTGCCACCGGCCCAGCGGTTCCAGGGAAGGGCGGTCAAAGACCTCGCCGAAGTACCTGGCCTCGACGGTGGCCACGTGTTTGACCAGGCCGAGGAGGTTGGTCCCGGTCGCTGTCAGAGGTCGACGGGCGTCATATTCGGACAGGCCATCGAGTTTCCAGAGCAACGCCTCGCGGTCCCGCCGCAGTCTCCCGTGCAGGTTGTCCTTCGCGAATTCGTCGATCATGCGGCATGAGCCTGCCATGGGCCGCTCGCGCTCTCAAGATCCCGTACGTGGTCCGCAACGACCGGCAGGCCGAGACCTGGCCATGACCGCCGCCCTGACCTGCTACAGCCGGGCACCGCCCAGCGGCGGCTCCAGGCGTGACTGATCCAGCAGCCCAGATGTCATAACTGGATCGAACATGACGTGACTTGACCTTTGCTGAGCGGAATATTTTTCGCATTTCGTCTGCACGTTCGGGGCCGATACGCCGCCTTATATACAGAGGCGCATGGTGTCTTCGGTGCTGCGAGAGGGGAATCGCGACACCCAACTGCAACAGGTACAGGGGAGGACCCCGTGCAGCAGAGTGCTGCAGCGTGGCTCGTACAGATCGCGCTCTTCATTAGGGTGTTCGGCCCGGATGCCATCCGAGGCAGCCGCCGGATCCTGACCGCCGTCGTTCGCGTCGGCATCACCAACCTGACCAGCTCCACCCACACCAACCCACCGGTGCGCTCCGGCGACTTCCCGCGGGACACGCCATGAACACCGGCAGCGGGCCGGACGAGACCGGCGGAGCAGTCGGTGTGCCGCGCACGGTGCCCATCGACCAGTGGGACTCCTCCGCGCAGATCGCCTACTGGGCCTTTCACCAGCAACACCGCCAGGACTACATGCGCTATGCCTACCTCCAGCTCAGCTCCGACGCCGACGCCGAAGAAGCCGTCGACCTGACCTTCGACCAGGTCATGGACCGCTGGCTGCACATGCTGGAGATGGAGAACCTCAAGGGCTACGCCTGGACGGTCCTCAAGCGCCGCATCATCGACATGCACCGCAAGCGCCAACGCCGGCCCGAGCCGATGGACACCGCCGCCTTCGAAGCCGCCCTGAACATCGGCATCGCCGAGGATCCCTTCGATGCCCTGACCGACACGATCGCCCTGTACGGGGCCGTGGCCCGTCTCAGCGAGCGTCAACGGGACGCGATTCTCCTCTACTACGGCATGGGCTACACCTCCACAGGAGCCGCCGCGCTGATGGGCAACGACGAGGCCACCGTCCGCTCCCAGCTCAGTCAGGGGCGCCGTCGCCTCGCTCAACTGTTGAATCTCCACCGCCCGGACACCAGCCACGGGAAGAGCACCCCATGAGCACCACACAGCCCGACCACCGCCGTACCATCGACGACCTTCTGGGCAAGGCCCGCACCCGCGACCGCTACAACGACTACGACATCGCCGCCGCCGAAACCCGGCTACGCCAGCGCCAGTCGACCCGCCAGCGCAGCACCGCCTCCCCTTCCGTGCCCGCATGGACGCCTGTGTGGACGGAGCCCGGTGCCGAACGCGCTCCCGACGCCGACAATGCCTGGTGGGACCTGAACGCGGTCAGCCTGCTCATTCTCTTCGGCCCCGACGTGGACCGGCACCTGAGCGACTTCATCACCGCCCAATACGCCGACAAGACCGGCGCCCTGGTCTTCGCCTGCCTGCTCCACCTGGCCGACGACACCGAAGGCGCCCGCTTCTGGTGGCGCTTCGCCGCCGGCGCCGGCCACCCCATCGCCGAGTACTGCCTCTTCCTTGAGCACGCGCAAACCGGCGAGTACCACGATGCCGACCACTGGGGGCGCCAACTCATCCGCCACCACTTCGAACCCACCTACCTCTGCGGCGACCGCGCGACCGCCCCCCTCCTCAACCCGCCCCTCATCGATCAACTCCGTAACCACATCACCCAAAGCCAGCACCCCGACCTCGGCAGCGTCCCCCTCCCCCAACCCCCACTGATCCAGGAACTGCGCCACCTCACCACCCCGTAACCGCCTCTGGTCGACCCGAGCTCGTCACCGACGGGGCCGCTCACGTCATCGTTGTCCTGGAGACCTTCACCCCTTGCTCGATCCCAACGTCAACCCCGCGATGAAGTGCCGCTGCAGCAGCAGGAAGACCAGGACCGTCGGCAGCGCCACCAGGACCGAGCCCGCGGCCAGAAGGTTGTAGTCCGTGAAGAACTGGCCCCGCAGGTTGTTCAGGGATGACGTGATCGGGAGTTTGTCGGGGTTCGAGATGAAGATCAGGGCCCAGAGGAAGTCGTTGTAGATCCAGGTGAATTCCAGTGTGCCGAGCGCTGCCAGCGCGGGGCGGCACAGCGGCAGTGTGATGCGCCAGAACTGGGTCCAGACTCCCGCGCCGTCCACGATCGCCGCCTCCAGGATTTCCTGCGGCAGCGTCCGCATGAAATTGGAGAGCACGAAGACACAGAAGCCCACCTGGAAGCCGATGTTGACGATGATGATCGCCCAGTACGAGTCGTAAAGAGTGAGGGAGTCGGACATCCACCAGGGGAGGGGGATTTTCAGGAAGAGGACGTAGAGGGGGGTGACGAGGACCTGCGGCGGCAGCAGGTTTCCCGCCGTGAAGAACATCAGCAGGATCATGCCCCCGCGGATGCGCAGGCGGGAGACGGCGAACGCCACGAACGACGCGAGGAAGAGCGTGACGAGGACGGCCGGGACCGCGATGAGCAAGGTGTTGGTGAAGTACTTGCCCATGCCGGAATCGCTGTAGGCCTGGCGGTAGTAGTCGAACGACAGGCTCTTCGGGAAGGAGAAATAGCCGTGCTTCGCCGTTTCCTCGTACGGGCGCAAGGAGGCGTAGACCGCCAGGAGCAGTGGTGTCAGGAATCCGAGGGTCACCGCCATCAGGAAGATGTGCACCCCGAAACGGCCGGGGCGGCGGCTGCGGCCGATTCGCTTCTCTGCGGGCGGCAGGGAGGCGGTGGAGCGAAGCGTGGTCTGGATGTCGGCGGTCATCGGTCGCGCGCACCTCGCAGCTCTTGGACCAGGAACGTCACGATGAATCCGAGCGAGACGGTCAGGAGTACGACCGCGATGGCCGAGCCGAATCCGATGCGGCTCGCCTCGCCGATGATGTTGTCGGTGATGAGTACGGAGAGCAGTTCGAGGCCGTTGCGGCCCTTGTTGACCGCGTAGACGATGTCGAAGGCACGCAGGGCCTCGATGACCGTGATGACGCCGACGATCACATTCACGGGGCGGAGTGTCGGGAAGACGACTCGGAAGAATGTCTGGCGGGCGTTCGCGCCGTCTATCTGTGCTGCTTCTTTCAGGGCCGGGTCGACGGATTTCAGGCCGGCGAGGTACAGGATCATGACGTATCCCGTGTGTCGCCAGCTCGCGGCCAGCATCATCATCCAGATGTTGATGTCGGAGTTCCCGAGCCAGTCGATCGGGTCGTTCTGATGGTTGAGGATGGTGTTGACCACGCCCTGGTCGGTTCCGAGGATCAGCTGGGCCATGAAGCCGACCACGGCGAGCGAGAGCACCACCGGCATGTAGAGCACGGACTGGTAGAAACGGCTGAAGCGGACTCCCCGGTCGATGACCACCGCCAGGAGCAGGCCGAACGGCGTCGCCACCAGGCCGAGGAACGCGATCCACAGCAGGTTGTGGCGTACGGCGGGCCAGAACGCCGGGTAGTTGTCGACCAGGTTCTCGTAGTTCTTTCCGCCCACCCACTGGATGTCGCCTATGCCGTCCCATGACGTGAAGGACAGGCCGATGGAGGCCAGGGTCGGGCCCCAGATGATGAAGATGTCAAGGAGGACGGGAATTCCCAGAAGCACGCCGAGCACGGCGATGTCACGGCGTGTGAAACGCCGTGGTCCTCGCCGTCCGGCGCGCAGCGCGGTTTTCTGCGGCACGGGCGCGATCCCTCGCTGCTCAGCTGACGTCCGACGAGAAGATGTCCTTCTTCTGGCGCTCGATGCTGTTGACCAGGCCGTCGACATCCTTGGGATTGTCGATGAAGTCCTGCAGCGCCTTGATCATGACGGTCTGCGCGAAGTCGGGCCGGGTGTCCCGGTCGAGGAACTGCGATATCTGTTTGGCCCCGGCGACGAGTTCGGCCGATTTCTTCTGCAGTGGGCTGTACTTGCTGGTGTCGGCGCCCTCGTTGACAGCGACGTTGTTCGGGTCACCGGCCAGATAAATGTCCTCGGCCCTCGGCGTCCCGAGCCACTTCAGGAGTTCCTTGGCGCCGTCGACGTTCTTCGACTTCTTCGCCACCAGGAATCCGTCGATCGGCGCCTCCACGGCGTCCTGCCCGTGCGCCGGATCGATCTCGGGGAAGGCGAAGAAGTCGATGTCGTCGCGTTCGTTCGCCGGGAACTGCTGGCCGGGGTGCGGCATTCCGAAGACGGCCATGCCCGTCTTGCGCTGCTGCAGTCCCTGGCCCGCCTCTTCCCAGGTGCGGCCGAGCGCACCCTTCTGGTAGTACGGCATGAGTTCGCGCCACAGGTCGAAGACCTTCTTGACCTTCGTGTCGGTCCAGGCTTCCTCGCCTGCCATCAGGCTCTTGTGGAACTCGTATCCGTTGAGGCGCATGTTGATGTAGTCGAAGGTGCCCATGGCGGGCCAGCCGTCCTTGTCGCAGAAGGCGACCGGTATTCCGTCCTTGCTCATCTTCTTGGCGAGGGCGATGAACTGGTCCCAGGTCTTGGCCTGTTCGTATCCCTGCTTGTCGAAGAGGCTCTTGCGGTGGAAGACGGCCCATGGGTAGTAGTAATACGGCACGAAGTACTGCTTGCCCTCGTGTGTGGACTGCTCACGCAACGCGTCGGAGAAGCCCTTGAAGCCCTTCCATACGTCGCTGACGTCGATCAGCAGGCCCTTCTCCGCGAAGTACTGCATGCGGTAGCCCGCGAACCACATGAAGACATCGTCGGGCGTGCCCTGCAGATAGCGCGTGATGTTCTGCTGGAACTCGTTGTGCTCTGTCGTGTTGACCTTGACGGTCTTCCCGGACTTCTTCTCATAGGCGTCGAAGGCGGCGGCGAACGCCTTCTTTGGCACGGCGTCCGATGAATTGGAGCCCATCGTGACTTCGTTCTTGTTGCCGCCCGGACCATCACCACAGGCCGTGAGCAGGGCCGGAAGGGTGACCGCTCCGGCGCCGGCGGCCGCACCGCGCAGGACATTCCGCCGTGACATCCGATGTCCTGACATGCTGCGAGGCGTGGCAGGACCCATGAACGATGACTGTGCCATGTCCCCCTCCAAGGGGTGCAAACGAACACAACCGAACGCAAGGGTTGGATCCCACTCCCAAGCGCCACCGCAGTCAAGGGTTTCGGCGTCCGGGTGCTCGAACCGTTACGGCTCCTCTTCCAACAGAGTCCAACACGGCCTACCGTAAGCGCGCACCTCTGACACGTACATGCAGTCCCCCAACTTCTGCGAGTACGGAGGAATGTAACGATGCGTCACATCTCACCCCTCACAGCGCGTCGAAGAGTCGTCGGGTCACTGGCCGCCGCACTGCTGTGTGCCGCGGGGCTGGCGGCACCGGCGGCGGCGCGCGACGCGGGCAGCGCGAGTGACACGAATGGCACGAGTGACACGCGCAGCCGGAGCGCGACCGAGAGGGCCGCCGCCTCCGGGGCGAAGCTCCCCGACGATCTCGCCGTCACCCCGCCCATGGGCTTCAACAACTGGAACTCCACCCACTGCAGGGCCGAGTTCGACGAGTCGATGGTCAAGGGAATCGCGGACATCTTCGTCGAGAAGGGCCTCAAGGACGCCGGATATCAGTACGTCAATCTCGACGACTGCTGGGCGCTGCCCGAGCGGGACGCGAACGGCAAACTGGTGCCCGACCCCAAGCGATTCCCCAATGGGATCAAGGGAGTTGCCGACTACGTCCACGCCAAGGGGCTCAAGCTCGGCATCTACACCAGTGCCGGCACCAAGACCTGCAGCGACATCGGCTTCCCCGGGGCGCTCGGCCATGAGGTCAGCGACGCACAGCAGTTCGCCGACTGGGGCGTCGACTACCTCAAGTACGACAACTGCAACAACCAAGGCGTCGACGCCAAGAAGCGGTACAACGCCATGCGCGACGCGCTGAAGGCCACCGGCCGCCCCATCGTCTACAGCATCTGCGAGTGGGGCGAGAACAAGCCCTGGGAGTGGGCCGCCGACGTCGGCCATCTGTGGCGCACCACCGGCGACATCAGCGACAACTGGTCCTCGATGCTGTCGATCATGAAGCAGAACCTGCCGCTCGCCAAGTACGCGGGCCCGGGTCACTGGAACGACCCGGACATGCTCGAGGTCGGCAACGGCGGCATGACGGACACCGAGTACCGCACGCACTTCTCGATGTGGTCGATCATGGCCTCACCCCTGCTCATCGGCTCCGACCTGCGCAAGGCCACACCCGAGACCTTCGAGATCATCGGCAACAAGGAAGTCATCGCCGTCGACCAGGACCCGCTGGGCAGACAGGGTGAGGTGTTGTCGTCGGAGGGCGGCCGCTGGGTCGTCGCCAAGGAGATGAAGGACGGCAGCCGGACGGTCGCGCTCTTCAACGAGACGGGCACCGCCCAGTCGATCGCCACGTCGGCGAAGGCCGTCGGCCTCCCGGACGCGGACGGGTACACGCTGCGCGACCTGTGGCAGCACAAGAGCTACAACACCGCGGGCAAGATCTCGGCGACCGTCCCCGCGCACGGCACCGTACTGCTGCGCGTCACGGCGGACGGCAAGTGGGCGAAGAATCCGCCCGCCGTCGAACTCGGCCTGGACGGCGCCCCGTTGGTGGAGGCGGGCAAGCCGCAGAAGCTGACCTCCAAGGTCACCGACCTCGGCCGCACCCCCGCGCAGAAGGTGTCCGCCACCTTCGCAGGCCCCTCCGGCTGGCGGATCAAGGCGACCTCGCCCTCGACCGCGAGCTCCCTGAGTACGGGCAAGTCGCTGAGTACGTCGTGGTCGGTGACCGCACCGCAGGGCGCGGCCCCGGGAGCGTACGACCTGACGCTCAGGGCCACCTACCGCTCCCCCGCCGGCACCCGTGCCGAGAGCGCGCTGCCGCTCACCGCCCATGTCGTTGTGGCGCCACCCGCGGGCGACTCGGCGGTCAGCGACCTGCCGTGGATGTCGACGGTCAACGGCTGGGGCCCCGTCGAGAAGAACACCAGCAACGGCGAGAGCGAGGCCGGCGACGGCAATCCGCTCACCATCGGCGGGGTCGTCTACGCCAAGGGGCTGGGGGTGCACGCCGACAGCGCCGTCGAGTACTACACCGGCGGATCCTGCGGGAAGGTCACCGCGCAGGTGGGCGTCGACGACGAGAAGGGCCTGAAGGGAACGGTCACCTTCGAGATCTGGGCCGACGGCAAGAAGGCCGCTTCAACGGGTGTCCTCACCAACGCCGATGCCGCGAAGAGCCTTTCGGCCGACGTGACCGGCGCCCAGGTCGTACGCCTGGTCGTCACGGACGGCGGGGACGGCAGGGACTCCGACCACGCGGACTGGGCGGAGCCGGTGCTCAGCTGCTGAGCACCTGAACTCCTGAGCACCGCAGCTCCTGAGGCACGCCATCCGCCGAGTACGGGCCGGGCCGATGAACTGCAGCCCGGCCCGCACTCGATCCGTCCTCCGGGCCCCATGGGGCGGGCCCGGAGCCGGTCAACTCCCCACGGCGGGGCGCAGGTCCAGCGCGGTGGCCTCCTGGCTGAGCGCGGCCGCGGCGGCACCCACCAACCCCGCGTCCGTCCCCATCAAGGCCGGACCCACGGTCAGATGACGTACGAAGGAGAGCGTGGCGTAGTCCCGCAGCGACCGGCGCAGCGGGTCGAAGAGCACGCTTCCCGCCTTCGCCACCCCGCCCCCGATCACGGCGATGTCGATCTCGACGAGCGTCGCCGTGGCGGCGATCCCCGCGGCGAGCGCCTGCGCCGCCCGCTCGAAGGAGGCGACGGCGACCGGGTCACCGGCCCGCGCGGCGACGGCCACCGCGGCGGCGGACGTGTCGCCGTCGGCCCCCGGACGCCACCCGCCCTCCAGCGCACGCCGCGCGATGTTGGGCCCACTGGCTATGCGCTCCACGCACCCGCGCGCGCCGCACGGGCAGGGGTCGCCGTCCAGATCGACGCTGATGTGCCCGATGTGCCCCGCGTTGCCGGTGGGGCCGGGGTGCAGCTTGCCCCCGAGGATCAGTCCGCCCCCGACTCCCGTGGACACCACCATGCACAGCGCGTTGTCGTGGCCCCGGGCCGCGCCCTGCCAGTGCTCGGCCGCGGTCATCGCGACGCCGTCCCCGACCAGCTCGACCGGGAGGCCGCCGGTGGCGGCGCGCACCCGCTCGACCAGCGGGTAGCCGCGCCACCCGGGGACGTTCACAGGGCTGACCGTGCCCGCCGATGCGTCCACGGGGCCCGCACTGCCGATGCCGACCGCGCGGGCTCCGCCCCACAGCGGGGAGCGCGTGAGCTCGCCCAGGACCTCCTCCACCGCTCGCATCACGGTGTCGCCGTCCTCGCGCGCGGGCGTGGGCCGCTGGGCGCGCAGCAGGATCCGGCCGCGGCCGTCCACCAGGGCGCCGGCGATCTTGGTGCCGCCGATGTCGAGTGCGGCGACGAGGTCCGTGTGCATCAGTGTCAGATCTCCTGGTGGCAAGGGCAGGCCGCTCTCCTGGTGAAAGTGCAGGCCGGAGAATGTGATGGACAGTCTCTCTCGCATCTGACAACGTTGTCCAGGTTCTATGCTCGACGCCACATCACTTACGCACCACTTTCAGCTCACCTTCGTCGACGACAGGACAGCGCACCGTGGCCGAGACCGCCAGCCGACCCGAGCGACCCGAACCCCGCTACGGCAACCGTCCGACCATGAAAGACGTCGCCGCCCGCGCCGGAGTCGGCCTCAAGACGGTCTCCCGCGTCGTGAACGGCGAGCCGGGTGTCACCCCGGACACCGAACGCCGCGTCCAGGAGGCCATCGACGCCCTGGGCTTTCGCCGCAACGACAGCGCGCGGGTGCTGCGCAAGGGCCGCACGGCCAGCATCGGCCTGGTCCTCGAAGACCTCGCCGACCCGTTCTACGGGCCGCTGAGCCGCGCCGTCGAGGAAGTGGCCCGCGCCCACGGCGCGCTGCTCATCAACGGTTCGAGCGCCGAAGACCCGGACCGCGAGCAGGAGTTGGTGCTCGCCCTGTGCGCGCGCCGGGTCGACGGTCTGGTCGTCATCCCGGCCGGTGACGACCACCGCTACCTGGAGCCGGAGATCGCCGCCGGTGTCGCCACCGTCTTCGTCGACCGTCCCGCCGGGAAGATCGACGCCGATGTCGTGCTCTCGGACAGCTTCGGCGGCGCGCGCGACGGCGTCGCCCATCTCATCGCCCACGGCCACCGCCGTATCGGCTTCATCGGTGACCAGCCGCGCATCCACACCGCCATAGAGCGCCTGCGCGGCTACCGCGCGGCCATGGAGGACGCGGGCATCCCCGTCCAGGAGGAGTGGATGTCGCTCGGGCCCACCGCCCCGGACCGCGTCGAGCAGGCCACCAGGACCATGCTGGGCGGCTCCGAACCCGTCACGGCGATCTTCGCGGGCAACAACCGTGTGACGGTGACGGTCGTCCGCGTCCTCGCCGGCCTCCCTCGCCCCGTGGCCCTCGTCGGCTTCGACGACATCGAGCTCGCGGATCTGCTGCAGCCGGGCGTGACCGTCGTCGCCCAGGACGCCGCGCAGTTGGGCAGGACCGCCGCCGAGCGCCTGTTCCGTCAGCTCGACGGCGCGTCCGACGCCCCGGAGCGCATCGAGCTCCCGACGCGTCTGATCCAGCGCGGGTCGGGCGAACTGCCGCCAGCGGGCTGACAGTTGGCGGCGCGGGGGCGGTCAGCAGACCGGGAGGCCGGGCAGCGGCTTGTCGTTGTCGCCGCCCTTGATGTAGACGTCGCTGATGAAGACGTCCCTGTTGCCGCTGTCGTCGTCCGTCTTGGCCCACCAGACGTTCGTCCACTCGCCGTGCGTCTCGCGTCGGCCCAGGTTCTGCTGGCAGTAGAAGTAATTCGTGCCCGCGTTCAGTACGCCGGCCTCGGCGCCCGACGCGGTGTACGAGGTGGCGCTGCGCCAGACCGAGCAGTCGTACTTGCCGCCGCCCGCTGCGTGGCAGGCGGCTTCGGGTGCCGGGTCGCCGCCGCCCGATGTGCCGCCGGAGCCGTCGGAACCGCCGCCCGTCGTGCCGCCGTCCTCGGTCGGCTTGGAGGAGGACTCGGGGCGGGTCGTCGGTCTCTTCGTGGATTTGGGGTCGTCCTTGCCGGCGGAGGGCTTCGCGTCCGGCTTCCGGGTCTTCTCGTCGCCCTGCTTCGAGGGCTTGGGGCCGTCCGTGCCGTCCAGCGCGCCCCTGCTGGTGTCGGCTTCCGGCTCGGCCGCGTCCCGGTCCCCGGAGGAGGCCGGTCGCTGGGCCTGGCTGCCGCTGTCACCGCCGTTGTTGACGAGGGCCACGGTGACGCCGGTCGCCGCCAGGACGACGGCGACGGCCACCGCGGCGAGCAGCGCACGGCCGCGGCGCGGTCGTCGCTCGGAGGGCGGTGTGGCCGCGGGTCCGGAGGGAGGCCATGGCGCTCCGGAGGGGTGCGCCGCAGGCCCGGAGGGGTGAGCCGCGGGTCCGGAGGGGTGCGCCGCAGGCCCGGAGGGGTGAGCCGGCGGGGCCGACGCGGCGAGCGGTGGCCCGAAGCCCGGGGGTGGCCCGCTCGGGATGCTTCGCTCCGTGGTCTCCCTCGGCCGCGGCTCGGGCTCGCGCAGCGCGGCGGTCACCGCGCCGCCGGCCGCGTCGGCGAGTATCAGCGCCGCCTGCTGTGCGTCCGGCCGTGCCTGCGGGTCCTTGTGCATGAGCTGTTGAAGCACGGGGATCAGGGGGCCCGCCCGCTGCGGCTCGGGCAGCGGGTCGGTGACGATCGCGGTGAGCGTGGACCACGTCGACGTACGACGGAACGGGGATGCGCCCTCGACCGCCGCGTACAGCGTGGCTCCCAGGGCCCATACGTCGGATGCCGGGCCGGGGTCCTGGCCCTGGGCGCGCTCGGGCGCCAAGTAGTCCAGGGAGCCGACCAGTTCGCCGCTGCGGGTGAGGTGGGTGGCGGAGCCGTCGCCCGGGTCGTCCATCGTGGCGATGCCGAAGTCGGTCAGGACGACGCGGCCGCCGGTCTCCAGGAGGATGTTGCCGGGCTTCACGTCGCGGTGCAGGACTCCTGCGCGGTGGGCGGCGGCGAGCGCCTCCATGACCTTGGCGCCGATGGCCGCGGCCTCGCGGGGGTCGAGGGTGCCGCGCTCGCGCAGCACGTCGTCCAGGGAGGGCCCTTCGACCAGTTCCATGACGATCAGGGGCCGTCCTTCGACCTCCGCCACGTCGTGCACGGCGACCACTCCGGGGTGCCGGACACGGGCGGCCGCGCGGGCCTCGCGCTGCATCCGCACGCGCAGGTCGGCCAGTTCGGGCCCGGCCTCGTCCGTGTACGTGCGCAGTTCCTTGACGGCGACCTCGCGGCCGAGCACCTCGTCCACGGCGCGCCAGACGACGCCCATGCCGCCGCGCCCCAGCTGAGCCGTCACGCGATAGCGCCCGGCAAGCAGCCGTCCGACACCGCCCGTCTGTTCCTGATCCCCCGAAGTCACCGCTGCCCCGTTCCTGTGACACCACTTTTCGTGGCTCACAGACTACGGGGCAGGGGTGACAGCGCGTGCCGGGAGTTACTTGCCGTGCGGGGTGAGGTCCCCGCGGCGCGGGCCCGAGAAGCTCTGGAGGCGGGCCAGCGTCAGACCGGTGAGCCGGGTGACCTCGCCGACGTCCAGGGCGCCGCAGTCCAGGCCGCGCAGAAGGTAGCCGGCGAGCGCCTTGGCCGATGCCGGCTCGTCCGCCACGTCGCCGCCCTCGCGGTGGGCCGCGTACGCGGACAGGCGCGCGGCGGCCTGCTCGAAGCCCTCGCGGTAGAAGGCGAACACGGCGGCGTAGCGCGTGGGGATGTGGCCGGGGTGCATGTCCCAGCCCTGGTAGTAGGCGCGGGCCAGGGCGCGGCGGGTGAGGCCGTAGTGCAGCCGCCAGGCGTCGTGGACCTTCTCGGTGGTGCCGATGGGCAGGACGTTGGTGGAACCGTCCGAGACGCGTACGCCGGTGCCCGCCGCCGCGACCTGCATGATCGCCTTGGCGTGGTCGGCGGCCGGGTGGTCGCTCGTCTGGTAGGCGGCGCTCACGTGGAGGCAGGCGCTGTAGTCGAAGGTGCCGTAGTGCAGGCCGGTGGCACGGCCCTCGGCGGCGCCGATCATGCGGGCCACGGTGGCGGTGCCGTCGGAGGCGAGGATGGACTGGCTGGTCTCGATCTGGATCTCGAAGCCGATCCGGCCCGGCTCCAGGCCGCGCACCTTCTCGAACTCCTCCAGGAGGCGCACCATCGCGGTGACCTGCTCGGGGTACGTGACCTTGGGCAGCGTCAGGACGAGCCCGTCGGGCAGGCCGCCTGCCTCCATGAGGCCGGAAAGGAAGATGTCGAGGGTGCGGATGGCGCGGTCGCGCACGTTCTCCTCGAAGCACTTCATGCGGATGCCCATGTACGGGGCCGCGGTGCCGTTCTTGTAGGCCTCGGAGATCAGGCGGGCCGCGCGGGCGGCGTCCTGGTCCTCGTCCGCGCCCTTGTAGCCGTCCTCGAAGTCGATACGCAGATCCTCGATGGGCTCGCGCTCCAGCTTGGCGCGTACGCGGTCGTAGACCGGCGCTGCCAGGTCGTCGGCCAGACCGAGGACGGACGCGAAGGTGGCGGCGTCCGGAGCGTGCTCGTCGAGGGCCTTCAGCGCCTGGTCGCCCCACGTCCGGATGGTGTCGGCGCCGAAGAGCTCGCCGGGGACGTACACGGTGTGGACCGGCTGGCGGGTGCCCGGGTCTCCGGGATAGCGGCGCTCGAGCTCCGCGTCCACCGGGGCGAGGGAAGCGCTGATGCCCTCGCTGACCGCGCCCGCGAGACTCGTCGCCACCTTCTCTTGCTGACCCATTCCTGCACCCTCCACACGCTCAGGACCACACACTCAGGACCATTCAGGACCACTCAGGATTGCGTGAACTTCCGCTTCACGGAATCAACAATCCGCATGCCGAAGTTATCCGGCGACCTTCCCGCTGGTCAACACCCTCTCGTCTGCCGGACCTCGTCCGTTCACCCATGTCTCAGATCCTGCTTCCGCACTCGCGTGCCCGCACCTCATCCTGACCGTCACCCGTTGGCCGTCACCCACAGAAGGAGACCGCGTGCCGAACGACACCCGCGTTACGCGCCGCCTCGGCCTGCAGACCGCGCTCGCCGCGGTGGCAGTGCCCTTGTTCACCACCGCGCTCGCCGCCTCGCCCGTGCACGCGGTGGAGCGCGCGGGGCGTCGCCTGGAGGTCATGTCGTTCAACCTCCGCTACGCGAGCACCACGCCGCCCAACACCTGGGCCGACCGCCGTCCGGTGACCCGGGAGTTGCTGCGCCGCGCGCGCCCTCATGTCATCGGCACCCAGGAAGGCCTCTACCAGCAGGTGCGGGACATCGCCGATGACCTGGGCCCGCACTACGACTGGATCGGCACCGGCCGGGCGGGCGGCAGCCGCGACGAGTTCATGACCGTCTTCTTCGACACCCGCAGGCTCGCGCCGGTCGAGTACGACCACTACTGGCTCTCCGACACACCCGAGGTCATCGGATCGAACACCTGGGGCGGCGGTTCCATCCGCATGGTCACCTGGGTCCGCTTCCACGACCTGCGCACCGACAGCGAGCTGTACGTCCTCAACACCCACCTCGACAACGCGAGTCAGTACGCACGCACGCGTGCCGCGAGTCTGATCTCGGAACGGATCGCCGCCCTCGACCCGTCCCTGCCGCTTCTGGTCACCGGTGACTTCAACGTCGCGGCCCACAAGAACCCGGTCTACGACACGATGCTGGGCGCCGGTCTCCTCGACACGTGGGACGCGGCGGACGAGCGCAGCAAGGCGTACGCCACCTTCCACGGCTACAAGCCGCTGGTGCCGGACGGCGACCGGATCGACTGGATCCTGGCGACACCGGGGGTGCGGGTGCACTCGGCGACCATCAGCACGTTCTCGGCGGGCGGGCAGTACCCGAGCGACCATCTGCCGGTGCAGGCGAGCCTGACCCTGTGACGCGGCGAGGCCCTCACCCCGCGGCGCGGGGTGAGGGCCTCGTACGGTCGATGAGCTCAGCCCTTGCGGGTGTTGACCTCTTCGGTCAGGGCCGGGACGACGTCGAAGAGGTCGCCGACCACGCCGTAGTCGACGAGGTCGAAGATCGGGGCCTCGGCGTCCTTGTTGATCGCCACGATCGTCTTGGAGGTCTGCATGCCCGCACGGTGCTGGAT